>NZ_JCAFVV010000002.1:0-703992 GCF_059295395.1 Vibrio sp. SCP2 | reverse complement strand
GATTTCACTGATAAGGGGGAAAGGTTTAGGAACTTCCTCAAATGCTTCTAGGAGTTGCTTCAAATACTCATAATCAACTTTCATTCTTGATTTTCCTAATAGTCACATAACGCCGCATTAAGGTGTGAGCGACGCTTGGCTATACTTGAGCGAAGCGAAACTGCCAAGCGTTGCGAATCACTCTTAAATGCTTTGTTATATGCATTTACTCATAACTGAACTCGACCTTCGCTGACTCAAAATCAAAAGGTTTATCCAACAACTTTGCCATATAGCTTAACGAACGCCCAAATTCTAGCTCTTGCTCCATAGACAATGTCATTCGAAGTATACAATGATGGAGAAGGCTGTCTCTGGGGATTTTTATCTTTTGCAACTCATCGACTGGCTTCGGGTTTCGCACCCAACATTGGAATTCAAAGTCATCCAGCATTTTATGAAGATAAAACCCAAACTTAGATTCCAGACAGGTTAACTCAAATTCCCAAGAATCAATTAGTTTTCGTTCAGTTGCAGCAACAAACAATTCCGCAGTTTCAAATGCGCGTCTAACTTCGGTGCTATTTGGAACAATAAAGTCATGCTCAATCTTGTTCCTTAGAGTTCGAATTTCAGAAACTAAACCACAGGGCGCGATACCAAAGCCCACAATTACTTTTAATTTTGCAGGTAGATTTACAGAATCGTCATCTCCAAAAAACTCACCGAATTCATTGAGATTTTTGGGATACTTTTTGGGATCATACCCGAGGGCACGAAAAATCCTATCGATTTGACAATCAATGGCTCTCTTTGAATTCCCTAGGGAATTAATAAGCCCACGAGTGCTACCCTCACGAAAGTCACGTTTCGCAAAAGATATATATTCACTTGGATTTACTTCAAACTTCCAATCCAAGCGAGAGCCTGCATCAGGCACAACTTTGACGTTATTAAATGAAATTGGAACCTGTTTTAGTTCCTCTAAGTAGTCAATTTTGTTCATAATTCTCCAATGCATATAACGCCCTGCTAAGTGGCTAGCAACGCATAGCACGATACTCAAACTAGCCGCCGTAAACACTTTACCAAACTAGAACCAAAATTGCCGAGCGTTGATAGTCCGTCTTGAGCAGTTTGTTATAGGGCAAACTCAAATATATTCAACAAACTGCCCGTCAGCTATGTGACCATAAACCCTGAAACCATTCTTGATTTCATTACCAGGAAGATTAATTTTCTGTAGTTCAACTCTAATTAGCTCATGATGAATAGAGTCTTTCGTTTGTAATTCAACCCATTCGATATAGCGAAAGCCACCTAGTTCAAAATGATAATACCAGTCACCATCCCACTCAGAGATATGCCCGCTTTCTATATCTTTTGTTCGCCACTTGGGCCTATGAACTTCAAGTGCAGACATCTTAAGACGCAGCTCATTCCATTTTGTCTTATTCATTACGCTAAGCATAAATATCACCTGCCCTATAACGCCAAATTAAGGTGTGAACAACGCGGACACCTTACCTAAAGCATTGTGCCATAAACACTAAACTGGCTTGAAGTGAAAGCGCCAAGCGTTGTGAATCACTCTTAAATTTATTGTTAGTTGCCTAAGCACTATCTTTTTTTACTAGGTGAATAGATAGTTCGTCAGGAGTAGAATATGTATCCGAGAAAGACATTAAATAGTCTATCTTGTATACCAACTTGTGGAAGTTTTCATAGACTTCGTCAATGTCATACTCAGATGACTCTACATCCGTATCATCTAAGCGAAACTCATTCGAAATAGCTAAATATCGCTCGTGCAGTTCAGATTTAGCCATTTCTTTAGCGTCGATGTCGACCGCTAACAACTTAATGGTCTCTAATAACTCAGTTGAAACTGAATAGTCTCCGTCAATTGCCCGACTGAAAAGAAGCTTATGATTTCTGCGAATATTTCTACGAGATATCTCTTCGTAATCTGCAATTGTCATCGCATATTTTTCGTATTCTTCTATATGCTTGTAGTAATTAGCAAAGTTGTTTTGTTGGTTGGTCACACGAATTTGTTCTTTAGTTTGCTCTGACCGGTGATTTGCCGCCAGCAATGCGACGATTGGAATAATCAAAGCTAGTATTCCTAAGGGGACTCGGAACACCGTCAAAAAATTATTGAAACCGGTAAACGATAAGTCAACATCAAGTTCAGAGTTTGCGACAATGATGGAAGCTAGTACCAGTGAAAACAATGACAAAGCCACAACCACACCCCATAAGGCAGGAAGGCTAATAAAGCTTTTGTGAGGGTTGAAATACTTACTTGTCACACAAAACTCCAAATTTAGTCATACACCTATTACTCAATTTATCTGCGAATATGGTTTCTGAGTACCGCCTTTTACGGTGGCAACTAACGCCCTGCTAAGTGGCTAGCAACGCATAGCACGATACTCAAACTAGCCGCCGTAAACACTTTACCAAACTAGAACCAAAATTGCCGAGCGTTGATAGTCCGTCTTGAGCAGTTTGTTATAGGGCAAACTCAAATATATTCAACAAACTGCCCGTCAGCTATGTGACCATAAACCCTGAAACCATTCTTGATTTCATTACCAGGAAGATTAATTTTCTGTAGTTCAACTCTAATTAGCTCATGATGAATAGAGTCTTTCGTTTGTAATTCAACCCATTCGATATAGCGAAAGCCACCTAGTTCAAAATGATAATACCAGTCACCATCCCACTCAGAGATATGCCCGCTTTCTATATCTTTTGTTCGCCACTTGGGCCTATGAACTTCAAGTGCAGACATCTTAAGACGCAGCTCATTCCATTTTGTCTTATTCATTACGCTAAGCATAAATATCACCTGCCCTATAACAGTTCTTAGCCAGAACAATTCTATAAAAAACTACAGAACCAATCCGCAATAAAACTTTACTTACCCTCACGTTACCAAATCAACTTAATAAATAACAGTTACTTACATCAAACAGAGAAACATATGAATCACAAAATGCAGAATTGTTCTATATAGCATGATTTGGGCCTTGCTCACGCTAGTATGTATGTTTATACAGTTCCGTAAACTATAAAAAAAGCCCCGCATTAGGTAATGCGAGGCTTTAAGTAACCAGATAAGACGCTAATCTTAGCCTACAATACCACGAGCTTTTAGGAACTCTGCGTAAGTGCCTTTAAAGTCGGTAATCTTGTTGTCTTTGATCTCGATGATACGAGTTGCCAACGAGTCTACGAATACACGGTCGTGAGATACGAAGAATAGCGTACCTTTGTATTGCTCTAGTGCCGTGTTTAGAGATTCGATAGATTCCATATCCATGTGGTTGGTTGGTTCATCCATCAACAACATGTTTGGTTTATGCATCATAAGCTTACCTAGAAGCATACGGCCTTGCTCACCACCAGAAAGTACTTTTACTGACTTTTTAATGTCATCTTGAGAAAACAGCATACGACCTAAGAAGCTACGAATAACTTGCTCGTCATCGCCTTCTTGACGCCACTGTCCCATCCAATCCATAAGGTTTAGATCTTCTTCAAAATCAGCGGCATGGTCTTGGGCATAGTAACCAATGTTAGAGTTTTCTGACCACTTAAATTCACCAGTGCGTGGCTCTAGTACACCCGCAAGAGTGTTGAGTAGCGTTGTTTTACCCACACCGTTCTCACCGATGATGGCAACACGCTCACCCACTTCAAAGATCGCATTGAAATCGCTAAACAAATCATCTTCGAAACCTTGGCTTAGGTTTTCTACGATAAGTGCATTACGGAACAACTCTTTCGATTGCTCAAAGCGGATGAATGGGTTTTGGCGGCTTGATGCTTTTACTTCTTCAAGCTGAATCTTATCGATCTGCTTAGCACGAGAAGTGGCTTGCTTAGCCTTAGATGCGTTAGCAGAGAAACGAGCAACGAACGTTTGTAGTTCTGCAATTTGCGCTTTTTTCTTCGCGTTGTCAGACAATAGACGATCGCGTGCTTGCGATGCCGCTGTCATGTATTCATCATAGTTACCAGGGTATACACGTAGCTCACCGTAGTCTAAGTCTGCCATGTGTGTACAAACTGAGTTCAAGAAGTGACGGTCGTGCGAGATGATGATCATCGTGCAGTTACGTTGGTTTAGCGTCTCTTCCAACCAGCGGATAGTATCCATATCCAAGTTGTTGGTTGGTTCGTCGAGCAGCATGATGTGCGGGTCAGCAAATAGAACCTGTGCAAGAAGTACACGAAGTTTCCAACCAGGGGCAACTTCGCTCATTAAACCGTAGTGTTGCTCTTCAGGAATACCAACAGCAAGGAGTAACTCGCCTGCTTTTGCGTCGGCCATGTAACCGTCCATTTCTGCAAATTGAACTTCTAGGTCAGCAACAAGCATGCCCTCTTCTTCACTCATTTCAGGCAAAGAATAAATGCGATCGCGCTCTTTTTTTACTTCCCACAGTTCTTTGTAACCCATGATAACGGTATCAATCACGGTGAACTCTTCGTAAGCAAACTGATCCTGGTTTAGCTTCGCTACGCGCTCGTTAGGGTCGTAACTTACGTTACCACCTGTAGGGTCAAGCTCTCCGCTTAGGATTTTCATGAACGTTGATTTACCACAGCCGTTCGCACCGATAAGGCCGTAACGGTTACCTTCACCAAACTTAACAGAGATGTTTTCAAAAAGTGGCTTAGCGCCAAATTGCTGTGTGATGTTGTTAGTGGAAATCAATGTCGTTACCTATAAAATATGAAAAACCGCGCCACACTACTGTTTACTGAGACGAACTTCAAGTTTTGTTTTTCTGACATCGAATAAGTCGATCGTGTCAGTCATCTTATCTAACATTTTAAAGTTGGATTCAGGTTGCAGTTCTATATAATCGCTGCCAGTTCCAACAACTGATCGAAACCATGAATAAGACCCTTTTCTTGCTTGTAGCCTCAATGCCTTTTACTGCATCCTTTGCAATTGCCAAAAATACGTTTAATGCCAACCCAGTGTGGGGAAACGATACCTATGGGCATTTACAAACAGGTGACATCGTTTATCAAGATGATGAAATCATCTGCTTACATGGCAAATCGAATAAGTGCTACGACAAAAAGGTGATCATGGAGTGCGGAATGCCTCCCGAGTCATTACCAGAAAAGCTCAAATATCAGGAATGTAAAGACGCCTTAGCCAAAGAGCCAAATAAGTAGAAAAACGGTCAGCATCATTGCTGACCGTTTTTTATAGGTTCATAACTTTGAGCTGAGGTTCGGCACGTTCGGGAAGGTAAATACTGAACTGGCTTCCTTTACCCCATTCAGAGTCAACTCTGAGTTCACCACCCGACTGGCTGAGAATACTTTGTGAGACAGAGAGACCTAAGCCGGTTCCATCCCGCTTAGTGGTGTAAAACGGTGAGAAGATTCGTTTTAGGTTCTCGGGCTTAATACCGCAGCCTTCATCTTTAACATGAATGACTGCGCCACGAGTCTGCCCTTCTTCTACCCAGTCTTCGCTTGAGACGATTAGTCGACCTTTCCCTTGCATCGCATGAATACCGTTCATTTGCAGATTGACTAAAATTTGCAGTAGCTGATGGCGATTCACTTCAACGGAAGCTTGCGCGTTTAGCTCTGTTTCAAACGTCACTTCACGTTTCTTTGCGCCTGTTTTGACCAGTGTAACGCTCTCTTCAATGATGGGATTCACTCGCTGCCAAGTGATCTCATCCTGTACACCGCCTTGTCGACTGTACTGCAGCAGACTACGTGTAATATTGCGGATGCGGTCGATCTGCGCGTGAATTGCTTCAATCTCTTCTTTTACGCGAGATGACTCATCACCTAACTCAAATTGCATCAGTTCAACGTTACCTAAGATCACAGCCGTTGGGTTATTGATCTCGTGTGCAATACCAGCAGTGAGCTCACCTAAAGCAGCCAGTTTTTCATTAACAACCAACTTGTCACGTGTCTGATTCAGTAGTTGGATGTGTAACTCTAGCTCTTGCGTTTTCTCTTCTAGGCTCGCTGTACGATCTTGGACTTTACACTCTAACTCATTCGCAGCCCGTTGAATTTCATTCTTTCGCTGCCTAAGAAGGTCGAGCATGTTGTCGAATTGCTTGGCGAGCTGAGCAAGTTCATGCCCTTCGTCTAAGCCCAAAGGGCCAATGCGAGTCTCTTTGCCCAACTGAATCATTTTTACTACACGGTGAATGTGTTCAATCGGTATGAAAAGATCCCGAGATCCTCGATAAACAAGCAAGCTAGAGATAAATAGTAAGAAGAGCGTCGTAATAGAGATCTCAGCGATATTAGTCATGTAAGTGGTCACGAATGGCCACAACAAATACCCCGTATACAGCATACCAATCACATTGTTGTACTGGTCGTATAAAGGTTGATAGGCAGTGATGTACCATGCATCGTACACAAACGCTAAGTTTGTCCACTCATGTCCTTCTACCAGAACCGCTTGTTTCACTTCATCAGAAACGCGAGTGCCGATGGCTCTACCTAGTCGGTCGTTACTGTCTAAAGGGACATTGGTGCTAACACGTAAGTCATCTAAAAAGACAGTCAAAGTACCTACAGGGCGCAAACTGTCTTGCTTTGATGGGTAGATTAGATCACGAATCGTATCAACCAACACCGTACTGTTGTTAAGCAGCAACCCTCCGTCTAAAAAGCCAATGATATCGTTGGTTTGGTTGCGGATAGGGATTACTGTACGACTCACTAGCCCCCTGCTTTCAACGGAATTGTTCTCGAGAATCGGCGTTTGAGCACGCTTAACTAAGTCATTGCCCAACTCAGCCAATTCTTGCTGAGTTAACACGTCAAAAAAGGATTCTCGATGAGTCAGATCCATAAATCTGAATTTGTTTTCCATGCTGTCAACACGATGGAAACGGAGGAAATCGAGCTTATATTTTTCTCGTTGTCTCGATACCCAATTTGAAAGATCCAACTCACTGACTTCTTTGCTGCGGACTCGTGAAACGAATTCAAAAGAACTTGCAAACGATTTAACATGATTCGCCTGTTTCTCTTGAATCAGTTCGATGCTATTTTCTGCCACGCCAAGTCTTTCAGACACATCAACCAATGCGCTTTGCCACGTGTAATGGATCGACCAATAAATGGTGATACCTATAAGCGCGACCAAAGTCAGAACGATAGGCGCAGAGGTTAAGATCATCAGGCGATAACGAACCATGGTTTTGAATCGATAACGCCATTTTGACCAGAATGAGAGGCTATTCGGCATAGCTCGATTCCTCGCTGTCCCACTCTTTAAATTTGCGCTCTAAAGTCTTACGCGCGACGCCTAGATCTCGCGCGGCTGCCGATTTATTGCCATCGTGAAAATCAACCAATTGCTGGATATGGGCTTTTTCGACTTGCTTTAGTGGCCAACTGTTTGGATATCCTTCACCACGATTTGCAGGCGTCGTCAGTTCAATCACCTCCGCGCCACTTGAGACGGTCATGGTAACGGAAGGCTTTAATGTGTCACCATGGATCTCTCGCCAGTAGTGCGCAGGAGGCTTACCAAGCAGGATGCAACGTTCGATAAGGTTTTTAAGTTCACGGATGTTGCCCGGCCAATCGTACTCGTTCATTGCCAGAATATCTTCATGTGCCCAGTTTGGGTTTGGCATGCCTAACTCAGATGCGAGCATTTTGGTGAAAAAGGGCACAAGCTCAATCAGATCGGCTTTGCGCGCTCTTAAAGGCATGACATCAATTTTTAGGACATTGAGTCGATAGAATAAGTCTGCGCGGAAATTTCCCTTGTTAACCTCTTCTTGTAAGTTACGGTTGGTTGCTGCCACAACTCTAACGTCAACCGATATCTCTTTTTCACCACCAACTGGGCGGATTGTTCGCTGCTCTAAAACACGCAATAAGGCAGACTGCATTGCGAGCGGCATTTCACCAATTTCGTCTAAGAAGAGCGTGCCACCATTTGCAACGCGGAACAAACCTTCACGGCTTTTCTTCGCCCCAGTAAATGCACCGGCATTGTGACCAAACAGCTCACTTTCAAGCAGTTCAGGTGCAATAGCGCCACAGTTAATGGGTACAAATGGCCCGCTTCGTTGGCTCGCTTCATGAATACCACGAGCAACCAGTTCTTTACCCGTTCCCGACTCGCCCTCTACAAGCACAGAGGCACGCGACGGCGCAAACTGAGTGATGAGCTGCTTTAACTGAGCGGTCTTTTCTGAGCCTCCGACAATGTCCGTCACGACATGGCGTTTGAATTCATGACGCAACGCAAACTGGTGACGTTCTTCTAAACGCTTATCAATGCAGCGCTGCACGGCTTGCAACATTTGTTCGAGGTTAAATGGCTTAAGAATAAAATCAGATGCCCCAAGCTTGAGCGCGGAAATTGCGGTTTCCAAATCCGCGTAGCCTGTCATAAAGATAATGTCGGCTTTTTTATCTGGGTCATTAAACGCTTCTTCCCACTCAATTCCTGAGCGCCCTGGCAAGTTGATGTCCAGAACAATCAAATCGTAATGGTTAGCACTACGTAACTGTTCAGCATCTTCTATACTCCCGACACAATCTACTTTTGAAAACCATTTACTCAAGGCTTTGTTCAGTATGGTTTGCATTCCGATCTCGTCATCAACAACGAGAACGGAAAACGCTTGATATTGTGAAGCTTTATTAGGATCGAATGATGGAGGCATGATGACCACTTTTCATATAGGGTAATTGGGACAGAGTGTACCAAGTTTATCCGTTAACGCCTCAATAAATGTGAGACATTTTGTCCCCCATCAAGTTTTAACTAGGTAAGTTATTGATATTTCGTTTGAAAACTATCACATATTTTTGGCATTAAGATTGCTTTCTATGCATGCCGACTTATAACACGAATCTTATGGCATAGATTCAATATCTCTTAATTTGAATAGCCCAAATTATAGAAAACGGATTTATAACAATATGAAAAAACTCACTTTTACATTAGCAACTGCGTCTTTGGCTCTAGTTAGCTATTCGGCATCCTCGGCTGATAACTCTCACGTGCGTTTAGCAACAACGACAAGTACCTACCACTCTGGCCTACTTGACTACCTACTTCCTGAATTTGAAAAAGACACGGGTTACAAAGTGGATGTGATCGCAGCCGGTACGGGTAAATCGCTCAAAATGGGTGAAAACGGTGATGTTGATTTGGTTATGACTCATGCCCCGAAAGCCGAAGCAAACTTTGTTGAAAAGGGTTATGGCGTTCTACCTCGTAAGCTGATGTACAACGACTTTGTTATTGTCGGCCCTCACGCCGATCCAGCCAAAGTGGCAAAGCAGAAAGATGTCGCTGAAGTATTTAAAAACATCGCCAATATGAATGCGACGTTTGTCTCTCGCGGTGATGATTCAGGTACTCATAAAAAAGAGAAAGGTATCTGGGAACAAACCAAAATGGAGCCAAATTTCGGTGGCTACCGTAGTGTCGGACAAGGCATGGGGCCAACGCTCAACATGGCGAACGAAATGCAAGGCTATACCATGACTGACCGTGGCACTTGGCTCGCATACAACAACAAGCTTGATCTTGAGATTTTGTTCCAAGGTGACAAAAAGCTATTTAACCCATATCAGGTCATCTTGGTTAACCCAGAACGCTACCCAAGCATTAATTACCAAGGTGCAAAAGAGTTTAGTGATTGGCTAGTGAACCCACGTGGACAAAAACTGATCAACGACTTTAAACTTAATGGCAAACAACTGTTTGTTGCTAACGCAAACGAGAAATAGAACTCGATGAGCCTTTGGCAAACAACGCTAGATGCGCTCACATTATTGGTGAGCTTCGATAAAGAGCTGTGGGAGATCGTTGCGGTCTCCTTCAGTGTCTCTTTGTCTGCGATTTCAATTGTTCTTTTCCCCGCAATCATTTTCTCATTTGTATTGGCTTATACAGATTTTAAAGGAAAATGGTTGTTCCTATCATTGATTAATACGCTACAAGCAATTCCGACGGTTGTGATTGGTTTATTGCTATACATGCTACTGTCACGCGCTGGTCCTTTAGGCGACTGGCAGATGCTGTTTACTCAAAAAGCGATGATTGTCGGTCAAATGCTGATTGGTTTTCCGGTGTTAGTGTCAATGATGCACGGCGCATTGCAGT
Organism: Vibrio sp. SCP2; assembly: GCF_059295395.1. Classification (NCBI taxonomy): domain Bacteria; kingdom Pseudomonadati; phylum Pseudomonadota; class Gammaproteobacteria; order Vibrionales; family Vibrionaceae; genus Vibrio; species Vibrio sp. SCP2. Next base: position 693,857 of record NZ_JCAFVV010000002.1, on the reverse strand, counting down.
CGAGCGATCGAAGAGCAGTTGAAACCTCAATTACATTGGGCGCTTCTATACCGCGAATTATTGCCACCATGGTGTGGGAAACCCGTTTTCCACTCTTGGCGGCAACAATAGCGGCGTTTTCTCGAATTGTGACCGAAGTGGGGTGTTCAACCATGGTTGGCGGCAACATTATGGGGATCACTCGTAACATCCCTACAGCGATTGCGATGGAGAGCCATAAAGGGGCGTTTGCTCAAGGGGTTGCTTTGGGCATCGTCTTGCTTACATTGGCACTGGTACTAAACTTCATGCTGACTAGTATGCGTGGCAAAGGTTACTTAAGGACTTAAGGGCGCTGTATGACAATTAAGATCACGGCACAGCAACTTTCGATGCGCTTTAAAGAGCGTGTACTGTTCCACATCCCTACTCTCTCTATTGGTCCAAACGACGCTATCTACCTTAGAGGTGACAATGGCGTCGGCAAAACCACACTACTCAAGATCTTGTCTGGGTTAATGAAACCATCAACAGGAAAAGTAAGTGCACCAAGCGATACATGGTTACACAGACTGTTTCCCCGCTCTGGTCGTAAAGGCGTGATCTACCTTCATCAGTCTCCGTACCTTTTCGACGGAACGGTTTATGAAAATGTCGTCTACGGTATCCGCTTCGAAAAAGATGCAGCAAAAGATAAGCGAGCTCAAGTTATCACTGCACTTCGCATGGTAGGCTTAGAAACTTTAGCAGACGAGCATATTTCAGTCTTGTCTGGCGGAGAGAAGCAACGTGTGGCGATGGCACGGGCATGGATACTTAAGCCTTCGATTCTTTTGATGGACGAGCCGAGCGCGTCACTTGACCAAGAATCGATTGAACGTTTAGTGGTCATGGCGAAAGATCTTTTAGATCGCGGTTCAAGCTTAGTCATAACCAGTCACCAACAAAATGCACTGACTGAGCTTTGTAATAAGCAATGGGTGATTAGTGACCTTGAGCTGAAAGAATACTCGAACAATGACTTTGAGTTAAGCAATGTCGTTGTTTTGAAAGATAAATCGGTAGAGTCGAAAGTCGGTAACAGAGGATAGCTATGCAAGCTTTAAACGACTGCTATCAAACCTTTCAGCTTGAAACCGAAAACAGATTTGCTAGAGTGCAAACCCAATAACACTATAACATCAGATACGACAAATATGCTTCAAGCAAAAGAAACAAGCTGGGTAATTTTAGCTGGTGGTCAAGCAAGCCGTATGGGAGGGCAAGATAAAGGTCTTGTCTTACTCAATGATAAGCCATTGATTCAACACGTGATCAAAAGACTGACACCTCAAACTGAACGCATTTTGATTAATGCCAATCGCAACCATGAGGCATACCAAAAATTTGGCGAGGTCTTTTCTGACCAATTTCAAGACTTTCCTGGCCCAATGGGAGGGATTCATGCAGGACTCATCAACGCGCCAACCGATTGGGTAGGTTTTGTACCATGCGATAGTCCGCAAATTAACCGTGACTTGGTCGAGCGCTTTTGCCAATCGGTAACCGATAGCACCGACATTTTAGTGGCTCATGACGGTGACCATCAACAGCCTGTTTTCACCTTGTACCATAAGCGTGTCTTACCCAAACTGACCGCTTTTCTTGAGCGCGGAGATCGTAAGATCATTCTTTTATACAAAGAGTGCAACACTGAATATGTCGATTTCAGCGACTCACCAAACTGCTTTGTAAACTTAAATACCCCAGAAGAACTGGCCCAATTCGGAACCATCAGCTGATGACTTTAAATCTTCCTATCCCTATTCTAGGTTTTGCCGCGTATTCAGGTACGGGGAAAACAACGCTGTTAGAAGCACTTCTGCCAAAGTTAACAGAAGCGGGTCTACGTATCGGTATGCTAAAACACGCACACCATAATTTTGACGTTGATAAAGAAGGCAAAGATAGTTACCGACTAAGAAAAGCTGGCGCCTCGCAAATGTTGATCTCCTCAAGAAACCGTTTTGCGTTAATGACAGAAACGCCTGAGCAGGAATCTGAGTTTGCCTACCTGCTATCACGCTTCGACACGGACAAGCTTGATGTTGTTTTAGTTGAAGGCTGTAAAAACATCGCCTTTCCTAAGATTGAACTTCATCGTGAAGCAGTAGGTAAACCTTGGCTATACAACAATGATGACAACATCATCGCAATTGCAGCAGACTCAATTGTTGAAGATAGCGACCTACCGCAAATGAACATCAACGACTTAGATGCAATCGCGGGTTTTGTCACTGAGTATGTACAGAGCCAAGCAGAGCCAAAGAAAAACGAAGCAGCTTGTTGCGACACCCTCTCCCCTGCTTTTCTATCCGTAGAGCAAGGACGTGACAAAATTCTTTCACTGGTTAACCCTGTTACAGAATCTGAAAAATGCCCTATCACACAATCATCCGGCCGGGTGTTATTTGAAGATGTCATCTCTCCGGTCAACGTCCCACAATACACGAACTCAGCGATGGATGGCTTTGCTATTCGTGGTGAAGATGCCGATTTAGATAGCTTTCAAGTCGTCGCTGAAGTTTTTGCTGGTCACGCTTACGATCATCCGCTAGAAAAAGGTCAAGCGGTCAAGATCATGACAGGTGCTCCTACCCCTCTAGGTGGCGATACCGTTATTATGCGCGAACAAGCTCAACATGATGGTGACATTGTCACATTTTCTGCAAGCATCAAAGTCGGTCAGAATGTACGACAGGCTGGAGAAGACTTAGCAATAGGCTCTTCCGTGTTTACCACTGGTCAGCGAATCGCTTCACCAGAGATGGGAATGATCGCATCTCTGGGCATGGCCGATTGCAGCGTTTATCGCAAACTTAAAGTCGCCATTTTCTCTACTGGTGATGAAGTCCAAGACCCTGGTAGCGAGCAAAAGCAAAACTCCATTTATGATTCGAACCGTTTCACCATCATGGCGATGCTAGAGACCTTAGGCTGCGAGATTCTCGACTTCGGTATTATCGAAGATGACGAAGCCCTGATGATAGAAGCGTTAGAAAATGCAGCATCACAAGCGGATGTCGTCATGACTTCTGGTGGAGTTTCTGTCGGTGACGCCGATTACATTAAACTTGCATTAGAGAAACTTGGTCAAATCGATTTCTGGCGAATCAACATGAGACCAGGTCGTCCACTCGCCTTTGGTCAAATACAAAACAAGCCGTTTTTCGGTTTGCCGGGTAACCCTGTCGCGGTCATGGTTTCGTTCATCAACTTTGTAGAACCTGCTTTAAGAAAAATGCAGGGAGAGCAAGGCTGGCAACCTCTTAAAGTTAACGCGATAGCCACAGAGAGCCTGCGTTCTCGCCAAGGCCGCACTGAGTTCAGCCGTGGCATCTATGAACTCGATCATCGCGGTCAATTGACGGTTCGTACAACAGGCAAGCAAGGGTCAGGAATCCTACGCTCTATGAGTGAAGCAAACTGCTTGATTGAGATTTCACCAGCGATAGATACAGTTAAAGTTGGTGAAAGCGTGACAATCATCCCGCTTCAAGGCAGAATCTAGCCCACAGAGACGAGGTCAGCCATGCTGACCTCTTTAGTTTTATCGATTTGGAATTATTTATGGCTCGCACAATCCTGTATACCTACAAAGACGAAGAGAAAACGTTAACCTTCTCATACCAGCAACATCGCAACATTCATGAAGCGGTAGCTGAAGCTGAAGGCATCGATATCTCTGAGTACTTGAAAATGGAGCAACAAATCGAAGCGATTTCTGATACTAAAGCAGTACGCAATTACCGTGACAACCACTTTAAGAAGCTTGGCTTTGGGCGTATCACCCTGCAGAAAAAAGAAAACCTTGGGGTTGGAAAAAAGAATAAGTAATACCAAGCGGGATAAACAAAAGGGCTGCAATCGCAGCCCTTTCTAATCTAATGTCAGTTACCTTACTTAATGTTAAGGAATGCTGCACCACGTACGCCGCCTGAATCACCGTGCTTCGCTTTGATGATTTTAGGGCACTTCGCTACAGAAAGAAGGTACTTAGGTACGCGCTTTGGCATTTCTTCATAGATCAGTTCGAAGTTAGAAAGACCGCCACCGAGTGCAACAACGTGAGGATCATTTGCTGTGAAGATGTTGGCAAAACAGATTGCAAGCAGCTCCATAAAGCGTTCTACATGCTCAGAAGCTTTCGCCTCTCCAGCTTCATAAGCTTTAATGATATCGAGCGCTTTCTTTTCTTCACCAAAGTAGTGAGCGTAGATCAATTCAAAGCCACGACCCGACAGGTAACTATCCAAACAACCTTTTTTACCACAGCCACAGCCTAATAGAGGTGCATTGTCACCAAGGTGGAACCAAGCATCAATTGGCAAGCGCATATGACCTAGCTCACCCGCAACGTGATTTCGGCCAGAGAATACCGCGCCATCATAAATCAAGCCGCCGCCAAAGCCGGTACCAAGAATCAAACCCATCACTGACGGCTCATCTTTCAATTCTTCGTCCCATGCTTCTGAAAGCGCAAAACAGTTCGCATCGTTTTCAATTTTAACGCTACGGCCAATCTTAGCTTCAAGATCCGCGCGCAAAGGCTTTCCTTTTGCCGCAGGCACATTGACTGTAAGAACTGTCGCGTCATCGGCATCTTCCATACCCGGAAGACCAAGGCCGATCTTGCCTTCGCAACCAAATTCTTGATCGTATTTGTTTACCAGACTAGCAATGGTCTCAACCAAAAGTGCATAGTCATCCGTTGGCGTTGGTACTCGCTCAGTCGCAACTCGCTCTAGTTTTTCGTTAAATGCACCAAATTCAATCTTAGTGCCACCAACGTCAAAGCCGTAGTACATCTCTTCTCTCCCAGAAAAATAACTCAAAAATTGGTTTAATTGACTCATTATCCATATAGCTACGCCTACAAACTGTGATTTGGAACAGATTTAGCTCGGAGGCAAAGCCAACTGCGCAGCCCGTATACAACCAAATAGCAATAATTAGAGGGGTTTCTCGTTTCTCATCTCGTCAATGAAACGATTCAAAGCAGGTTTTGCTTCATCTGGCCTGTTTCTCGTCTTACTGTTCATATAGCTTTCGCGAAATACGGCAAACCAACTCGATAAAGTTTGAGCCAGTTTTTCTTCACCAAACTGTTCAAACACTAAACTGGCGACCTCAGCGGTAGCGAGATGTTGCTCGTTGTCTGAACGGCGCATCATGTATTGCGATACTGTGTCCGGATTAATAGAAATAACAGGTAACGCATCTAAATACGGTGACTTGTTGAAGATTCGCCTAGCCTCTCGCCAACTTCCATCCAAAAAGATCAATAGGGGTGTTTTCTCCTCACAAAACTTTGATGCTTCTTGTTGGAGCAATCGGGCTGGTTCGTTAACGTATTCGTCTGGGAAGACGACAATCGGTTGATACTTGGGGTGATTGAGTAGCGCAAGCATCTCTGACGAAGGCTCAGTACGACTCCATTGATAGGCATAACCATCCTTCACCACATCAAGAATCAAACGACCTGTATTGCTCGGCTTAAACACTTCGTTTTCAGACAACAGCAACATCGCCGCAACGCCACTCTCTACATCGGGTTGATGGGCGCACAAACAGTCCTTTTCCGCAACTTGGCAGTACTTACACCGTACAACTTTACTCCCCCGCGCAACAAAAGGTTTGGTTGAACGGTCTAAACGTTGTTGATACAGGTGATGAAAGGCGTGGATTCTCATAGCGTATCGTAGATAATGAACAGGGTGAGCCAGTTTACTCACCAAACGAGCAGTTGCAAGGATTACACGATGCAAAACCCTGAAATGATTCGCTTCAGCTTCTTTCTTTCCGTATTGGTTCTATGCGGGTTATGGGAATGGCTAACGCCACGCAAAAAACTGACACAAAGTAAGCTATACCGTTGGTTGAATAACCTAGGGTTAATCGCATTTAATTCAGCCTGCTTGAGCTTACTGATGCCAATCCTAGCATTTGAATCAGCAATCTATGCGTTGGAAAACAACTGGGGTTTACTCAATCAATTCCAGTTGCCGTTGTATTTGGAAATCATCATTTCAGTCGTACTGCTTGACCTAGCAATTTACTTGCAGCACTTGGTATTTCATCGCGTCCCTATTTTGTGGCGTCTACATCGAATGCATCATGCTGACCAAGATATTGATGTCACAACAGGTACGCGGTTCCACCCTATCGAAATCATCTTGTCGATGTGGATTAAGATTGGTCTAGTTTTGTCGCTCGGCATCTCCCCTATTGCTGTTATCGTGTTTGAAATCATTCTTAATGCCAGTGCGATGTTCAATCACAGCAATGCCTATCTGCCACTAAAGCTAGATAAACTATTGAGGAGAGTAATCGTCACCCCAGACATGCACCGTGTTCATCACTCCGTGATTGAAAAAGAGACCCATTCCAACTTTGGTTTCTTCTTATCAGTATGGGATCAAGGATTCGGAACTTACCGTGAGCAACCCGCTCTTGGGCATGAGTCCGTCAAGATTGGTATTCCACTGTTTCAGTCCAAACAGGAGCAAAGACTCGACAAGATGCTAACTCAACCATTTAGGCAAGAATAGAAAAAGGAGCACTACGCTCCTTTTTGGTGTTGTTTCAGTTTAACCTATTCAAACGACGTACTTGTGGAGCATCGCTTGTTGATGACCTGCAATTTCAGCTACCTGTTCTGAGTTTTCTACCATAGACTCAAGCTGCAGCTTGGTATGCTCTCCCTGCTCTGAAACACGAGTAATAGATTCACTGACATGTGCCGTTGCGCGTTCTTGTTCTTCGGTTGCAACAGAGACTTGTTCAACGCGCGCTTTGATATGTTCAACTGCCGTTTCAATATCAGCAAACGTCGTTTTTACCAGTTCGCTCGATTCCAAAGCATTCGCCATTTCTTGTCTTGATTCTTCAACCGCCACACGAGAGCGCTCTGCTGCACCAACCAGTTGGTTCATACGATCTCGAATATTGGTTGTTTGGTTCGATGTATCACTGGCCAATTTGCGAACCTCATCCGCAACGACGGCAAAACCTCTGCCTTGCTCTCCGGCGCGTGCTGCTTCAATCGCCGCATTCAGTGCGAGTAAATTGGTGTTTTCTGCGATCCCTGATATCAAGTCAACCATTTCACGAATCTGTCTAACACGTTTATCTAGCTCAACCATCGAAGACTCATTTACATTCAATGTGTTTTCCAATGCTTGTAAACGGGCTTGGTTTTCTTCTATCGCGGTTACGCCTTGGCTTGATAGTGCCACTGCAGATTTTGATTCTTCATAAGACTCGGTTGTAATGGTCGAAATTTCACGAATCGAAGCTTCAAGTTGGTTAACGGTGGTGACCATACTTGCCAAAGAATCATTTTGTTCACTTAAGCTTTTGTTTGATTGCTCCGCAGCCCCGTGACTAATTTCTGCGGTTTGATAAAGAGTTTCACAGTTACGCGTCACGGTCGAAATCGACTCGTTGGTTGACGCCATCACTTGGCTCAGCTTTGAAGCAATCTCTTTCATCTCCAACGGACCGAGCAATTTCGCCTGACCCGTAAGATCGTGATTGGTCATCTTATTTAAGTTGCTTAGGATGTTGCTCAAACCTCGGTTGATCCAGTGCTTGAGAGAAAGCCAAGCAATCAATATGACAACCACCAACAGTACCCCACTAGCTAATAAAACCGCTGTTATTGTCTTCATGGTGTCAGTCACAACGCTTTGGCTCTCATCAATCAGTGCTTCGGCCGTCGAGGAGATTTGATTTAGCGTTTCGATGACTTGATTTGCAGTGATGACAACTTCTTCAACCTGCTTAGACTGTGTCGTCACTAATTGCAGTTTTGAAAGGATTTGGTCAACGATGCCATCTTTACCAAAGCCTGATAACACCATATCGTAGCCCGCTGTTAAGCTTGCAAAGTCGACGACATCAGGGTGCCACTCTTTAAAATCATCGTAGGCTAAATTCACCCCAGCTAAGCGATTTTTCATTTCACGATATTCATCTTGAGCTTTTGAGAGATCAGATTGCATCATAAGCTGAACAAACGAGCTTTCCATCGAGCTTACATTAGCGATAAATCGGTTAGCCGCGTCGGCTGACTCGGGATTGTCACCAACAAGGAAAGAGCTTATCCGATTCATTTCTGGACCTACTGAGCCAAGCCCGTAGCGAAAACCATCCATTTCTGCATCAATTTTTCCCTGTCTAGTCAGGATGTCTTGCTGCGTACTAATCACACTTGCGCTCAATGCGTTGAGAGATTGGATAGAATCCGAAAGCTGATCGGTCTGTTGAGCTGAAATAATCTGACTCAAATTAGATGAGACATATAGAACTTGATTGGTAAGCTGCGCAATGTTCGACTCTAGTGAGGTAATTTGTTGTCGGATACCCTCAAGCGTTTGGTTATCTAGGGTTTGGGTGACATAACTTAGCTGCTTTGCTTGCTCCAATATGCTTTGAGTTAACTGTGCATTGGTCATCGCAAGAGGTAAAGCTTGTTCAGATAAGCCAGAAAATTGTAAGTTAATTCGTTCTAAGCCCTTAATGCTCGTGACAGAAAGTAAAATCACCAGTATGGTAATCGTTATAAAAACTGCACTGATTGTGTGTATCAGTGATAATTTGAGTTTGCCTTTTTTCAGCGTGTCCATGTGGAAATAAGGTCCTAGTACTAAAGTTTACAGGGAGGCATATTATGTCTGTATTGTTACGCTTAGATTTCAGCAAAGGTTATTAATGAAGCATCGAGTATTTAGTGCGAGTCACTTCAAAACCGCTCTTTTATGCCTAGCCATTGCGGGTTGTAGTAACCAACCCAACCCTGAATTTAGTGCACAAAACAGCGCAGTGCTGACCGCACAGGAAGAGATCACAAAAAGTTCATTACTGGATGTTTATAAAGTCTGGAAAGGAGCGCCTTATCGCTTGGGAGGCTCAACGTTAAGCGGCGTTGATTGTTCCGCATTCGTTCAAACGACCTACAAAGATGCCTTAGGGCTGCAACTGCCGAGAACGACATTAGCTCAAGTTGAACTAGGTAAAGAAATTGAGTACTCAGATGCGCATGTGGGGGACTTAGTCTTTTTTAGAACAGCGCCGAAAGTGAGGCATGTTGGTGTGTATATCGGCAACAAGCAGTTTATGCATGCATCGACATCAAAAGGTGTGATTATTTCGAGATTGGATAACCCATACTGGGCATCAAAATATTGGCATTTCAGACGAGTTGCTTACTCGCCTGAAATGAACTGAATCATTAATCGTATTTAGCGACCGCTGAATCGAATAAATTTTTAACTAGGGCAATATACTCATCCAAAAAGCCAATCTGCTCATTGGTCGCTGGTTTTGCCCAAACACCTGCAAGCACTTCACTTAAGTCTTCAACGACTGAGTCTGCTTCTTTCAGCAATTGGAAGCGAACACTGGAGTGCAATTCTGGGTTTTGCTCAAAGATCGCCATAATATTGCTCGCGACCATATCAGTAACGACATCTTCCACGCTTTCTGTCCCGATATCGCCATCTTCCGATGCGAACACATCCAGATTAAAAGCCAAATGCTCAATTAAAGCCAAGTAACCATCGGTTTCAACAACCACAGCCCATCTCCGTTATAAATTATGTCGTTGACTAACATCTTTAATACTAAGTCATATCAATCGATATATACAACCAAAGTCGAATAGGTTGCTGACTTCCTGCACAAATTCAGCAATCTTTCTTGATTAAAGCTAGCATAGGATCAAGTTCGTTGGCGTTATAAATGGCTCAACAAGTATAATCTTGGAAAAAGTAATAAACGCTTAGTAGAGCGAGCTCACATTTTTACGTTGATGGCTGTCAATACGTCTAAATGATTGAATTTTTTGCACTATGAATCAGTATTCACTCAAAGCTTCTTCTACACTATTAGCAAAGCAACGAAATTCTAGGATGATTTATGTGGCAGGCCATTTCTAAGCAGCTTTCCGAAACCTTGATGTTTTCTTATGACATTGTAGAAAAAGAAAAAGTTCAAGGTGGTGATATTAGTGATTGCTATATGGTTTCAGACGGTGAGCAACGCTACTTTGTAAAACTTAACAACCGTGATTTTTTGCCTAAGTTTGATATAGAAGCGGAAAACATCCGTATATTGCGTGAAAGTAACACTGTCTTTGTCCCTGAGTTGATTCTTACAGGTAAATCCAAAGAACACTCTTTTATCATTCTTAACTACTTGCCGACTAAACCTCTCGACGACAGTAAGAACAGTTATGCCTTTGGTCAACAACTGGCCCGTCTGCATCAGTGGGGCGAGCAAAAAGAGTATGGTTTCGACCAAGACAACTATATCGGTGCGACTCTCCAGCCTAACAAGTGGAACCGCAAGTGGTCTCGATTTTTCTCAGAACAACGAATCGGTTGGCAACTCCAACTGCTGAGAGAAAAAGGCATCAATCTCGTCGATATCAACGAGTTTACCCAATTAGTCCATGATAGATTAGCTAACCACCAGCCTAAACCTTCATTGCTCCACGGCGATTTATGGCATGGCAATGCTGCAAATTCTGTATTTGGCCCTATTTGTTATGACCCTGCTTGCTATTGGGGCGATCGTGAATGTGACATTGCAATGACCGAATTATTCGAAGGCTTCCAACCGGAGTTTTATCAAGGTTATGAAAGTATCGCTCCGTTAGACTTTAGCTACAGCGAACGAAAAGACATTTACAACCTTTATCATGTGCTCAATCATTACAATCAATTTGGTGGTCACTATTTAGACCAATCAGAAAGACTGATAAAGCAAATACTTTCATACTAAATATAAATACTTCAATATTTACAATTAGTTACCTTCTCTCAATTTATTCGTTGTCAAATATTTTCACTATCAATAGTGAAGTACGGGGCAACGAATTTTTGTTTTCCTTACCTAAGTCATGTTTTGTACTTAATTCAGGTCTAATAGAAACTTCTCCGCTTAAGATTAAAGTGTCTACAGGGGCTCTCCTTTCTAGCAAGGAGGCAGTTAGGCACTGGTTTTCGATGGGTTGTAAGGAAAGAAGTTATGCGAAAATATACAGAGAAGATGGTTTCATGCCCTCACTGCGGACATTCAATTGGTATTACATTAGATGCTTCAAACGGTAGCCAAAATTTTTACGATGACTGCCCAGCATGTTGTCACGCAATTCACTTAAGTATGACGGTTGACGAGCAGATGGATAAAATCGAACTCCTCGTGGATGCAGATGACGAACAGATTTTTTAAAAAAGCGCCGTAAGGCGCTTTTTTTAAGTCAATGGAATAAGAGCATTAAGCCCTACTTGCTAATACTCGCTCTACAGTATCAACGATTGCTTGAGTTTGAGGATCAAACTCAACATTAATCTTATCCCCAATTTTTCGTTGACCAAACAGTGTTCTTTCTAACGTTTCTGGAATTAGGTGGACCGAGAAACGGTTCTCTTCAACTTCACCAATGGTTAAAGAACATCCATCTAGCCCAATGTAGCCTTTGGCTAGCACATATTTGATCATTTCAGCTGGGATACTAAACCAAATAGTTCGGTTGTTAGGCGTATCAATAACGTCAACGACCTCTCCCATCAATGAGATATGCCCAGACATAGAGTGCCCACCAATCTCATCGCCAAATTTAGCAGCACGCTCAATATTCACTGAGGCCCCGACTTTGAGCTCGCCGAGATTGGTCAGTGCTAATGTAGCCTGCATAAGATCAAAGTCGATCAAATCACCATTAATATTGGTCACTGTAAGGCAACAGCCATTGTGAGCAACTGAAGCACCGATGGTTAATCCCTCACCCATTTCCTGCGATAGCTTAACTGTGTGAGTCTGAAATTTTTCTTTTTTTTCTATGGCAATGACTTCCGCCATTCCCTGAACAATTCCTGTGAACATCAATCATTTCCGCGAGTTTTTGATGGTGCTTAGTGTGACATTTCTTTATCATCACGCACAATCATTTTCTCTTTTGTTCTCACGTTTCAATCACAAGAGATAGTCATTCGAACAACTTGTCATTGTTATCATCTAGTTTTGGAGTTTCCCTTTTGCATCGCTATAAAACAGAAGCCAATACATTAATAAAATTAGCGACCCCTGTACTTATTGCTTCAGTAGCACAAACAGGTATGGGCTTCGTCGATACGGTAATGGCCGGTGGCGTAAGTGCTACCGATATGGCCGCCGTTTCGATTGCTGCAAGCATTTGGCTACCTTCTATCTTATTTGGAGTCGGGCTGTTGATGGCGTTGGTGCCTGTTGTTGCCCAACTTAATGGTTCTGGTAGGCAACATAAAGTGCCCTTTGAGATCCAGCAAGGTATCGCAATGGCTTTACTTATTTCAGTGCCTATTGGTGCGGTCTTACTGCAAACCAAGTCCATTTTAGGATTGATGGATGTTGAGCCATTGATGGGTGAGAAAACCATTGGCTACATGCACGCCGTGATCTTCGCGGTCCCTGCCTTTTTGCTGTTTCAAGCTTTACGCAGCTTAACCGATGGTATGTCGCTAACCAAACCCGCGATGGTGATTGGGTTTATTGGTCTCTTGCTTAATATTCCTCTTAACTGGATCTTCGTATACGGTAAATTTGGTGCGCCTGCGTTAGGCGGTGTTGGCTGTGGTGTCGCAACCGCGATAGTGTATTGGGTAATGTTCGCAATGTTGCTATTTTATGTCATGACATCCGAACGTCTTGCTAAAGTAAAGGTATTTGAGCGATTCCATAAGCCAGACATTAAAGCTCTGATTCGTTTGTTTAAGCTTGGATTCCCAGTCGCAGCCGCTATGTTTTTCGAAGTAACCCTATTTGCGGTTGTCGCTCTGCTTGTTGCACCACTGGGGCCATTAGTGGTTGCGGCGCATCAGGTAGCGATTAACTTTTCATCCTTGGTGTTCATGTTACCAATGAGTGTTGGCGCTGCCACTAGCATTCGTGTCGGGCACCGCCTTGGTGAAGCAAACGTAGAAGGCGCAACAATTGCTTCAAGAGTCGGTCTGCTAGTTGCAGTCGCATTGGCTCTAATCACCGCCCTACTAACTGTACTGTTTAGGGAGCAAGTCGCTCTACTATACACAGATAACAAAGCCGTCATTGAGTTAGCTCTTCAGCTTCTTTTATTAGCAGCCGTTTACCAGGTGACGGATGCCGTGCAAGTTGTCGCGGCAGGCGCGCTGCGTGGATATAAAGACATGGCTGCGATATTCAATCGTACTTTCATTGCCTACTGGATTCTTGGCTTACCACTTGGCTATATCCTTGCGATGACAGATTGGATTATTGAACCAATGGGCGCTCACGGATTCTGGATGGGCTTTATAATTGGTCTCTCCGCAGCAGCAATTATGCTTGGTATTCGTTTACGCTGGATGCACAGGCTAAGTGATGAAGTTCAACTTGAGCTAGCGTCAAAATAAAACAAGAAAAGGCCCACATAATGGGCCTTTGATTAATCTGATATTCGCTTTGTTGGCTTCACTACTCTGGTCGCTCTCTCATGTATCTCGCAAATCTAGGCAAACCACTACTGGTGTAGCCGTTATAGCGGAAAGTGATTTTTGAACCAATCTCAGGTGGATTCATTCTTTGTACATCACTAAAGCCACTACCTATGTAGAACTGCTCTCCTGATTCAAGCTGTACAAGTAAAGCCCCCATCTGTCCTTTATACTTGCCATTGCCAACTTTATAACCAATAACGAGCGCTTCCGCATCTTGATGCTTTTTCAGTTTTAATAAATCGCTGCTACGACCTGCTTGATATCGGCTACAGATCTTTCGTAGCATCAGCCCTTCACCTTTTGAACTATCGACAGAATCCAGATAGCTAAACAGCTCTTGCTCATCCTCAATCGGCGTGTGTTCGATGTAACGAATATGATCGTGTTCAAGTGAGTTAACTAAATGCACCAGATTGAAGTAACGCTTCTTATAGTCGCCAGCAGAGTGCGGGACATCAAACAGCATAAACTTAATCTTTTTCCAACCGGCATCGTTGGGAACCTTATCTAACACTGTTTGCTGAACTAAATGAAAATTCCCACGCCCCGCCCACAACTCTCCTTCTAGTGGGTAGTCTGGCAGCGCCTCTGTAAACCAGTGCGGTGCTGATATCGGATTTCCATTTCGTGTAATCAGCTTATTACCATTCCAAATCGCACGAATCCCGTCTAGCTTTTCACTTTTCCAGTAATCTGATACATCTATGTTTGCCTCGTATGAGGCGGCAAGCGTTACTGGCAAAAAATCCGCAGCGACGTCTCTGGCTTGTGCTGTTCCCATCATTGCAGACATTACACTTACAGCGACTAGCGACAGTCTGATATTCATATCAATTATCCATAACCAACAATGGATAAATATTTACCGATATGCAGCATAACGAGCAAGAATGACAACTTACCCATTCGAGCGATCTCTAACTGTGAGTTAAATAATGGAAGACGTTATTACATTGAAAAATGACTAACTTACCACTCATCTCACTTTCATACTTTTGCTTGTCATTTTGAGATTATGAATTTCTCATTTTGAGAAAACAGCACAACCAAGCAATAAGTAGTTGATATTTAATGACTTAAAGTTTGGCACATTATCTGCTCTATACATATCAACACACTGAGGAGATAAGATTATGGAACTTCGTAAAATTGAAACTAACGACACAATCGTAACTTGGGTAATTAACGGCAATCTAGATGCAGACGGTAGCCGACATGCCCAGCCACACATAGATGAGATTCTTGCGGAGAACTCTTCTCGTGAAATTGAAATCGACTTCAGCCAAGTACAGTTTCTCGATTCTTCTGGCGTAGGTGCTATCGTTTATCTATACAAACGTCTTGTAGAACGTCAGCGCAACATGCGCATCGAGAACGTCTCTGGTCAACCGCTAGAGATTATGAACTTGCTCCGAATTAACCAAGCTATACCGGTTAATTCCCAAACTCATTAATAAAAATAATAAACACTAACAAAGGACGTTGGCATGAACTTTTCTATCAAACACATAGCCCTAGCTGTATCTGTAGCATCCGTTGTCGGATGTTCTAGCTACCCAGAAGAAGGGCGTGGCGGAATTGGTGAAGATTACATTCAATCCAATTTCACTCCGGTTATGCCGGATGAGCCACTTGGCCCAGAGCATGGCTTACGCTTCGACTGGCAACTCACCAAACTTCATCTAGATTCGCTCATTCGAGAAGGCGCTCGTTGGTGTTTTCCAGCTGCTGTTGTACAAGCACTTGAAAAACAAAACCGAATTGCCCGAGAGCTGGAAGGCGGCCTTCTGTTAGATGCAGCCAATGATATTGTCATCCAGCGCAAACGACTTAACGAGCTTGAGCTGCAACTCGACTACGTTACCTCGCAAGCCAAATGTGTACCGCCAATGGATGAAAACGCATTCCAACAACGTTTGGCGATGATAGACAAACTGTACAACCTGCTTAATGTCGACAACCAATTCGC
Source organism: Vibrio sp. SCP2 (assembly GCF_059295395.1). NCBI lineage: Bacteria > Pseudomonadati > Pseudomonadota > Gammaproteobacteria > Vibrionales > Vibrionaceae > Vibrio > Vibrio sp. SCP2. The sequence goes on along the minus strand of NZ_JCAFVV010000002.1, from coordinate 678,371 downwards.
ATTCAATTCAACGGAAGTGAATCCTAAGTACATGGGACACTTGGCACGCGCAGCGAACATTTTGAATGAAAATAATAGCCTCAATCTTAAAGTCACTGGTCATGCAGATTCTGTTGGTGATGTTCAGTACAACCAAAAACTGGCCATGGGTCGAGCTAAACAAGTGAAACGTTATCTGATTATCTTCGGATTAAACCCATCAAGAGTAGAGACTCAATCCGTTGGTGACACGCTTCCTCTTTATGATGGCGAGTCAGAAGGTGTACGCCTAACCAACCGCCGAGTAAGTATTGAAGTGGTTGATACACAAGAACAAGCTGAGCAGCGTTTGCAAGGAGGCTACAATGAAATGGACTAACTATATTGCCCTATTCCTACTAACCTCACTTTGCTCTTTTGCCCAAGCAAATGAAGAACGTGTGCAGATTGGAGACCTTATCCAAGTTAATCTTCCTGGGGAGTCATCGTTAAACAAAGGCTTCCAAGTTGATAAACGAGGCCGAATTACGCTGCCTGAAGTTGGCGCTCTGTACGTCGCAGGTTATAGCGAACCTCAGCTAGAGCAAGCGGTAAAGGATGCGCTGGAAAAAGTGTATCGTGATCTATCCTCTGCTTCTGTTTACATCGCTGAGCAACAAATCCTTATCTCCGTACAAGGCTATGTTAACTCGCCGGGCGAATACACTTTATCTAAAACCTCTGATATCCAAATGGCGATTCACGCTGCAGGTGGTCTTCGTGCCGGTGCCCAGTTAAACAACCTTTTCATTAAACGCGGCAAAGATAAGATCAAATTTAACTATAAAACCTTTCTAGACACGGGTGATGAGACCCTACTGCCTGAACTTGAGTCACTTGATACCATCTTTATCCCGGCGTCACCGCTTGTGGGTAATATTGAGCAGGAGTTTGACGCTAACAAACTGGCTAATGCTGGTGACAGCGCTGATGGTCGAACAGCGATTAAAGTGTTTGGTGAGGTTAACGCGCCGGGTTCATTCAGTTTCAAAGCAAACACGGATCTGGTTGATGTCATCATGCGTGCAGGTGGTGTAACTCGCTATGCATCTGTTGAACAAATTCGAGTCATTTCAGACAACACACCTAAACTATTTAACCTTAAAACCTACCTTGATAGCGGTGATGTATCGCTATTGCCAACCCTCACACCAGGCACAACGATCTTTGTTCCTAAACAAGAGGAAGAGATCAAAGCGGGCGCCAATGTTGTTTACATCATGGGCGAAGTTGCAAGCCCTGGTGCTTATGAAGGCAAAAAGAACGCATCGTTCATGGATATTCTCGCTAATGCAGGTGGTCCTACGCGTTATGCAGAATCTCGTCAAATTCGAGTAATCAAAGCTGACGGGAAAGTGATCAAATTCGACTTAACCGCGTTCACCGAAGGTTTAACTCGTAAAAGTCCACCAGCTATCGGCCCTGGTGACGCGATTTTCGTCCCTGAAAAAACCGATATGAACGAGAAATCATGGCTGAAGATCGCACCTAGCCGCGCTGTAAGCGTTATCGGTGAAGTGGTTCGCCCAGGTCGCGTAGAATGGTCAGATGAAATGGATCTCATGGACCTTCTCTCTCATGTAGGTGGCCCAACTCTACGCGCTGACACCTCAAAAATTGAGGTCGTAACAGCGGGTAACAAGTTACATATCTTTAATCTGGACGAGTTCATTTTAGACGGTGCACCTAACAGCGAACTGCCAAACATATCTGCTGGTGCTATCGTTCGCGTACACGATCTTCCACAAGATCCATCGGATAATAAGTCTCAGTGGGTACGTCAGAGCTCAGATGCCTCTATCTATGTATTCGGTCAAGTGAATGCTCCGGGTCGATACCGCTTTACCAAAGATATGCACTTCCTCGATATATTGTCGGCGGCCGATGGCCCAACCAAAGACGCTGATATTCATAACATCCGTATTACCCATCGCGATAAAACCTATTCAAACGTGAGCAAACTTAACCTGTCACTTTACTTTGAAACAGGAGATGAAAGCCTGCTGCCAAATGTGACTATGGGTGACACTATTTACATCCCTGAAAAGGACAAAATCTGGCTAGACCGCTCGAAGGAATCAACGGTGCGTGTGCTAGGTGCAGTCAATAACCCAGGCCGATATGTCTTTGACGATAACATGACAGTGCTGGATCTACTCGCGGAAGCTGGCGGTCCGTCAGAGCGTGCCTATCTAGAGAAGATCTCGATTGTGAACATGTCTTGTTGTCAGGGACAAGCGAGAACATTTGACCTGATTGATTTCAGTAAAACGGCAAACATTTACAAGCTTCCCGTGTTGCGTGCTGGCGATACCATCTACGTGCCTGATCGCAACGAAAGCTTCCTTGAAAAAGCGCGTGTTGGTTTAGAAGACATTTTGCGCCTAACGACAACCATCGTTCTAATAGGAGCACTGTAATGATTATTCCTGCGACACATACAGAAATTGAGCAAATCTATCTAGCAGCGGAGATGAACGAATGCCGATCCCTTTGCATCACGGCATGCCAATCAGGTGACGGCGTCACATCCGTAGTCACTGCACTGGCAGAAAGATACTTGCTTGCCGGTCACAGAACCTTAGTTGTCGATCTTAATACCTTTCATCCCGCATTCGAATGTATAGACATTGCACCAAGTAACGATGACAACCTAGGTCTGCTTGTTGAACATGCCTCAACACATCAAATGTTTACCGGGTTAACGGTACCTAACAACCAATCTGCCCTACTGGCTTACAAAGACCCTGCGCAGTTGCAAAATGCCGTTACTCAATGGCTAACGCAATATGACCGCGTAATTTGCGATACCTCTCCATTGCTGCATATCAACAGAGGTAATATTCCGGCACAAGTTGTCGCGAGTGCCTGTGACCAGACAGCTCTCGTAATCATGGGTGGGAAAACTTCTTCAGGCCAGCTAGAGAAAGCAATGCAACTAATAAACAACCCATCGATATCCCTACTTGGCTCAGTGCTAAACCTAAAACAGCAAGCAACGCTCTCACAAGAAATGGTTCGCGAATTGAATCGACTTAAATTTATACCTAAGTCTTGGCGTGACAAGTGGGCAAGTAAAATCTTAACTAACGAGTTTCTGGCCCAGTCAGCATAGGAGTTTCTATGAGAACAACGATACTTGCTCTATCTACCCTCTTGCTATCAACGGCTGCCTTAGCTGATACACTCACATTTGGTGTTGTCCCTCAGCAGTCAGCTAGTAGGCTTGCCAAGCAATGGGGACCATTAGTAGAAACTCTCAAAGAGCAAACTGGTTACGAAATCACTTTCAGTACAGCGCCAAATATTCCAGAGTTTGAGAAGCGTTTGTCTGAAGGTGAATATGATTTGGCTTACATGAATCCTTATCACTACACCGTTTTTAGCCAAGTCAGTGGGTATAGAGCGATAGCAAAAGCCAAAGACAAGCGGATAAAAGGAATCATTGTCGCGAGAAAATCGAATGACTATCAATCGCTTGAAGATTTACAAGGTCAAACTCTTGCTTTTCCCTCCCCTGCAGCTTTTGCGGCTACTGTCCTAACTCAAAGTGACTTAAAAAATGCCGATGTTGAATTCGAATCGGACTATGTCTCTTCACACGACTCAGTCTACCTATCGGTTGCGAAAGGTTTCTATCCTGCAGGTGGCGGCGTGATGCGGACATTCAACACATTGCCAGACGTCGTTAAGTCGCAGTTGGAACCAATCTGGATCACTAAGCCTTATACCCCACATGCGATCGCTTACCACCCAAGGCTGACAAATGACCAAGCTAATGCCATTCAGGCTGCGTTAGTTTCACTGCAAAATACGTCCCAAGGTGGACAGCAGCTCAAATCTCTCAACATAAAGGGATTTGAGGCAGCTAGCGATTCAGATTGGGATGACGTAAGAGCACTTAATATTCAGATACTTGAGTAACTGGAGGCAGTTATGACATTGCGTTCGAAGACGATATTGGGTATTGCCGTTATTGAGATCACTGTGCTCGTTATTCTGGTGTTGAGTGCGATGAGCTTTCTCTCTGATTCAAATGAGAAACAGCTCCTACAACGTGCCAACTCAAGCGCCGTTATGTTTACCCATGCGGCTAAAGATGCCGTGTTATCAACGGATATCGCTACACTCGAAGACCTTGTTCAAGAGTTTATGACTTTAGAAGATGTGGCTTATGTTCGGGTGCTACGTAACGGTCAAGAGATGGCGTGCGCGGGTGATAAGCAACTTCTTCAGCGCTCAATGCTTAGCGACAGCTCTTTGAACGATGTCGACGACGGGATTTTCGATCTTCGTACTCCAATTGAAAGCAATGGTACAGTTTTCGGCTACGTGGATATTGGTTTTGAAACTAACGCGATTAAAACCATGCTCGATGAGGCGCAAAAAGCCATCATTAGTATTGCAACCATTGAAGTGGTGTTGGTCGCTATCTTTTCATTTATTCTTGGTACCTATCTTACGCGCAACCTTTCTCGTTTAACCGCAGCCGCAAACACAGTCGGTCAGCATGGCCCCGGATTCCAACTTAATGAGCATTCAAAAGATGAACTTGGTGAAGTGACCAAAGCCTTCGATGAAATGTCAGCCAAACTGGAAAGAGACTATCAAGTCCTTACCGAAGCAAGAGAAGGCGCAGAACAAGCCAATGATTCTAAAAGTCGCTTCTTAGCCTCAATGTCCCACGAGATACGTACACCGATGAACGGTGTACTTGGGATTTTAAATATACTGGAAGAGACAAAACTCACCGATGAGCAGAAAAAACTAGTCAACACCGCAACCGAATCAGGTCATTTCTTGTTATCCGTCATCAATGACATTCTTGATTTTACACGGATGGAGTCCAATACACTGATTTTGGAAGACAAACCATTCGATTTCCGCCACTGTGTTGAAAGTGTCGTCGATTCTTTCTCTCCCACCGCATCAAACCAAAACTTAATACTCCATTGTTATATTGAGGGGGCGGTTCCGAGTAAGGTGAGTGGTGACAAAAATCGAGTGAAGCAAATCCTGCTTAATTTAATTGGCAACGCAATCAAGTTTACCCATGAAGGCAGCGTCACAATTAAAGTCCGCTCTGAGGCTGTTACACAAAACAAAGCGAAAATCGTCTGTCAGATTCAAGACACTGGCATAGGGATCAGCAAAAGTGCTATCGAGTATCTGTTTGATGAATTTACTATGGTTGATCAAACATACTCTCGCAGTAAAGAAGGCTCTGGTCTTGGCCTAGCGATTTGCCGACGTTTGTGTAATCTGATGGATGGCGAAGTCAGCGTAGAAAGTGAGCCGGGTATCGGAAGCACGTTTACTTTTGATATTACGCTAGCGATCGCCGATGACTTAATTACTTCGCCGACTACAACGCCAAAACGTCAAGAGTTACTCCGCCCAGATGCCCGTATTCTTGTCGCTGAAGACAACAAAGCAAACCAACTCGTCATCCGCGAAATGTTTAAACGCGTTGGTCTCTCAATCGATATTGCTGAAAATGGTAAACACGCCGTATCAATGGTGCAAGAGTATCAATATGACCTGATATTTATGGACATTTCTATGCCAGAAATGGACGGTATGGAAGCTTGCCAAGCCATTCGCCATCTTGAAGACGAGCATACCGCTAACTTACCTATTATTGCACTGACGGCTCACTCCCTCGCCGGTGATAAAGAGAAGTTTCTTGCATCAGGTATGGACGATTACTTGTCAAAACCTCTTAGGTTGTCACAACTAATTGAAAAAATTAATCTATTCTTAAATAACGATCGTGTTGAAGATGAAGCTCAAAGAATAGAACCATCACGATTGAATGAGCAACATAATACATATAAAAAGACACAACAGAACTTAAGTAATCAACGTAAGGAAACGGCGGGTTTGGAACTGGTAGACGAACAAATTTTACAGCAAATGATCGAAGATACGAGCGCGGAAGTTATCCCTTTGCTAATCGACCACTACGTTGAAGAATCTGAGCAGCGCCTGGCGAAGATTTATCAAGCCATGGATGACAAAGACAAAGCGACGTTAGAGTTTGAAGCCCACACATTGGGCAGTTCTTCACTCGCTCTGGGTAATCGCACATTGTCTAATCTCGCGAGAAAAATCGAACACATGTGTTTGGATGGACAGCAGGAACAAGCATTCTCCTTTAAGCAAGAGCTGGAACATCTCGCCCAACAATCATTGCAAGCACTCGAAGAGCGCAAACAACAAGGGTTCAGCGAACCGACACAACTATAAAGGCTTAAGATAGGACATCGTAATGAAACCAAAAGTATTACTTATTGAAGACTCGACTTCGCTGGCGATTTTGTACAAGCAGTATGTAAAAGATGAGCCTTATGACTTGTTTCATGTCGAGACAGGTAGAGAGGCCATCGCCTTTATAGAAAGAAACGTTCCGCAACTGGTTATTCTAGATCTCAAATTACCCGATATGGACGGTGAACAGATTCTCGATTGGATAAATGACAACCAGGTGCCGACATCAGTTGTTATCGCAACCGCACATGGCTCCGTCGATCTCGCGGTTAACCTGGTTCAAAAAGGCGCAAAAGACTTCCTTGAAAAGCCGATCAATGCCGACCGTTTAAAAACCTCCATCGCGCTGCACCTGCAACAAGCCAAGCTCGAACACCTTGTGGAAGATATTGAAAACAAGTTTGATCGTAACCGCTTCCACGGTTTTATTGGCTCAAGCTTACCTATGCAAGGTGTCTATAAGATCATTGACTCAGTCGCGCCGACGACAGCCAGCGTATTCATTGTTGGCGAAAGTGGTACAGGTAAAGAAGTCTGCGCCGAAGCGATTCACAAAGAAAGTAAACGCAAAGACAAACCGTTTGTCGCTATCAACTGTGGTGCTATTCCAAAAGACCTGATGGAGAGTGAAATATTTGGTCATGTCAAAGGCGCATTTACTGGTGCGACAGCTGACAGAAAAGGCGCTGCATCGATGGCAAATGGCGGAACGCTGTTTTTAGATGAGCTTTGTGAGATGGAGTTAGAAATGCAGAAGAAACTGCTAAGATTCCTCCAAACTGGCACCTTCACTCCACTCGGCGCAAACAAAGAAATGAAGGTCGACGTCCGCATTATCTGTGCGACCAACCGAGACCCTTTGGTTGAAGTTGAAGAAGGACGATTTAGGGAAGATCTCTATTATCGTGTCCACGTCGTTCCACTTGATATGCCGCCTCTTAGGGAGCGCGGCAATGATATCCTTACTTTAGCAACGCACTTCCTTAAACTTTATGCCAAAGAAGATGGGAAAAAGTTCAACGCTATTCATCGTGATGCGGAATCAACATTGAAGCGTTACACTTGGCCCGGTAACGTACGCCAATTGCAAAACATTGTACGCAACATTGTGGTACTTAATGACGACAGCCATCTACGTCTCGAACATTTACCGGATCAGGTCACAACGAGTCGCAAATTGAAATCTAGCATTTCATCTAAACCCGCGCCCGCTGTAACGCCTCCCCCACCTCCATCCAGTGAGGAAGCGTTGGAAGGTCATACTATTCAACCAATCTCTGCCAATTCGCAAGCAGATAAACCTGTCACTATCCGACCAATGTGGCAGATCGAACGAGAAGCCATTCAGCAAGCCATTGACTATTGTGATGGTAACGTTCTCAACGCCGCTGTATTATTGGAGTTAAGCCCTTCAACGGTTTATCGCAAAAAACAAGCTTGGGAAGCAGAAGATGAGCAACAACTCGTCTGATGAAGTTTGGCTAGTTATTGATAGCTTAACTTTTGGTGGTATTGAAACTCATGTGCTTGAGCTTGCTAAAGGGCTCAAGCAATTTCAAGTTCCAGTGACGGTACTATTTCTTTGCACATACCCTCAAAAACAACTACTTGAAGAAAAGCTTGAAGCTAACCAAATTCCTACTAAACATCTAGACGGTGATGGCAATAGCTATTTCAAAGCACTGCTTCATCTTGTTCGAACACATAGACCTGCCCTTTTACACGCTCACGGATACAAAGCGAGTATTACAACTAAGCTGATTCGTTTGTTAACGGGTGTAAGACAGATTTCAACCTACCATGCGGGCGAAACTCCTTCAGGCAAGGTATGGTTGTATGACTTTATTGACCGCTTCACTTCGATTGTTTCAAATCACTCGATTGCTGTTAGCGACAAAATTGCTCGTAAGCTCGTTTCTAGAACGGTTTGTTTTAATAACTTCATTGATACACAGGAAACTCAGCATTCAAAAGGAACGCAAATTGCTTTTGTAGGTCGTCTCAGCCACGAAAAAGGGCCAGACAGGTTTGTCGAGCTAGCAAACGCGAATAGCCAACTCAAGTTCGATATCTATGGTTCAGGCGTTCTCGAAGATGAACTCAAACAGCGTGCTACCGATAATGTTCGTTTTCACGGCCACCAAAACAACATGAACGCTATTTGGCCTAATATTGGCGCTTTAGTGATCTGCTCTCGATTCGAAGGCTTACCAATGACAGCATTAGAGGCCATGGCACGCGGCATACCTGTTTTTTCCCTCAAGGTTGGCAACATGCCTAGTCTGATCCATCATCAAACAAACGGTTATCTAGCCAATGATATGGACGAGCTAAACTTGGCTTTAACCACTTTCCTTTCCCAAGATGAAAAGCAAATAGCCCAATTAAAACAACAGGCGGTCAATACTGTAGAGCAGAGATACTCTCAATCAGCGGTCATTCCCCAGATAATCGAGCTGTATTCAATCTGATTGTCAAATTGAGAAATAATCTTTCCTCTATTCATAAATTCCATAAAAACCATATAAAACAAAAAGTTAATAATAATCAATAATTGGCACTCCATTTGCGTTAGCTAACTCAATACAACTATTAATCCGTTTTTTGAGTACGCAAGGGGTCTACCGTGAAAAAGAAGATACTGTTTGTGCATTATGGTGACGATTGGATTCGAGGCAGTGAGAAATGTCTGCTTGATCTAATTAAGTACATGCGTAATCGCAGTTACGACGCATTTGTTTGGACTAATAACCGAGAGCTTTCAAAACAGCTTGAGTTGTTCAATGTACCTAACGAACTCGATAATTTTCCATTGTTACTAGGTTGGAAAGCACCTAAATACAACGTTTCAGGATGGATGGAGCTGATCAACCATGGACGCAAAATAATTGAACGCGAACAGATTGACTTGGTTCATATTAATAGTGGTGCACCTTGCCAATGGATGTTAGCGGCTGCGAGGCTAAGTAATGTACCTGTCGTCACCCAATTACACTGCTCTTATCCGACTAGAGATAGACTAACTCTTGGTCTGCACCTATCTCCGCATATCATTTCAGTCAGCAAATCAGTAAGTGAATCTTTAGTAAGAGATGGCTACCCACAAGAACGAGTGTCCGTTGTTCACAATGGGATTGACGTTAAAGCCCTATCTAATCAATCCGCTGTTGACCTCCGCCTTGAGCTTGATATTCCCAAAGAAGACTTTGTTTTCGCAACGGTTGGCTCACTCATTCATCGTAAAGGGGTAGATAGAATTCTAACCGCGTTACGCCACGTCACCTTGGAGTACCCAAATGTACGCTTGGTTGTGATTGGCGATGGGCCGATGTCATCAAAGCTTCAACAGCAAGCCGACTACCTGCATTTATCAGACAACGTTCACTTCGTTGGCGAGAAGTCCAATGTCGTTGGCTGGCTAAAAGGTTGTGACGCGTTTATTAGTGGCGCACGTAGTGAAGCTTTTGGTTTGGTTATCGCAGAAGCTGCCCTTGCTAAGCTTCCAATCGTTGCTCCTTTTGAAGGAGGCATTCCAGAGTTTATCCAACACGGTCAAACAGGGGTATTGTATCCAAATAATGGTGTCGCTCCGATTGCCAAAGCAATGCGCATTTTAGTTAACAACCCTAAGCTTTGTGCACGCCTTGCCAACCAAGCTCACGAGTCAATTGTTAAGCACCACGACATTTCTGTTAGCTGCGCCAAGATAGAGCGTTTGTATCTAACGCTTCTTGATCAACCTCAGCAGTCAAATCGTTCTTATCTAAACACGTTACTACCAATTAAGACCTACGTAGCGAATCGCCTTTCACTAGGAGGTCAGCATGGCTAACAACAAGAACAAAACATTGATATTTGACCCCATCACGTTCAAAGGTGGTTCTAAGATCGCGACCAGTGACGCGCTTAATGTTTGCCGAATCGCCAGCAATGAATTTATTGTGTTGACCGTTGACCCAGAGTTCTGGAAAGCGACTGAGTTCTATGCCAAACACAATGTCACTTTACGTAAAGTTTCCGCGGTTTCTCGGCTGATGAAAAAGCATAACGGTGCCTTCTACTGGTTAAACCAACTCTACCTTTTGCTCATTATGCTCAAAACCTTGGTGATGGAACGCGGTATAGCCAAAATAGTGGGAGCTTCCGGTCCTGGAATCGACATGCCAATGTACTTGCTTAAAGCCTTCTTAAACATTGAAGTCACCCAATTTATCCACGGTAATGTGGGGCTATCACGCTCTATCGGCTACTGCCTGACAATAGCCGATGCAGTTTTCTATTTGCCATCTACTCGCAAAAGTCTAAAGGTTGCTCTTGAAGCCTATCTTCAACACGCAACCAAGATTGAAGATACCTCGGCCTTAGCTGAAAGCTATTTAAAATCCTCAAGCTATCAGTCATTTGTCAATGGCATCCCTGCGCAGCGTTGGCCTACAGAATGTCAGAAGAGTGTGCCTATCTGCTTCTGGGCCGCTTCGCTGTTAAAGTGGAAAGGTCTCGATACGCTTATTGAAGCCTCCAAACTTGCCGCTCGCTGTAAACCTATTGCGCTTAATGTTTGCTTTATTCGTCCCGTCGACACCTGTCTACCAGTGTCTATGGCGCCAGTGTTACTAAAGCACACAGAATGGTACGAAGATCCTGACAATCTTGATGGAATCAGAAGCCAGTCCAACATCTTTGTCTCTACCAGCTGTAACGAGCCCTTCGGTCTTTCAATCCTTGAAGCATTAGCCGCTGGTATGTGCGTAGTGATCCCACAAGACGGATCCTTCTGGGATCAGCAATTGACGCACAATGAAAATTGCATCAAGTACCAACCAAACAACGCAGATTCATTGTGTGATGCTCTGCTTTACGCAACCAACGATAGCCAAGCATTTGAACGTTGCTGCACAAACGCACGAGTCGTAGCTGAACAATACAAAGCTGAATATCGCTATCAGAGATTTGCTCAGCATATAAACGGTGACATTGTCACATCAATGATTCGTGCTTGTGATTAGGGTCTTTTGACCGATAAATGGATAACTGGTTGGAGATTCGCTATGAACACAGAACATATTAAAAGCATTAGCCTATACGCCGTCAGCTTGTTCTTAATTAAAGGTGTATCCCTGTTCACATTGCCTTTGATGGCACACTACTTGTCGCCATCTCAAATCGGTCACTTAGAGCTACTAGGCGTCACGACCGTGTTTTTCAGCCTCATCGTCAGTCTCGCCATGCATGAAAACCTTTATCGCTTTATCGGCACAGTCAGTAGTAAAGTCATTAGAAAGAGAAAGGCATCTCAACTGTACAGCGCAACACTCCTTCTCTCTATGTCTCTTAGCGCTTTGTTGCTCATAGGTTACTACTTATTGCCTTTCAAAGCAGATTCGATCACTCATGAACAAGTCTTATTTATGGCGTTGGTCCTCTGCTATGAAGCTCCTTTGGCGATAAGTCTAGCGTGGTTGAGGCTGCACAATCAGGCAGGGTTGTTTTTTAAGATTTGTGTCAGCACTGTTATTGCCCAAGTGTCATTACTTATCATTGCGTTATTACATAAGCCTGATGTGACGGTGATATTCGCGCTTAACGTCATTTGCACATTCGTACAGTTTCTGTTTCTTCATATCTATATCAACTTCCCGCTTATGCTGCCTAACAAAGAGCGCATGAAACGATACATTCGATACTCGGCACCGTTAATGTTATCTGGGGTTGTTGCTTTCGGATTAAGTGGCGCAGAGAGATGGCTGATTGCAGGAGCAACAAACTTAGAAACTTTGGGTATGTATGCTATCGCAGCTAAGTTTGCGTTGGCTGTCGGTATCCTAATTCAACCTTTCCATATGTGGTGGATGCCAAAAAGATTTGAGGCAATGGACAACAAAGGCGCCGATTACGTCGCCAATGTCACGACGCAAGGCGTGGTATTGTTGTCCGTCATTTCGGTTACCGTCGCTTGGTTAAGCCAAATTTTTATTACAATCGCCTTACCCGAATCCTACCAACCCGCGGTCGCTTTGGTAGGTATGACCATTACTATGATGTTTTTCAAAGAGCTCGTTGAGCTGATGAACTTCGGTATTTTGTACAAGAAAAATACCACTCAACTGTTATATATCAACGTCATATCAACAGTTTTAGCCTTCATCGTTTGCTTCGCTTCCATAGAGTCAGGTATAGAGGCAATACTTTGCGGACTGATTGCTGGGCAGCTTTGCCGTTTCGCTCTCACCATTTGGTTTAGTCAACAAGCGCACTACCTCGCTTATCCGTCGAGCAACATTTTTGCCCTTCTGACACTAACTGCACTATTTCTTTTAACCAGCCGTTACCATCAAAATATAGAAGTTTCGGCATTAATGTTGCTACTTCAACCCTTAGGTGTCGTTGCTTTTGCAATTCGCTTTAAATTGATCTCGGGGGTTTCTTTGAAGAGCTTAACTCATACCGTCAATAACTACCTTGGTAAGTCACTATGAACAGTGTGAACCAAGCTAGTGCTAACAGAGCTGCACCAATCTTGTTAATGACATTGCTTAGCTTTGGATTAGCAATGCTATGGTACGTGGTGCCTCACCCTGCGATTGTGTTGGTCTTATGTTTTGTTCCCTTAGGTGCTCTGTTTGTACTCAATCAAACATTTTGGCTTGTTAGCTTATTCGTTTTATTTTCTTTCTTTCGCATTCATGAAGCTATTCCAGCACTTTACTCGCTCAAGATCCCGTTATTGCTCTCATTGGGCGCTCTTTCTGCGCTCATGTGGCATACATTGGTAAGCCGACAGTTACAAACGTTCTGGCACCCAAGTATGACGTGGTTAGCCCTGTTTTGGGGGCTGGTGGTTATTGGCGTTGTACTCTCATCAAATCCCGGTATAGCCATTACCTACTTTAAGAATATCTACTGGAAAATCATTGTCATGACACTGGCAATCGCCTGGTTGGTTAATACGGAAGAAGCCGTTCGAAAAATAGCGACGCTGATTATATTGGCTGGCGGGCTCATCGCCGTCGTTGCACTATATAATTCGTCAGCAGGCATAGGATTGGTGGAAGGCACTCGGGTTACCATAGGTCGCCAACTTGGATCTGTTCTTGGTGACCCAAATGATCTGTCGCTCGTGTTGATGTTCCCTCTTGCGTTCGCTATTAGCTTCGCAACGACTAAAGGGATTGGCTTTTCACGCATTCTAGGAATCGTAGGGCTTGGTCTCGCAATGGCAGCTGTCATCGCGACTCAAAGTCGTGGCGGGCTATTAGGCTCAGTCGCCGTATTTGGTATTTTCGGTCTGCGACTCATCCGCTCAAAATCACTACTCATTTTCATCGGAGTCATTGGTTTAGCGGTTTTATTTGCGGTCGCTGGTATTTCAGATCGACAATCCGGTGGTGCTGCAGAAGAAGGTATCGATGCGTCCGCAATGGGTCGTCTGTATGCGTGGGAAGCAGCATTCAAGATGGCACTGGATAATCCCTTCAGTGGTGTTGGTCTTAATAACTTCTATTCAAATTACTACTACTACAGCTCTCATTGGGACGGGCTAAACCACGCTGTACACAGTACATGGTTTGGTGTTCTGGCAGAGATGGGCTTCCTTGGCCTGATCGTCTTCATCGGTATCATCATTTCATTGATTAAAACCAGTAGGCAAACACTTTCAATTCTGGCTGAGTTAAAGGACTCTGTCTCTCCGTATCTGACTGCCACGGCGCTTGCCGTCTATGCTGGCGTAATAGGTACTGTTGTGTCTGGTACCTTCCTGACTCAAGGCTTTACCTGGCCAATTTACATACTTGCTGCGCTATGTATTGCCATCTCTCGAATTACTCAAAAACGTTCTCAATTTGAGAATCTTAACAAGACGAAAGAATAACCAAACTTATCTCATTGTTTTTAATCAATTTATATTTTGGCACGTTACGTGAAATAGTCTCTGCATAATTCAAATGTAAGGGACGCAATCATGTTGGCTCAGCAATTAAACCACTTCAAAGTTTGGCTACAACACAATGAGAATCCTGCGTATCGCAAATTGTTTCTCATTTTGAAAGCAATTCGCGCATGCGATATTCCAACGCCCAAGCTGTTTAACAAGTTCGTTGGTCTGCTCTACTCTGCATTTAGCTCTGTCTGGGGAAACCTTCTGCGCGTTTCAGTACACACTCCCGCCTTTAAAGGGCGACTATCAAAATACGGCAGAGGACTTTACCTGTTTGGTGGTGTGCCTTTTGTCTCTGGTCCCTTAACTATCTCCTTAGGTGACGATTGCCGTATTTCAGGACAAACTACTTTTAGTGCTCGACCTCAATCTGACAATCCTCAGCTCATTGTTGGTAGCAATGTTGATATCGGCTGGCAAAGCACATTCGCAATCGGCCATAAAATCGTGATTGGTGACAATGTTCGCATTGCTGGTCGAGCTTTTCTCTTTGGTTACTCAGGTCACTCTTTAGATGCGGCTATGCGGGCAAAAGGTTTTGGAGATCTAGATTGCGATGTCGGCGATATAATTCTCGAAAACGATGTCTGGCTTGGCACCAACGTGACGGTTTGCCCAAACGTCACTATTGGTGAAGGTACTATCGTTGGCACCGGAAGTGTTGTTACCAAAGATCTCCCTCCCTATGTGGTGGTAGCAGGCAATCCAGCAAGAGTGATTCGTTCACTTGCTGACTCTCCAACTAGTAATGAGGAAAACCGTCATGCGTGATCTTATTGTTTTCGGTGAAGACTTTGGCGGTTTGCCATCAAGTACTCAACATCTAGTAACTCGTTTGGCTAAGCAGCGTAAAGTACTGTGGGTAAATTCGATTGGCCTGCGTCAGCCTAAACTGACGATGCACGATTTCAAGCGAGCTGCGAACAAGCTATTAGGTAAAAGTAAAGGGGGCTTTAGTCGCCATAACGCACAACCGTCGAATATTAGTATCGTGAACCTAAAAACGATTCCAGCACCTCGTTCTTGGCTTGCACGTCAAATAGCGAAAACGATGATCTGCTCTCAGTTGAAACCCGTGATTAAAAAGCTTGGGTTAAACAAGCCCATCTTATGGAGTTCGCTTCCGACGACTGCTGATTTGTGTGGAACACTGGGTGAATCTGCCATTGTTTATTATTGTGGCGATGATTTTTCATCTCTTGCAGGTGTTGACCACGACGTAGTGGCAACGCACGAAAGCAAACTCGTCGAACATGCAGATTTAATTCTCGCGGCGAGTGCAAAACTACTGACTAAATTTCCTCAGTCTAAAACACATTATCTTCCTCACGGGGTCGATACGCATCTATTTAGCACTCCAGTGAGTCGCGCCATCGACTTACCTTCAGAAGAAAATAAAATCGCTGGTTTCTATGGCAGTTTGTCTAACTGGTTAGATTATGAACTTATTAAGCAAGTGTGCTTAGCTCATCCTACTTGGCAGTTCGTGTTTATCGGCCCATTGGAACTGCCGTCTAATCCTTTGCCAAAATTGCCTAACGTTCACTACCTTGGCCCAAAACCTCATAGTGAACTACCAAGCTATAGTCAGCATTGGAATGTGAGCTTGCTTCCATTCAAGTCTAATCGGCAAATCGCCTCATGCAGCCCGCTAAAACTGCTTGAGTACCTAGCCGCTGGTAGCAAAGTCATTGCGACGCCCTTCCCTGCACTTTCTCCATATAGAGAGCAAGTCAACGTAGTGACCAACGCTCAGCAGTTTACTGACGCCTTAAATGGCCTAGATTTAGATTCAAGCATTGGTGAGCAGCAATCTCTTGCATCGGAAAGCTGGGATGCTCGTACAGTTAAGCTTAATAGTATGTTGGAGTCATTATGAATGAGCTAAAAATGAGGTTCATCGTCATACTCAACTCAGCATGGCGACAGCGCTACGTAATCGTAGTACCTATTCTCATCCTTCCTTTTGTTGGCTACTTCATTGGAAAAGTCGCACCAACAAATTACGTGTCGCATACTTCTATGCTGATACAGGAAACGGCGAAGATGAACCCTTTCCTAGAGGACATCGCCGTATCAACGATGCTAAAAGAGCGACTCAATGCGCTCAGTACCTTGCTTAAAAGTCGTCACGTATTAACGGCTGTCGCGAAAGAGCATGGTTTGATAGATGACTCGATGGCTCCTGCAGAGCGAGATTACATCATAAGTAAGCTTTCAAGCAGCCTTACTGTGACTCAACCCGGTAAGGATTTTCTAAAGATTTCGTTAACGGCCCCCAATCCTACAGGGATGAAAGAGCTGTTGGAGTCGATTAGCGAGCACTTTATAGAGCAGCTGCTTGCTCCTGAACGCTCTTCGATTGAGGATTCGTCCGAATTCCTCAAGATTCATATTGAAAAGCGCAGAGAGGAGCTAGATATCGCCGAGAATGAGCTAGCCGACTTCAAAAATCGCTACGCTTCCGTCACGCCAGAAATGCAAAGCCAAGCACTAGGTAGGCTCGCTTCTTTGA
Organism: Vibrio sp. SCP2; assembly: GCF_059295395.1. Classification (NCBI taxonomy): domain Bacteria; kingdom Pseudomonadati; phylum Pseudomonadota; class Gammaproteobacteria; order Vibrionales; family Vibrionaceae; genus Vibrio; species Vibrio sp. SCP2. The sequence goes on along the minus strand of NZ_JCAFVV010000002.1, from coordinate 661,632 downwards.
AACAAAGCTACGCGGAGAAAAAAGCCGAGCTTGCAGGTGTAGAACGAAGCTTAGGCTCGCTTGATCAACAATTGTCTAAAACAAACCCAGTAGTCGGTAAAATTGAAGATCAGATCATCGAGATTCGCAGCGAGCTGACGCTTCTTAAAGCAAAGTACACCGAAAGCCACAGTGCCGTTCAAGGTAAAGAACGCGAGTTACGACGCTTAGAGAATGAGCGTTCTATCTTGCTACAAATGGAACAACCGAATATCAGTAGTGATCAGCTATGGGATATCGCTAGCAGCAACAAGCTCAAAGATCTTGGTGAAGTACAGCCCTTACTGGTAACCCAACTCCAAAGTTTGCAATTAGTTCGTGGCCGCTATGAATCCTTGACTGAAGAGACCAAAAGTCTCAAAGAAATGATCGCTCGATTGGAACAGGAAGCTAATCGCTTTGGTGACAACGCAAAAACCATGCACCGCCTAGTGAGAAATGCGGAAATTAAACGTCAGCTCTACGATGAATTGATTCAACGTTATGAGATGGCGCAACTAACCGGATCGTTAGGTGTATTCGAGCAAAATAAACGAGTCAAAATTATTGACCTTCCTTATACTCCGAGTCGACCTGCTAACCTTCCTGCGATTGTATTTGTCATCGCTGGATTCGTTGCTGGCATCGGATTGGGTGCAGGCGTCGCAATCCTTATAGAGCTGTTTGACTCTTCGATTAGACGTAAAGAAGAGATTGAGGTGATCACAAATGCGCCTGTGATTACTCATATACCTCGAATCCGTTGCCCCTAAGATTAAGCCTTATCAATCATAAAGATTTTCAATTTGATTATCAGGTTGAGAACTTACCCAGAAAACACATAACACACTGAAATATAAGCACTTAAAATCTGGCACACTATGTGCTCTTACTAACTTAAAGGAATTATTCGTTTAGGAGCTAGTATGAGCACACCTTGCAAAACAATCATCCATGTGGTCCAACACCTCTCTCCTGGTGGTCTAGAGGCGCTAGCTCTCAATATGCTTGCATTTTCTAACCCACAACAGAAAGTGCTCATCATTAGCCTAGAAGGGGCCAAAGAAGAATCCATCTCAAAATGGTCGAAACTTGAAGCCGTAAAGAACCAACTTATCTTTTTGAACAAACCATCGGGATACAGTGTTAAAACTTTGGTTCAGCTCTTCAGATTATTCCGCACACTCAAACCTAGCGTTGTCCATACTCATCATATCGGACCAATCCTTTATGGTTCGATAGCCGCAAGACTGGCAGGTGTTAAGGCGAGAATCCACACAGAACACGACGCATGGCATTTATCTGACGAGAAACATCGCTCTCTACAAGGCGTTGCTTTAAAAATAGCGAAACCAAGTATTGTTGCCGATGCGGCTTTGGTCAGAGAGCAAATTCACCGTCACTTCGACTATAAAGACGTGACGGTGATTAAAAACGGCATCGATTGTGAGCAGTTCACAACTGGCTCTAAACATCTGGCTCGCCAAGTTATTGATCTTCCTGTGCGCAGCACGATTATTGGTAGCGCTGGACGCCTTGAGAAAGTAAAGGGTCATGATGTTCTGATTGATGCGATGACCTTACTGCCTAATCACATTGAGCTGGTTATTGCCGGTGAAGGCAGTCAAAGGAGAAAACTCGAAGCACAAGTGAAGGAACTTGGCATTAGTCATAGAGTCACCTTTTTAGGTCTTGTCGATGATATGGTTCGATTCTATCAAGCATTGGATCTGTTCTGCCTTCCCTCACGTAGTGAAGGCTTCCCACTTTCAACATTAGAGGCCCAATCATGTGACATTGTCACTTTAGCAAGTAACGTGGGAGCTACAGGTGAGACACTCTGCCCAATTACAGGGAGCCTATTTGAGAGTGAAAACCCGCAAGCACTCGCTTCTAGTGTCCTCACTGCCCTTGAGCTACACCACACTGACTCTCCGCGTGACTTTGTACTTCACAACAATGACATCAGAGACATGATGAGAGCTTATGAAATGTTGGCAGAGGAGAAAAGCGCATGATCGACTTACTACTCACGATTCTATTTGTGGTCAGCTGCTTTTTGGTTATCTATCACCATGTTGGTTACCCAGTGCTGCTTTCTTGGTACTCGAAACAGCACCCTTTTAAAACGATAAATCACCGTAGTCGTGGATTCAAAAGTATTAAAGGAGACAGAGCTTGCGCGACCATCACAATTTTGGTTCCCGCATTCAACGAGGAGCAATGGATCGCAGACAAAATTCGTAACCTGTCTTCGCTCGATTATCCAAAAAACAAATACAAGGTCATCATTGCCTGCGATGGTTGTACTGACAACACTGTCTCAATAGCGGAGCAAACTATTCAAGAGGCGATTTGTGCAGATACTCACTTCGAGATCAGAGCCTTCGAATCCAATCGTGGCAAAGTTGCGGTCGTCAACGAACAGATGAAAACAATAACGAGCGACATTACCGCGTTGAGCGATGTCTCAGCTCTCATTTCAATTGATGCATTATGGGTTGCCAACAAACATTTTCATAATGAACAGGTTGGCGTGGTCAATGGCCATTACCAGCTGTTTAAACCGGGTAATGAAGGCGAAGCATGTTATTGGCAATATCAGAGTAAACTCAAGATGCGCGAAGCAACCTTAGGTTCTACTCTAGGCGCACACGGAGCTTTCTACCTGTTTAGAACTCACCTATTCGAATCAATGAGTGCTGACACTATCAATGATGACTTTATTATTCCTATGTCGATCGTACGTCAAGGTTACGTTGCAGAGTATGAGCCTCAGATGGTTGCACTAGAGATGGAGGCAACAAACGAGAAAGACGACTTTAGCAGAAGACTGCGTATTTCCGCAGGTAACATGCAACAAGCTATCGAACTTTGCGAAATGTTTTTACCAAAGTACAAAGGCGTTGCGTTTGCATTCTTTTCTGGAAAAGGGTTAAGACTCATCACCCCTTACCTACTGATTTTCTGCTTAATCAGTTCAATTGTCATGATGGACAACCCGCTCTTCATGGCAGCATTGATCGCCCAAATCGCGCTCTATTCGCTAGCAGTGCTTAGTCATCAATTGCCATACATTTTTAGCCATAAAGCCTGCAAACTGCTGCTTTATATCGTTGCAGGTCACTGTGCAAATTTCATCGGTGGTATGCGTTACCTATTCGGTCTTGAATCAGGAAAATGGTCTCGCGTAGGCCAATAAGGAGATTATTATGAGCAACGTATCAACACACATTTCAATTTGGTTAGCAAAACGTATGTTTGACCTATTTGGCGCGCTATTTGGCTTGCTACTGCTTTCTCCAGTCATGCCTTTTATCGCACTGGCGATAAAACTGAGCTCTCCTGGTCCTGTTTTTTACAAGCAATTGAGAGTCGGTAAATCAACACCAGAAAAGATGGTGTTTTTTGAAATCATTAAGTTTCGCACCATGTATCAAGATGCCGAGCAACGCACTGGTGCTGTATGGGCGACAGAAAACGATCCAAGAATCACCCCAGTCGGACGCTTCCTACGTAAAACGCGCCTAGACGAGATTCCTCAGTTGTTTAATGTTGTTATGGGTGAAATGTCATTAATTGGCCCGCGTCCAGAGCGCCCAAGCTTTTACAGTAAACTAGAGAATGCAATCCCTTACTTTGCTGACAGAACTTACGGTGTCATGCCTGGGATCACTGGATTAGCGCAAGTAAACCAAGGTTACGATACTTGTATTGATGATGTTCGCAGAAAGGTTGGCTATGACCATAGTTACGCACTTTCATTGTGCTCAATGAAGTCATGGCTAAGCATGGATATGAGCATTATCACGAAAACCATCGTGGTTATGTTTGATGGTCGAGGACAATAGCCATTAACGAACCGAGATATGTACGTGATTTAATGCACATTTTTTAACTGGCAATGCGTAAAACAACAACAATTCGATTAGTTATAAAGCAAACGAGTAAAAATCGAAGAAAATGCGCTTGCACGATTGAATAACTCTCGGTAACATCCCTCTCGTTCTTAAGGAATGGGTCCGTAGCTCAGTTGGTTAGAGTACTACCTTGACATGGTAGGGGTCGGCGATTCGAGTTCGCCCGGACCCACCACTCCTTAAAGCATTCAGTTGCAAAGAACATAAATTTGGGTCCGTAGCTCAGTTGGTTAGAGTACTACCTTGACATGGTAGGGGTCGGCGATTCGAGTTCGCCCGGACCCACCAAATTTAGTCCTTTAGGACGATCGCAAAGCCCGCTTAAAGCGGGCTTTGTTGTATTGGAAACTTGAGTGTGACTGCAAGACCTACCTTGTCATATAGATACTCATCCTTTAGCTCTAAGGTACCTCTCATACTCTTGGTGGCAGCAGCGACTAAGCTTAACCCTAGCCCATTGCCTTCTGTATTTCTGCTACTGTCGCTGCGGTAGAATTTTTGGCATAGGTGGGTTAATTCCTCTTCTCCTACTCCTCCACTTTGATCCGCTACAGTTAGTTCTACGTTGCCTGCTTTCTCTACTGAAGATATTCGAATCGTATTACCCGCTTGATTGAACTTACAGGCGTTATCGATCAAATTGGACACGACCTGCATCATTAATTCTTGGCTGGCTTTAATTTGGTGTTTCGGATCAATGTTCAACTCTAGGTTTAACTTATTGTCTTCTAAAACAGGCTCGTACAATTCTGCCGCGCACTCGACTAACTGTTGAAGATTGACAGCACTTTGAGTTATCTGCTCTCCATTGAACTCAAGTCGGCTTATTCGCAGCAGCTGATTAAAGGTATTAAGAAGATTTGCGACCATTTGCTCTACTTCTTCAAGTTCTGAGTGATTCTCAGAAAGTTGCTGAATTCGATGATAAATCGACGTAAGCGGAGTTCTTAAGTCATGCGCAATGTTGTTTGCTTGCTGCTTAGTCATCTCTGTCGACTGAGCAAGGCGATCCAACATCATATTCAGTTCTGAAATGGTCTCTGACAGCGGCCCTTCTAGGTTTTCATTGGGGATTCTAAGATGTAAATCGTTATCTTTAGTTATGCTGTTGCTCGCGGCGTTAATATCAGTCAGTCGAGTTTTAATGCTGTTTATCATGAAGTACGCGATGACAAAACCTACGATCATCAAAGCTCCAACTGCGTAAATAATCCCATTAATCAGTTGGGTTTGTTGAGTAAAGAAGGCATCTTCTACTCGAACTTCTAGCTTCCGCCACCCATCCCCTTCGGGAAGGTAAGTTTCAACGCTGACGTAATCAGACTCTTCATTCTCCTGAACATAAAATTCAATCCCAAATTCCATTTCTCCCATGGATTCATAGGCATCTAGCTTTTTCAATTCTTGGTCTGTGATATGCTCTTTGAAAACATAGCTAAAGATGGCCTCGTGATCGGCTCGCAGAACCTTCTTGGTTTCCACTGGGCCCAACTCTTCCCATAGCTCATACACATAGTTGGCTTCAGAAGCCACAATGGGAAAGACACTATTATCAATGAACCAGGCATAGATACTGGTACGCATCACGATCAGCAACACAATCGCCGCCACGACTAGCATCGCATATAAGTTTAGAAAACGGCGGAAAGGATCATTTACCCAATTCACGAACGTTCCTCCATGACGTAACCAGCCCCTCTCACGGTGTGCAATAGGGGCTTGTAGCCATCGAGATCAATCTTCTTTCGTAATCGACTAATATGAACATCAATGACATTGGTTTGCGGATCAAAATGATGATTCCAAACTTTCTCTAGCAGCATAGTTCGTGTCACGATGCGGCCGTGATTTTCCATTAAATAGAGTAAAATTTGATATTCACGAGTGTTGAGTGCTATGTCTACCTCTCCCCGCTTTGCCTTTCGGGTATAGGTATCTAAAGAGAGGGAATCTAGCTTTAACTCGGTGTTTTTGGCTTGAGATTGCGATTCAGTTGGTCTTCGTGCCAGCACCTCTATTCTCGCTAGCAACTCGGTATAAGCGTAAGGTTTAACTAAGTAGTCATCTCCCCCACTTCTTAATCCTTTGACACGTTCCTCTACACTATCCAATGCGCTGAGCACCAATACGGGAGTTTGGTTACCACCTGCTCTTAGCGCCCGAATCATTTGAAGACCATCCATTTCAGGCATCATACGGTCGCAAATAATAACGTCGTACTCATTTTGCAAAGCGCAAATCAAGCCCAACTTTCCGTTCTCGGCTCGATCAGTCTGATGCCCGGATTGCTCTAAGCTATGACTCAGAAAACGCGATTGTTCTACGTTATCTTCTACTAATAAAATTTTCATAACTCAAACTCCGAGCGACCAGCCTAGCTGTATAACATTTAAGATTGTTGTTGTGGACCAACTTGTAGCAATTCTAAGTCATTGGCACCATTAATAGAATGCGCATTGTCGTAGAAGTTTTCTTCATACATACCAAATTCAAACTCGACATTGCCCTCATCATTGAAAAACATCTCTTGCATATCGACCTTTTCAGTATCAATCACTTTTAATGTTTTAGCGTCAATAACGAGCAAGGTTGATAGAGGCTCATCGTAACTCTCTTTGAGCTCTACCATGTAGATGGTTCCCAGTTCTGGCACTAAATCCGAATGCGCTGAAACAATGAGCCCTTGGTGCGTCTTACCAACTTGCGCAAGGACCTCTTGAAGTGAAAAGTTAACTTTTTGAATCGTTTGGGTAACGTCTTTACCGCTTGTTGCATCAAAGAAAATGGTGTCTTGTTCTGCTTGTTTCTTTGCAGTGGCAACGTAGAGAAACCGACCATCTTCTTGTTCAATCAATTCAATAGAATCATAGCTAGCAGGCTTGAGCGTTTTAATCTGACTAAGCGCTTTTTCTGCGCTCATAGTAGGCACAAGATTAGCCTTGTTTGAATCCTCCATGGAGCTCGCCATAGCGCTAAAGCCAATCATGCTGCCAATCAAGATGCTAAGTGTAGTAAGTTTTTTCATAATCTTATTCCTGCTGTTGGTTAAGTTCGGAATTAGATTAGTCAAAGGAGCTAACGCCTTTCTAAACTCAAGATTAAATATTTGTCATCTAACTGGGGTGCCTTATCAATCATCATTTCAGCTTCCCCCCTCACGTATAAATAACGTTAATTAAATACCCTGCTTAACTGTTTCCTTTCAGAATTACCTCGTACATACAAAGAGACGCAGGAGAAACAAGAATGGCCAACACCCTTATATGCCGCTCTTTTCAATCATTCATGGATATTTGTGAGAATAACTTGGTAGAAGGCGCAAATGTTCACTGTACATTTCATCTATCCGAGCCGGAAATGATGCAAGATTTATTAACAAAGAAAGGAGGCTACCTACTTACCGCGACTCCATTCCTTCAACGCAAGGAATCAGTCTCAACAATTTGCCTGTGAGGTGAGCTTCTTAGGCGACTCTCACTCTCTGTTCCGGCTTCATTCCTCCCAATTTTGGAGCCGGCTTTTTTACTCGTTTTTCATCAACTCCTCTACTTACTTTCCCCCTGACAAGTCAATACAAACCCTTACAAAGCGATTACTCTAAACACGCTATCATCGTGCTTCAGATCACATAACTGCACCTAAAAATCACTAAATTACTCATTATTTACTGAACAATTAACATATTAATAACTAAAAATAGTGCGGCAAATTAACAAGTCAGCTCCAACTATTTACACTTACAAAGGAGGCGCTCTATGGCTACAAACGGGACGGAATGCTTCGATTTAAGAATCGGCAACTGTTTACTAAAAAGAAATGAATCTGGTGCTCAGATTCTACTCGACAATGAAAAATCGTTTTCTATCACTATTCCTGAAAGTAGTGTATTGAGACGATTAGTTGAGGAAGATGGTGAAGTGGTCAGCAGAGATGACTTAATCGTCGATGCTTGGGGACGCCCTGATATAATAGGTCCAAACTCTTTACCCGTTGCGATTACAAACCTTAGGAAAATCCTCGATCTTAATAACATTAAAATTACTAATGTTCCTAGAAAGGGCTATAGAATCGACCTTTCCGAAATTCAATGGGCTCAACCGCAAGAACCTTCCTTACAAGAGACTGCGCTGCCTCCCCCAGACAATAAAGATACAAGCTTTCCACCCCTTTACGAAACTTGGTGGGAAAGGGCTAAGCTAGCCATAGCTATCGGTGCCTTATTGTTTTGTCTCTACGCCGCCTTTTACATTGTATTCTCTTGGGTGCGTGTCGACTGCCAAAAATCAGGTAAAGCTACCCTATGTTCGATACAAGGGGACAGTGTCGACCCATCAATCGTCAATGGTAAAGAAGGGAGATTCTTTTATTCAAGTCAGAGCGGTTTAATGGAGGTCAAAGGCAATGGTTAAACGCATTATTTTAATAGCGGTGACCGTCTTAGGATTGTTTGCATCTATTACGACTTACGCTTTCTTAAACGGCTCATCTTGCCAATATTCGATGACTCTGCATGTGCCTGATGATGACAGAGATGTTTTTTTAACGTGCTATCGAGGAAAGGTAGTTGCACTACAAACCAAACAAGATGACAACGGTAACTACCTTTCTAAGTACAAAGTAGAAGCAAGACAACTTCGATTAGGCGAGCAAACCATCTATTTTGTCTACTCGCGCAAGATTTTAGTCGATGATAACAAGCAAGATGAAAATGATCATTTCAACCAGATCTCATCAGGATACAAGTTCTTGTTCTATCGCTTAATCCGTGATGGCGACGATATCTATGTCTTCCAGTCGTTCCCTAGGTACTATGTCCATAAAGGAACGATATCGGGTACATTAGATATTTGGGAAAAGTTTTTTAGCTAACAACAGAACCATTAGCGACTAAAAATACAAAAGCGCCATCCATCGATGGCGCTTTGTCATTTTAATACCCGAAACTAATCTAGGATTCGAAACTCAGCATTAAAGTGCCTTAAAGCGGGTGGCTCATAGGTAAAGGTCAACCCCTTAATCTTGTGAGCATTTTCCTTAATTTCGCTAAAGGCTTGAATCACATAATCAAGATGAGCTTGAGTGTATGTCGCTCGGGGAACCGCTAATCGCAAAAGTTCTGCTGGACACGGTAACTGCTGTCCTGTTTTTGGATCGCGCCCTAGCAATAAAGAGCCTATTTCTGCACCGCGAATTCCGGCTACGCGATACAATTCACATGCCATTGCATGACCGGGAAACTGGTCTGCAGGAATATGGGGCAATAAATCTCCTGCGTTAATAAACGCAGCATGTCCCCCAGCCTGTTGACATTTAATACCGACTCTTTCGAGTCCATCCACTAAGTACTGAATCTGGTCGATGCGTGAAGATAACCACTCTTCTCGCATCGCATCATAAAGACCTACGGCTAAGCGTTCCATAGCACCACCTTCTAGTCCACCATATGTTGGGAATCCCTCCTGCAGTACACATAAGGTACGGCACTCTTGAAAGACATCCGACAGCATATGGTTTTTAAATGCTAATAGTCCTCCGATAGGCACCATTGCATCCTTTTTAGCTGACATTGACAAAATATCTGCATATTTAAAGCTTTCTTTGGTGATCTCTTCGATAGACCAGCATTCGTAGCCGGGCTCGCGCTGCTTAATAAAATACGCGTTCTCGGCAAATCTTGCACAATCCATCACTACTGGAATATCGTATGAACTGGCTATCTCGTACACTTCCTTTAAATTGGCGAGTGATACTGGTTGTCCGCCAGCAGAGTTACATGTAATCGTGCTAACAACATAAGGCACATTTTTAGGGCCAATTTCCTCGATAGCAAAGATCAATTTTTCGATATCGAAATTACCTTTGAAAGCTGACTTTACTGATGTATCAAAAGCCTCTTCGGTGGGTACATTAACGACATGGCAACCATTTCGCTGGGTATGCCCCTGAGTCGTATCGAAAAAATAGTTTGAAATTGCGGCCATTTGCTCACGACATAGCCCCTTTTCACGCTCTCGCTTAGCAATCAAAGCCGGTACATAGAGCTGCTCTGCCCCTCTACCTTGGTGAGTTGGAATGGTATGCTCGTAGTCGAAGATGTCTTTGACAGCATCTTTTAGAACATAATAGCTTCGGCTACCACTATACGATTCATCCCCTTTCAGCATGGCTGCTTGCATTCCTTGGGTAACAGAGCCAGTACCGCTGTCAGTCAGCAAGTCTATAAATACCTCACTACTAGGAATTAAGAACGGATTATATCCATACTTTTCCAAAGAAGCTTCTCGTTCTCCGCGCGTCGTATGTTTAACAGGCTCAACCACTCGAATTCGATACGGCTCCGGTAAGTAGCTCATGCGAGTGTCAGCTTTATGGGTACAGTGCGAAGCACATGAATTTGGATTAGTAGTCATAGTTTTTCACCTTCATTTTTCTCTATGATTTGTAGAGCGGGCTCCATATGCATATACGTGCCCGCTACGACAAAACATAGAGTCGGGTGAAAAATCCAATGAGTAAGTTATGGATAAATAATCGTCAAAACCCCCTTACTTAAGACAATGACTGAAACCAATCTCAGAAAAAAGCCTGACTTATGTCAGGCTTAATATCTAATTCACATATTGTTTCGATAGGTATATCTAAAGGTCACTCAAACGAGTTTTGACCAATTCTTGCGTTTCCTCGATCCATGCGTAGCGTTTAGTGTACAAACGACGTTTCGTTTTCTTAAGCGAGCTTGGATCTTTACGAGGTGGTTGCAGTGGGATCTTGTACATAAACTTGGAAACATGCTCACCACCATACTCGGTCCACAATTCAGCGTAGTTGTAGGTGACACTTGAACGCTTAGAGCCCGTGTATCGCAATGCTTGGTAAATATGCCCCTTGTTTGTGATACCAAATACATCGTCTACTTGCCATTCTCGAGCAAGCATCAGCAAAACTTCAAGCATTAATGCTTTCGGACGTAAACCATGAATACCGCGAGTCAGTGACTTAATGATCTCTCCTCGATCACTAATGTGGTCCCCAGGCCCTTGTAGTGCACCAATGTGGATTTCTCTGCGTGGCGTGGTCGATAGATTAAACGCCAACGTAAACAGATCGCGGTTTTTCTCATCTGTCAGCTTTAGTGCCAATGAGCCCTCTCTTTCAGGCCCCGCACACAACAGCAGCTTACAATCCATAATTTCAGCAAGAAGCCAACCTTCATTGGAATAAAAGTCTAAGAATCCTCGGCCATACATTTCATGGAGGGTTTTAAAATGCTCATAGATTTTCTTCGCGCGCTGTTCTGGGCGCCAATTCAAGCAAACATAAGGTTTAAGAGGCTTTTCGAGCAATCGCGGGTTAACGTCCGTGATGGTTTTTAGATCGGGCTGAGCAAAGAGTTCTTGCATCTGTTTTAAAACACCTGGTTTAAGCAACGACCATAAGCAAAAACGCGCGTTATAGCGTAGCTTTTTAAGCCCATGAATATCCGGATATACGGCTTCAGCGACTTTAGGAAGCGATAAAACAAAATTAAGGTAGTTGGCTGACATATAGAATTCTCGATTTTCTGTCTGGGACTTTGCTCATAAAGTCGTTGCCTACTCAATGGATAGGCAAGCGTTAATGCACAGTGTACAAAACCATAAAAATGAGATGTAGATCTACTTTGTCGCTACTTTGTCACGCTTTTGTCAGCTTCGGTTACAATTTAGGGAATGTTAAGGTGAATAGTGCACCGCCTAGCTCGCTATGGCCCACTTCTACGCTGCCTTGGTGCCGTTTAACGATCAGCTCGACAATCGCGAGCCCTAAGCCAAATCCACTGTTTTCTTTGTTTCTTGACGCGTCAGCACTGTAAAATGGCTGGAAAATTGATGACCAATGCTCAGATGGAATGCCGTTACCATCATCTTCTACCATGAGCACTAGGTGTCCATCAGACTCTTTTACGCTTAGCTGCACTTGATTTTTCGCATACTTAACGGCATTCGAAAGCAAATTCACTACTCCGCGCTTTAACAATGAACGATCCGCGCACAGTTCTACATTGCTTTCGATATCAAGTGCAATATTAATATCACGGCTGTTTGGTAAGCGCTGAACGACTTCAGGTAGAAAATGATTCAAATTAAGCTGCTCGAGGCTCAGCTCGGTTTCAGGACGTTCCATCTTGGCGAAATACAGTAGCTCATCGACCATTCCCTCCATTTCTTCAGTATCTTCGATGATGCTCGCTATTTTGTCATGCTGCTCTTTAGACAAGTTCTGGTCTTGCAACATTTCAGCTTGCCATTGAATTCTGAAAATTGGCGTTCGCAGATCATGGGCAACCGCATTGGTTAGGAAACGGTTACTTGCAATAAGGTTAGAAATCTTATCTGCCATGTAGTTAAAGCTGGTATTCAACCTACCAACAGTATCTCTTCCTTTAGTCGGTGCCCTAACGTTAAAATCGCCCTGAGCAAACTTAACCGTCGCATTTTCCAGTAACCGCACTCTGCGGCTTAAGAACAAAATCAAACACAGTGAGTAGACAAAGAAGCCCCCGAGAATGAAGCCCCAAACAATATCATCATCAAATTCAATTGCTTGGCGTAGCTCAGTTTGAAAGTCTGGCGAGATGTAGTAAATCTCGTTGGGCTCTAACAGCTTAAACCAGAAATGTCTTTCTTCATCAAAATAGATATTAAGGTTTGATTGGTCATGGGCGAAAAAGTCCGCAACCTCTTTAGGAGCATTTAACGAGTCGATAATGAGTAAGGTCTTCGCCGTTTTTTGCACGACGCGCTCCATCGTATCGACGGCAGCTTCTTTACCTTGGTTTTGGTAAATGGTTAGTACCATATCCCTGAAAGCTTCACCTTCTCTTTCCTGAAGTACGTAGTCATAATCTGGATTGAGTTCATAGATAATGTACTCATACGCAAAAATACTTAATGTAAATAAGATCAGTAAACCAATGAATGATTCCAAGTAAATTCTGCGCATATACCCTCTTTAGGTCGACTACGATTGCCAAGTATCAGGGACAAACAAATACCCTTTTCCCCTGACAGTAATGATACGTTTTGGCGTTGCAGACGTGTCACCAAGCTTCTTACGCAAGCTCACAATCTTGTTGTCGACGGTTCTATCTAGACCATCATATTCAATGCCCCTGAGCGTCTTGGTAAGTTGATCCCGAGATAACACTTCGTCTGGTGAAGATGCCAAAGCCCAAAGTAAGTCAAACTCACTATCAGACATAGAGACCACCTCACCATCCAGTTCACACACTTTGCGTGCATCGTTGAGCTTCAACTGACCATACTCTAATACTTTTAAATGAGTTGATTGCGTCGTGGTTTGGGTACTTGTTTCAACTCTTCTCAGCAACATTCTCATTCGAGCGAGCAATACTCGTGGCTTAATCGGCTTTGTTACAAAGTCATCTGCACCAATTTCTAAGGCTGCGACATGATCAAAATCATCATCACTTGCTGTCAGCATAAGCACTCTACCCGAGTAGCTTGGACGGATCTGTCTACAAATTGTCAGACCATCAACACCAGGTAGCATAAGATCAAGGAGAACAATATCAGGCTGATTTTCAACAATGGCATCAATGGCACTTTCACCCTCTTCAAAAGTTGTAACACTGAACTCTTGAGAGACGAAATATTCACATAGCATCTGTCGAAGTTTAGGGTCATCTTCAACAATAAATAGCGTCTGATTAGCAGAATTTGGCATATAAACTAAAGCATTGCATCACTAACATAAAAGTAATTCTACCGTATTCGCCATCCCATTTCTGCAACAGATACTGAATCAAAATCGCGACGAAGATAAAAAGTCGAGGTGCTACCCTATTTTATTGCCACCTCGACACGACATTAGAGGACCATTATCCCAAAAACTTTGGTAGTGAATCACTTAAGGTCATGATATGAATGGTGATGACACTTATCCCAAACGTTCCAACCAGAATAAGCGCCAATTTACCCCCCGAAGCCCTATAGTCGTTGTGGTTATCATTGTTTAGATTACTTTGCCTAGATTTTCTTACTAACAATGCTGGGATGATGCATGCCCATATCGCAGCCGCTGATGCGGCATAACCAATGGCTACTAAAAAACCAAACGGGAAAAGTAGAGATATAAACAAAGGGGGTATAAACGTGATCGACCAGGTTTTTAAACGGCCTTTCTTGTTATCTTTGAAGTTGAAAACATCCGCTAGAAAATCGAATACACCAAGCCCAACCCCAACGAAACTCGATAAAATCGCTGCAGCAGAGAAAGCGCTAATCACATTAGATACAAATTCAGTTGGTATTACACCACTTAAGCTGCTGAGTAAGACGTTGATATCTCCTTCCTTTTCAATAATTTCTCCAAAGTGCATTCTCGGTAGGTTGCCGTAGATACTAACTAACCATATTGCATATATGAAAAAAGAAATAGCCGTCCCACCAACGATTGCTTTTTGTGCCTTCCGTTCATCCCGGTAGTAATCTCGCATGGTCGATACGGTGTGATGATAACCAAATGAGGCTAACGCTACAGGAAACAAAGCAAACATAAACTTACCTTGCTCTAAATTGACATCTCTCCACATTCCATTTAAGTCGATATTTAATACAAGCCCAGTAATACCAAATACAAAGCTAGCGACCATAAACAGCATTAAAATTATTGAAAACTTGTCAACCACACGCGTTGAGTGCCATACAAAAAAAGAAAATATCGCAACAAATAATATAGAAGCAAGCTTTGGATCTAATCCCATGTATTGATTTATTATAAGGCCCGATGAAGTTATATATGCATAGAGTAAAATCCCCCCGACAAAATAAATCATTATGTTGTTGAAGCAGCTAACAGGTTTACCTAGCAAATCTGTTGTAATCGAATCAAACGAAGACTTATAGGGATAGTTTTTTAAAACTTCCAATAGAAAGCACCCGCTCAACGTCATTATTAGCATGGTTACCGCCAATATAAACAAGGTCCACGCTATCCAAGCCCCTGCTCCCGCACTAGGTAAACCAAGCATTCCTGCGCCAACACATACACATGCAATGATGCACGAACCACCGAGGGTCGAAGGCGTTTTTTTTCTTAGAGAAAGATTTAGTTTCACATTATCCATACGTCATTAACCTTGTATTAACTAGGGTTTTAATTCGCCTTTATGTTATTAGAAATAATCTTCTAAAATATAAAAAGCGCCAGAGACTCAACCCTAGCGCCAATTATTACAATATTTTAATAATTAGTTTTAAATTAACATTCTTCGAATTATAAAATGACGTACTTACTCCCAAGCCTCCGAAAAGTCTTGATCTTTAAACGCTGCGGCCAAACCTGTCACCTGTTGCATTCTTAATACTTCATCTCGATCCATACCAAGCTCACAGCATATTTTCTCGTTGCTCCACTCAAGCTCTCTTAATTGCATCACCAGGTTAGCCGTTAACTCTACTTGGTGTGTTCCTCTGGCAACGTTATGCCTTACCGAAGTAGACATACTTTTCTCTTCAGACTTACTCATTACGATCGCTGGGACATATCCTGATATAGGTTGTAACTCTGGGTTTGATTTTACCAATTCGAATCGGTGGAAACCGTCAATCAACACATATTGATTGCTATTAACTGTTTGATTAACGATAACCGGCATTGTTAGGCCGTCTTGTTGAATTGAATGTTTGAGTAACCGATTTTCTGGTGACGCCATCTTGTTTGGATTATAGTGGTTTGCTGAAATCATCTCCAATTTCAACATCTGTACATTACAAACAGGTGGAAGATTTGGGTTTAGTTTACATAATAGTTGCGTAACTTGATTATAAAGAGCGACTGAAGCATCCAGATGCCCTACATCTTTTATCCCATCCGAACTAAGTAGAGACATAACAAACTTACTTTCCATAGAAACCACCATTCCCGACATAATCGGTGTACAAAGAACAGTATTGCTGAGCTACCGCTTTGTTATAGCCAAATGACAACCCTCGGCACCAGTAGTCATTCTTGATCAGCACTTTGCAAATCCTCCTCCAACTTGGGACTTGTTTTTTTGCCTCCAGTTTACTGTCAGCAAAATCGGGAATGCGCCTAATTCCTTTATGATGCCCGTTGCGGCGCCACCATTGAAGGAACTTATAGATACGCTCGCGATAATGTTTCTCAACATGTGGCGGCATGGTACTGAGTAGATGTTTGCTATATTGACGGTAGGTAAATCCGGTAGGCAAATTAAATCGGTAGTAACCAACGATACGCCCCTGGTCTTTAGAATACCGAGCGCCAAAGTTACACCCTTCAACTCGATCAACCAGTTTCTGCCAAGTGTCTGGCTCTAGTATTTGATACAACCAGAGTCCTTTACGTTGTTCGTCACCAAACGGTTGGCAGAGGCGTTGCTGTGAAATAGAGACACCTGCTTTGTACATCAGATCATAGACTTTGTTGTAATCCCATTGCCTACGTCCATTTGCAATCCAGATATCTCGTGTTTTCCAATCATATATAGGATAAGCCATGTAGACGTCTTTTTGCATCTTGGTTGTCCAAGGCAAATGATGGAACTTCTCTTTGTGTTGGTTTTTGATCGTGTTGTAACGATTCAAGGATTCGTCGGCTCTCAAGCCAATTAACACCGCAATCTTTGTTTGTTTCTGTTGTTGATACCAATGGGCAAAATCAAATACGAAATCTTCAAATTCCATTCCAGAGTAAAAAAAAGGAAGTTCTTTTGGGTTGTTAAATACCCCAAACACCTCAGGAAGATTTCGAACCCAGTTTGCTTTTTTATGTTCGTCCCAACACATCCATTTAGGTTCAAACTGAGACACCGAATTGCGCAAACTAATGGGTAAACAGATCCAATAAGGGCGAATCTTTTTAGTGATGACCATGCGTGTTATAAAGCTTTCTGTTTCCTTATATTGTGCTTCAAAGTCAACGATTAATGTATCAACCGGCAAACGTCCTCTGCGCTGCGCTTCCTCAATAGCAAGATTAAGTAGCACTCCAGAATCCTTCCCTCCGGAGAAGGAGACATATAGATGTTCGAAATGGTCATAGAGATATCTAACTCGCTCTTGCGATGCAAGCAACACATCTTTCCCAAGCAGAGACTTTTTACGTTGTCGAACCATACTCCTTCTCCATATTAGTCAATGAAACTCGGCTTATGATTTCGAAAAACAGTCTAAATCCTAATTAAGTCGTGAAGTGTTTTGGACGGATTTAAAGATAAGCCTGATGAGAGAGGCTAAAAGACTTAATATTATGTTTTAAATCATTAATTATTATTTAATAAAGATGGAGAGCACCTAAAGATAAGTAATGATTAATTTACTACAAAGTAACTCTTAATGACGTTTAGAGTAAGTGTGTGAACTGGAATCTTTGCTTA
Organism: Vibrio sp. SCP2; assembly: GCF_059295395.1. Taxonomy (NCBI): domain Bacteria; kingdom Pseudomonadati; phylum Pseudomonadota; class Gammaproteobacteria; order Vibrionales; family Vibrionaceae; genus Vibrio; species Vibrio sp. SCP2. The sequence continues at coordinate 644,292 of NZ_JCAFVV010000002.1, read as the reverse complement.
CTTCGACGTCTCTAACATTGGCTAGGTTTCACTTCACAACTTCACTTTCCGACACACTAGCTACTTCTGGCTAAACTTCACTTCGCTGTGTTTTGGGGTGGCAACCGCCACCCCACTTTTTAGCTTTGACGTCTAAGATGACGCTGACTGTTCTGATACACATGTGGGTAAAGAGAGCGTGCTTGGTAACTTGCTCGAAGCTTGTCCTGTTGCCATATAGACATGTCTTAAGTGTAGACCTCCATTAGCTTCGCTCCTGTGGTGTACATTTGCAGAAGCGTAATATCCATCGACTGGCCAATCATAATTTGAACCTATAGCCATTGTTGACAATTCCAAAAGCTCTCCTTCAGTAGGTCTTCGCCAGTTGTCTCTACCATTAAATTTTATCGTAGCGAGATCTCGACAATATCGATCATGTTGGCCATAGTCTCCCCCGATGTTTTTTGAAGTGTCTTCAACTTTCTCGTCATAACCATCATTTCGCATAACAAAAAATTGGTTGGTACCACTGCCACCATCCACAAAAAGCCTTGAGTACGTATACCCAGAATTGTAAATGGTTCTATCAGGGCTGTACCACATGTAATGCATCACTGATACTCTAGGTGGTTCAGTAAACCATTTGTCGTCAGCTGCACCAGTACTTCCAACTATAATATGTAGGCAATCTTTTAAACGATGCGCTTTATCAGTATTGCCTTCCACCCCGCAAGTTTCTAACTTTCTTGGTGTTTCAAGATTTATTACCGGTGAGAGTAATCCATTGTACTCTGCCTGCATACTGAACTGACCAACAGCCCCCGCTACCAGCCTACCCTCTGAATCAAGCGAGTAACATGGCTCTCCATTACAGTTTTCAGAAACCGCAGCCCAAGTGACTTCAGTAGTGATATCTTGTAACTTGAGCTCATCGTCCAATGCATAGACTTCCAGTTGAAACAAACGTCCTGACAATTCTTGATGTTGCCTTTGTACATGGGGGGCTGAATTAGCAATGGGATTATCTCGAGTAAACTTTATATGCAATTTTGATGTATCAGTAGGCGTCTCATCGTCAGAGTCCGCATCACCACTATTAGAGTTATCTCCACCAGAACCAGAGCCGCTATCTTCACCAGGATTACCACTATCACCAGGACTTTCTGAACCACCTTGTTCGCCACCTGTCTCATCAGATGAAGAGTTATCTTCTGTTTCTTGGTTTGCACTGTCTTGGTTATCTGTCGTACCTGCAGACGTATCTTGTGTATCTCCGGTATCTACCTGAGTAAGCTCTCCACTATCACTACATCCGGAAAGAGCAACCATCAAGCTTAAACCGCATGCCAACAGTATTGAACGACGAACTTGTATATGTTTGTTTTTATTGTCTGTTTGAGGGTTAGTAATGCTCATATTTAATTCCCACCTATGACTTTAAATGTGTCTGCTTGTACAAACAGCTGAACAAGCGAGGCGAGAATATTTAATTGGCGTATAACAAACGACTAATTGGTTTTAATTTATTAATTTTAAATCATAAAAATCATGCACTTAAAAAATATATTATCATTAATAATTTTGTAAGCTCTAACGGCGCTGTGCAGAGTGCAAGTATTAAGATTATTTGATAGGATGCGCTTCCTAAGAGTTCCAACTGTTACTGAGCAACCCATGAACCGTAAAAAGAAGATCAACCAGATCCTGAAAGCCAAGCAAAAGAAGATGAATTCTAAGTTGCACAAGAGCAACAAGCCTCGCTACATCTCTAAAGCAGAGCGAGCGAAAATGGAGGAAGAAGAGCAGAGCCAGCAGCAGGTTGAAGCTACTGAATTAGCAGAAGAGCAACCAGAGACCAATGATAAGTAACTAGCTTTACTCCATGCATAAACGCAAAAAGCGCCAGCCGAGTTAACCTCGACTGGCGCTTTTTAGAATCCAGCTTGTCTATTCAATATATTTAGTCATAGCTACCATCAAATGAGACCAGTTTAATTTCTAGCTGCGCACCAAAATAACTTAAGGCAAGTTTAGGGTCTTTATTTTCAGACACTTTCTTACCAAGAGTTTCTAATAGTTCAGCCATAAAGTCTTTAACTGGCTGTTCTGCATCTGCCAAATGTTGTTCTAAATTGTGATTTTTCATTATTTACCCAGCCATAACGTTATCAATCAATCGTTTATAGTTGAGTCCTTATTCAACAGAGGACACAAAAATGGAAACTATAAAAACGATCTTAAATGGCAACCACTATCGCTATTCTTTTCACCACTGCCCGGGCTCGGATCAGTATGCGATATTTTTATTAGGAGCACTGCAAGATATAGAGAGCGTAGATTCGTTTTCGAAACACTTTGCCACTAAGCTTAATTGCATAACTGTCGAAGTTCCTGGTACTGGTCATACAGAAAACCTTGAATCAACGATCAGTATTCGTACTCAAGCGATGATGCTGCTCGATTTAATTGATTATCTAGGCGTCAACAGCGCACATATTATCGGCTTTTCTTACGCAACAGCCGTTGCTGTAGAACTTTGCGATATCTGGCCGAATGTGCTCACTATGTCGATATGTGGTGGCGTCCCTGGCATACCCTCTTCAGGGCGCTTAGCAACGAAAAAAATGATCGCTGCAGCCATGGACAACCCACATAGTTTCGCTAAGTCATTCACCGAATCGCTTACCGTGAGTAATAACGATATTCCAAGGAATAAAGCCATCATTAAAGCGACAGTGCGAAATATTACCAACATGGCTCAGGATAGGATCGATATCTTCTTCGAAAACTCAGTGAGGTTACTGGTTCACACCCCTACCAATATCGGAAATATCTCCGTACCATGCACCGTTTGTGTCGGTGAATACGATCCCTATGTCACCAAAGAAACTGCTGGCAAATTTGCTAGCCAGTTAAAAAATGGCCGACTCGTTGTCATTAAAAACGCCGATCATTTGGTGCATTTGCAGCATCCCGACAAAGTCGCTACCGCAATGCTCGCTCAAGCGAATGCCTCAATAGAGTTACAACACACGCTTGCTGCATTGACCTAAATAATACAGGGATATTGTTAGATTTTAGCTAAGCATAATCAACTCAAGGCGCTGTGCAATTTGAGTTGATTATTTTCACTCAACGCACCTAGATCACATTTTGTATGTAAATCTTTGATAAAGTAGTTAGTATTTCTACTGCCCGTTTCTTGCACTCCCCACTAAGTGGGCGCAATGCTTCTACGATCAACGAATCTCTGATGTGCTGAGCTTGTCTTAAATGGTGGAACTGAGGAAACTGGCGCATTTCACTGGTAAAGTTAACGTGCGAGTTTAATTCAAAGCCTAACTTAACTCTAAAGCCAATTGCAACTGAATAATCGCGTACTTTATGCACATCTTCTAGTTGTAGATACTGATAATCAGACAGGCCAAGTACCCGAGCAATCACTTCAACGGGGATCTGGTGCTCTAACCTAAACCGTTTAACTGTAATGGCGACTGAGCGGTAGTAGTCAATGGCAAACGCATTAATGTCGAGGACTTTGGGAGGCAGCAGCTCATTATAATGAATGTTTGGATCAATTTGAGATTGGGTTTCTTGTCTGAATGCCGCAAATTTTTCACGATCTGCACAATCCATTAGATTGGTTACAAGGTCGAGATACAACTCAAACTGCTCTGTGGGTAGTCGACCAATACAGTATAAGGCTTCAATCGCTTTATCATCCATACCACGATAAAACTCGCGCATTTTTACCGCGTAGTAAAAGCTCGTCATTGGAACCATCATTACCCACGACATAGCAGCGACCATGTGTATAGGTCGGATTGAGCGATAGCTCTGCTGCATGTAGCGTTTTAGAGTAGAGTTGTTTATTCCAGTGACGCGTTGTTCTAGATCGCGGAATGACATGCCTTGAGCGCGACGAACAAACGACATTGATACTGCCATATCAGTATCAATTGTTTCTAGAAGTGAATCCAACATTTGGATCTTCTCTTCCGAAACAGAAATCGTCACCTGATCGGCACTATTGAACATACAACCCCATCAAACACATATAAGAAATAGTGCGCTCACTCTAACATATCATGCCGATTTTTTGAACAATTAAGCATTTTATTTCAGTGTAAGTATTTGTATATGCTTACTTTTTCAATATGGCATATCGGAAAAGTCGTGCGTAGCAGTGTGATGGACTAGCGTGTTATTAGCAGTGATTCCTCGATCGGTATGTACTTATCACTCACATCAATAAGGGCTTGAGCCGTTAAACCAGGCACGCCATAGACATCAACCCTAGTGCCAAAACGTTTTTGAATTCGGTCAACTAACAGCTCGAAGTCTCCATCACCTGAGAGAAGTATGACGCGATCAACCTTTGACGCCGCTTCATAGACGTCTAAGGCTATCCCTACGTCCCAATCCCCTTTTGAACTGCCATCATGTCGCTGAATATAAGGTTTGAGTTTAACGTTAAAGCCAATACCACGCAGGATATGGTGAAATTGACGCTGTTTTGGATCATGAGAGGCAATAGCATAAGCATTCGCTTCTACGACTTGCTGACCTTCAGTCGCGATGTACCAAAACTGGTTGTAATCAAAGTTCGCTCGATACTTATCTCTAGTGGTGTAATAGATGTTCTGAACATCGACAAAAATCGCGATTTTTTCCATGATTGATTACCTTAGTTTCGACGCCGAGACTTTATCAGAACCATGATAGAATTTCAGCTTTCCACCCAATGATTAGCGCAGAAGACAGCAGTAACGTTATAATTGCGGGGATGGCATCTTTAAACGTATCAAATCTAGCATGGAAAAAGATGGCTCCGATAGATGTTAGAGCAATACCTAATGCTCCTAAAATACTTAAAACAGAGCTCATCAGATAGATCGAGGTAATCAGGGCTATTGCAGAAGAGAACTCTACTATCCCTACTGCGAACATTGCGTTCCTATTTAGTCCATATTTTTGAAAAAACCTTAGTTGTGTTTCATAAATAAACTTGTGCCAACCAAACAGTTTGATTGAGCTTGCGAAAGTAAAAAACACAGCGAGTAGCAAAGAAATAACTGTCATATCATTGAACCTTGTTTGAATAAGCTTTCTGTGACCACCAGTATATTCATTCCCAATACAACTAATAAATAATAGAATCAGCATGGTATGTATTCAAAATGAGAATAGATAAATGAACAAATTCGACTGCCTAAACGTGTTTTGCCAAGTTGCACGAGATGAGAGCTTCACCATTGCTGCCATGAACCTAAACACAACACAAAGCTCTGTAAGCAAAAAGGTCGCGTGGCTAGAACATAGCTTAAAGTTAACGCTATTTCATCGAACATCACGGAACGTCAAGCTCACAGAGCAAGGTAAGCAATACTTTGACTATTCATCCCGCTTGCTTGAAGAGATGTCGGTCACTGAATCACGGCTTAGAAACGAGTTAACTGCAGTAAGTGGTAGGTTGTTGCTTTCGTCACCTTCAGCATTTGCAACTATGCAATTAGCTGAACCAATAGCAAAATTTATGGAGTCTCACCCAGCCGTTACTGTAAACGTATCAGTAAATGATAGATTTGTAGATCTTTATCAAACAGAAACAGATATTGCGATTCGAGCAAAGCACCTTGAGGATTCAAATCTAAAAGCACGTAAACTGTTAGACCATCAGGCGGGTATTTTCGCGACACCTGACTATGTTTCGATATACGGTTCACCGAAGCTACCTGAAGATTTGCAACTTCATCGATGCCTTACTTATTCATTAATTTCCCCCTCCAACCATTGGCTGTTAGAAGGAGAAAAATATGAAGTGAATGAGGTATTCTCCAGTGACTCACCAGATATGCTATTGAAAATGGCACTTCTTGGTAATGGTATCACCTATTTACCAAAATGGATGGTGCAAGACTACGTCGATTCAGGTCAGCTTATAGAGCTTTTTAGTCAACTTCCGAAGGCTATTTTGCCTATGTACGCGGTTTACAAATCAACAGAGCATACCCCCTATCGAATTCGTGCATTCATCGACTTTCTAGCCGACTATTTTCAACAAAGAGAAGCCAAGTAAGTGAGTCATATTCAAGTAAACCTGCTTTCGATGATTAACTAAACCACTTCAACTTATCGTGCAAAGACGTCACGCTACCGACAACAATTAACGCAGGGCTCACTGCCTCTTTCGCCATGTTTGGCAACTCTTTCAGCGCCCCTGTAAATACCCTTTGTTCACGTCGGGTTCCATTTTCAATAATGGCACACGACATATTCGAATCTAGCCCAGTTTCCAACAATTTTTCGGTGATGTAACCGCTTTGCTTTAAGCCCATGTAGAACACGAGTGTGTTATTAGACTGAGCTAAAGAGTGCCATTCAATTTCACGGCCATCTTTCTGCACATGACCCGTAATGAATTGAACACTTTGCGCGTGATCGCGATGCGTTAATGGGATCCCCGCATAAGCCGTCGCACCCGCAGCGGCGGTGATACCCGGAACAACTTCAAAGCGAATGCCATGTTCGGCAAGCTTTTCTAGCTCTTCTCCGCCACGACCAAAAATGAACGAATCTCCGCCTTTTAGACGGACAACCTTTTTGCCTTGCTGCGCTTTCTCAACCAGAATCTGATTAATTTGTTCTTGAGGAACACAGTGGAAATCTAACTTTTTCCCCACGTAAATCATTTCGGCATCGCTATTGGCTAACGCCAGAATCTCTGGAGAGACCAGGCGGTCATAGACCACAACTTCTGCTTGTTGAATCACTCGATAGCCTTTGACTGTTAGTAGGTCTGGATCGCCTGGCCCAGCACCAACTAATGAAACAAAACCAAGGTTTGATGGAGAGATTGGAGTCATGCTCATAGCTATGCCTATCAACGTAAATTTGGATATAAAGAGTAGTACTCAACGGCTACGTAAAGTGAATGACTACTTTTTATATTCAAATCAAGACTGTATTTGATGGTTAGGAGCCCCACGTGACAACGTGGAGCTGTAAATCATTATTTCGCTAGTGCTGGTTTCGCATTAACTTCTTCTTCATCGCTTAGAGAAGGCGCTGTTTTTGCGTGAGTCAGGTATAGCGGAATACATGTCATGATCAAACCACCAACGATGTTACCAAGGATGGTTGGGATAAGGTTGAAGTTCAACCAAGTCGCAATCCCAAAATCAGCGCCTAGAATCATGCCTAGTGGGAATAGGAACATGTTTACTACTGTGTGCTCAAAGACCAGTGCAAAGAAGATGAAGATTGGGAACCACATCATTGCTACGCGACCGGCAACCGTACGTGCCGTCATGTTACCAATCACACCTAGACAAACCATTAGGTTACAGAAGATACCGCGCACGAAACAGGTAATCCATCCGTCCATACCCATGTTTTCGAAGCCTAGGCTACGTGCAGTAGAAACCGCGATGAACTTCTTCGCAACTGCGTTGAGTTCTAGAGAAAAGTTACCTGTTAGTGAGATTGCTACTAGGTAAGCAACAATCAAAGAACCGATAAGGTTACCTAGGCCAACAAGACCCCAACAACGGAAAATGCGGTTCCAAGTAATGCCAGGACGACCTTCAAATTTTGCCAGTGGCGCTAGACCAAATACACCGGTTACCAAGTCATAGCCCATCACAGATAGAATAACGAAGCCAACTGGGAAGACTAACGCACCGACAACACCGACACCCGTTTGTACGATTGTTGTAATTGCAACAACCACTGCAAGCGATAAGATGATACCAGCCATTGTGCCACGAAGAAGCAGATCACGAGCGCTTGTTTTCGTCTTTGCTTCGCCAACGTTAATCATAGTTTGCACGAACTCAGCAGGTTTAAAGTCTGTAGACATGAATGTGTCCTTATCCAAAATTGAAAGTTAAAAGTTAAAATCGAATAGTGAAAGACTCGCTGTTCCTCTGTTCCCCAACTGAGAAACAACGAACCTTTAAGCTATTAGATCTCGCTTAACACTTGATTAAGCCGCTATCTCCACTTTGCCCTTTGCAACACGTGCTTTGTACGACTTCACGCTCATGCGCTCATCTTCCATACATGCACCTGTTGCTAGGTTAAAGCGTTGCTTCTTAAGTGGGCTTGCTACCCATAATTGCTCATCGTGCTCAACAATCAGGCCACGTGACAGTACATTTGACTGAAAAAACGGGTCCATATTGTTGATTGCAAAGACTTCTTCAGTTGCTCGTGGGCGGAAGATAGCCACTTGCTCACCCTCAAATAGTGCGACTACGCCAGTGCCTGGGATGATGTCTTCGATGTTGCAAACTTTTGTAAATGCCATGATTTCTTCTCCCCTTAAACCACTTCTACGTGAAGGATGTCGCCTTTCGCTTCAGGATGTTTTTCAGTGAATGTTGCCGGGCGATGTTGCTCACGGCCATCTGTCACGAACATAACGTTGTCGTCACGCTCATCAGAGTTCACGAAGTGTGCAAAACGCTTAAGCTGAGTTTCATCGTTAATTGTGTCAGTCCACTCACAGCGATACTCTTCAACCAATTTCGCTACGTCTGTTTCAAGTTGGTCATTAATGCCTAACTTGTCTTCAATGATCACTTCACGTAGGTAGTCAATACCGCCTTCTAGGTTTTCAAACCATACTGATGTGCGCTGTAGTGGCGCAGCCGTACGGATGTAGAACATCATGAAACGGTCGATGTATTTGATCAGTGTTTCTTGGTCTAGGTCGCCAGCCAGTAATGTTGCATGGCGAGGCTTCATACCACCGTTACCACACACGTACATGTTCCAACCCGCGTCTGTTGCGATAATGCCCAAGTCTTTACCTTGCGCTTCTGCACACTCACGAGTACAACCAGACACACCAAACTTCATCTTATGAGGAGTACGAATGCCTTTGTAACGGTTCTCGATCATCACGCCAAGGCCAACTGAATCTTGAACGCCGTAACGACACCAAGTAGAGCCGACACACGTCTTAGCCATACGCAGTGCTTTCGCATAAGCCTGACCCGTTTCATAACCCGCTTCGATTAACTTCTTCCAGATTGCAGGAAGGTCATCTTTCTGTGCCCCAAATAGACCGATACGTTGTGCACCTGTAATCTTGGTGTACAGGTTGTATTCCGCAGCAACATCTGCAAGTGCTGCAAGTGCTTGTGGCGTTACTTCACCACCAGCCATACGTGGAATAACAGAGTACGTACCATCTTTTTGCATGTTACCTAGGAAGTTATCGTTGGTATCGTGCAGTTTAACCAGAGATGGCTTCAGGATATGGTCACCCCAGCATGACGCAAGGATAGAACCTGCTAGTGGTTTACACACTTCACAGCCATAACCTTTACCGTGTTTCTCAAGCAATTCTTCATACGATTTGATCTCGCCAATACGTACTAGATGGAAAAGCTCTTGGCGGGAGTAAGCAAAGTGCTCACAAACGTCTGCTTTTACTTCAACGCCTGCTTTTTCAAGTTCAGCGTTTAGTACTGACGTGACAAGTGGGATACACCCTCCACAACCAGTACCAGCTCCAGTCACTGCTTTGATGTCACCAATCGTGTGGTGACCTTGCGCTACCGCTTCAGCGATTTTGCCTTTTGTTACGTCAAAACAAGAACAGATAACCGCAGAATCAGGCAGAGCATCTGCGCCTAATGTTGGTTTTTCTGCACCCGCATGAGCTGGCAGTATAAGTGCATCTGGGTGCTCTGGTAGATCAATTTCATTGAGCATAAGCTGAAGCAGATCACCGTAGTCAGAGGTATCACCGACCATTACCGCACCAAGAAGCTTCTTATTATCTTCAGATACGATTAAGCGTTTGTATACTTCCTGCTCTTCGTTCTGGTAAACGTAGCTCTTACAACCAGGAGTACGACCGTTAGCATCACCGATAGAGCCAACTTTCACACCTAGCAGCTTAAGCTTGGCAGACATGTCAGCACCTTCGAATTTGCTGTCGTTACCAACAATATGGTCAACAGCGACGGTTGCCATCTTGTAACCAGGAGCAACTAGTCCGTAGAAGGTTTCGTTCCAAGAAGCACACTCACCAATCGCATAGATGTTCTCATCAGAAGTCTGACAGAAATCGTTAATAGCGATACCACCGCGTGGAGCAACGTCTAATTGCATGTCACGAGCAAGCTTGTCTTGAGGACGAATACCCGCAGAGAACACGATGAAGTCTGTTTCTAGTTCAGTACCGTCTGCAAAACGCATAACGTTACGTGCTTCTTTACCCTCAGGAGCGATTTCAAGTGTATTTTTGCTGGTGTGAACCTTAACACCCATGCTCTCGATTTTTTGGCGTAATTGATTACCACCCGCTTGGTCTAGCTGTTCAGCCATCAGTTTTGGTGCAAATTCAACTACGTGAGTTTCTACGCCGAGCGCTTTCAGTGCACCTGCCGCTTCGAGACCAAGTAGACCGCCGCCGATAACCACGCCGACTTTACTCTTCTTCGCACACGCTTCGATCGCTTTTAGATCTTCGATAGTACGGTAAACAAAGCAGTCTTTACTTTCACGGCCCTTGATAGGTGGGACAAATGGGAATGAGCCAGTCGCCATAATCAGCTTGTCGTATTGAATTTCACGACCAGTACTAGAATGGACAATGCGTTTCTCACGGTTAACGTTAATTGCACGTTCACCAATCAACATGTTCACACCGTGCTTGTCGTAGAAACCTTCTTTAACCAAAGATAACTCGTCCGCTGTGTGGTGAGAAAAGTAAGAAGAAAGGTGGACTCGGTCATAAGCGACACGCGGTTCTTCACAGAAAACAGTAATGTCATACTGGGATGCATCTGCCTTCTCTACTAGGTCTTCAATGTAACGGTGTCCTACCATACCGTTACCGATAACAACCAGCTTCAACTTGCTCATAATACTTCCTAAGGGTTAGGTTCTTTATCTGAGCCAATTGTTAATTGTGAAAGAAAATTAATACATGATGTAAATCAATTACAGTTTTAAACTACCCTAAAGGGGTAGGAACACAATTTAACCGATTGCAAAACGTAATTATGTTACACATAACGTAACGAACTCTCATTTGTTCGTTACATCTCAACTTAATTCGCCATAGTCTCATTAAATTTTAAGCGCATGTCGCATTTATCATCTACACACCATGAGACAGTCAACATCACATATGAATGAATGATTAATGAAAATCAGTCTTATTTTTGGGGCAATTTAGATAAACCATTGATGATTCTATAAGTAACCACCTGAAATTGATTCATATCATTTATAAGACAAAGTCTCACCAGTTAGCATGGTCAAGTAACTACAAGAAAAACAAAAAATTACTAGTCATCCATTCGCATGGAGCTAATGAGCCAACAATTGGAACCTTATATGATAAATTCAACGCTCAATAAAGATTACTGCGCTACTGCTAACCTCATTTCGACAACAGATGCTTCAAGCCACATCACTCACGCAAACGACGACTTTTGTAATATTGCGGGTTACGATCGTCACGAACTTATCGGTAACCCTCATAATATGGTGCGTCACCAAGACATGCCCAAACAGGCTTTTGCTCAGCTCTGGTCCTATTTAAAAGAGGGAAAGAGTTGGATGGGTTTGGTTAAGAACCAATGTAAAGACGACAATCACTATTGGGTATCTGCTTTTGTTACACCAATTAAAGACGCAGACGGCAACACCATTGAATACCAATCCGTACGCTCGAAACCAACTGACGAACAAATTGAGCGCGCTGAATCACTGTATAGTAAGCTATCTTCTAACAAGACAACGGCTAAGCTTCGACTCCCTCTGCACCTACTATCAATCGTACTAGCCGCTATGTTTACGGTCACGTCGCTTATTTCAGCCGTATTGAGTCCAAGCCTGCTTTCTTTACTCAGCACTTTTCTAGGCTTAGTCATGGTCGGCTGTACAATTTATCAAAACAAACGCTTTGCCCAGGTAAAAACGCTAGCGCAAGATGCCTACTCTAACCCATTAATGGAGAAGCCTTACACCAATCGCTATGATGACTATTCTCAAGTAGAACTCGCTCTGATGATGAAGAAAGCGGAACTGCGCGCTGTAACCGCTCGTGCGACAGAAACTTCAGGCAAAATATTGATTTCTGCGGAAGATGAATTTGGAACGATCCAATCTATTGGTCAAAGCCTAGACCAACAATGTCACGAAACAGAGCAGGTGTCTGCGGCAGTTGAAGAGTTGACCCAATCCATTAATGAGGTCTCTAATGCAGCATCCGCCGCTTCAATGTTGGCCGAAGAGGCTGACCAAGAGTCCAATCGAGGCCTTGAGAGCATTCAAGCGACAATTTCAGAAGTTAATGTCATGGCAAGTGAACTTGCTCAAGCGCAATCGATCATTACTCAGTTGTCACAAGATAGCCAAAAAATCGATAGTATCTTAGAAGTCATCACCACCATCTCAGAACAAACCAACTTATTGGCGCTAAACGCTGCTATTGAAGCAGCAAGAGCCGGTGAAACCGGGCGCGGTTTTGCAGTGGTTGCTGATGAGGTAAGAAATCTTGCTTCCAAAACGGGTACATCGGCTAACGAGATTCATACCATGATTCGCCACCTTCAGGGAACTGCCGAAAATGCAGTCGAAGCGATGGCTAAAGGCATCACGCTATCAAATCAGTGTAAAGAGCGAGCCAATAACACCGGACAAGTTCTCGATTCTATTTCAAGTAAGCTTAATTTGGTTACCGACAGTAGTCTTCAAATCGCTGCTGCTGTTGAACAACAAGCCAGTGTCACGCAAGAGATCAACCGCAACATCATCAACATCAAGACCTTATCTGACGACACATCCGAGACTTCTCGCACTTCTATTCAGCGTACGAGTGAACTCGTTGAAAAACTCGAAGGTTTAGAGCGGTTAATGAGGCAGTTCCAAGTTAACTGATAAAAGACCCAACTAGTGATGTCACCTCTTCTCACTTCTCTTCACGCGCTGAGGTGACATTCGTTCCATATTTATACAAGTTATACCACCAGGAAAACTCAGCACACACAGGACTAGTTAGCCTCAAAGATCAACACATTCATTAACTTAGTTGAAACATTCCGCAATCTTGTCGTTCACAATGTAAGCTATCATTTGAATAGCGTGATCTCTATTCAGATTTTGCCTTGATTCCACCTATAAAAAGCATATGATGAAAGCCATATTCAAGCTTTGGCATATTTAAATTTACAAAGGCGACAAGGATGGAGCTAGACATTTTTAATCCTTCTCGGCAGTTACGCCGAGCAGTGTTATTTTGGCTTAGTACGCTACTAGCATTCATCTCGGCATCTGTTACCGCATACCACCTTGTTGTCCAACATTACAGCCCACATCACTATATAGAAACGGCATTTGGACTGTTTTCACTTTATATCGCTTACCACACTTACCAAGAAAGCATCTCAAAAGCCTTCATTGTCGCTTATGTTTTCAGCCTAACGGGTGTCACAAGCCTAGCGACCTACGAATATCCGATAGAGTTTGGCGTCTTTATCTGGGCTTGTCTGTTTCCGATGATGTTCTATTTAATCCTAGGCCGCCGTGCCGGGGTTCTAGCAACAAGCATCGGCTTTATCACCCAAATCGGAATTATTTCTTACAAGCTGTGGACAGATGGCATCGATGGAAACTCTCAGCTTGCAATCAATTTTTCACTCGCATTTATCACCATTTGGCTAACCTCCCATGTACTGGAGGTAAAAAGACGAGTCTCTGAAGCTTCGCTAGGACAACTTGCCTCCCGTGATGCGTTAACCGGTGTCTATAACCGCCACGCCCTGACTCATAACTTTGAGCGTTACCGCAATGAGAGCATCAAGCTGCCCCTTTCCCTTTTGATCTTAGATTTAGATTTCTTTAAAGCGGTGAATGACAAGCACGGCCACGATGTTGGCGATAAGGTATTGGTGCAAACTGCCGCTCTGATTGATGGCCTAAGTGACGAGCACCTTGTCTATCGAATTGGTGGTGAAGAGTTTTGTATCGCCTTGCACAATACCAATGTACAAAAAGCAAAAGAGAAAGCTGAACAAATCCGTAATGCGATTGAAAGCTACGCATTCAATGATAGCAGTACCCCAATTTCTCTTACGGCAAGCATTGGCGTTTATCAATGCGACCATTATGCGAACTTAGAGTGCGTATTAAAAGAAGCGGATAAAGAACTGTATCGCGCTAAACAAAACGGCCGCAACCAAGTTATGGTATGCAGCCGCCCTTCTAAAACCGAGTTAAGCTTTTCCTCGATTTAGTTTCCGTTGTCTTCTTCTTCAAACACCACATTGTAGTTTTCTGTATACGTACATTGTGGCTGTCGGCTACAAGTAAAGAAACGTCGGCCTTTATGTTCGCCCTGACTCGCCGTTTTGATCGTCATTGGGCTACCACAACGCTTACAAAAGCGAATTTCTTTGTCAGGTTCAATCAAATCGATATGCGCGGCAAGAAGGCGACGTAAACGCCCAACTTGATAACTGTGTTTGATGTTAGCGCCAATCAGAGGAATGCCAGCAGACTTACTCACGTGAATCAGTAGTTTTTGACGATCGACCTTGCCTTTATTGAGCTCTTTTCCATCATCAAGCTCAATCGCGACACGAACTTCCAGTGTACGAGGGTCACATACCACATAATCATAGTAGCTTTTAGAAATACGATTGTTGGCGATAAACCACTGCTTTTTATCCGTAGCGAGTGGCGTGATCACGTTAGACAGGTTCACTTTACTCATCACCACACCGTGCTGACCTACTGCTGTAATCAGTGCGTTGTAGAAAGCTGACTCTTGCGCATTAAGCAGCGCCCCTTTCTTTTTGTAGGTACTATCTTTCAACTCATCTTGTTTGAGATAGCGCTTTTGAATCACAACAAAGAAAATGACCAGTATGGCGACGACGATAAAAACACTTTCCATTGACGTTTGACTAACCTTAAATGAGTTTAATTGTTTGATTATTAGATATTATACGCAGAGGGCAATAAGACGTTAACGTTTTTGAGATGTCTGATTCGGTAACTCCAATTTGATGACGACTCTTTGGTCTGGTTTGATCTGCTGGAAGCTCTCCCCCCAATGTTTTCTAACCAGTTGATCGATTAAGCCCGATACTTTGGCTTTATCTAACGCGTCTTGAATCGCTGGCTGGTATTTTGCCATGCTCGGTGAGAGGTAGAATTTGAAATCTCGGTCGTAAACAAGCAGCAGCCTTTGCTCAATGGCCAAGTGATTGTTTTGCGCCGCTTCAGCGCCTACTTCATTCATCCCTCGGGGAAAATAGTTAACTTGACCATCGGTTGTAAGCTTATGATACAGCGCGCGCCACTCGCCATCTTCTTCGTGGACCTTCAATCCGTTCGCTTTCCATACATCAACATCAAACCAATTGACTCCTAAACCGGCGACCAGATTCGCCTGCTTGAGATCCTCAAGTGTGGTGATATTAATAAGTTTTGATTGCAGCTCTGGCGGTATCAGCATGACCCGCTTTCCTATTAGCCCATTGGTCAAAGGCACATCGATCGCGAGATACTTAGCATCTCTTTCAGGTGTTGCGAGCAACCATGTCAGGCTTAACTGCCCGCTTTCCACCATTCTTATCACACGCTTTTGCGGTATATGCTCACTGGGCACCATGATTTTGACGTCATAGCCGTCTCGCGTTAGCGCTTCAAACAAAAGCTCATGGTAAAAGTGATGCCCACCATCCACCTGTGACGCAAGAGTTAAGGTAATAGATTGCTGGGCAAAAGTTTGGCAAGCAACAAAAAACAGTAGTAGAGCACCAAATCTCATCCAATTTCCTTATTTGTACTTACCGAGTATTTGTTGATAAACACTCACTTCACCCTCACTCGTGGCCTGTTTGATGGCATCAATACCTTGCTGAAGCTGATAAACCAGTCTGCTGTCTGTTTCCAAGTTAAACGCAAAATAAAGGTCCCCTTCACTCAACACATAAACCGCTTCAAACTCTTGCGTATTATAGCCGCCTCGTTTCAGCCACCATTTGGCAACATTCTCTTCGTATGCCCATAAGTCTATACGATCTTTGACAAACTGGTTGGCGAGTGTTTCAGGTACCGAACTTTCAACCATGGAGTCTCTTGGAACCCCTAGCTCTAACAGGAGTTGCTCTCCGACATCATCGCGAATCACGCCTATCCGATACTGAGCAAGTGCCATCGGCTGACTAACGCGAATGTTTTTGCTCTTCTTAGCCAACACAACAATGCGGGTTTCGATGATCGGCCCTGCCCATTGAAATATATGCTCTCTTAGTTGGGTACGAGTCGTTGAGAAAAGCACAGTATCGGGTTTAATCAATGCGCTGCGATAGGCGCGCGGCCAAGGCTGAACTTGTATCGATTCTAAAGAGACCTGGCTGCTGGCTTGTTCACTGGCAGACCTAAGCACATCAATAGCGATGCCTTCAACGCCTGTGCCCTGGTCGTAGTTATAAGGTGGGTATTGCTCTGTAAGATAACTCAGTTCATTTAGCTCTGTACTATGCGTCACTTGACCAAGCGAGCTAAAGATGAAAAGTAATAATGTTAAGAGTCGCATGGGACGACCTCTAGTCAATTCGTTTATAGCCTATAAACAAATATAGAGGTCAATCACAATTACATCTAGGTTAGTTGATAGTTTAGTTATTAGAATTTCGGTAGGTTCTTTCAGGGCGGCCTACCGTTCCATAGTTTAAGTCCGCTTCAAGCTCGCCCGTGCTGATTAGGTATTCTAAGTAACGACGGGCCGTCGTGCGGCTAGCACCAATCTGTTCTCCTGCTTCATCGGCGGTCAGGTTTTGGTTATCGACAAACAGAGCTTTAATCTTTTCCAATGTTACGCCGTCGATACCTTTAGGTAGTCGATTCTTAGGTGAATCATTGCTATTCGCCGCTTGAAGCATTTTGTCGACAATACTCTGGTCAAGATCGTTTGCATGGTTTAACTGATGCTTTTGTAATACATACTTTTTCAATGCCGCTTCTAATCTCGGAAAGACGACTGGCTTGAGTAAGTAGTCAACGACGCCACCACGCATCGCTTGTTGTAAGGTATCGACATCTCTCGCTGCGGTGATCAAAATGACATCACAACTGAGATTCTTAGTTCTTAACTCTTGGAGTATTTCTAGACCCGTTCCGTCAGGCAGATAAACATCCAATAACAGCAGATCAGGCTGAAGAATATCGAGTTGCAAGTTAGCCTCAAGCTTCGTTGTCGCAATACCTATTACTTCATAGCCACCGATTTGTTCAAGGTAGCGTTGATGCAATTGGGCGATAGCGAGATCATCTTCAATGATCATCACTCGAGTTACTGTCGTCATATCTGCTCATCCTTAGGTAGATATACTGTCATCCTTGCTCCACACTCTTTGTTATTCATCATCTCAAGCTCGCCGTGATAACGGGTGGCAAGTTGATTGGTTAAAAATAGCCCGACACCACGAGTTGACGAGTCTTTACTCGATACGCCCCGCTCAACTAAAGAGTCGACACTGACGTTGTCCGGTAAGCCGCAACCTTGATCAACCACTTCCAATATCACTTCGTTGCCATAATCACTGATTGAAACTTCAACCAACCTCCGATCCGCAGGAAACAGAGGGTCTCGTGTGATGGCGTCTCGTGTTGCATCAAAAGCGTTATCAATCAAGTTACCCAGAATCGTGACGAGATCTTCAGGGTTAATGCGCTGCGGCAGAGGTTCAAGACGCGACCCCTCTTCAACCACAAGCTGCAAACCAAGCTCACGGGCACGTTCAGTTTTGCCCAATAGCATGCCTGCGATCAGCGGTTCTTTGATTGTTTCGCGGAGGAATTCGATCAAAGCTTGGTAGTGCGCGGTTTCTTGACCAATTAAATACTGCACCGCTTCCAGTTCACCCATTTGCACCATACCACTGATGGTATTGAGTTTATTGCGATGTTCATGGGTCTGCGAACGCAGCATTTCGGCATATTCTTTGGTTTTCGCTAGCTGTTCAGTCAGTTCGGTTAAATCATCACGGCGGCGGAAACTCGAAACAGCGCCCACGACTTTGCCATCGACAATAATTGGGCTTCGATTGGCAATTAAGCGCTGTTTATTCAGATAGAGGTTGATATCGTGATCAGTACGCGCAGTTTGAATCACACTGTGTAAGTCACTCTCAGGCAGAATCTCACTCAATGGGCGGTTGATGCTCTGCTCTTTGTTTAGATTAAGTATTTGGCATGCACTTCGGTTAATTGAACGTAACTTCCCTTGATCATCAATAGTGATAATTCCTTCTTTAAGGGTCTCTAGTGTTACATCCAGTTCAACGTATAATCGCCCTATCTCTTCTGGTTCAAAGCCTAGAATAGCTTTCTGAAAACGGCGTGACGCATAGCTAGACACAATTGCGTTAGCGCCAACAACAATGAAAGCCATCAAAATGAGAAAAATAATGAAGGGCTCAATGCGATCTTGCAGGCGATCAATCAGATAACCGACTGAAACCACACCAATAATTTCGCCCTGCTCATTGAAGACTGCCGTTTTACCACGTACTGAGTAACCTAACGAACCTTCAGCGACGGATATATAGGCTTCTCCCCCCACTAGCGCACGATCATTATCCCCACCTTTCATTGGCTTACCAATACGTTCATCTAAGGGGTGGACAAGGCGAATGCCGTCCTTGTCGCCGATAACGATAAAGGCTGCGCCAATTAAATTGGTTAGACTTCGATAGCGCTGCTGACTCTCTTGATCAACACCATTCTCAATAGCACTAATGACATAGGGAGATTTGGCAAGAAATGAAGCGACACCGAGAGCCTGATGCCCCATTTCGTCTTCCTGAGCTTGCTTAATATAGATAAATCCTGCCGCAACAAGAATCAACAGCTCAATCAGACCTGATAGTGTCATGATTATCAGCATTCTCTTGCGAAAGCTGATACTACTCCATTTCATACGTTCTCCTTTGTACACTTGCAGAATAACATTCGTCTAACATGACAACGATTGCTTGTTGAGTAATTTGTGAAGCTTACAAAGGTAATTTATTCCTATCGGTTATTACGCAACCACTGCTTATTCTTCAATCGATTGCTTTTAGATCTGATTAGGAATTTCACATATAAAACCAGTGGAATAAGTGATTTAGATCACATGGATTTTAGATTATTTTTTATACTAACCAATCACAAATTTCGTATAATTATTGAGCACAATGAAATGTGTAGGAACGTTTAAATCGGCTGTCAGAATCCAGATAAATATTAAACTAACCAAATGATGGCCTACTTGTCAGAGGGAAAGACGATGAAACGGGACGTTTTTGGAATTTGTTTGTCCAAAGGTATGCTGTCAAATAACCTATCGAGCACTTTTACGCATGTAAGGGCTTACCAAAGGTCTGAAGAAAGCGAGGATGTAACGGTATTACTTGCATTCCCGCAAATGTCTGGTCAAGAGTTACTGACCAACATGAAAGAGACAAAAAGGCTTTTGTGGCGTGCTGAATTTATATGCTCGGGCAACAAATAGTTCTGCTTTAAGTAAACGAAGAGGGAAGTCGATTGGCTTCCCTCTTTTTTGTTAACTTGTCGTCTGATCTTTGGCTTGTCTCAACTGGGTTAGGTATTTAATCCAACTCTTTGATTGTGCTGAAGGCTCGACATTGTTTGCGCGTTTCGCTTCGATCAAGGCGTTGTCTAGCTGATCTAACTTGTAAAACGCACGGGTTTTGGCCAAAGCAACATCCGCTTTCCTACCCTTCACCTTTGCCAACACACTGAGCGCAGGACGGTAGTAACCTTGTTGAACCATAAGTTGGGCGACATTCCAATGGAATTTAGAATCTAGCTTGGCCGCTAGTTTCCAAACATCCAATGCTTTATCCCACTCCTTAGCCAGTTGCCAATAGGTTGCTTGCTCAGAAAGCAGCTGCACGTCTGTGTCTGCACCATCTAGCTCACTAATCTCAATGGCTGCGCGCTCTGGCACACCACGTTTGGCATAGAGTTGAGCGAGCATTCGGCGATCACTTTGACTGAGTTCAAGCTTGTTTAGTTTCGCCAATGACAAGGTATCAAGCGCATCACGATCTTTACCTATTCTTAGCTGCAAGCCAACAAGCTGTCGCCACCAATTTATCTTCTCAGGCTGTAAGGCAATCAGTAACTCCAACGTCGGAATCGCCTGTTTCCATTTTTTAAGCTGAAGCTGAGCGCCGAGCTTTAAAGATAACGGCTGTAGGGGGCTCTCTTTGCTGACCTGCAGGTATTCATTTGCAGCAGGGATAACCTTTGACCATTGCTCTAGCTGATAATGAGACTGCGCGATACGAAGCCAAATATCATCCGCTTTCTGAGTGCTTGGGACGCTCTTTTGCAACACATAATAGTGCTTTAAAGCGCGCTCAAACTGCTGCTCATTGAGATAAAGATCAGCGAGCATTCGCTCTGTAATCCAACCTTGCTCATCTTGCAGCAGGCCACTGGTCACCGCTTTCTCTAGATGCTTGATTGCCTGTTTAGGCTTACCGTCTTGCCAGTAAAACACGCCGAGCATACGAGCGACAAAAGCTTGATCGTATTCGCGGGAGGTGTCTACCTCTCTAAGCATGGTAATGGCTTGCTTCACTTGCTCTTCTTGGGCAAGCTCATGCGCCTTTTGTACTCTGGTCGCGGTATATTGGCTTAGCTCCTGCGCAAACGAAGTACCGGAAGCCAATATAAGAGATACTAACAATAATCGTTTAATCATTTCGCTATCTTAAACTCCAGTCTTACG
The DNA here is from genome assembly GCF_059295395.1 of Vibrio sp. SCP2. Lineage (NCBI taxonomy): Bacteria > Pseudomonadati > Pseudomonadota > Gammaproteobacteria > Vibrionales > Vibrionaceae > Vibrio > Vibrio sp. SCP2. Next base: position 623,525 of record NZ_JCAFVV010000002.1, on the reverse strand, counting down.
GTTTGACCAAGCTGAGCAATAGCTCCCCCATTCACCACTTTTGGTTGATACTTCCATTTCTTCAGCGCTCGAATCGCTTCACGCTCAAACATGCGCTTAGGATTAGCTTCAACCACTTCAACATCAATCGGTTTACCCGTTGGATCGATCGTGAACTTCATGACCACATAACCCTCTGCGCCCCGTTTCAACGCTTTTGTCGGGTAACGAGGTTCAACACGATACAGTGGCATTGCCTGCTGATTGACACCGAAGTCACCGAAGGTCGGAGCGCTGATAGCCAGTCCATCGATTGCCGTATCTAAGCCTAGCGTTGGTTGAGCAACTGGCGACACTTGAGTCAACTGAGTATTCGCCTGAGACGTTGGCATCTGCTCTGGCACTTCTGGTGCTTGAGGCTGTTCTGGTACAGAACGTTGGCGTCTTTGAACGTCTTGTTCGTTTTCTACCATCACCATATTGAAACTCAGCGCTTCACTCGGTTCAGGTGCACGGCGGTGGCTAATATCGACCATCCACGCCATTAAACTGAAAATAGCCACAACGCATGATAACGCAATTGGTGTGGCAATGAGCAATCGACCCACTAGATCTTCTCCGCCGCCAAAGCAATGTTTTTCACCCCAGCCCCTTTTGCTGCATCCATCACCTTCACCACCGTACCACTGTAGGCGTGCTCATCCGCTTGAATGACCAAAGAAGCATCAGGTTTATCGAGCATCAGGTGCTCCAAGGTCGCTTCCACTCGCTCTACATCGACCATGCGTTTATCAATGTAGATATCATTTGCTGAGGTTATCGCAACGAAAATGCCCGCTTCTTTTTGACTGACGACATTTGAAGCGGTTGGTCTGTTCACTTCTACACCAGACTCACGAACAAATGAGCTTGTCACGATGAAGAAGATCAACATAATAAATACGATATCAAGCATTGAAGTCATGTCGACTTGAGCTTCTTCTTGTTTATGATGACGTCGACCGAGTCTCATCGTTGACTCCTTAATGATTTTTCCAATTTAATTTCTTTCGTTTGGCATACTTTAACTAGCCGCGCGTGACAAAACATACCGGTCAGTGCTGCGACCATACCTGCCATAGTCGGCAAGGTCGCCAAGGATATGCCCGAGGCCATGAGTTTCGGATCGCTACTGCCTTGATTCGCCATAACATCAAATACTGAAATCATGCCTGTCACCGTGCCCAGCAGACCAAGCATTGGGCAGATCGCCACCAGCACTTTAATCACATTGAGGTTCTGGTTTAGTAGTGAGTGCGCTTCCGATAACCAACCTTCGCGGATTGAACGTGCATACCAAGAATGCTGATCACTGCGCTGTTTCCAAGCGTCTACCCACTGGTTACGCTGTTTAGGAAACTGAAACCACAGAAAGACAATGCGCTCAATGATTAGCAACCAGCAAACCAACGCCACACCGGATAGCCACCAAAGCACCTGGCCACCTTGTTGCATGAAATCTTGCAACGAAGTCATCCAGTTACTGGTGGCAATCGCCTCAGGAAATAGAGCGAATATCGCTTCCATTACGCCGCATTCTCCTAGCAATTCTCGCGAGTTAACGTCTCTTTCTCAGCTTGCTCTGCAACAAGCGCAATACCTTGTTTCTCAAGAATATTGCGGATGCTTTCCGCTTGAGAGCTCAAAATATTGTGAACAAGTAGCAATGGCATAGCCGCAATAAGGCCGAGCACTGTGGTCACAAGTGCCATAGAAATACCGCCCGCCATTACCTTAGGATCGCCGTTACCAAACTGGGTGATCACTTGGAATGTTTCAATCATCCCGGTTACCGTACCCAACAGGCCTAGCATTGGTGCAAGCGCTGCCAATAACTTAAGCATAGAGAGACCTTTTTCTAGCCCTGCTTGCTCATCAACCACAGCTTCAAGAAGACGCAGTTCCAATGCTTCAACGGTTTGGTTCTTCTCTTTACTGTAAACAGCGAGAACGCGACCAAGTGGGTTATCCGTTGGTGTTTGTGGTGTTTTCAGTTGCTTGCGAATCTTTTGGCGTGCCAATGAAAGGCTAACACCTCGAACCAATGAAATAATCAGACCAATAACCAGCAGCCCGATAATCACTTTACCTACCACACCGCCTGCTTGGAATCTGTCCATCAAACTTGGCGTCAAGGCAAGTTGCTCAAGCATAATGCCACGCGAAGGATCAACAATAAGGTTGGTACGCTCACCGACTAATAAGCCCGTCAAAGACGATGTAGTCGGCCCGTTTTCTGGCTGTTTGATGTAAGCTGCAGCGTCTTGTTTAGCACCGTTCCAATTTAGGTAGCCTTGCTCGCCAACCAAACCGAAAGCACCAAGACGTTGCGCTGTCACATCTTGAGTAAGGCCTTCACCGTCGACAAATTTAATTTGCGTAGACTGAACCTGACCCGTCGCCTTAATTTGTTCTGCTAACGCTGACCATAAACCAGTTAATTGAGGCATAGAAGGTAGCTTGGTTGCAGCAACGATCTCTTTAATGGTATCAGAATGAGTTTGAGCACCCGCGCCTGTTACTGAATGAGAAAGCTCCGTTTCAAGTTCTTTTGCATGCTGGCGTACGACACCAAACACTTCACCTAGGCTACCTGTTTCAAGACGCAGTTTTTCTTCAAGTCGCGCTAGTGTGTCTTCATTTTGGCTAAACTGAGCTGCCAGTAGATCGTTTTGTTGCTGTAACGTTTCTCTTTGTTGAATTAACTGCGCTTTTAGTGCCGCCAGTTCACGCTCGGTTTGCTTAAAGCCTGATTCACGTTGAACGTTATGCTGTTTTTGAACTTTTGCGTCCGCTCTGGCCGGAGAAGCTAAATCAGCCGCAATGCTATTAAATGAAAGAGCGGTAAATGCAATTAAAGAAGCAATCAGTGTACGTTTCATTATTTTGCCTCCGCCACTTTAAGAGAAACAGGAAGAGTGATTAAGCTTGGCGCGGTTTGTTTCGCGGCAATACTAAATGCTTTGTCTAACTCTGATTTAAGCGAAGCATCGACATCTAACCATTGATTGGATTTTTGATCCCAAGACCAAAACTTGCTGCCATTTAAGCTACGTGCAACTAACGAAATTCGGCCTAAGTAAAGCACGTCCGCTTCTCTGCTTTCAGCATTAACGGTGATTTGACCTTGATACAAACCAAGTTTAGTACCGTAATCTAGCTCGATTTGATAAGCCTCTAAGATACGACGATACTTTTCTGCATCGCTTACATCAGCTCTGGTCATCATTGATTCTAGCTTTGCGATTCGCTCTTGACGCTGCTCCAATTTGATTGGCACGTCTTGCGCTACGATCTGTTTTAAACCGTCGATCATTTGATACATCAGAGGAACAATCCCTTGACGTGTAGACTTAATCTCTTCTATCTGGCTATCTAAACTTGTGACTTCTTGATCTTGGCTTGCAACCAAGGCTGTCAGGTGATCGCGATACACTTTTAGATTTTTCACTTCCTCTTCAAGCTGTTCAATTTCCGCTTTTAAGGTCAGTGTCTTTTCCGCACTTACGTCGATTCGTTTTTGACTTGAGGCAGAGGCCGCATTGGTTTTGCTCTGAATTGACTGGGCAGAGTCAAGGCTATTCGCCGCCATTGTAGTTGAAGCTGACGTAGCAAGGATGAGCGCCAAGCTAGTTTTAATTAAATTCATAACGTCTATTATTCACTGATGCGATATACGATTGAGAAACACTCTCATTTTCACTCGCGACATAGTACCGCGATTGGGTAAAATTGCAATTGTCCTTACACTTTATACAAAAAAAGGGGAAAGGCTATGCCCTTCCCCTATTAAAGCCGTGGATATTTATCAGTAAGGCTTGTTAGTATTTGATTTGTAAGGTCGCCATGTAGTTACGGCCTTCGCCGATTACCACATCTTCCGCATAGCTGTGCTTGGAAGAAGTGGAACCACCACCTGCTAGGTATTCAGTATCAAACACATTTGCAACCGTTAAGCGCGCAATCATATCTAGGTTTTCATCGTACTTGTGAGTGTATGCCACGCCCATGTCGACACGAGTGTACCCGTCTTTCTTAAAGGTGTTTGATGCATCACCGTAGCGAGAACCTTCATAGATAACACCAACATTTAGGTCTACTTCATTGGTTGCAGCATAGTTTGACCATACGCTCGCAGCAAACTCCGGTACATCAACAGGACGGTTACCTGCGTAGTTTTCATGGTTTTCAATTTTTGCATCTAGGTACATCGTTGAGCCCGTAAGAGACAATTTGTCTGTCACAAATCCTTGAGCTGTTAGCTCCACGCCACGGTGCACTTGTTTTCCATTTTGCGTCTTAGTCCAGTTTCCAGATGAAGTATCTTCAACATCCATACTGATATTATCTTTGGTAATATCAAACACGGCACCTGATACGAACAAACGACTGTCTAATAGCTCCCATTTAGTACCCAATTCATAGGATTTACCCAAAGCGGCATCAAGCAATGCCCCATCATTGGTGTATGTTCTGCTCCCGCTTGAAACTGTACCCTGCGGCTCAAAGCTTTCTGAATATGAAGCATAGATACTACCGTTATCGGCTGGATGGAAAATAACGCCAAGCTTAGGCGATACATTTTCCTCAGCTACACCATTAGCTACTTTACGGTCAAAACGCGCTCCAGCAAGAACTTGCCATTGCTCAGATAGCGTGACTAGATCTTGTACGTAGAAGCCCCACGTGTCGTAACTAGAGTGACTGACCTTATCCTTTCCACTGTATGTTGGGACTGGTACAGATTGGCCTGGAGCAACACTTTGGCTGTTGAAGCCTTTTTGATTACGATCGTAGCTGTAACCTAGCCAGTTTGCCCCTAGAAGAAGTTGGTGGTTCATGCCTGCCAGTTCAAGATTACCCGCCAGATCAAGGTAACCAGTTCTAAAACGCCATTTATCATGACGGTTGCTACCACCATGTTTGACGGTACCGTTAGAATCTAATGTAGAAAAGTCTGGGTAGCTTTCAATATCAGTACGTTCAAAGTCTTGGTAATTGAAGCCACTCTTTATCGCCCACGCATCAGTTAGATTGGCATTCACATTGAAACCGATATTCTCGACGTCATTTTCAATTTTCGACCACTGCGCATCCCAGATGTGCTCTTCGCTACCGACACGCTGACCATCTAGTGTGTAAAGTGCTCCAGAGTCGACGCTACCATCGTCATTTGTCTTATCATAGTGGAACGAAACTGTGACATCTTCATTGATATCATAATCGACAAATAGGCCAGCGACGAGACGCTCTGTTTGAGGTTTCGAGCCGTCCCCGTAGGTTCTCCACGAGCTATAACTCTCTTTGGAAACAACTGTGCGTGCTCTTAATGTTTGATCATCATTGAGCGAACCGCTTACATCGACCATCGTACGTGAACGGTCATTTGAGCCTATGTCTTGGCTAACATTTACTTTAGTGTCGTAAGTTGGTTTTTTTGAGACCATATTGATCAAGCCACCCGGTGCAGAAACACCATACAGTAGGCCTGAAGGTCCTTTAACTACTTCTACGCGTTCTAGTAGTTCAACTGGTTGGCGATAATGCGACCAGTGTTGATGTCCGTCACGAAGAAATCCAGATGAGCTTTGTACTTCGAAACCTCGTAGTGAGAAACGCTCACGATTTCGGCCTGTACCACCTGCACTCACACTAGCATCGTTCTTTAGTACTTCACCAAGAGTGCTAGCACGCTGCTCATCAATGATTTGTTCATCGATAACCGCAACCTGTCCAGGAGTTTCCAATTGTGAAGCTTCCATACGCATTGCTGTTGAGTTTGTGTCAGCTTTGTAGCCATAGTCACGGCCTTCAACCACCATGTGTTCGTCAGTTTCAACACTTTCAGCAACCACTGCTGGAGCAGCTAATACAGCACCGATTACAAGTGCTAACTGGCTCTTTGTGAACATATTTTTCTCCGAATATTTCGTGCAGAGCTCACTCGCTCTGTTGAGTTATTTATAACGAAGCGAAATATAAGTGATAACCAATATCATTTGCATTAAATTTACAATCTTTGCATTCGTAAACAAATGTTGTCGTTCTGAATCCATAAAAAAAGCGAACATCTAAGATGCTCGCTTTTAGCTCTGCTCATTTACCACTAGAGAGGTAACGTCAATTGAACCCTTAAGCCACTTTCTTTACAGTTAGAGGCTTTCACTTCTCCACCAAGCAGCTTCATCGCTTCTTTGACGATTGCGAGCCCCAGTCCATAGCCACCACTCTGCTTATCCCGTGCCGATTCCAGCCGGGTAAAAGGTCTGAAAATCTCTTCCAATTGAGCTTGTGCAATCCCGGGGCCATTATCCGCGACTTCGATGCAGACTGATTTATTAGGCTGCTCATCGAGCTCATAGATAGAGACTTCGATATGCGCACTCTCTCCTGCATATTTCATCGAGTTAGAAAGCAAATTGGTTATGCAGCGCACTACTAAACGTTCATCTGTCATAACCACAGGTATCGTTGAACCCGTAGAGATGGAGAGCGACTGCCCTGCCTTTAGTTGTAGTCGACTTTGTTCAACCTGTGTCGAGATAAGACTTTCTAAGCATACCGGGGTCGAGTCAGCCTCATAGCGTGAGTTTTCTAAACGGCTAAATTCAAGAATCTCTCCAACCAATGAGTCCATTTCATCGACTTCTTTTTCTAACCTTTCGACCAATGGCAACTCTGAGTCAGCAGCTTTGCTACGTAGCAAATGGAGTGCTAAATTTTGCCTTGCTAGCGGGGTTCTTAGCTCATGAGAGACATCGCGAATCAAGCGACGCTGCCTTTCCGCTAAAGCGTGGATCTCTTTGGTCATGTTATCGAAGTCATGCGCCAGATCGTTAAATTCTCTCGTGTTAGACCTAAGCTCTTTAACAACCTTAACCTTAAAGTCTCCTGACGCCAGTCGACGGCTAGCTTCTCGCAGACGGTCGAGTGGCATCTGTAACTTTCTCGCGAAGATCAATGAGAACAACAGCAGAATAGCGATAACGATAATGAACTTGCTCACAGAAAAAAAGATGATGAAGCGATGAGCCGGATGAAGCTGACTCGGCAGCTGGACAACCAAGGTGTTCCCTTTATCCAATCGCACGCCGATAAGTGGCTTATTGACTCTGTCGTCTAGTAGCTCATCAATCTCTCTGAGAAATCTCAATTTAAATTCAAAGTGAGGATGCATCTGACGATGAGACAGCGGCTTGTTCTCTGGATTTAGAACGAATAGATAATACGGCTGAGCATTCGCCCAGTCCGCTAGCTCATCCATATCACCATCTTCAATTAACACATTGGCCTGATGTGCCAAACTCTGAATATCTTGCTTCACTTCGAGCGGTACTTTCAGCATAGTTTTGATAAGCGCTTGTTCAGCGACCGCTTGCAAAATCACTATCGAGATAATAACCGTCGACATGTAGCTGAACAGCTGGAATGCGAGCGAATCTTTACGTTTTGAGAGACTTTTCACTCTCCATGACCAAGCCATAAGCTACCTAACACTATCGACAAAACTGTAGCCTTTGCCCCTAATGGTTTTGATATGTTGTTTCGACAAACCCGCCTCGACAAACTTGCGCCTTAAATTGCTAATATGCATATCAAGGTTGCGATCAAACGGGCTTAGCTCTTTTTTGAGTACTTCAATTTGCAACTCGGCTTTTGAGACCACAATACTTTCCCGGCTGATCAGATAATTGAGTAGATCGGCCTCAGTGCTAGTCAGTGGTAAGTTAGATACTTGACTCGCCGCTCCTGTAAGATCGAAGCATTGACTTTGCCGCTGTTTTTCTAAACCCACCCGACGAAAGATCGCCTTAATACGAGTCAATAATTCAGGGACTTTGAAGGGTTTACCTATGTATTGATCCGCACCCGACTGGTATCCATCTAACATAGACTCTTCATCATTCAGTGCGGTAAGCATAAGAATTGGCGTAGCAAAGCGTTGGCAAATTTTGCGTGCCACCTGCATACCATTAAGTTTTGGCAACATGACATCAAGCAATACCAAGTCGACCGGTTTTTTCTCGATGTGTTTAAGTGCCGTTTCCCCGCAGTGAACACACTCTACGCTATACCCTTCCGTGATAAGCACATCAGCAAGCAATCCACACAACTCGATATCATCATCGACTACTAAAATTCGCGACATGAGAACAACAGTACAATTGAAAAGAGTTCGCATTCTAATCTGAACCCTAAAACAACACAATGTCCGGCTACAAGATAATGTACTAAAACGTCTTTATACCAACTAGCATATGTAGATGTTCAGATGTTGGCTCTGGAAGGTATTACTTACGTTTTGAAACGCCCAATCGCCAGACTGCTCCCGTAAGACTTTTAAGTTTAACCTTAGTTGCACGCCAGTGAGTCGAAGGTGTGCGAGGCGCAGTATCGACCAAATGCTGGTACACCTGTTCATTCAGCTCTACTTGTCCACCGTGTGCCACCAGCAGCACTTTTGGGTTTAGATTGTAAACGCGCTTTAGCGACGCTTTGTATTTGTTTGGATGGAAAATCGGAAAGGGTGAAATCAGTCTTTGCTTCACTTCAACCATAAGATCAGCGACGTAAAGAATGTCGCGCTCAACATTATGCAGTGAGAGATCTCTATCCGTATGCCCCGGAGTCTCTAGTACTTTCCAATCTTCAAAGTTGGGAATCGCTTCCCCGTCGGAAAGCTCTACGTCTGCATTAAGCTTTCTTGAGTACCATAGGTTACGTTTTGGCTTACGCTTTCTATTGGCGACCCATCGAGCCAGCGCAATATCCGTCAGATGCATTAGGAAACCATCGATACCGGAATACCAATCTTTGTCCCTTTTTGCCGAGACGATATTACAACCGGTTATTTCACGTAATTTATGTGCGGCACCTGCGTGATCGGGATGCATGTGGGTCACCACAACCGTTGTCAGATCCGTGAAAGGTCTTTGAAGTTCATGAGTAATGAATTTTTTGATGTAGGAGATATCCGCTCTAGACGCTCCGTCGAGCAGCATTAACTTATCTGTATATTCAGCAAGGTAGATCTTTTGAATATACCCGTCTAGAGCATGAATTTTCATGACGCAAACCAATTTAACAAATCATTTACATTTCAATGTAACAAGCTTGGCGGCGATTGACAGAGTAAACACTCTATTTTGTGAGCTTTGAAGACTTCTGAAGCGCGAGCATTGAACTTATCTAGTTCAATCGGATTAAAAACGGGTGGCTTTAATACCACCCGCATTAGGTTGTTTATAGCACCAACCATTTATTCTTTGTGCATGGCAAGACCCGTTTTATCCGACACCTGCTTCACGACCTTATTCACTTCAATCGCTATATTTGATAGCTCTTCCATCTCTTGCTGGGTAAATGGATGGATAAGAATCGACTCTGCGCCGTTTTTCCCTACCACAGTAGGTACACTTAGCACCACATCATTCAATCCATACTCTCCATCAAGCAAAGTTGCAACAGGTAGCACTGAACGCTCATCAATCATAATCGATTGGATGATACGGAAAACACTAGCGGCAATACCGTGAGTAGTATTTTGCTTACGTTTAAATATCTCGTAGCCCGCTTGTTTTACCGACTCAAGTAGCTCGTCGGCACAGATTCGCTCGATATGGTGAGTATCACAATAGAAATCGGCCGGCTGCCCAGCAATGGAGATGAGGCTCTTAGGCGTAAAGCAATGACTCCCATGTTCCCCTAACACATAACCAAACACGTTTTTAGGATCCAGATTGACACGGCTAGCGACAATACTCATCAAGCGTGCCGTATCAATTACACAACCACTACTGATGACTTTCGAGCGCGGAAAACTGGTATTGGTGGCAATAAAGTGGGCGACTAAGTCACAAGGGTTACTGACAACAATCAATGTGGCGTTAGGTGCGACTCGTTCAACTTGTTTTGCAATATCAACACCGATGCGGCTATTGATTTCAGCCAGATCGATACGAGTTTGACCTTGCTTGATTTGAGCACCCGCGGTAATAACCACGATGTCGGCACCAATCAGCGTTAAGTAATCATCAGTAGGTACTAGATGGGTATTTTTTGAAAACGTCAGTGCTGAGGTGTGCCTAAAGTCAAACACCTCTCCTTCTGCTCGTTGCAAGTCTTTATCAAGCAGCACCAATTCACTAATGCTACCCAGTGTCAGGAGGTAGTTACACACCCCAACCCCGACTGAACCTGCTCCAATTACACCGATTTTCATTTAACTTTCCCTGTATTCGTTACCTCTTAACTGTGGATTGTACTAACAATTACATCAATTATTCCAATTTAATTTTATGCTAAAAATAAATAACAGAATTTACGACTACGGATGAGCTATGATCAGTTTCTTCCTTTAAACAGTCGACCATCAGTTCGGTAGAAGATCAGAGCAAGTAGAATTAAGCTGCATCCAATTAACTTGTTGCGTGATAGTTGTTCTCCATACCAGAGAATACTCAGGACAACCGTCCAGATTGGTTCCAAAAGCATGATAAGCGCAGCGTTGGCAGGGTTACATCCCTTCTGCCCTAGTGTTTGCATCACGTATCTAAGACTGGTGGCTAGCAGCGCGCTGAGAGCAAACCAACCCCAAATAGACGCTTCAACACTTTCAGGTATTGTTTCAAATAGTGACGAGGCAACCAGTGCCAGAACTCCGGTTACAAACAGTTGAATGCAAGTTAGCATCAAAACAGGAATTTTCTGCGCGAGCTTGCTGTTCACATTGAAGTGAAGCGCAAGAAGACAGGCATTGGCAAGAAACCACAATTGCCCTGCTGAGCTTTTCCACCCATCCGTTAATGACAGCATTGCTAAGCCAGCGATAGCAATCGGCATCGAAACCCAAAAGGCTCTTTTCGGTCTTTCTTTGTAAAGTACCCATGCAATGATTGGCACAATGATCATCGAAAGGCTGACAATAAATGCCCCTTCACCGAGCGTCTCACTGATAGAAATTGCATAAACCCAAGTCAGTAGCGCTAACGCCAGAATGCTACCTCCTCCTATGGCTTGAAGTAGCAATTGGGTTGTTAAGTCCCTAAAGCGCTTATAGCACAGTGGTAACAAGCAAATAGAAGCCACAACAAAGCGCAACCCAACAAAACCAAATGGGGGAAGACCTTGTATTGCTTCTTTGGAGAAGATCCAGCCTAAACCAGCGAGTGCAGTGGTGAAGAACAGAATCCAGGCAGCTTTACTTTCAGCGTTCAATTTACATCTCTCTAAGGTCTAACGACCTATCTATTTTATTATTAATATCCGACTGATAGTGTCAGATTTAGGCTGTAATGGCTATGAATTATCTATCCAAAATTTCAGCGAAGGAGTAATCTGTTCTCTTTCCATCATTGAGAAGAAAATATGATTATTGTTGGACATCGCGGAGTCGCCGGTCGCTACCCTGAAAATACAAAATCGAGTATAGAAGCGGCCATTAACCTCGGGCTCCATTGGGTTGAGGTAGACGTACAACCCACAAAGGACGACCAACTTGTTATCTGTCACGATCATACAATTAATCGATGCAGTGACGGTTCCGGTCGAATCGATAAACTGACTCTGAAGCAGCTAAAGCAGTATGACTTTGGCGCTTGGTTTAATACAGAGTTTGCTAATCAGCGCCTTCTCACACTAGAGGAACTTCTCACCTTAGCTAAAACACACAACTTAAAACTCAACCTTGAGATAAAAGTAGACCGCCATGATGCTCAAAAAGTGTGTGAGTTGCTCAAAGAGCAATTAGCCAAGAGTAATGTTGCTCCTTGCGATGTTGTGCTTTCAAGTTTCAGTCATGCAGTGATACGTCAACTTAGCCAATCGCTCCCGCAATATCGACTTGGTGTCTTGTGTAACCGTCTCGACAAGAAAACCAAAGCTCTCCTTAAAGAAGTCGATGCGTTTAGTTGCAACATCAACTACCGCTGGGCTAACAAGCAGCAGATTGAACAACTCAAGCGTGACGGATATCAGGTATGGAGCTACACCGTCAACAACCCGAACTCACTGAAACACCTCCCTAACCTAGACGCGATTTTTAGCGACTTCCCCGAGCGATTCTTATAGCGCTACTGACGATCTGACATACAGTGCTATCCAGTACTACTGTATAACACTGTATAAGCCATAGTGACCTGCATCACTATTTATGAATTATTTGTCAAATCTCTCTCACACCCAAAAACCTCATATTTATTATATATATCAACACCTTAAATAACACCTCAAACTCGCGCCGTTCTAATTCTGTTTAAATGCTGCACAAAAATGCTTGCCAACACAGCCAATAAAAACTACTGTATAACCATACAGCATGTACAAAGGAACAGTAATTATGATTCAGGCACATACTCAAACTCACACGTTCTCTAAATACAATGTTTTGGCTCAACCTACCGCGCCAATGAACATCGATAACGATACGTTAAGTCGCCTAGCTGGCCTTTCTGGCCAGAAACAATGGATCTTATTTACTGCTGAATGTCCTCGCCCTGACTATGAGCAGTTCGCTGCCTTCAATGTGAGCTGTAAGAAAATTATCCAGATGAAAGCTTCTCAAAAACAGTCTGAGTTTGAAATTGTTAAAAAAGCGATTGAATCAGGTAATGCCAGTGCTGTTGTTGCATCAAACAATATTCCTATGGTTGAGCAAAGCTTACTGCGCAACCATGCTATCCAATTCCAGTGTGAAGTCTTTTTCGTTGAGGGCAGAGTTAACCAGTATCACTAACAAGCTCAACAAATTCACTGTCTTTTTGCCCTACCTTGTGTGGGGCTTTTTCTTTTTTGCACCCTATTGAGCTGTTTTTCGCCATATAGAGAAAAAACAAAGCAAACGTTTGCTTTTTCTCTGGCAGCACAAAATAGTTCTGGTATTATGCGAAGCAAATAAATTATCTGCGTTGATAATTTCACCACCTTGCTAAAGTATAGGAATGTCAAAATGAGTCTCGCTGATCAAGTTCTTGCTGTTAACGATGATCTTCCAATTCGTACCGATAAACCCGTCCACAGCGGAAAAGTACGCTCTGTTTACTGGCTAACTGAAGAAGACAGCAAGCGTCTTATCCAAGAAAAAGGTTATGACGTTGCCCCTGATGCGCCTCTTGCTATCATGGTAATCAGTGATCGTATCTCAGCGTTTGACTGTATCTGGCATGCTGAAGGCGGCTTAAAAGGGGTTCCTGGAAAAGGCGCAGCGCTCAATGCGATTTCCAACCACTGGTTTAAGCTGTTCAAAGACAACGGCTTGGCTGACAGCCACATCCTTGATATTCCTCACCCTTTCGTTTGGATCGTTCAAAAAGCGAAACCAATTATGATCGAAGCGATTTGCCGCCAATACATTACTGGTTCAATGTGGCGCTCTTATGAGAAAGGCGAACGCGAGTTCTGCGGTATTGAGTTACCGGAAGGACTAGAAAAGGATAAAGCGCTACCAGAGTTGCTGATGACACCTTCAACAAAAGGTATTTTAAAAGGCATTCCGGGCGTGCCTGAAGCGGATGACGTCAACATTACTCGCCAAAACATCGTTGATAACTTCGCAGCATTCAACTTCTCTAAAGCAGACGACATTGCTCAATACGAAAAGCTGCTACGTGAAGGTTTTGTTGTAATTAGCAACGCTCTTGCAGAAATCGAGCAAATCTTTGTTGATACCAAATTTGAGTTTGGCTACGTCAATGATGCGGCAGGTAACGAAAAGCTTATCTACATGGATGAAGTAGGCACACCAGATTCATCACGCATTTGGGACGAGCGCGAATATGACGCAGGTAATATCGTAGAGAACTCGAAAGAAGGTTTCCGTCAGTTCTTGCTTAACCACTTCCCTGACCCAGACATTCTGCTTAACAAAGAGCGTATGGATGAGCGTGAAGCATTAGCGCGTGACAATGCACTACCACTAGAAGCCCTGATGGATATTTCTAAGACTTACCTCGGTATTGCTGAGAAAATCACAGGCTCTGAAATCCACCTGAGCGAAAATCCGAAGCAAGAGATCATCGATATCCTTAGCCGCGACTACGGCCTGATCGATTAAGCTCCCCCAACCGATTGCAAATGCCCTCGCTTTGAGGGCATTTTTGTTTTGATATGTTGTCGTTAATTGGATTTTCGGTTTAAAGCGAACTAGAAATCATAGAAAAGGTTGGATTGTTTATGCCTCAAAGTTTGTTTGGATAGCCCCAAAATTTCATAAGATTAATTTAGTCAACAGAGTCAATTCAACAACTCTCATTTCTAAAAAGAGTTGTATCCCCATCCGAATGCTGTAGTTCTATCGCTAGGCCATAACGTAAATAGGGTATCTTTCGCCTTGATTATGCAATAAATTGCAATCAAAATCGTAGCTCCCTTTTGGACTGGCTGAGCGCGCAAGAAGTGTATTGGTAAGTCAGAGCTCAAACTAAGCAGTAAATGTTTGCAGGTGATTTCATGAAAAAAATTTTATTAGGTGTCCTTTTCAGTGCATCGGTCTTTGCTTCCTCAAGCAAAAACGTTCCAACGATGAATGATAAGAACGGTTATGTAGAACCGTTTCAGATGTTTGATAATGTTTATTATGTTGGGGACAAATGGGTTTCATCATATGCAATTGATACAGATGACGGATTAGTGATAATTGATACACTTGATTTCCCTTATTCTAAGTGGATTCCTATCAATCTTGAGAAGCTAGGGTTAGAAGATGAGCCAATAACGCACATATTGGTAACGCATGGGCATTCTGACCATGTTGGGGGCGCTCAGTTACTTCAGAAGATGTACGGATCAAAAGTTTTGATGACAAAAAGTGCTCATGAGCTATCCATACAGCAGTCAAACAAAAGCAAAGGTGAGAATAAGTTCCTTCCACCAACCCTAGACATAGAGATAAAAAGTGATACCTCTATGGTTATTGGTGGTCATGGGTTTAAGTTCTATCTCACACCGGGTCATACCGAAGGTGATTTTTCCCTAGAATTTACAGTCAAAGATAAAGGCGCTGAACATCGTGCTTTTATCGTTGGTGGCCATAGCGTAAGTAGCAACGACCCTAAAATGATTAAACAGTTCTTGAGTAGTATGGAGAAAATTAGAAAGATTTCACTCCAGCCGCCTTTAGTAAGCGTTAACCTTTCAAACCATCCACATAAAAATTATCTATTTGAGAATAGAGAGAAGCTAGGTGCAAATGGGAACCCATTTATTAGTGAGACAAACTTCTTCATGTTCCTTAAGCAACAAGAAAACTTAGCTAAGAATAAAATAAAAGGGTTATAACAATTCTTCAGATAATGTGTAGCCTTCGCTCCTAAATTCCGAGATGACGCGACCTTACGACACCGTCATTCCTGAAACAATGCACCCACAAAAGTAAGTGTTTTCACCCTAGGAGGGCATTGTTGCCAGGAATCTACTTTAGGGGTGTGCAGGCTTATATTGGTAGATGCGTTCCCCGGACTGAGAAAAACGAAAGCCCCCTGACTATCAAGGGGCTCTTTGTATTTCATGTGCATGGAAAAACTAACACTTCGTCTAGCTAATACTATTTATCTTTACCGCCTTTATTTCCACCGCCATTGCCACCACCACGGTTACCACCGCCGCCACGATTACCGCCACCTTTGTTACTATTGCCGCTGTTTCCTCGGCTTTCGCTGCGGTTACTGTTTCCCTGACTTCGAGAACTCGATGAGCTACTTGTCACGTTGTTCGATTGTCGATTCGTTTTAAGCTCCCCTGTCCCATTACCCGGATTAGAGTACTTAGCATGTGCATTAAGCTCCTCTTGAGTGACAAAACCATCGCGATCTTTATCGAACGAAGCAAACGCACTGAGTCCGTCTCCTTCTTGCTCAGAGTCATCGCCTTCTTCCTCGTCACCGTCATCATCACCCTGACGGAACTGATTAAACTCTTCTTGCGATACCAATCTGTCACCATCGGTGTCAATGTCTTCGACACTTGGTGGCGTTTTGGTTCTGTTGCTGCCCGTCTCTTCACCCTCTTCTTCTTCCGCGTAAGCGTTAGAAAATGCCAGTGCTAACAAGACAGCAGTCAATAGCAATTTCTTCATAATCCACTCCTGATATATCTCTCAATTAAAGTCTAGCGGATATCGCGGTGATCGCTTATGTGAGTGACAGGCTATGAATTATTGCGGCGAAACGGTATAAGTAGCATTCCCAATTTAAGTCCCTTTGAATTATGGATTACCTAGCCCTTTCTCGAATCAGCCTTAAACACCTTACCGTGTTACATGTCCTTCTCAGCACTCATAGCGTGACCAGTGCCGCCAAAGTTTTATGCGTTACCCCATCGAGTGTGAGTAAGACTCTCAATCAACTGCGTGATCAACTTAAAGATGAGCTGTTTTACCGCGAGGGGGGCCAATTAATTCCAACACCATTTGCGCTTAGTATTGGTTCTGAAGTTCATAAAATATTGTCGAGCATGAATGGTATTTTGCACCAAGGTGCTTTCAAACCAGCGGAATTCGAGGGGACGATTTCTCTCTCTATGCGCGAAAGTACCTTTGAACTGTTCGCGTCAAAAATCGCGCTCATCATAAACCAGCTCGCTAATGCGAGAGCCATCAATGTTTACGCGAAAGAGCAGTTAAGTTTTGATGCCTTGGTGCGCGGGCAAGTCGATTTTATGATCTTGCCGCATGATATTAGCCAACCGCCAACTCGTAGCCGAGAGCTAATGTGGAAGCAGATTCATTCAGATGAGATGGTGTGCTTGATGTCAGAGCAGCACCCACTCGCAAAGTGTGAGTTGGACATACACGGATACCTCTCGTATCAGCATATCGGTATTTTGGACAAAGATCTCGCTGAGCCCTACTTCGAGCAAAACCTGACCCAAAAATACGGTACCCGTAAGGTGGCTATGTCAGTCGCGGATTTCGGCGCTGCCGCGATCATGTGCCACCATTCACAACACTTGCTAACCTGCTCTAAAATGTGGGCTGAAAGTGCAGCGCAAGCAAAAGGCTTAGTTTCTAAACCTCTTCCTTTTGAGTATGGTGAGGTCGCCTATAGCTTAGTGTGGAACCAAGCAAGCTTAAACAACCCTGCACTACACTGGCTCCATCAGCAATTAACGACCGCAGACTAAGTATAAATAGCGGGGATAAGTATCGGTTGGACAATTCTATCTGCAATGAGTGAGCGAAACCGATTCATCTCATATTCGCTACATTTCTCCCACTCTAGCGCTTGCCCGCTTACCCCGTGATGCTGAAACGCATTGAGCCGGACGACCACATCGGCCGGCAGTGAACGAATTAGCTTAACAACCTCGTCGATTTCACCATCCAGATCGCTTTTACCCGGAATGTGTAGCAGCCTAAGCTCATGCAGTTTTTTGGCGCTTGCTAGGTAGCGAATCGAATCAATCACCCTGTGGTTGTCTCTTCTGGTTAACCACTGATGCGTTTCACTCTGCCACGATTTTAAATCGAGCATAACACCGTCAAGAACAGGTGTGACTCTCTCCCAAGCATGAATAGGTAAATAGCCGTTACTATCAATGAAACAGGTTAGATGTCCTAGCTCTCGGTCTGCTTTGATTGCACTAAATAGCGCTATGATAAATGGGAGCTGAAGAGTGGCTTCTCCACCCGAAACCGTGATGCCGGAAATAAAGAAGTGTTGGCTACGGATGAGCTCCAAGATTTGAGTGACATTGTAACGCTTAATCTTGGGACTCGATTTGTGACCACAGATATCGATACATTTATCGCAGTGAGAGCAAAGCCCTTCGTCCCAAACCACTTTGTTATCAGTCATAGCTAATGCTTGTGTAGGGCATGAATCAACACAATCGCCACAGTGATTACAATGATTGATCGTATGTGGGTTATGGCAATTTAAGCAATCGAAGTTACACCCCTGTAGGAAGATGACCAGGCGATTGCCCGGCCCATCAACACAAGAGAAATTAAGAATGCGGCTAACTAACGCTGACTTCTCATTCACTGCTGTGCCCTACTACTTGTAAACTGGCTCTGTTTCCATGCTTACCACTCGAGGTGAACGGTCTAGTATGCCAGTGTTCTTCGCCGCCTCAGCTCCCAAGAAAGTGGTATTTTTACGCGAGCCTTCCTCAGCAAACTTGTTGATATCAGAA
Source organism: Vibrio sp. SCP2 (assembly GCF_059295395.1). NCBI lineage: Bacteria > Pseudomonadati > Pseudomonadota > Gammaproteobacteria > Vibrionales > Vibrionaceae > Vibrio > Vibrio sp. SCP2. Next base: position 605,378 of record NZ_JCAFVV010000002.1, on the reverse strand, counting down.
AGCTTAATCATATAGCCTGTGACACGGACTAAGTCATTAGACGCAACGTTCGCGGTAAACTCTCTAAAGCCTTGCTTCAATGCCCCCTTGCACAAGTTGAACATCGCCTCAGGGTTGGATTTCACCGTTTCATCTATGGTCAAAATATCACTAATGCCAGAGGTGTAATATTTGTGCTGCTCAGCCGTTGCTTGAACATAAGACACAGGATCAGGTTCTGTGCCATAAGGGATACGAACACCTGGCGTCACATCTTCATCCAAGCTTATCCCACCTTGAGCATGAAGCAGCGCCTTGCCCTCTAAGCCGTATTTCACTGGGCTGCTATCGACAAGGTGAGCGAGCTTTTCAGATATTGCCAGTGCAAGTCGATTTGCCTGATGGCTATGACCGTATTGCTCATCAATGCCTTCTTTATCAAGCAAGATATTGACCGCTTCAGCCATACCATAAATGCCATACATGGGCGCAAATCGATTCTCTTCAACCAAACCCTCAGTGGTTAAGAAACCTTTGAAGAAATTCGATTTCTCATGCAGGTGGCTGCTTCGCGCATCCATAAGCTCAATCATTAGCTCACTATAAGATGGTAAAACGTAGTCTAGAAAATCTGTTCTATCTTTGGCACGCAATGCGACTTGTTTTAAGTTCATTCGAACTAAGGTATTCGAGCCACCAGCAAGAGGTAGAGAGTTGTAGCAACTAACAATGCCAAACTTGTTCTCACCATAAGCGGCGGCATGCATCGGATAATTAGCAATATGAGGTTTGCTACATTCACAGATATTGGTCGTCGCTTGTTTGAGTAGATCGTCTGGAGTGACGTTCGCATCGTACATAAAGGTTAAGTTCGGAGCGATCTGCTTTAACTCTGCGTCGACTCGTAAAATTGTTCGGCAAATGACATTGTCTGTAGGGCCAATATTCACATGCATAAAGGCATCTGGCAGCGTTCTATCGAGCATGATCCAGAAACGTTTCAGCTTGGTGTAAATTTCCGCTTCACTTAAGGTTCCTACATAAGGCAGCAAGACATCATCAAGCTGACCAAGATAGACAGGAATATTCGTTACAGAAGGAACATGGTGGTAGATGATCGTCAGTAGATTCAGTGCATCATCAAAATCAGTCGCGGGTTCTAGCTCTAGGTAATCTGAGCCTTGCTTAAGGAACTTCGCATAGTCAGGTAAAACATAGCGAGGTTTGAAAGGAGCATGGCCTTCAAACATGTCACAAATTACGCCCTCTTCCATGGCTTTTGAAACACCTTCAGAAACCTTCATATAGGGAAGACTGGCTTCCGCTTCTAGGGCTAAGAATTGGTTTTTCTGCTTTGGAGAGAGCTTAGCATCGGTAACGATATTGTTTACACGTTGCTGAAATGCGTTGTTAACATCAGACATAGTTATTTTCCTTATTATTTATAAGGATTCTAACCAAATTTCTCTATGTCCACTATTGAGTTTATGTTGATGGCTAATGTCCATTTTGGAAATCAATAGTCAAGAAAAAGCCCCGAACTTTCGGGGCTTTAAGAGTCATTGGATTACAGTTTAAATCGTTGAATCTCTTGCTCTAGTTCGTGAGATAGCTCAGACAACTGTGCGGCTTGTGCTGCTGCGTCGTGCGCTTCATCGGCAAGTTCATTCGAAACATCACGAATACCAACGGTGTTACGCGTAATTTCAGAAGTGACTGACGCTTGCTCTTCAGCAGCAGAGGCAATTTGAGTCGCCATATCGCTAATACGCTCTACCGCTGTTTGGATTTGAGTCAGACTAACCGCCGCTGAATCAGCGTCCGCCACACTGGTATCGGCTAACTGACGGCTATCACCCATGATGCCCACAGCTTTACCCGTTGTGCCTTGCAGCGTTTCAATCATCTGCTGGATTTCTTGGGTTGAAGCGTGTGTACGCTGACTTAGAACACGGACTTCATCAGCTACCACAGCGAAGCCACGACCTTGCTCACCTGCACGCGCAGCTTCAATAGCAGCGTTGAGCGCAAGTAAGTTCGTTTGCTCTGCAATATCTTGAATCGTCGAAAGAATAGTGCTGATGCTCTTGCCATGAACTTCAAGCTCTTGGATAACTTCTGTCGCTACCTGAACTTCCGTTGCTAAGTTTTGAATCGAGCCTTGAGTCTGAACGACCTGCTCACCGCCGTGAACACAAGCTGTTACCGCTTCCGAAGAGTTCTGAGCTGTATTGTCAGCATTACCCGCAATTTCTTGCGTTGCAGCTGCCATTTCATTGATCGCTGTTGCGACCATGTTGATCTCATCTTGTTGAAGGCGAATACGAGCACTGCGTTCTTCTGCTTGTTGCGCTGTTTGCTTAGATTGCTCTGACAGTGATGCAGATACCAGGCTTAGCTTAGAAACCATAGTGTGCATATTACCAACGAAGGTATTGAAGTTAGTTGCAAGCTGCCCCACTTCATCGTCGCTACGTGGTTCAAGACGCTGGGTAAGATCACCTTCACCGGATGCAATTTCCTCAAGTGCATTGGAAACACGAACTAAGTCTTGGAACAAGAAGGTCACTAACCAAGAAACCACCACAATAACAATTAAAGTAATCACGATTGCAGTAATAATTAGGCTTTGTAGCAGTTCTGTGTGTGCCGCTTCTTCTGTTGCGCGATCCATCTCAATAGCAAAGATCCACTGAGTGTCTGGAACCTTAGTAAAGAAATACAGCTTCTCTTGACCATTACGTTCAATCAGCTTGATTGAACCCGCGTTAGCTGCCTCTTCGATAGCACGTAGAGTGAACTCTTTTGAAAGTGTGGTAACAGGTTTAAGAGAAAGAGATTTGTCAGGGTGTGCTAAGAAAGTACCATTTTGCGTATCAATCAACATCGCGTAGGCATTCTTACCCGCATCTAAGTTGATCACATCGTTAATTAGTTGGTCAATTAATACATCCGCACCAACTACACCAACGAACTGACCGTTACGGCGAATTGGTTCAGCAATCGTCACTAACAAAGCATTTGTAATCGCATCTTTGTATGCCGTAGTGATGATCTGACGGCCAGCATTGTTCGCATCGATATACCAAGGGCGAACACGTGGGTCGTAATCCGCTCGGTTACGCTCTGGGTGCGAACGGTACATACCCCCTTCTGGCGTGCCCAAGAAGATGTCATCAAAACCACCTGCTTTTCTCGCTTGTTTCAAGTAAGGTACAACGTCGACTTCATTGCTGTAGTCATTGAACGCAGAAGCAATATCTTTACGAATATTGATCCAGTCTTTGATGCCTGCAGACGCCGTCGTAGCGAGACTTTCTGCACGTGCATAAACACCATTTTGCGTTTGCTGCTCAAGTTGATCGGCGGATAGCCATGTTAACGCGCTCGCCATTAGCACTACTGCTAATAGGCTCGCACCTATAAGTTTTTGCTTTAGTGATAAGTTCATAAATTAAATATTGGTTGTGGAACAGACAGAGGTTGCGAATTTTATAGCCAAATTCTTCTATTTGCACGCAATATTATCGAGTTATTAACTTACACTAACTATCTGTAATATGGTTATTTTTTTGGCGTCAGAGAGTCGTCGCATGGTCGTTATTAGCTTCAGATTTATCTAGCTCTAACTGTGCCTGCGGGTTGTCTCGATAGTACTTATCGAGTAACTCTTTTCCGTATATCACTTTAGTTTGCATATGCAGCCCAAACACTATCGCAGCAAAGAGTGCGCAGATAATGTTGAACCATTTGGTGACTTTCTTTCGTCGGACTGGAGAGTAAATAGCAATGTTCACAGCTACCAGTGCGAATGGATATATCACGATGATTGCGATTAAAACGGCGAGATAGTTGGAAATCGCCATAGGTGTGTCGTAACCCATAAACACCTCCGAGTTAGGTTTCAATACAATCTAACCTTGAAGCATGTCTTAAGTCTCAGACCTACGTAGGCTCCTAAAGTATTAATGCTCAGTAATTGAAGTCACTCGAAGAAATGAAGGTAGCGAATGATTAGAGCAAAAAAAATGCCAGACACTAGGTCTGGCATTTGACGTTCAATTAACTGAATTACTCTTCAGTATCATCGCTTTCGCTTGGTGCTTCTGATGATTCCGCCGCTTGAGCTACTTCGCCCTCAGCTGCCTCTTCACCTTCAGCAAGTTCCGCTTCTTCTACCTCATCGATACGCTGTAGACCCACAACGTTTTCGTCTTCAGCAGTACGGATTAGCGTGACACCTTGAGTATTTCGGCCAACTTGGCTAACTTCAGCAACGCGTGTGCGAACTAGAGTACCAGCGTCGGTGATCATCATCATCTCGTCGCCTTCTTCTACTTGTACCGCGCCAACAACTGGACCATTACGCTCAGACACTTTGATAGACACAACGCCTTGAGTCGCACGACCTTTAGTTGGGTATTCTGCAAGCTCAGTACGCTTACCGTAACCATTTTGCGTCACTGTTAGGATGTCACCTTCATTTGAAGGAACAATCAGTGATACAACTTGATCATCATCAGCAAGCTTCATACCACGTACACCTGCCGCTGTACGACCCATTGCACGTACTTTGTCTTCTGCAAAGCGAACCACTTTACCCGCTTTAGAGAACAGCATGATATCGCTTTCACCGTTTGTGATATCAACACCGATTAGAGAGTCTTCATCACGTAGGTTTACAGCAATCAGACCGTTAGCACGTACGTTAGCAAATTGATTCAATGGTGTTTTCTTAACGGTACCATCGCCTGTCGCCATGAAGATGAACTTATCTTCAGAGAACTCATCAACAGGTAGAATAGCAGTAATACGCTCACCTTCTTCTAGTGGAAGAATGTTAACGATTGGCTTACCACGAGCGGTACGACTTGCTTGCGGCAGTTGGTAAACTTTCAGACGGTAAGTTTTACCACGAGTAGAGAAACATAAGATGTTGTCGTGGGTATTCGCCACTAAAAGACGTTCGATGTAGTCTTCATCTTTCATCTTAGTTGCGCTCTTACCTTTACCACCACGACGCTGAGCTTCGTAGTCGCTTAGGATTTGGTACTTAACGTAACCTTCGTGAGATAGCGTAACAACAACATCTTCACGAGCAATCAGCTCTTCCATGTCAATGTCGTGGCTTGCCGCTGTAATCTCTGTACGACGTGCATCACCGAAGCCATCACGTACTGCTTCGAGTTCTTCACGAATCACTTCCATCAAACGCTCAGTGCTTGCAAGAATGTGCATTAGCTCAGCGATCTCATCTAGAAGTGCTTTGTACTCGTCTAGAATCTTCTCGTGCTCTAGACCCGTTAGACGGTGTAGACGAAGCTCTAGAATCGCTTGTGCTTGAGTTTCAGTCAGGAAGTACTGACCGTCATGGATACCATACTGATCTTCTAGCCATTCAGGACGAGCAGCATCCGTACCCGCACGCTCAAGCATTGACGCTACGTTACCAAGATCCCAACCACGCGAAACCAAGCCAACTTTTGCTTCAGCTGGTGTCGGCGCGTTTTTGATCAGTTCAATAACTTCATCAATGTTTGCAAGTGCAAGAGAAAGTGCTTCAAGAATATGTGCACGCTCACGCGCTTTACGCAATTCGAAGATGGTGCGGCGAGTCACCACTTCACGGCGGTGATCAACAAAGCACTTCAACATATCTTTCAGGTTGAATAGCTGTGGCTGACCGTTGTTCAGTGCCACCATGTTGATGCCGAATGTGGTTTGAAGCTGAGTTTGTGCGTAAAGGTTGTTTAGAACCACTTCGCCAACTGCATCACGCTTACATTCGATAACAATACGCATACCGTCTTTATCTGACTCATCGCGTAGTGCACTGATACCTTCAACTTTCTTATCTTTAACTAGCTCAGCGATCTTTTCGATCAAGCGTGCTTTGTTAACCTGATAAGGAATTTCGGTAACAATAATGGTTTCTTTACCATTCTTGTCTGTTTCGATATCCGCTTTCGAGCGCATGTAAATCTTACCGCGGCCCGTCTTATAAGCATCGACGATACCTTTACGGCCACTGATTAGCGCAGCTGTTGGGAAGTCTGGACCAGGAATGTAGTCCATTAGCTCATCAATAGTGATCGCTTCATTATTGATGTACGCAAGACAGCCATCAATTACCTCAGTCAGGTTGTGCGGAGGAATGTTGGTTGCCATACCTACTGCGATACCAGAAGCACCGTTTACCAATAGGTTAGGAATTTTTGTAGGTAGAACAGCAGGGATCTGCTCAGTGCCATCGTAGTTAGGCACGTAGTCTACTGTTTCTTTATCTAGGTCAGCCAAAAGTTCGTGGGCAATTTTTGCCATGCGAACTTCGGTGTAACGCATTGCTGCCGCTGAGTCACCATCGATCGAACCGAAGTTACCTTGACCGTCGACCAGCATGTAACGAAGTGAGAACGGCTGAGCCATACGTACGATTGTATCGTACACAGCGCTATCACCGTGTGGGTGATATTTACCGATTACGTCGCCAACAACACGGGCAGATTTTTTATATGGTTTATTCCAATCATTACCTAGTACATTCATCGCGAACAAAACGCGGCGGTGTACAGGCTTTAGGCCATCACGCACATCTGGAAGAGCACGACCCACGATTACTGACATCGCGTAGTCTAGGTATGAACCTCGAAGCTCATCTTCAATGTTTACGGGCGTGATCTCTTTCGCTAGATCGCTCATAGAGCCATTATCCCTCTATTTATAGATCGTATGTACAATACGCTTAAGGTGCAAAAATATAACATACATTTCAGTGGTTCGGCATTACTTTCCCTCTCCTTTTATCAGGTTGTGAGCTTGGTTGTGAATCAAACGCCGAGAATTTGCACACTCATCTGATATCTTGCTGATAAATGGTTATATTTTATCCACCCGTAGAGAAAAGTGATCCCGTCTATGGAGTGTGTGTGGTTAACAGGTATAATGCCTGTCATTCAAGGAAGCGGTTAAATTAGTAGAGTTGTTATGACCCAATCACAAAACGTCGATCCAAACGAAATTAAGAAGTTTGAGGATATGGCCTCACGCTGGTGGGATTTAGAAGGTGAATTCAAGCCTTTGCATCAGATCAATCCTTTACGCCTCAACTATGTTTTGGACAATTGTGATGGCTTGTTTGGCAAAGAAGTCTTAGACGTCGGCTGTGGCGGCGGCATTCTAGCGGAAAGCATGGCCAAAGAAGGCGCGATTGTCACCGGTCTTGATATGGGTAAAGAGCCATTAGAAGTAGCCAGACTACACGCTCTAGAAACGGGCACTAAGCTTACCTACATCCAGAGTACAATTGAAGATCATGCGACTGAAAACCAAGGTAAGTATGACGTTGTGACCTGTATGGAGATGCTTGAGCACGTCCCTGACCCACAATCAGTGATTCGTTCATGTGCGGCCTTGGTGAAACCGGGCGGCCATGTGTTCTTTTCAACACTTAACCGCAACCTTAAGTCTTATCTGTTCGCGATTGTCGGCGCAGAAAAGCTATTGAAGATTGTCCCTGAAGGCACTCATGATCACGATAAGTTCATCCGCCCTGCTGAGATGATTAAAATGATTGATCAAACTGACTTAACCGAAACCGGGATTACTGGCCTGCACTACAACCCTCTTACAGACACCTACAAGCTAGGTCAAAATGTTGATGTAAATTACATCGTTCATACTCAGAAATTTTAACATTTGTCACATGCTAGATGTAGTGGTCAAGATTAAGGCGATAGCACATGCTCATCGCCTTTTTTAGTGCCAATTGAAGCAATTTTTGTCGGTTTGATTCCAAAATAATCAAAGCAAAAATCGAAGACAACTTTGACCAAAGATCAAGGAATTTTTTTTTGTTTATGGTTACTTCTAAACCGATCTAAAAACGGTAATTAATTACAATCTTACCCGCTCTAACCTCATCGGTTAGTAGTCACTTACTGTTTTTTTTAATTTTGTTAGTTATCCACAAGTCATCCAAGATCTGTAACTTGAAAAGCCATGGGGATAGCACTATCTTGTAACTCGCACCTTGGTGCACCCCTATATGTTGTGTTTGTACTACAATATATAGATAGACTTTGATCACAAAGCCGGAACGATTTTTACAAGAATTACACAAAAATACGGCTTTTATCAGTTTTGTTAGGGAAATGAAGCAGAATGAACCAACAACTTACCGTTACTAAGCGTGACGGACGCAAAGAAAGTATTGATCTCGAAAAGATCCATCGCGTTATCACCTGGGCTGCCGAAGGTCTAGACAACGTCTCTGTATCTCAAGTAGAACTACGCGCTCACATTCAGTTCTACGACGGTATCACTACATCTGATATCCATGAAACCATCATCAAGTCTGCAGCAGATTTGATTTCTGAAGAGACGCCTGATTACCAATATCTAGCGGCACGTTTGGCTGTATTCCATCTACGTAAAAAAGCGTACGACCAGTATGAGCCACCAACGCTATACGATCACGTTGCTCGCCTTGTGGACATGGGTAAATACGACCAGCACATTCTGGAAGACTACACCAAAGCAGAACTTGATGAGCTAGACGCCTACATTGATCACAAGCGCGATCTCGATTTTTCTTATGCAGCCGTAAAACAGCTTGAAGGTAAGTACTTTGTTCAAAACCGTGTATCCGGTGAGATCTACGAAAGTGCTCAGTTCCTTTACATCCTAGTTTCTGCTTGTCTATTCGCGAAATACCCGAAAGAGACACGTCTTGATTACATCAAGCGCTTCTACGACGCGACATCGACATTCAAAATTTCTCTACCTACGCCAATCATGTCTGGCGTACGTACTCCTACTCGTCAGTTCAGCTCATGTGTACTTATTGAGTGTGGCGATAGCCTAGATTCAATCAACGCGACAGCAAGCTCTATTGTTCGTTACGTTTCTCAACGTGCTGGTATTGGTATCAATGCGGGTCGTATCCGTGCTCTAGGTTCAGAGATCCGTGGTGGTGAAGCATTCCACACGGGCTGTATCCCTTTCTACAAATACTTCCAAACAGCGGTTAAATGTTGTTCTCAAGGTGGTGTTCGTGGCGGTGCGGCGACTGTGTTCTATCCACTATGGCATGGTGAATCTCAAGCACTGATGGTTCTTAAGAACAACCGTGGTGTTGAAGAGAACCGTGTTCGTCACATGGACTACGGCGTACAGCTGAACCGCTTGATGTACCAACGTCTAGTTGAAGGTGGCAACATTACTCTGTTCTCACCATCAGATGTACCTGGGCTTTACGACGCATTCTTTGAAAACCAAGACGAGTTCGAACGTCTGTACGTGAAGTACGAAAATGATCCTTCAGTTAAGAAAGAGACCGTAAAAGCTATTGAGATGTTCTCTATCTTGATGCAAGAGCGTGCTTCTACAGGCCGTATCTACATCCAGAACGTCGACCACTGCAATACACACAGTCCATTCGATTCTGAAGTGGCTCCTGTTCGTCAGTCGAACCTATGTTTAGAGATCGCGCTACCAACTAAGCCGCTAACTAACGTAGAAGATGATTCAGGTGAGATTGCGCTATGTACGCTATCTGCATTCAACCTTGGTGCAATTAAGTCCCTTGATGACTTCGAAGAGCTGTCTGATCTCGTGGTTCGTGCACTAGACGCACTACTAGACTATCAAGACTACCCGCTACCAGCGGCGTACAAGTCAACCATGAACCGTCGTACTCTAGGTGTGGGTGTTATCAACTACGCTTACTACCTAGCGAAGAACGGAGTGAAATACTCAGATGGCAGTGCAAATGGTCTAACACACCGTACATTTGAAGCGATGCAATACTACTTGCTGAAAGCTTCGGTTGCGTTGGCGAAAGAGCAAGGTAAGTGTCCTTTATTCGAAGAAACGAATTACGCGAAAGGCTTAATGCCAATCGACACTTACAAGAAAGCCGTTGACCAGATCTGTGACGAGCCACTGCACTACGATTGGGATGGCCTACGTGAAGAAATCATGACGCACGGCCTACGTAACTCTACCCTAACCGCGCTAATGCCTTCTGAGACATCTTCTCAGATCTCTAACGCGACCAACGGTATTGAGCCACCACGTGGTTACGTTTCAGTGAAGGCGTCTAAAGACGGTATCCTGAAGCAAGTAGTGCCAGATTTCCTTGAGTACAAAGACAACTACGAACTGCTATGGAACATCGGTTCAAACGATGGTTATCTACACCTAGTGGGTATCATGCAGAAGTTTGTTGACCAAGCGATTTCAGCAAATACTAACTACGACCCAACGCGTTTTGAAAGTGGCAAAGTGCCAATGAAGAAACTGCTTCAAGATCTGCTCACTGCGTACAAGTTTGGTGTAAAGACACTTTACTACCACAACACACGTGATGGCGCGAGCGACGATCAGAAAGACGCAGTACAACCACAAGACGACGATTGCGCAGGCGGCGGTTGTAAGATTTAAACCATAATCCTGACTAAAGGGTTATCAAGGCTTAACAAATTATTCGCCCCTCAGACATGAGGGGCTTAAAAGGAATTGAGGCACCATGGCTTACAGTACTTTTAACAGAAACAAAAATGACCAGCTAAAAGAACCAATGTTCTTGGGTCAATCAGTAAACGTAGCTCGTTACGACCAACAGAAGTTCGAGATCTTCGAGAAACTCATCGAGAAACAACTGTCTTTCTTCTGGCGTCCTGAAGAAGTGGACGTTTCAAGCGATCGCATCGATTACAACAAGCTGCCAGAGCATGAAAAGCACATCTTCATCTCAAACCTTAAGTACCAAACACTACTTGATTCTATCCAAGGTCGTAGCCCTAACGTTGCCCTACTACCCTTGGTATCGCTACCAGAAGTAGAAACTTGGATTGAAACTTGGTCTTTCTCAGAGACAATTCACTCACGCTCTTACACTCACATCATCCGTAACATCGTGAATGATCCAGGTCTAGTGTTTGACGACATCGTAGAAAATGAGCACATCCTTAAGCGTGCTGAAGACATTTCTCGCTACTACGACGATCTGATTCAAATGACTAATGATTACCATCGTTACGGCGAAGGTACTCATAACATCAAAGGCGAAGAAGTGAAGATTACCCTTCACGACCTTAAGAAGAAGCTCTACGTTTGTTTGATGTCAGTGAACGCACTAGAAGCAATTCGTTTCTACGTGAGTTTTGCGTGTTCATTTGCTTTCGCTGAGCGTGAGCTAATGGAAGGTAACGCTAAGATCATCAAGCTTATCGCTCGTGATGAGGCGCTGCACCTAACCGGTACACAGCACATGATTAACCTGCTACGTAACGGTCAAGACGACTTCTCTTTCATGCAAATCGCTGAAGAGTGTAAGCAAGAGTGTTTCGAGCTGTTTAAAGACGCTGCTGAGCAAGAGAAAGAGTGGGCAGAATACCTATTCAAAGATGGTTCAATGATCGGTCTGAACAAAGACATTCTTTGCCAGTACGTTGAATACATTACCAACATTCGTATGCAAGCTGTTGGCCTAGACGCTGCTTACCCAGAAGCAACTTCTAACCCAATTCCTTGGATTAATGCATGGTTGTCTTCAGATAACGTGCAGGTTGCGCCACAGGAAGCAGAAATTTCATCTTACCTAGTTGGTCAGATCGACAGCGACGTACGTGCAGACGACTTCAAGGATTTCGAACTGTAATGCCTAGTATCAAAATCAACGCTATTACATCGGTTCAGTCTCACCCTTCTAATACCATTCTCGAAACCATGGAGAATGCGGGGTTAGAGCCTGAATACAACTGTAGAGATGGGCACTGTGGCGCTTGCCGCTGTAAACTGGTCTCAGGTGAAGTTGAATACGTTGGTTTTGCAATGGCGTACACGCAAGAAAAAGAAATTTTGCCGTGTATCTGTAAGGCGAAAACAGACATTGAAGTGGAAGGTGTCAATTACTCGCTTAAAGAAAAACGCGCATAAATATGCACAAAATAGACAACGGCCAGCTTAATGCTGGCCGTTCTTATATTTGAACTCGTGCTCCAGACAAAAACTCATCCGCAGTCAGCATAGAAACAGGCTTATCTGCGATCTCCCTTCCATCATCATCAAATAACGAAAGTCGATAGCCCAAATACTCACCACTTGGCTTATCTTCTGGCGCTTGTAGCCACAAAGAGATAACGTCTTGATGCTTTCCATTAAGTGCTTCACCTAGAAAGACTTTTTGGCTCGCCACTTGATACCAAACAAGGATCTTGGACTGATTAAACATGCTAACCTCCCTGAGCAATTGAAATCCTGAATTGTCATTTTATAGGTTATTTGGCCGAATGCACGTATCAAATCTAAGACAAAATCCTCTTCTATTGAAAATCATCCAGTTAAGCGATATTCGAATTTGGCATATAAAAATAATATGAGTATGAATGAGTAATAAGAAATAGGATCATTCACTTAATACAGAACAGCAGACTGAGCCAATTTGACAAAATTGGCTCACTATCCTAGTTGAATAATTATGCTTCTATTGCGCTTCGTGGCACAAACATTTCTTTGTTTCTGCTCAATGAGCTGTACTGGGCAAACATAGGTTTAGCGTTGAGGTAACGGCGTAACATATCCCCAGCCACGGTTGTGATCACCAAAGTACGCTCTTCGCGGGTATAGTTACGATTGAACGTTAGCGTTTGTCCCCACTCCCCTTCTGGTGCGGCGAGTGCAACTGAGAACGTTTTATCAATAACCTTGGCTGTCACTATGGCAATATCCGTCGCACATTTGTCTTTCGTTGCTCCAGCAAGGGCAAATGCGGCGGCAAGTTGGTCGTCATTTTCATCACCAACATTAACGCGTTCGCCTAACACCCAGCCATGACCACAGTATTGAGCTGCGACTTCTTTGGACTGCAGCCAGTGTGATAACGAACCATAAGTCGATTGTTCCGCCGTCGCGATAGATTGTTTCCGCTCTTGGATTAGATAGGCAACATGGTCCTGCATAGATTCATCAACACTCACCACATTGCTTTCAATCAGGTTAAAGATAATCTGCAGCAGTTTGACTCGGTTATCTAAATCATTCTTAGGGCCAAACAACTTCACTTCAATGTAAGGCAGGTACGAACGGTAACCCAGTGTGTAGCCATCAGGAAGTTGTACCTTGTCGAGCTTATCTGATAACGCCGACTCAGAAGTGCCAAAAGTATAAAGCTTACTGCACTCCTGCCCTATTACATTACTATGAGTGGCTCTCATATCGGGCAGAATTTGTTGCTCTACCATTAGCTTAAATTCACTCGGTACACCCGGCGTGAAGTAGAAATCACACTCATTAAAGCGAATTTTGAAGCCGCAAGCAGTTCCAATTGGGTTATCAAGTAGAACCGAATCTTTTGGCAACATGGCTTGTTTACGGTTGCTCTCAGGCATAGCTAACCCACGAGAGGCAAAAAACTTCTCTAGCCTTGCTAACCATTCAGGATATAAGACAAGCTCGGTCTCTGAAGCGACAGCCACAGCTTCTGCGCTTAAGTCATCACTTGTTGGACCTAGCCCACCGTTCACCACGACAACATCACTATTAAAGCTAAGCATCATTAACTCTTCGACAAGAGCTGACATCTCGTCGCCAACGGTTGAACGCTTAGTTACGCTAAAGCCGTGTTCAAAAAATCTTTGTGATAACCACGCAGCATTCGTATCAACGATGTCTCCGTGGAGGACTTCTTCCCCAGTGCTCAGCATTGCGATTTTCAACATTATTTTATCCTTAGTGGGAAAACGTCACATATTTTATGAGTTTAACTGATATTTATTATGGCATTAGGCCAAAAAACAACTAAGTTTCTTAATTAGGACAATTTCAGATTCCCAATACGCCAACTTTGTTGGATACTTGTGACCCTGATCATTAAAATAATAACGATGGAGTACTCAGTGTTGAAAAAAAGCATCACCGCTTTAGTTTTGTCAGCTTCTGCCCAGGCCAGTGCCAATGTACATGATTCTAATCAACATATTGAGTTTTCATACACTGTAGATCAAGCTGAATCCGACACGTTTTTCTATCATTCTTATCAATATCAATCGTCAGACCCATTTTCACTCGGTTTAACGGAAAATGACCTAAAACTTGAAGGCCCAGGCTTACCTAAATATCTCACTGTTTCCGACGGCAAAGATTGGGATTACTTAATGGGGCAAACCTACACGATTTTAGGACTGAGTGTTGCCACGGTCGGCTTGATGACGCTTCTTCCCGAATCAATTACAAAATGGGATGAAGAAGACCGTGACCTTAGTGGTCTTGGCTCTAAATGGAAAGACAATGTCACTTCGGGCCCTACATGGGACCGCGATGAGCACTTCCTAAACTATGTCATGCACCCTTATTTTGGTGGTGTCTACTACACAGCAGCTCGCCATGCCGGCTTTAACGAATTTGAGTCTTTCTTATACTCAGCGACGATGTCGACCTTCTTCTGGGAATACGGTGTCGAAGCCTTTGCAGAAGTGCCTTCTTGGCAGGACATCTTTATTACCCCGTTCTTTGGTGCTGTCGTCGGTGAGATGATGTTTGAAGCAGAACAAAACATTGTCGCATCTGGTGGCGAAGTATTGGGCTCTGAAACGGTCGGCGATGTTTCTCTGTTTTTCCTCAATCCAGTCGGTCATATCCACGGTTGGGTGAGCGGAGCTTGGGGTGGAAGTGCAGAATTCCAATACAGTAGTAAACCTTGGTTCGGCAATCAAGATGCCGCTAAGTTCGCTATGGATGCAGGTGCTAGCTATGACAACGTTTTCTACGGCGTTGAGATGAAAGTTAGCTTTTAAATCACACCACCTCTGGCTGAAAAAGCGATGTTTTACATCGCTTTTTTTGTGCTCGCGGTTAAAGATCCGTAGCAGTGACAAGGATTTAGGTGTAAAACTTGACTCAGGTCAAACCCAAGCTTTGCGCGCATTCTAAACTGAAGTTAGGTATTAAGATCGCTTTCCTTATTAAGAAATATTGAAAGCACATGCCTTTCTCAGCGTTTGGAGGCCCAATATGAACAGCACATTTATTGTTAATTTCGTTGGCAAAGCGACGCCTGCCACTATCAAGCAACTTGCCGCTATTACCCATGAAAATGGAGGTAAATGGCTCATCAGCAAAGTCAATTTCATCGAAGATCAAGTTGCCGCGGTGATTAAAGTTGAGCTTCCTAGTGCGAACGAACACCTTGTCAAAGACGCCTTCACTTCCCATCCTGACTTACTGGTACAAATTACAGATTCAGATCAGTTGGCTCACGATGTTGATACTATTTACCAACTCAGACTCGATTCCAATGATCGAGCGGGTATCGTCAACGAAATCACTCATGTTTTAGATGGGCAAGGCATTAGTATCCTTGATATGGATTGCCAAAGGGTATTCATTGCGGGTGGCGGTGGTGTCAGTTCAAGTCTGTTTACAGCCAGCCTGTCAATTCGACTACCAAAACAAATCAGTATTGGCGACGTGGCTAATGAACTTGAGTCTTTAAGTGAAGACACAAGGGTCATGGTAGAAAACTAAAAATAGAGTCTAATGAATAAGAGAGCGACGAATCGCTCTCTTTTTTTTGTCTAGTTCACAGACCATTGAGAGAGTGAACGTTTAAAGTCTGAATAATCAAATTCATTCAGCTTCTGAACCTCTCCCGAGCTTCTCTCGCAGTAGACTGACGGCATACGCAAACCATTGAACCAGTTAAGCTTAACCATGGTATAACCTGCACTATCCATGATGTGGAGGCGTTGACCA
The DNA here is from genome assembly GCF_059295395.1 of Vibrio sp. SCP2. NCBI lineage: Bacteria > Pseudomonadati > Pseudomonadota > Gammaproteobacteria > Vibrionales > Vibrionaceae > Vibrio > Vibrio sp. SCP2. The sequence continues at coordinate 589,646 of NZ_JCAFVV010000002.1, read as the reverse complement.
ATCTCTAGCGGCTTGTCAAAGTTAGCTACACAGAATTGGTCCCCAGCAAGGCAAGAGCAAGAGCCAATCACATATTCATGCTCACCGCTCTCCGATGCTTCAAGAATCGATGCTGGCTCATCATAGATTAACGTATCTAAGCGATGTGCCTCTGTTGCTGAATCTACAATCGCTGTCTTCTTCACGTTCTCAACAATATCAACCACAGTCACAACAAGATCCGTGGTTTTGGTAATAATAGCTTCACCCGGCTCAAGGTACATCTGTACCGAGTGTTTTTCTGAAAACGCTTTTAGCGCCAAGCCTAATTTCTCAATATCGTAACCCGGCCATGTAAAGAACACGCCACCGCCCATGCTTACCCAATCAAGCTTATCTAGGTATTGACCAAACTGCTCGGAGATCGAGTCAAGTAAACCAATGAACGCATCAACATCTTTGTTTTCGCAATTCATATGGAACATCACACCATCAATGTCATCGAACACTTCTGGGTTGATGTGATCCGCTTGTACCCCTAATCGAGAGAACTGGCGCGCTGGATTTGCCAGATCTTGACCCGCATAGCTAACACCCGGATTTAAACGTAAACCTACGGATGCTTTACCTTCAACGATATGACGATAAGCCGCGAGCTGAGACTGCGAGTTAAAGATCATCTTGTCACAAATATCAGCCACTTCACGTACGTCATCTTCACTGTAGCCCACACTGTATGCGTGCGTTTCACCGCCAAACGTTTCATGGCCAAGCCTTACTTCAAAAGGACCAGAGCTTGTGGTGCCATCTAAGTAAGGCTTAATAATGTCAAACACACCCCACGTAGAGAAACATTTGAGTGCCAACACCAGTTTCACACCAGAGATTTCTTTCAGCTGTTTTGCTTTCTCTAGATTTTCAATCAACTTATCTTCGTTGATCATAAAGTAAGGGGTTTTGAGTTGTTCTTTATTCGATGTCATTTATATGTACTCAAGCTCTAACTAAAGGTGAAAGAGTAAAACCAAATGGGTTGGCATTGGTAATTTTCAATTTTGTCCTGTCTGAACGAAGTGAGTTACAAAATTAAAATTACTAATGCCCACTTCCTATACCTAAAAAAGGGAACACTACTGTCCCCTTTTGATACCAAACTAAAAAATCAGTCGTTACTTTTTAAGTTCGTGAATGACTGGCAGACCTTTACCCGCTTCAAGCTCTTGAACATGCCAATCAAGACCAATGCTCGGCATTGTTTCTAGGAATGGGTCTGGGTTTAGCTGTTCCATGTTGAACACACCCTTATCCGCCCACTCACCACGGAAGAACTGTAGCGCTGCTGTAATAGCAGGAACACCCGTTGTGTAAGAGATCGCTTGGTGTTCTACATCTTCGTAAGCCACTTCGTGGTCAGCGTTGTTGTAAATAAATACGCTGCGTTCTTTACCGTCCTTCTTACCTTGAACCCAAGTACCGATACAAGTTAAGCCAGTGTAACCCGGAGCAAGTGAAGTTGGATCTGGAAGCAGTGCCTTCAAAACGTGTAGAGGTTGAACAACCGTACCGTCATGCAGTGTTAGAGGATCTGGACTAAGCAGACCGATGTCACGCATACAGTTAAAGTAGTTTAGGTACTTGTCACCAAAGCCCATCCAAAACTCAATACGTTTCGCTGGGATAAACTCTTTCATTGAACGAACTTCATCGTGCGCCATAGAGTAAACTTTGTGTGTACCACAGTTAGGGAAATCGAATTCAAGCATACGTGAGTGACAAGGAACTTGTTTCCACTCTTCGTTTTCCCAGTAGAAAGAATCACCCTGAATTTCCAGCATGTTGGTTTCTGGGTCAAAGTTAGTAGCGAACTTCTTACCGTGATCGCCCGCGTTAACATCCATTACGTCAATCGTATCGATCTCATCAAACAGATGCTTCACCGCGTAAGCAGCAAATACAGATACTACGCCCGGATCGAAACCTGCGCCTAAAATACCCGTAATACCCGCTTCAGCAAACTTCTCGCGGTAACCCCACTGCCAATCGTAAGCTTGTGGAACCTGCTGACCTTCAGAACATAGGTCAACCGCCACTGATGTATCTAGGTAGTTTACCTTCGCTTGGTAACACGCTTCCATAATCGCCATGTTTACCCACGGAGGACCCGCGTTGATAACCAGATCAGGTTGCACTTCTTTGATTAGAGCAACTAACGCTTCCACCTCATCCGCGTTGACGGCACGAGCTTCAAGTTTCTTCGAGCTGTCTTTAAGGTTGTTTTTCTTCTGGATAGATTCGATGATCTTTTCACATTTACCGATTGTGCGAGACGCAATAGTAATGTCACCTAGTACATCGTTGTTTTGCGCTGCTTTGTGCGCTACAACCCAACCGACACCACCTGCACCAATTTGTAAAATAGCCATAGTATTACGTTACCTTTATTTCGCTAGCTCAGAAGCTAAATTTTTGATTTTGTTTAATAAAGACTCAAAGTCAGAAATCTTCAAGCAAGGGTTTAGAATAGTAAATTTAAGCGCCGACTTATCATTCACTACTGTTTCTCCAAGTACGGCAATGCCACGAGTCAGGGCCTGCAGTCTTAGAGTCTTATTCAATTCATCTAAATCGCTAGTGTGCGAGTCACACACTCTAAACAGCACAGTCGACAGTGAAGGCTGTGCGAGTAGCTCAAATGCCGAGTCACTTTCAATCAGATCCGCCACTTGTTGAGTCTGCTCAAGAAGGTGGTCATACATTTTACCCAACGTCTCTGGACCTACGCTTTGCATCGTCATAAAGACTTTTAGTGCATCAAAACGCTTGGTCGTTGCAATCGACTTATCGACTAAATTAGGCAGTTCATCATGTTCGCGATTCAGGTAATCAGCATGATGAAGAAGGTACTTAAAGTTCGCTTTGTCTTTTAGCAACACCGCGCCACAACTGATTGTTTGATAGAACAACTTATGGAAGTCAACGCTGACTGAATCTGCTCGCTCAATACCCGCTAAACGCGACTTATGGCTGCTTAGAATCAATGCGCCGCCGTAGGCACTGTCAACGTGGAACCACAAGGCATTTTGCTCAGCGATATCAGCAATAGATGCTAAGTCATCAATCGCACCGTGATCGGTTGTGCCCGCCGTACCCACTACAGCAAACGGTATTAGGCCCTGCGATTTCAATGCCTCGATTTCAACCTTTAAGGCGTCAACCTTGATGGTTCCATTCGGGTTGGCATCAACACAGCAAACTGAGCTTTCACCTAAACCGAGCAAAGAAGCAGATTTTTGCACTGTAAAGTGAGATTTCTTCGAGCACAGGATACGCAACTTACTCGCGTACTCTGGTAGACCTAGCCTTTGAATCGAATGTGAATCAAGCTTATCGGCAATCCAATCGCGTGCGAGTAATAAGCCCATCAGGTTACTTTGGGTTCCACCACTGGTGAAGATACCGTCTGCTTGAGTACCTAACTCATATTTCTCGCACATCCAGTCAATCACTTTCTGTTCAACGTAAGTGGCTGCGGATGCTTGATCCCAAGAGTCCATTGATTGGTTTAGCGCAGCGATCATCGCCTCAGCGACAATCGAAGGCATCAATGGTGGCGTGTGAAGATGCGCAATACAGTCAGGGTGCTGCACTATGATTGAGTTCTTGGCAACTAAGTCTGCCGTCTCACCAATCACGTCAATCAACGAAGCGTTTTTATTATCGAGATCAACAGCGTTGATTGCCTGCTCAAGCTGCTTAGGTTCTAAACCAGAATATGGCGCACCAATTTGCTCAAACACCGCTTTCATTTTCGCTGTAGTGTGATTCATGGCTTTAGCGAACTCGTCACTGCCAGACTCACCTGTTTGAACAAAATGCTGCTTCCACGCAGCGTTGCCCTCTTGTGAATCAAGATGACTACCGCCCGCGACAATAATCGCTTCTTCAAGCACGCGCAGAGCAAAATCAATTTGCTCGAAAGAGATAATCAATGGCGGAAGAAAACGGATCACGGAACCGTCACGTCCACCTTTTTCAACCATCAGACCACGTTCTAACGCAGCGCGTTGGATTTTCAATGTGAGTTCACCGTCCGAGACAGGCTCACCAAATTTATTCAGTTCACTGCCCGGCTTGCGAATTTCGACACCAAGCATTAAACCCTTACCACGAACTTCTGCGATGCAATTTACTCGTGCTTGAATCGCTTCTAAGCCGTGACGCAAATACTGACCAGCAATATTGGCGTGCTCAACTAAGTTGTCGCGTTGGATAATTTCTAGCGCTTTAGCACCAGAGACCATCGCTAACTGGTTACCACGGAATGTGCCCGTATGCTCGCCCGGTTTCCATGTGTCGTGCTGCTTGTTAATCACGAGCAAAGACATTGGCATACCGCCGCCAATCGCTTTCGACAGACATAGAATATCGGGAACAATGCCTGCTTCTTCGAATGCGAAGTTATAGCCTGATTTGCCGACACCACATTGAATCTCATCAAAAATCAGCAAGATCCCATGCTCATCACAGATACGACGTAGTTCTTTAAGCCAGAAAGCAGGTGCTGGAACAACCCCACCCTCACCTTGTACAGGTTCAACAACAATCGCCGCAGGTTTCATGATACCCGCTTCGTCATCGTGCAATAGACGTTCAATATAGCGAATGCTTGCTTTTGCCCCTTCGTCGCCACCAAGTCCAAATGGACAGCGCAAGTTATATGGGAACGGCATAAAGTGAACGTCAGACATTAGGCCAGTTCGACGTGCCTTAGTCCCTAGGTTACCCATCATTCCCATCGTGCCATTTGTCATACCGTGGTATGCACCACGGAAAGCAAACATGGTGTTTCTGCCTGTAGTTTGCTTGGCAAGCTTAATCGCGGCTTCAACGGCGTCTGCACCAGAAGGTCCACAAAACTGAATGACACAATCGTCGGCCAACTCTTGTGGCAAAAACTCTTTTACAGTTTTGATAAAGTGCGTTTTTGCTTGGGTAGCGATATCAAGCGTTTGGTACGGCAGGCCACTGTCTAGCTGAGCTTTTAGCGCTTGATTGATTTCTGGATGGTTATATCCCAACGCCAGAGTGCCTGCGCCAGCGAGGCAGTCTAAAAATAACTGACCACGAGTGTCTTCAACAAGCGCACCGTAGGCCTGTTTAATAGCAATAGGCAAGCGTCGTGGATAAGAACGAACCTCAGATTCATGTTGCTCTTGGTCTAGTAGGATCTGATCTGGAGTCAGATCGTAGGTTCCTTCCAAAACTGGAATCTGAGTTGAAAAAGGAGTTGCGATAGCAGTGCTCATCACTGTGTTATCGACTTCAAAGGCTGTGCTCATGATTTAATCCCTTGAAATATAATTCTTTCCCCTCGTAAGAACAAATTCTAAACTGAGGGTATAGCAAGCCGTAGCGCGACATATTTAAAAAGCGCATACGAGAAAACGATCCATCATGGATGGATTACATATCGAGAAATTAGATCAAGGTTCAGTAATGCAACTGTCCTGTAAAACAGGGCATTGAGGAAGAACTAAGCTGATTAATGTAGTTTTGTTGTGTGAGTTCAATGTTGGGTTTCCCATTCACATGCCGCTTAACGACATTAGTATCCCGTCTATCGACAAAAGGACTTGCCGATACCTACCCTACGTGATGTTCACTCAGCCCGAATGCCATCACGCGTATCCCCCAGAATGTCCTTATTGAGACTCTTCTCCGAGATTGCGGCGAAAATTATCATAAATTGAAATCATCTGGCAATAAGTTTTCACGATCCGATTAAAATAATGACCTAATTATCAAAAAAAGACCAACCGATTGGTTGGTCTTATAAGCCAAAATGATTACGCTGCATCTGTTTTGAGCACTTGAGTTAACATTTCTAACTCACTGGTTATTGAGTTGTTTTCAACGAGTCCAGCATCTTCAAATGCGTTGGTCACTCCTTCAAGAATGATGGTTTGCTCTCTACCTTCATCAGTCACTGTCATTACGATGTCATCGCCATCGACTTCAGCACTAATAGAGTCAATTAAGTCACCGACTAAGACATTATCGTCTTCTTCTAAAATACCTCTCAAGTCTATCAAGTCGCTGCCTAAATCAAAGTTGTCGACGACGTCAGTTCCGTTATCGAGAGTGGCATCTAGCCAGACAAACACGTTGTCGTTTTCATCACCAAGCATAACCTGGTTACCTAAGTCGGCATCCAAATCATCCCCTTCAGCCGCAGATAACACCTCATACTCTGGTGAGTCTGATACATCAATGGTAACCGTTGACTCATTACTAACAGCTAGGTCTGAGTCGACCGCCACATAATCGAATGTTACATCTTCAGTAATATCTTGGGTGCCAGATAGGTATCTCAGCTCCCAGTTGCCTCCAGTTGAACTCAATTCCATCTGTACAATTGGATTATCTGGCGAGGAGTAGCTGAAATCGTATAGAATTTGCTGATTACCGACATCACCTTCATCTTTCTGGTACTGTTCTACATGAGTTGTACCATCTGCGAACGTGTAGGTAACTTCAACATAGACGTTGCTGTTGGTATTAAATGAACCTCCCATGCCGTCTAAACCAAAAGTCACTACATCAAGTGGGTTGTCACTTAGATCAATGATTAAGGTTTCTTGTTTGTTCATCCCGTTACCATCAGTATCACCAATACCCCAGCCGACGTGCGGTTGATCCCCGGTATACTGTTTAAGTGGTTTGTTGTTGTTATCGGTAATTGAGATACCTATTATATTACCGTTATCCAACGTAATGAGGCGCTCTGTATCACTCACCCACTCACCCCAGTTGTAGAACCCATCTTCATCTAGGACTATGTCATCTGGGTCGCCACTATAACCGATTTCAAATGGGTCACCCGGGCCTGGTACATAGGTAAAGTTGTCAGGATCAAACAATTTTTCAGGGTCGATTTCATCCCCAATGACATGAAGATCTGCTTCAGTAATCACCCGAGTTTCACCAAAGTCATCGGTGTAGAGTAAGGTGCCATATTGAGGAAGAGAAGTAATCATGACGTTAAGTTCTACGCCATTAAAATCATCGTCTTCATCAGAGATATGGTCCAAGTCTTCGTCATCGGAATCAAAAATGATAGGCACAAAGATCGCGTCACCGGCATCAACGTTGAAGTCTTCGGAAACGGGAAGCTCATTGACATTAAGTTCGCTAAGTACGACATCGATGTCTGTCGATTTCTGGATACCAAAACCATCAACTTCGGTGGCGGTTACAACAAGTGTATGTACATTAGCTAACGCTTCGAAATTGTTGGTAAATGCCAACACCCCTGCTGCTGTTAGACTTATGTTCCCGTTGGTTGGGTTAATCTCAAATAGCGGCTCGTCAGCGTCATTGAAAATATTTGTTTTGATGCTGTAGGTGACATCCTCACCGTCTGCATCCGTCGCAGAGACAGTACCAATCACATAGTCTTCTGTATTGTTTTCAAAGTAGGAGAACGCATACTGATCGCCGTCGTTTGGATCAAATACTGGTGCGTTATCATCAAGGTTAACCTCATCCAGATTAACCGTGACATCGGTGGTTTTGACTGGACCCAAGCCTTCATCTTCGGTCGCCGTAACTACGATGCTGTGCTCATTTTCTGCGAGCTCGTAGTCGTTGGTGAACGCGGCAACACCAGCCGCCGTTAAGCTGATTTCGCCAGTGACTGAATCAATTTCGAAAAGTGGCTCTTCAGCATCATTAAACACATTGGTTTTAATGCTGTAAGTGACATTTTCCCCATCCGCATCAGAGGCGCTGACGGTGCCAATGACGTAGTCATCGGTTGAATTTTCATCATACTCAAAGTTATATTCACCACCTTCATCGGTGCCTTCAAATATTGGGGCGTTATCATCCAGATTAACTTCATCCAGATTGACCGTCACATCGGTGGTTTTAACCGGGCCGAAACCTTCATCTTCCGTCGCGGTAACCACGATACTATGTTCATTTTCGGCTAACTCGTAGTCGTTAGTGAACGCTGCAACGCCAGCTGCGGTTAAGCTGATTTCACCAGTGACTGAATCAATCTCAAACAAGGGCTCTTCAGCATCATTAAACACGTTGGTTTTAATGCTGTAAGTGACATTTTCACCATCTGCATCCGTCGCACTAACTGTACCAATCACATAGTCGTCAGTTGAGTTTTCATCGTATTCGAAGTTGTATTCACCGCCTTCATCGGTGCCTTCAAATACTGGCGCGTTATCATCAAGGTTAACCTCATCCAGATTAACCGTGACATCGGTGGTTTTGACTGGACCCAAGCCTTCATCTTCGGTCGCCGTAACTACGATGCTGTGCTCATTTTCTGCGAGCTCGTAGTCGTTGGTGAACGCGGCAACACCAGCCGCCGTTAAGCTGATTTCGCCAGTGACTGAATCGATTTCGAAAAGTGGCTCTTCAGCATCATTAAACACATTGGTTTTAATGCTGTAAGTGACATTTTCCCCATCCGCATCAGAGGCGCTGACGGTGCCAATGACGTAGTCATCGGTTGAATTTTCATCATACTCAAAGTTATATTCACCACCTTCATCGGTGCCTTCAAATATTGGCGCATTATCATCCAAATTAACTTCATCGAGATTAACCGTGACATCGGTAGTTTTAACCGGACCGAAGCCTTCATCTTCTGTTGCCGTAACCACAATGCTGTGTTCATTTTCCGCTAACTCGTAGTCGTTAGTAAACGCTGCAACGCCAGCTGCGGTTAAGCTGATTTCACCAGTGACTGAATCAATCTCAAACAAGGGCTCTTCAGCATCATTAAACACATTGGTTTTAATGCTGTAAGTGACATTTTCACCGTCTGCATCCGTCGCACTGACTGTACCAATCACATAGTCATCAGTTGAGTTTTCATCGTATTCGAAGTTGTATTCACCGCCTTCATCGGTGCCTTCAAATACTGGCGCGTTGTCATCAAGGTTAACCTCATCCAGATTAACCGTCACATCAGTGGTTTTGACTGGACCCAAGCCTTCATCTTCAGTCGCGGTGACCACGATGCTGTGCTCGTTTTCTGCCAGCTCGTAGTCGTTGGTGAACGCGGCAACACCAGCCGCGGTTAAGCTAATTTCACCGGTGACTGAATCGATTTCGAAAAGTGGCTCTTCAGCATCATTAAACACATTGGTTTTAATGCTGTAAGTGACATTTTCCCCATCTGCATCTGAGGCGCTGACGGTGCCAATCACGTAGTCGTCGGTTGAGTTTTCATCATACTCAAAGTTGTATTCACCGCCTTCATCGGTGCCTTCGAATACGGGTGCGTTATCATCAAGGTTAACCTCATCCAAATTAACCGTGACATCGGTGGTTTTGACCGGACCCAAGCCTTCATCTTCGGTCGCGGTGACAACGATGCTGTGCTCGTTTTCGGCTAACTCGTAGTCGTTAGTGAACGCAGCAACGCCAGCCGCCGTTAAGCTAATTTCACCAGTGACTGAATCGATTTCGAATAATGGCTCTTCAGCATCATTAAACACATTGGTTTTAATGCTGTAAGTGACATTTTCACCGTCCGCATCCGTCGCACTGACGGTGCCAATCACGTAGTCATCAGTTGAGTTTTCGTTGTATACAAAGTTATATTCGCCACCTTCATCGGTGCCTTCGAATACAGGTGCGTTATCATCAAGGTTAACTTCATCCAGATTAACCGTCACATCGGTGGTTTTGACCGTACCAAAGCCTTCATCTTCCGTCGCGGTGACCACGATGCTATGTTCATTTTCGGCTAACTCGTAGTCGTTAGTGAACGCGGCAACGCCGGCCGCGGTTAAGCTGATTTCGCCAGTGACTGAATCAATTTCGAAAAGTGGCTCTTCAGCATCATTAAACACATTGGTTTTAATGCTATAAGTGACATTTTCCCCATCCGCATCCGTCGCACTAACTGTGCCAATCACATAATCGTCTGTTGAGTTCTCATCATACTCGAAGTTGTATTCACCGCCTTCATCGGTACCTTCGAAAACAGGTGCGTTATCATCAAGGTTGAGCTCATCCAGATTAACCGTTACATCCGTAGTTTTAACTGGCCCTAGACCGTCATCCTCCGTCGCGGTAACCACGATACTGTGCTCGTTTTCGGCCAACTCGTAGTCGTTAGTGAACGCGGCAACGCCAGCCGCGGTTAAGCTAATTTCACCGGTGACTGAATCGATTTCGAATAATGGCTCTTCAGCATCATTAAACACATTAGTTTTAATGCTGTAGGTAACGTTCTCGCTATCGGCGTCGGAGGCGCTAACTGTACCAATGACATAATCATCGGTTGAGTTTTCATCGTATTCGAAGTTATACGCTCCTCCCTCGTCAGTGCCTTCGAAAACTGGTGCATTATCATCTTCATTAAGCTCAGTAAATATCACATCGACATCGACAGATTGTGGCTCACCAATTCCGTCCCCTTCAGTGACAGTGACCACGATATTGTGGACGTTTTCAAGAATTTCAAAATCATTCACAAAAGACGCAGCACCTGCCGCTGTCAGGGTAATAATCCCGCTATCTGGGTCAATGGCAAATAGGTCTTCTCCACCTTCGTTTTGAATATTTGTCGAAATGCTGAAAATAAGAACATCGTTATCTGGGTCAGTCGCTGCTACTTGTCCAATGGCAACTCCCGCCGCGGTGTTTTCTGGTATATCAAAACTGTAAACACCGTCTTCAAATGCAAACGTAGAAAGCTGCTCTTCCCCTTCACTGCCACCCGGGACAAAATCATCTGTCGCGACAAATTGAGGAAGATCATTGGTACCGTTAATCGTCACTGTAACACTGCCAACTGTGCCGTCAGTAGATTCAATAGGGAATACGTCAACGAGCGAATCACCGATATTAAGTTCATCAAAGGCGCTGTTCGCTACATAGGTCCAATTACCATCGGCATCAATAGAAAATGTACCGTTGTCACCTGCGACATCTTCTTGAGGAATAAATGTCGGGACATCTGTTTCTGTTGCGACAACCGTACCAGTAATGACCCAAGGAACATCCGTTTCAAACACGGTAACGGCATCATCTCCAACAAAGACGGCCTGCGCCACTAGATCGAGTAGAGCGAGGCTCTGTGTTTCAGAAAGGCCTTGAGACTCAAGACCTGTTGTATCAAATTGAGTTTCCGCTAGTGTTTCGGCTCCAGTTCGCTCGATGTCTCCAGTCCCTGTAGGACTCGAACCATTTTGTCCACCGGCGGCGGTAGCAAAGTCTTCATTTTGAGTTGGGTCGACACCTTCTTCAATCTGCTCGATGATCGAAGCTATTTCATTGTCCAAGTTAAGATCGAAGTTTTCACCTCCATCACCTATAAGCTGAGCTTCTATTTGCGGCTCGGTTGCGGCGGTGGCCCCCTGTCCCAAAACGACAATGACTTCTCCAGGCCCTGGTACCTCTCCTGGTACTAGTTCTCTTATCTCACCATTGATGTCAATTACTACCGTCGTATTAGCTAACATAAATGGCGCTAGACTCTTCGCATTCATAACCCAATTCCCATCTGTGCGATATAAGTCCCCCCACCCCATTCATGGTGTTAAAACTTTCGCATACTCCCACATCCTATAAAGCTAGAACCCCAGTTACTGACATTCCACTCAATAGCAAAAAAGTCCATACGAAAGTTTATAAGTCACTAATAATTCAACTCATCAATTTCGCATAAAGATTCTCATTTTTGGAATACGTCGACTAAGCTTTTGGTACTTACTGTAGGGGTGTCGTGCTCCTACGATAATTGACTATTGACTTAGCAGACATTAAGGAGGCTCCCTTGAACCTGAAAAAGTCACTTATCGCTAGTTGTGTGGTTCTTGCGAGCTTCACTGCTTCCTCGCAAACATTGGAGCAGGCAGTCGCAATCACACTCGCTACCAACCCTGAACTAAAAAGCACCTTCAACGAGTTTAAAAGTGCAGTTAAACAGGCCGACGCCGCAGGCGGAGCTTATCTGCCAAGCTTGGATCTAGATGCGGGTATTGGGTATGAAGGTATAAATCCAGCAGAATCGACCGGGAGAAGTGATTCTGATCTAACGAGAAAAGAAGCAACCATTAGCCTTACCCAACTCTTATGGGACGGTAATGCCACTCTTAACGATATGGACAGAACCGCGGCTGATGCCGAATCCGTTCGCTTCCAACTTTTATCAGACGCCTCAGATCTCGCGCTTCGTGTCACTCAAGTTTACCTTGATGCTGTAAAAGCGACTGAGATACTCGCTCTTTCGGAAAGTAATCTAGCCGTTCACAAAGAGATTTACCGCGATATTCAACGTCGTGCTGACTCAGGAATCGGCTCGACTGCGGATGTATCGCAAGTAGAAGCTCGTATAGCGAAAGCTCACGGGAATCTCCTTGCAGCTCAAAACAATCTTGTTGATACCCATACGCAGTTCACGCGTTTAGTCGGGCAACAGCCACTGGGCTTAATCTATCCAAGAGCGGATGAAACTAAGCTGCCCCTTTCTTTACAAGATGCGCTCGTCGAGGCTTATGAAAAGCACCCCGTGATCAAGGTCTCTCAAGTCGATGTTGATTCCGCACGCTTTCAGTACAAACAATCTAAAGGTAATTACTACCCAACATTTTCCATTGAAGCGAGTCAAACGTGGCGTGATGACGCTGGTGGCGACCGAGGCAGTAGTGACGAAACCTTAGCTATGCTTCGCATGCGATACAACCTATATAACGGTGGCTCAGACAGCGATCTGTCTGAAAGAGCGGCTTACCAGCTCAACCAAGCCAAAGATCTGCGTGACAATGCTTTTCGTCAAGTTGAAGAAAGCCTTCGACTATCTTGGAGTGCATTGGATTTAACATTGCAACAAAAGAACTTTTTGGCAGACCACGTAGACTCAGCGTCTGAAACCGTCATTGCTTACGAGAAACAGTACCGCATTGGTCAACGAACCTTACTTGATTTACTTAATACAGAGAATGAGCTATTCGAAGCGAGAAAGGATTATTTAGATGCTCATTACGCTGAACAATACGCTAAGTACCGCGTAATGAACGCAACCGGCAATCTGCTTGACGCTTTGCTAGTAGACACACCTGAAGAGTGGACTGAGCGAGTGGAGTATTAATATGAAAGTTAAACAGTTTATCCCATTTACCCTTATGGCTTTCATCCCCATTAGCGCAGTGATTGCCGAAGACGAGTACGATTACATCAACACGCCTGTGGCGAACCAAATATCGGATCTTACTGATGACGACAGAGATGGCGTTGTCAATGCGCGTGATATCTGTCCCGGCACACCATCTGGCGCGCAAGTGGATAATGATGGCTGTGGTGCGGCTCTTTTTGAAGAGGAAGAACGCCAGCTTCGAATCTTATTTGCCAACGATTCTTATGAAATAAACCCTATATTTTCAGATCAAATTCAGACCATGGCTGAGTTTTTGGAGCGCTATAAGTCGGCCTCAATTCAAATTCAAGGCTACGCGAGTAAAATCGGTACCCCTGAGTACAACTTAGAGCTGTCAAAGAAACGCGCGCATGCAGTTGAAGACGAACTACTTTCCTATGGAACAGAACCTAGCAGAGTTACCATCGTTGGGTATGGAGAAACAAGACTTGAATCGGAGGGTGAAGATGAAACTTCACATGCATTAAACCGCCGTGTAACTGCAACGGTAGTAGGTTTGAAAGAAGAGGTGATCGAAGAGTGGACTATCTTTACCGTTATCGAAAAATAACTTATCCACTCGTTACAAAAAAGCGCCCATTGAAAGGCGCTTTCTAATTTCTGTTGTTTGGTCTTTAGTGCTGAGATTTGACCTGTGCGTTACTCTCAACACTTACGCTCTTCTTTGGCAGCGAAATATGCAGTAGGAAGTAACCCAACAGAGCAGCTGTCGTCGAGCCCATCAAGATACCCAATCGAGCATAAGTATCAAACTCTGCGTTCACTTGACCGAAAGCCAGTGACGAGATGAAGATAGACATCGTAAAGCCGATACCACACAGGACTGATACTGCAAAGATATGACGGAAAGTAATACCTTCAGGTAGTTTAGCCACACCTGATTTCACAGCAAGCCAACTAAATGAGTAGATACCAAGCGGTTTACCAACCAATAGACCAAGCGCGATACCAAGAGGCAGCATTGAAGTTAAGCCGTCCATCGACACGCCTTCTAACGAAATACCTGCGTTAGCGAATGCGAACAGTGGAAGAATACCAAACGCAACGTACGGGTGAAGTGCGTGCTCCATATGCTTAAGTGGTGAATGCTCGCCTTTATTGCCCTTCAAAGGAATTGCAAAGCCGATCACCACGCCTGCTAGTGTTGCGTGAACACCGGACTTCAATACCGCAAACCACAAGATAGCACCAACTATTATATATGGAGTGAGTTTGGTCACCTTCTTAGCGTTGAGCATAAACAGTGCCGCGGTCATTGCAAAGCCAACAGCCAATGCAGTGGTAGATAAGTCACCTGTGTAGAACAGGGCGATAATCACAACAACACCTAGGTCATCAATAATCGCCAGAGCAAGCAAGAATACTTTCAGGCTCACTGGTACACGTTTACCGAGCAGAGCCATAATACCCAATGCAAAGGCAATGTCAGTTGCCGCAGGAATTGCCCAACCTTGAACCGCTTGTGCATCACCGTAGTTGAACATCAGGTAAACCAACGCTGGCGCAACCATACCGCCTACAGCAGCAATGGCAGGGAAGATAGCGGTTTCCTTTGATTTTAGAGCGCCTTCAAGTAGCTCACGCTTAACTTCAAGACCAATCAATAAGAAGAAGACTGCCATCAAACCATCGTTGATCCAGTGTGAAACCGACATACCTAACACGTATGTGTGAAGAAACCCTTGGTATGCATCGTTAAGAGAAGTGTTTGCGATTGTCATAGCGATTGCAGCAGCAATAACTAGTAGAATGCCTCCGGCAGACTCTAATTTGAAAAAATCGCGAATAATATCACTCATGATATTGTCCTTATATTTATTATGTTAATAAGCGATTAACAATGAATACAGTTGAGTTTATAGAGTTGGTTACATCAGGAAAAATCGATTGTTTAGATTATATCTTTCGGTTTTTCCGATACACACTTTTTAATGTTCACTTCATTTCTCTGTTTCATTATAGGCAAAGTATCGGAAATTCCACATAAAATACAAAAAGCCACTTCTCATCAGATAAGAAGTGGCTTTTATATCACGGGCTTGACTGTATCTTTAATTCAATACCCAGTCAGTTGCATAAAACCTTGAGCATTGTGACTACCTGACGTCGTTATTGGCCCTTCCCAATAAGGAAGTACAAATGGCAACCACAAATTGGTGTTCATCACCTGAGTTTCGAGGCTAACCGAGAGATGAGGAACATTGATCATCCAGCTCGTTGGAATGATTTTTCCATTTGCTAGTACTTCTTCTTTCAGCGGCAACACTTCGATATCTTCATTGTATAAAGTCACGACTTTCCCATCGTTGGTCGCTAGAGTACCAAACACATAAGGCAATTGACTGTCATGGCGGTAACGGTTTATTGAGAGTGTTGTTTCATCATCCAAGTGGAAGACAAACCAGTCCCAACCTTGTTGATCTTCAGCAAGTAGCCCACTGCCCCACTCTTTGCTCATCCAACCCGTACCCTTAACATCAATCACCTTATCAGGTGCGAGCTCTAACTGGCCTTCAACGGCTAGAAACGGGGCTGTTAAGTTATGGGATGCAATTGGCAGTAGATCATGTTTAACCACATAACCACGCTCACGAGGAATAACAAATGGACCACGTGTAGTCGTCTTTAAACGTACTTTAAACGTGTCTGTCTGCGCGTCCAACAATCCTGGAAATGGCGTACGACCTAGAGAGCGCCAGAACCAGTTGTCTATCCAAAGGCGAAATGGCTTAGACGTCATTCCAGCCTGTCCAATTCCACCACGAGCGACACGTTGCTCTCGCCAGACTTTGTCTTTATTAGAGACGACAACATGGGATATAAACAGCTGGGGGCTCAACCAGCCCGACATGTTGCTATCATTAGAGGCTATTCTGAAGTAGCTCCACTGGACACCATATTTTTCGCCGTATTGATCCTCAACATTAGCAAAGAAGTGCCACCAGCCATGTTGGTATTCATTGTGGAAGGCAAAATCTCGAGGAATAACAACAGGGTTATCCGGTAGAACAGGCTCAAACACCTGAGTCGGTTTAGACACTAGAACAGAACTTACCTCATTCGTTCTAACGGCAATATTGTTACTTGCGCTGTGTTCATACAGAGCTACCAAAGCAAACGCACTTAAGATGAGCGTAATAGCGAAAACCCCAAGTATTCTCTTACTTCTACTGCTCATCTATAACGAATCTCTTAGTGATTTCATCGGCGTATTGCGCACCATTCTTAACACTGGAATAGCGCCCGCAACCATCAATGAAAGCATGGCTAAAGCACCAGAATGTAGATACTCCGTCGGAATAAACTGAACCTCTAAAGTCCAACCAAAAGATTGTTTTATGACGATATCAACCACCAGGTTGGCCAGGGCTAATCCCAAAGGCATGGCTATGAGAATCGCTATCGCACCAAATACGAACAGCTGCAAACTGCCCATCAAAATCAACTCTCTTCCAGACATACCTAGGCAGCGCAACAAAGAGATATGCTTTTGACGCGAGACCTCACCCGCAACAGTGGCAAAGAAAATACCAAACACGGCAATCACAAGCGTAATGTTACCTAGGGTGTCCGCAATCGAGAAGGTCCGATCAAAGACTCTCATTGCCTGACTGTGGATATGGCTGTTATCAAAAATCCGTTCGGCATCAAGCCTGAAGATGGTTTCTAGTCGCCGTTTGAGGCCAATCGGATTCACACCATCATTTAAGACAGCCCCGAGAGCAACGGAACCACTCCCGGCAAAGGCATAAAGCCAGTTACGATGTGATAACAAGACTTGATTGTACGGATTGCCATAGTCGTAATAGACGCCGACGACTTGCCAACCAGAACCGAGCTTACCAGTTAAGTCGATATAGTCTCCGGGACGAATTCCAAGCTTAAGAGCCATGGATTCACTGATCATAACCCCTTTTGAATGATGCAAATGATACCAATAATTAGGAATACCCAGTTTAACCGTCAGGGCATCAAGCTCCCCTTCTGATGCACCTGTGCTGACAACTTGCAACGCACCTTTGTCGGTTGAGATATCTTTTTCCCAGCGCCACCATACTGAGTCCACTTCCGGCTGTTTGGTCAGCCAAGTGCTCATGCGTGCCGCTGCACTATTGTTTGGGTAAATGTATAAATCCGCCGCTAGTCGTTGGGTTAACCATTTATCCGTTGTATCTCGGAAACTGCCGACCATGGTTTCTACACCAATATTGGCAGCCATTGCCAACATAAACGCCATCGTAGCTACACCACGGTAACTCATGCTCGCCGCCGCGTCAGCAAAGAACCAACGTACCTTCACCCAACGCAAAGTGTACGACAAGCTTTCAAAGACTTTCCAGATAATATAAGGCGTAAAGAGCGCGACACTTAGCAGCATTAACGCAATAATTGCAAAACCTGTCTCTTGAGTTTGCGGAGCTTGGTAAAGAGCAATCGCTGCAACACAACACGCACAAGCAATAAGCGCTTGAATAGTGAATTCAGCACCAGCAAATCGAACAAGGGATAATCTAGTCGTCAATCGACTTGGTTGAGACCGTAGCAAACGAACCAAAGGCCAAGCACAAGCCACTATTGCTCCGGCTAACGAAAGATAAAAGCTGTATAGGCTAGAACGCCAGTCCCATGCGATCGACAATCCAATATTGGTGTCATACAAATCGCCTAAGCTCGCAGATACCGTTGGAATAAGCTGATTAGCCAGTAACATACCTAAGATGTTGCCACATAGCCAACCGACAAAAACTAAGGCAAAGAGTTCGAGTAGCAACGCCTGAGCTAACTGCCAACCCGACACCCCCATCTGTCTTAAATTCCCAACCAGAGGCTGACGTTGAGTCAAGGTCATCGACATGGCTTGATAGAAGATAAATAGCCCAACTAGAAATGCTAACATCCCCATCGCACTCAAGTTCAAATGGAACGCTTCGGTCAATGACTCAAGCTCAGCGCGAGAGCTTCGAGTGAGCACCATTCCATTAGGCAGAACAGACTTAAGTTTAGCGATCTTCTCTTCTGGCATATCCGCACAAGCGATCACCGAAATTCCTGAACTACGTTCGATCATCCTAAGTAAAGACATATCTGCAACGATACGCGTACCGTTCAATCGCCTTTCGGTATCAATACTAATCGGCCCCAGAGCGCTACCATCGTTTAACCGAATAAAGTCGCCATTATTCCATTTCATATGCAGTGCGAGATCAGCGCTAACAAGCACAGGATATGGCGGCTTCATTAGCGCAAGAGAAGATATATCATCGAGCAAAGAGCCCGATTCAAACTCGATCATCGCAACCGGATCGATTCCAACCAACATTAAGTCGGTTCCATTTGCCGTCCTTATGCGTAGGCTTTCAAATGGCGCGCACTGGTGGAACCCATCACGACGAAGTTGAACATAGAAGCCTTGAGGGATCTTATTTGCTGCGTGCTTAGGACGAATTCGGTAAGGGAGAGGATTAGAGAATAATTTTTCGCCATGTTCATAGCTCTGACGAGCATGGCTATTGATTGAACTAACACCAACAAGAAGAGAAACACCTAAAGTAAGACCAAGCCAAACTAGGATTATTTGAAAAGGATAACGTCTGTAATGACCAAGTAGCGCTTTAACTACGGGCCATAACATGAAGCTGTCCTCCTTGTAGCCTTATCTTCCCTTCCATATGTTCAGCAACACGTTCACTGTGCGTTACTAAAAGCAGGGTACAATCGAGCTGTTTGGTCAATGTGGTCAGAAGACGCATCACCGCTTCGGCGTTGCGTTCATCTAAGCTACCTGTTGGTTCGTCTGCCAATAGGATCTTTGGTTCCATATAAAGCGCACGAGCAATGGCTGCCCTTTGCTGCTGACCACCGGACACCTCCTCTGGATAGCGCCCCAATAGAGGCATCAAATCAAGTGCAGAGAGAATTTGTCGCCAAAGCCCAGAATCTTCAGGTAGACCTTTGAGCTGTCGACAAAAGCGAATGTTGTCGGCAATATTCAGAGTAGGAAGCAGGTTAAACTGCTGAAAGATAAGGCCAATATTGTTTCGACGATAGGCAGTTCGTTTGGTTTCCGCGACTTCATGCATTGAGAACTTAGGGAAAGTAACCTCACCCGAATCTACGGTGTCTAAACCGGCAATCAAGTTAAGTAAAGTACTCTTTCCAGAGCCACTCTCCCCCATTAAAGCTATCTGTTCTCCTTGCTTTAATGACAACTCAGCACCTTGTAAAACGGGGTGAAACTCACCACCATCTACATAGCCCTTACATAGGTCTGTTAGTTGTAACATCTATACTCTCGAAAACCTTAAAAATAGGAATGTGAATCTACACTAAATCGTCGAATCAAGAAAGTATTTTGGATACTAGATCACAAGATATGCATCGAAACACTATTAACTTACGTTCAAAGTCTAATTTTCGATCAAATTCCTAATCCATTTGCGTGTCTGCATGCGATAGAGAGAAGCAAACCATTTGATGACCTCTTCAGTCAAAAACAGCAAATAGATCCATTCCGGTTTCCATCCGAGACCAATCGCAGCGAAAGCGGCTAGAGGAATACCAATCAACCACTGCGCGACAAGGTCTTGATATAAACAGAATTTAACGTCGCCACCCGCTCGAAGCACACCTACAATAGTCATCATAGGAAGGGAGCGGAGAATAATCCCGACGCTCATCACCAGCATGAACTTCTCGGACAGGGCTCGTGTTTCTGGTGTAAGTGCGCTAAACGCATCTAAAACCAAACCTTGAACCAGATAAAGCACAACAGCTACGACAACACCGACAAGGACGCTAAGTATCGTTACCCCAATCGCTTGATAGTAAACTTCATCGTATTTCTTTGCCCCGATTTGGTTACCGACGAGTACTGCTGCGGCGTTTGACATCCCAATCAACAGAGCCAGCGCAATCGACTCCACCGGAGACATCACTGACAATGCAGCCAAACCTTGTACGCCCGACTGTCCCATAATCGCATGGTAAGCGAACAAGCCACCAGCCCAAGCAAGAAAGTTAAATGTGGTTGGCAGCGATAGCTTCAAAAACTTGATGACGCGAGTCCATTCCAACACATTGCGAATATCGTTCAGACTAAAGGCAAGCAGGTGTTTTTTGGCATACAAGTAGCCAAACAAGGTCGCGACTTCTATTGCACCACTTAACACCGTCGCAATCGCTGCCCCTTTAATGCCCATGGCTGGGACACCCAACTTACCGAAAATAAATACCCAGTTAAGAAAGATGTTGGAGAGAATCCCGATACCGCTGAAGAAGGTACTAAGACCCGGTTTGTGCATCGCTCTCAGGCCAACTGCCATACTCGCGACGCACGCTACTGCAAACATGCTGACTGAGGTGATCACTAAGTATTCAGCACCTAACTGAATAACTTCAGGATCGTTGGTGGCTAAGCCCATCACCTGCGTTGGAAACAAGATAAACAGCAAAGCGGTAATCGCGGCAAAAACCATGCATACCAACCAAGTCAACGCGGTACTTTCCCTAACCCCTTTGCGATCACTCGCCCCCCAATACTGAGCGGTAAGCAGAGCCCCGCCTGTTGTGACTCCGACCAACATAATGGTGGTGACAAAAGTGGCACGAGCCGCAACTCCAACCGCCGCAATTTCAGCTTCACCAAGCTGACCCAACATCAAAACATCGACCAAGCTTCGGCTCGAAAACATGATACTTTGTAAAGTGATTGGCAAAGCAATCGCGATCAAGCGTCTAATAAAATCGCCACGGGTATGGGTTAAAACTTGGGAAAGAGTTATCAATCGCGCACCTCAAAATGCAACAGTATGAAAAGAGAGAAAAAATGAGTCGACTATTATATGATCAGTCGGAATATGAAACCATAAAAACCACAGGGGTTCGGGATGAAAAATGTGCTGGTTTTGGGTGCCTCTGGATACGTAGGTTCACAACTCCTATCTCAGCTATGTGATCGCGGCTATCATGTTACTGCGGCCGCTAGGCAAATAGACTACCTTAAAGCCCGTGTTGAGCCTCATCCAAACCTAACGCTACGCTATCTCGACCTTGCTGACGAGGCTGCGACTAAAGAGTTAATCCCTCATTTCGACCTAATCTATTTTCTGGTCCACGGCATGGCGCATGGGCACGATTTCTTGGACTATGAAGTGTCTTTAGCCGAGAATTTTAAAAATGCTCTAACCCAGAGCGCTGTTAAGCATGTAATTTACCTAAGTGCGATTCAGCCGCAAACTGGGGATTCTAACCACCTCAAAGCGCGGCGAATGACAGGAGATATTATTCGCAAGTCAGGCGTACCGATCACTGAACTTCGAGCCGGAGTGATCATCGGCCCGGGTTCGGCTGCGTTTGAGATCATGCGTGACTTTGTGTACAACATGCCGATTCTCATTACACCAAAGTGGGTTGAATCCAAGGCTAACCCCATCGCACTAGAAAACCTCAATTACTATTTATTATCTGTTGCCGAAGAATCACCGACACAGCATCAGCTCTATGAAGTGGGCGGGCCCGATACGCTCAGTTATCGCCAACAGTTTAAAGTCATCGCGAATACAATCAATAAGCCTATCTCCATTTGGCCTACTTCCCTACTCACACCTAAGATGGCTTCTCAATGGCTTGGCGTAGTAACTTCCGTTCCCTCAAGTATTGGAGCGGCGTTACTGTCGGGACTAGAGCATGACTTCATCGCTGATAGCCAAGCAATCAATAGCACATATCCCCAAACCCTTGTCTCATTCAACGAGATGGTTGCAAACAGTATTGAGCAAGAAGGTAAATTTGTTCGAAGTAATGTTTGGGGCTTTGACCCTGCGGCTCTCTCTCGCTGGCAACCGGGTTATGGTTATTACCCAAAGCAGACTGGCGCCGAAATAGAAACAGAGCTTTCGTCTACTCAATTATGGCAACTCGTTAAGCAGATCGGCAGTAGAAAAGAGGGCTACTTCTTCGCCAACACTCTTTGGCGTACCCGAGAGTGGCTCGATATCTTCTTTGGTGGCGGAAAACCAATTAGACGTTCGCCTCCCGGACCTGAATTACAGGTTGGTGACCATATCGATTCGTGGAAAGTAATTCGCTGCGAAGAAAATCACTTCATCTCATTGCTGTTTGGTATGAAGGGCCCCGGTTTAGGTCGATTAGAGTTTTTGATTGAGGATTTGGGAGAGAAAAGAAAACTAACAGTCACCGCGTGGTGGCACCCGCAAGGCTTCAGAGGTCTTTTGTACTGGTTTGCGATGATGCCAGCCCACCTTTTCATCTTTAAAGGTATGGTCAAAGCTATCGTTAAAAAAGCAAAAGAGCTTCCATAATAGAAGCTCTTGTCGATTCATTTTCTTAGCTAATTTACACCGTTAAACTGAGTGGAATCTCAGCTAATCGGTCACCTCGGTTGGCTGGAAAGACTAAGTATTCACCGTGATATTTCACGTTGGATTTATAGTCCGTTACCTTATGAACCATAAAGCCAGCCGCAGACGCTTTCTCTACAAAATCAGCATGGTGACCACGCACAAACCAACTCATCGGTTTGATCATATCTTCACCATCAAAGCTACTTTCACACTGCTCGGTACACATGGCAAGAGAGTTTGGCCCCTCGGTAAAGATTTGTACTTTGCCGCAACCGACCAGCTCTTCAGACGTCGTAACTTCCCAGCCCTGCTCTTCCATCATGTCGATGAAATTATTGATCTCGTGATCTTTAAGAATTCGGTCTTCTTGGCCTTGAGGGAAAAACTGAGCATAGAACTTAGAAATACGCTGAAACGTCTGCATTAAGCCCGCATTGTTGCCCTTTGAGCGACCCGTCTTCTGCCAACGGATTAAATCGTCCGCCACAACACGTGGAAACTGTTGTGACTTGATGGCTTTAGTAATCCAACGAACCAAATAAAGGTTGTTTGCTGTTGGCCCATTAGTGAGTTTGCCAGCTTTGTGCTCATTGGTAATCTCTTCTAGAGCCTTATTCACTAATTTTTGTATTTCTACCGTATATTCAGACATTACGCCTTTCTTCCAAATATCCAATAACAAGCCGCAGAGATGACTGAACATGCACTCATCACTGTAATCATCGGCCATGTTACACCGCCCGGCATCATTGCCACGACAGCACCAATAACTGAACCTGTACCAAAACGCAGAGTTCCTGCCAACGAAGACGCCGTGCCCGCCATCGTTGGGTAGCCACTTAACAACAGTCCCATTGAGTTACTACCAATTGTCGATAATGTACCAATAAACATCACAACAAAAATGACCGTTCCCCATAGGCCCGCATCTAACAGCCAAGTAACAAATAAACCAATACCCGCAATGAGTTGAACAATCAGTCCAAAGCGCAACATGGTATGTGAGCCGAGCTTTTTAACCAGTCGCCCGTTGATGCTTGTCATTATGATCATCGCGACAATGTTCAAACCAAACAGATAACCGAACTGCTCAGGTCTCACACCATAAATATCAATGTAGACGAAGGAACCCGCCGTTAAAAAGGCAAACATCCCGGCAAACGAAAATGCTCCAGAAAAAATCAGCCCCATCGCCACTGGGGTTTTCGCCAATTTGATATAATTACGTAACGTATTACGAATTCGAAATGGCTGCTTGTTCTCAGCACTTAACGTTTCTGGAATCTTCCACAGCACTAAGCAAATAACGACGACAGAGAATGCTGCCAGAATCCAGAAAATCGCACGCCAGCCAAACCACACCGCAACGTATCCACCAATCATTGGTGCAATAAGTGGCGCGATGGTAATGACTAATGTGACGAACGACATCGCACGGGCAAAGTCTTCGCGGTCAAACATGTCACGAACAACGGCTTGAATAATCACCGCAGCGGCAGCGCCTGCAAAGCCTTGCGCCGTTCGGACCCAAGTTAACGCTTCAATACCCGCAGTTGTGGCACTCACTACAGCGGCCAGACCAAAGAAGAGCACGCCCAGAATTAAAACCGGACGACGACCATAACTATCGGCTAATGGCCCATGAATCAACTGACCTAACGCAAATCCAGCGGTATAAGCAGTTAACGTAATTTGCACCGCCCCTTCAGCAACACCAAGATCTCTGGCGATCGTTGGCATCGCAGGCAGGTACATATCAATCGCTAATGGGGTTAATGCACCAATGGCGCCCAAAACAAGGAATAACAGAAAACTGATTTGTGGGGCCTTGGTTTGATCTAAGGTTCTCTCAGACATAAATCTCCTACTCGGTTGCGAATCAGATGCAGCTTCCGTGCTGCAACCAAACAGAATAAATGAACACTAAAGTGTCGTAGACTGCTTACCTTATGCGGTTAACAGACCTGAAGTGAATCGATCTATATTCAATCAATTCTGTCCAAAAGACTAGTTCCTAGATGGAAATAAAGTATTTCCTCAATAAAGAATTAATTCCAAACAGAGTCAATTTCTTCTTGAGTTAGATAGCGGTATTCACCCGGTTCTAAGGTTTCGCATAGCTCGATTTCACCAATGCGTTCACGGTGAAGATGCTCAACTTTATTGCCAAGTGCAGCAAACATACGCTTCACTTGGTGGTACTTACCTTCGGTGATGGTCAGTAACACTTCTTTCTCATCTTCATCTACCACTTCTAACTTCGCAGGCAGGGTCAAACCTTTTTCATTTCTTAATTGAATACCTTCGGCAAACTTCTCTGCATAATCCGCTTGGAGCGGATCAACCAACCACACGCGGTAAGTTTTCTCGCACTTGTGCTTAGGCGAAGTGATTCGGTGAGACCATTGACCATCATCAGTAATCAAGACAAGACCAGTAGTATCAACATCAAGGCGACCAGCAAAATGTAAGTCTTCCATTTTGACTTCATCTAACAACATAAATGCTGTCTGGTTGAAACCATCTTCATGCGAACAAACAAAACCATCTGGCTTAAAAAGCATAATGTAGCGAGGGCCCGGCTTTTGAACCTCTCGGCCTTGCCATTCTACCGTGCACTCTTCAGTCACCTTAGTTGCGCCACTTTTCTGCACCACGTCATTGACGGTGACATCACCACTTTTAATGATTTTTGTTGCTTCTTTACGTGTTGCCCCAAGTGCATCACATAGATATTTATCTAAACGCATGAATACCTCATCTTTGCTAGGTGGGGTATTATAGTGCGACTAGACTAAATAGTTGAGCTATTTCACACATTTTATGTATACACTCCGTCCCTATCAGGCTGACTCCGTCAAAGCGGTCATTCATTATTTTCGAAAACACTCGTCACCCGCTGTATTGGTACTCCCCACAGGCGCAGGTAAAAGCTTAGTTATTGCTGAGCTGGCTCGTTTAGCTAAAGGGCGTGTATTGGTGCTTGCTCATGTAAAGGAACTCGTCGAGCAAAACCATCAAAAATACGAAGGATACGGACTCAAAGGCTCGATTTTTTCAGCGGGCTTAGGTCGTAAAGAAACCGATCAGCAAGTCGTTTTTGCTTCAGTGCAATCTGTCGTGCGCAACCTCGATCAGTTTAAAAACCAATTTTCCCTTCTGGTTATCGATGAATGTCACCGTGTGCCCGACGACAAAAACACTAGCTACCAAAAAGTCATCAACCATTTACGCGAGCAAAATGCGGGCATAAAGGTGCTTGGGCTCACTGCCACCCCTTACCGTTTAGGCATGGGCTGGATTTACCAATACCACACACGGGGATTAGTTCGCAGTGAGGAACCACGCTTCTTCCGCGACTGCATATTTGAGCTGCCTATTCGCTACTTACTGGATGAAAAATTTCTTACTCCAGCACGCATGATGGATGCGCCCGTACTGAGCTATGACTTTTCTCAGCTCAAGCCCGCGAATACTGGTCGCTACAAAGAGTCGGAAATGGATATGGTAATTGATAAGGCGAAACGTGCAACACCGCAAATCGTCGAGCAAATCATTCATATGTCTACCGGTAAGCAAGGTATTATGATTTTTGCTGCGACTGTCCGCCATGCTCAAGAAATTTTCGGACTGCTACCGGAAGGACAAACAGCCATCGTTATCGGCGATACGCCAACACCAGAACGTGATGCCATCATTCAAGACTTTAAAGAGCGTAAAATTAAATACCTCGTCAACGTGTCAGTACTGACGACGGGCTTTGACGCACCACACGTTGATTTAATTGCCATATTACGACCAACCGAGTCGATTAGCCTTTATCAGCAAATTGTTGGGCGTGGATTGCGTCTCTCTCCGGGTAAAGAGGAATGTTTAGTTCTGGATTACGCGGGTAATAGCTACGATCTCTATCAGCCTGAAGTGGGTGATGCCAAACCCGATTCAGACAGCGAAATCATCACCATTCCCTGCCCTGCTTGCGGCTTCAATAACAACTTCTGGGGCAAGCTAGACAGTAACGGCTTTCTAATCGAACATTTTGGCCGCAAGTGCCAAGGGTTCTTTGAAGATGAAGAGACTGGTGAACGTGAACACTGTGACTACCGTTTCAGAGCTAAGTATTGCAGAGAGTGTGGAGCCGACAACGATATCGCCGCTAGAATCTGCCATGAATGCGATGCCACTTTAGTTGACCCAGACAAGAAGCTTAAGGAGGCGTTAAACCTTAAAGATGCTCTTGTCTTTGAGTGCCTAGAAATGGCTTTAAGCGTTCACAAAGATGACAAAGGAAAAAGCAGCTTAAAAGTCTCTTATATTGGAGATAATCAGGCTCAAGTGAGTGAATTCTGGTCATTAACGACGAAGAATCAGAAACAGCGCTTCAAGGATCAGTTTGTTCGCCCTCACCTTGCAGACAAGCATAGGCCTTTTGAAGACGCTTCACCGACTAAAGTGGTGAACAATCAACACAGATTCCGCCCACCTCAATTTGTTATTGCAAGAAAATCCGGGCGATTCTGGAAAATGCGAGATAAGATTTTTGCTGACGAGTTAACTAACTAAGTGCTAATTCATTTGGTGTTCATCTATCAACACGTATACTGACTCACAGTAATTTCAAGAAGGTAAGATTATGTTGAAGCGTCCGTTAGTAAGTCTGACAGCCATATTGGCGTGCGTCTTTGTTTCGTTTCCAACACTGGCTAAGAAGCACCATGACGAGGATGGACACGCGCTAGTACAAGACGTACATAAACCTGGCGCGCGAATTGAATTCGAAGAAGACCAAGATGAGGTCTACGACGCTGTACAAAAGGGCTATGTTCGGCCATTTTCTGAAATGTTTGCAGCGGTCGAACGTGACTTAAACGGTCGAATCATTCATGTCGAGCTCGAAGAAGATGATGATATTTGGATCTATGAACTCAAATTGAACCACAATAACAATATCATCAAAGTTGAATACAACGCCGAAACCCTTGAAATGCTGCAAATTAAAGGCAGAAACATTAAAGAAGCACTAAAAAAATAGAAGACTAAAGCTTATGAAAATTCTTGTAGTGGAAGATGAACCGCGTCTTGGTGAACAAATTGTCGACATTCTAGAGCAAACTGGTTGGGTTCCTGAACTGTCTCAAGACGGTATTGATGCCCTATACCGAGCGACTTCAGAAGAGTGGGATGCGATCGTGCTCGACCTGGGTCTCCCTAAACTTGATGGTCTAACGGTACTCAAAGGCATTCGAGACGAGAACATTAACACACCAGTCGTGATTCTGAGCGCTCGTGACACCTTAACTCAACGAGTAGAAGGCTTAAACGCAGGTGCAGACGACTACCTAACCAAACCATTTGAAATGGTCGAGTTAATTGCCCGTATCCGAGCTCAACTTCGACGCGCTTCTGGTAATGCTTCTCCTGTTATGCAAGTCGGTAATTTAAGTCTTGATACCCGCACTTCAAAAGTGATGTGGCAAGGCCAAGCAATAAGCCTGACAGCGTTGGAGTACAAGGTCGTTGCTTACTTTATGCATAACCCCGAGAAGGTCATTTCGCGTACAGAATTAGTCGAGCATATTTACAAACAGGATTTTGACCGTGATTCAAATACTATCGAAGTGTTTATTGGTCGAATTCGCAAAAAGATTGCACCAAAAGTCATCAAAACCGTGAGAGGCTTGGGGTACCAGCTTAATGCCGAATAATAAACGCTCACTGCTTAAAAGACTGAGTTTAAAAAGCCGCTTAGTTCTAGCGGCTGTAGTTTGGCTAACGGCTATGGTAATAGCGGTTGGCGTGAGTGTTCCTAACCAAGTCTTCAACTATATGGCTGACGACGCAAAGTCTCAGTTATCCATTTATATGGACGAGATTTCCGCAGCGATAGAAGCCGATGAATCAGGCAACATCACTCTCGCCTCCAACCTTTCCGACCCACGCTTTAACCGCCCGTACAGCGGGTTATATTGGTCAGCGAAAACCGAGACAGACTTGCTTCGCTCACGCTCTTTGTGGGATCAACGCATTGAAAGCAAAAAGAACGGTAAAGAATATGTTGGCGCTCGCGACGAGAAGCTCATCTACATAAAAACCAAGCTCTATTACCCAGATTACGATGGACCGATTGAAGTTCTGATTGGTATCGATGAACAACCCATCGAGGACACAGTGCGCGATTTAATGAGTCAGCTATGGATTATTCTCGCCCTACTCTACTTCGGCGTTTTGGCTGTTATCATGTTGCAAGTTCAGTGGTCGCTAAGTCCACTCAACAAGATGCAAAAAGAGCTGAACCAGCTTCGCTCCGGAGATAAAACAAGCCTAGATGAAGAGTATCCAAAAGAGGTGGCTCCGGTCGTTTCCGATCTCAATGCACTGGTTTTCCACTACCAAGAATTACTCGAGCGCGCTCGCCATCATGCAGGCAACCTTTCTCACGCGCTAAAAACCCCCTTGTCAGTGCTAAGAAATGAAATTGGTTCGCTCGACAAAGAGACACGAGATTATCTCTTGCCTCCGGTTCATCAAATCCAAAGCCAAATTGATTACCACTTAGGTCGAGCACGAATGGCTGGCTCTAAGAATATTCTCTCTGTTCGTGCTAATCCCGCAGAGCGCGTTGATGCAATTTCGATGGCGTTTGACAAAGTATATGCCGAGCGAGGTGTTGCTTTGATTAATGAACTCGACTCAGAAATCGAAGTTGCCGTCGATCCAACCGATCTAGACGAGATGGTGGGTAACTTGCTAGAGAATGCCTACAAGTGGTCTTGCAATATTATTCGTGTCCACTCAGCGGAAAATGAACCGGGCACCATTGAGATCATTATCGAAGATGACGGTCCTGGCATTGACGATGAAGATATTCAGCAAGCGCTTAAGCGTGGTGTAAGATTAGACGAAACTACGCCAGGAACTGGCCTTGGACTGAATATCGTTAACGAAATGGCACACAGTTATCGCGGTAAGCTTGCGCTATCAAGAAGCTCGATGGGTGGATTAAAAGCCGTCCTTGCGTTTAATACATCGAACTAAGCCAATCTTAATCAGACGACAATGAAAGCGACGCAATCTGCGTCGCTTTTTAGTTGTTGAGAATGATTTAGAGTGATTCAGTACTGACTAAGCTTATCGAATCCGATAATAGACTGACGAATAAAAACCATGTCAGCTCTGTTAGCAAATGAAAAATGCCCCTTTTACCTTGTCGGCTCTATCATCCATTTTAAGCCTACTGCTGTTGCCTTCCCCCTCTTTTGCACAAGACGAGGAGAGCTCTGCAACTCAAGAGTCGCCTTTCACCGCGCAAACCAAACTTGGCTTTATCTATACAGAAAACACCAGTTCTTCTCTCTCAGTGAATTCTGCTTTGTACCTAAATTATCAGCAAGAGTCTTGGCTACATAAGGCGTCATTTGAAAGCTACTATACTGACGCCGACAATGCCGATGATGGGGCAAATCGCTATACGGTCAATGCGGGATCAACCTATGACTTTGCAGAGAAAACCTTCGTCCGTGGTGCAGGCCGATTTGAAAATGACTTGTACGGTACTTACCGTAAGCAGTGGATATTAATGACCGGTATTGGTGTCTATTTGGTTAACAATGACATCGTAAAAACCTCCATCTCTCTTGGTCCAGGTTATCGAATCACGCAAAGACAGCCTTTCGATTCTGAATACCCAGACCAAATGAATTATGAAGTGATTGCTTCTTCTACTCTCGATAGCGCTATTGTTTTCTCGGAAAGGCTTTCAATGGGTGCAACCTTTGATGTGGCACACGGTGAAGAGAACACCCATTACAACACTAAGGCATACATCAAGAATACCTTAATGGCGAACCTGTCCTTAGTATTCGACGTTGAGTACATCTACAATACAACCGTTGCAGAAGACCAATCACCGGATGAAATCTACAGTACGATGAGCTTAAGCTATGATTTTTAACGCCGACTTAAGCCCTATACAAAAACAGCGCCACTAGGGCGCTGCTCTCTCTTTGCTATGTTTATGACTCCAAATGTAAAGCCACTTTTTTGCCAACCAATATCGAACCTTTATCACCAATATCAATAAGGTTCATTAGGCCATCAAACGCCCCTGGTCTCACGAATAGTTGCTCAATCACCCCACCTTTTGCCCCTTCTAGGTCAAGTGGGGTATGCGTATTGTGCATGAACAGTATCCCGTCTGAATCCATGCTGTATTGCCCTTTCCCTGAAAAGCCCACTTGGCTTTGCGGCAACATCGCAAACACGCCATAAGTGTTATTTTCGTTTAAAGTCAGTTCAAGCCGCATTGGTAAAGAGGTTGAAAAGACAGTAGATGGTTCTTCAATATGGATGTGCGCTACAGTACTACTGGTAAAGTGCCTGTTCGGCTGATCGCCCGTGTTAAAAGCAATACCAGCGCCCCCCCCTAAACCTAGTATCGCTGCGCCAAGAATAATTTCTTTATTCACAATTCACTACCCCACTCTGGTTACTAAAACTGACAGAGCGACCTTGCTCATCAAGCATTAAACTCAATTCGTCAAACTGATACACCGTTGGATTTTGGTAATAGATTCTTTCACCATTGTTTGTTGGTTCATACCAGCACTGGCTATAGTTCTTGGCCGTATACTGGCTAGAGATCAGCAACTCTTTAGCTAGCATCGTCCCAAAGAAGCCAATCACAATCGCAGCAGCAAACACCGAGGCGGCTTTATAGCTGATTGACGAACCCACTTTAGGTGGGGAAAGCTTGCGTTGCCTATCAGTCTGCGGTGTATTCTTCTGTTCGGTTGCCAATGGTTCATTCTGAGAAACCTTAACTTCAGAGAGGCACGTTATCTTTTTAACTGTGCCGATAAATTCATAGCCCACACCACGCTCTGTTCGGATGATTTCACCAGAGC
This sequence comes from Vibrio sp. SCP2, assembly GCF_059295395.1. NCBI lineage: Bacteria > Pseudomonadati > Pseudomonadota > Gammaproteobacteria > Vibrionales > Vibrionaceae > Vibrio > Vibrio sp. SCP2. The sequence continues at coordinate 558,210 of NZ_JCAFVV010000002.1, read as the reverse complement.
GATCTTCTAAGCCGCGACGACAACTGGATATGGAGTGCAGCAAACTGCTGCTCTCCACGACAATGCCACGTTTATGCCATACCTCTTCCATAAGCTCATGTTTACTCAATACTTTTCCTTTATGAGAGAACATGTAGGTCAACAATGAAATCTCATTGATACCAATTGGATGACGGATCTGGCTCTTAAGGCTTTGAATATAGCCGCCAGTGTCGTCAAGTATGTGAGTTCCGTTGATTAGCAGCATAGTCTTTACCCCTCTGTAGCTAGCTCAAAGCGTTTCGATTTTTCAGTCACTTTAGCGAACGCAACATACGCCATAGGAACGATGAATAACGAGAAGAAAGTCCCCACCGTTAAGCCACCAACCAAGACTAAACCAATGTTGGTGCGTCCTAAAGAACCTGGGCCATCCGCCAGTGCAAGTGGCAATGAACCAATAATCATCGTAAGTGAAGTCATTAGAATTGGGCGTAAGCGAGATTTCGCACTCATCAGAGCCGATGTCATCGCACTGTAGCCCTCTTTGCGCTTAATGTTGGCAAACTCGACAATCAAAATACCGTGCTTAGTGACTAGACCTACCAAGGTCAACAATCCAATCTTTGAATACAGGTTTAAGCTATGATCAAACACACTTAATGTCAGTACTGCACCAACCAAACATAGCGGTACGGTAATTAAGATGATTAGCGGATCGACAAAGCTTTCAAACTGCGCAGCCAGAATCAAGAAGATGAACACCAGTGCCAAGCCAAATAGGATCTGCATTCCTGCTTCAGATTCATTGAGCTCTTTAACCACACCGTTGTATTCGTAGTTTTGGCCCACTTTCAGCAGTTTTGGTAACTCGGCATCTATGTAAGCCTGAATATCACTTGCACTGAAACCTGGCATTAGATCAGCTGTAATTTCTGCTGCATCCTTACCACCATAAGTCTTAATGTTTGACTCAGCAGTCACTGGCTCAATCGAAACAAACTGAGACAATGGCAACCTTTGGCCCGAGTCAGAGCTTACGTACAGCTTATCTAGAACTTTGAAATCACCTAATGCCTGACGGTTTACCTGCACCTGAATTGGGTATGTAAAACCATCTTCTGCTTGCAAATCTGCTGCTTTCACTGAACCAAGGAATGTAGAAATAGCGCTAGTAACATTGCCGTAGTCTACTCCTGACAACACAATTGCATTGCGATCAATGGAGAGGTCAAAACGTAGCTGATCTCGGTGTGTCGAGTTGTCTACATTCGAAAGACCTTCATAGTTTTCTAGCAGCTCTACTACTTTCTCTGCTGTATCAGATAACGCATCTAAATCACGGTTAACTGTGGTCAATTCAAGAACGAGATTGCTTGCTACATCTAGGTTATCCGCAGAGCGCACAGAGAAAGAAGTTGAATAGGCTGAAACCGTTTCACCCGCTTTAGCCATCATCTCTTGAATAATCTCATCAGCACTTTGGTCACGCTCTTCCCAAGATTTAAGTAGAACATGGTTGGTTGGCGCTGACTCGATATAAGCTAGGTTTGCTTCAATCGCATCACTGTCTTTGAACACGTTGTTAATCTGTTGGGCATTTTCCAGATCATAGAGACGACCTGCGCCCGCTGGACCATGAGACGAGACTTCAATAAAGCCTGTATCTTCCGTCGGCAAAAGAACCTTTGGCATAAACCATACTGCAACACCTGATAAAACAATTAGAGCAGCCGTTCCACCCAGCACCATACGCGGACGTTTGAACCAAGCATTGAGATACAGCATGTACTTTTCAGTCATCGCATCTAACTTGGTTTCAACCCACTGGAACCACTTAGGTGACGTTGTCACTGATTTAAGCATGTACGCGCTCATCATCAGAGATAACGTCAGCGCAACAAACCCTGAGATAATCACAGATGCTGCAAGCGTGTAAGCAAACTGCCTGAACAGATCTGCGGTTAAGCCAGACATTAAACCAATTGGAAGATATACAACCGCGAGTGTTAACGTCATTGCGATAACTGGGAATACGATCTCTTTACAGCTCTTCAGCGCTGCTTGAAACGGGGATAATCCCTCTTCAATGTGACGGTAACAGTTTTCTACAACGACAATCGCATCGTCGACAACTAACCCGATCGCAAGGATGATCGCGAGAATGGTTAATACATTAATGCTGAAACCAAGCATTGCCATAACCGCAAATACACCGATCACACATACTGGAATGGTAATCAGGGGAATCGCCGCTACACGCAGCGAGCCAAGGAAGAGCACGACAATTGCTGAAACCAGCACAATGGCCTCAACTAAAGTCATAAAACCTTGATCGATCGCTTCTTCGATAAAGTCGGCCTGATTGTAGACCATCTTCATCTCAATACCTTCCGGTATCTGCATTGTTTCCATTGCCGCTTTAACACGGTTAGCCACCGTCACTGGGTTTTCAGTTTTAAGCGGCAATACTTGCAGAGACATCGCCATATCGCCATCGACGTTAAGCATACTTGGCTCTAGGCTTTCTTCACCCATTTGAATGTCTGCAATGTCGCTAACACGAATGATCTTTCCGTTATCGACGCGCAGTACAAGGTCGCGAACATCTTCAATGGTAGTGACTTGGTTGACTGGGTTAATGGAGAAGTCACGCACTTCGCCTTTAATCGTACCAGCAGTAAAAGTTGCGTTATAGGTGCTTAGCGTTCCAACCACATCGGATGCACTGACATTCAATGCTGCCATGCGCTCAGGCTGCAACCACACTCGAATAGCGCGGCTCGAACCACCATAAGGCCCCCATACTCCACCAACACCTAGAACATTCTTGAACTGTGGCGAGATTTGCTGATTGATGAAGTCAAACATCTCTTGTTTGTCCATCGAGCCATTATTGACGAACGTAATGATGTTACTTGGCATTGAAGTATCAGATGAATCATCTGTTACCGTTGGTTTGCCTGTCATCGCAGGTGGAAAGTCAGAGATACCATCCACTTTGCTACGCAGATTGTTCATCAAACTCGCATATTCAACGTCACTAATGCCGTCTTCAAATTGAATCTTTAACGAACAACTTCCCTCTTGGCAGTCGGTTGTCATGGTTTTGATTTTGTCTAACCCCGTAACGGCAGTAATGAGCTCTTCCGCTACGTTTTGCGACATGAACTCAGCGCTCGCTCCTGTGATTGAAGCGCTCACCGTTGCAGAGGCCGTTTGACGCTCAGGAAAGTACTGAATAGCCAGTTTCTGGTAAGAGACGATACCAAGTAACACAATCGCGATACTTAGCACCGAAGCCAGTACCGGATGCTTGATACATATTTCAGGCAGCTTCATTCGTTACCTCCGTCGACTTGTCCGCTTTAGGCTCGGCAATTTTGCTTGCTTCTTTGTTAGGCTTTTCAGCAACTGGCTTTACCTGCTGTTCTTTCTTCTCAGGCTGAGCCGGTAAGGTTCTCGCTGGCAAGGTCACGGGAGACTTGGTTTGCTGAATAGCTACTTGAACGTCTTGATGTAAGTTTTGACGACCAGTGACAACAACACGCTCTCCAGGATTTAATCCAGAGACGATCACAACGTAGCCGTCATTGGTGTTTTGCCCTAGCTCAACTGAACGCTTGGTTGCTTTGTTGTTTTCGATTACCCAAACAAATCGCTGATCACCTGACGTATCCACTGCAGTTTGAGAGACCACGACATCATCTGACGCATCTCCGACACTTTGTGAAACCTTTGCAAACATTCCCGGTACCAGTTTGTTATCACTGTTATCTAAATGGGCATGGACCTCGACTCGACCTGAGTTCTCGTCAACTAATGGAGCTATATAATCAACCGTACCGGTAAACTCTGTTTCACCATAAGCATCCACTTTTACCGACACTTGCTGACCTAGTTGCGCTTTGCCGACTTCTGCCTGAGAGATTGAGTAGTGCACTTCAACCGGATCAAGCTTGATAAGGCTAACCAAAGCTGTTGCAGCTTCAACGCGGCTGCCTACTGAATGGGTAAAGTTAGTGAGTTGCCCGTCAAATGGTGCAACAAGTTGGTAGTTTTGTAGGTCAGTTTTCTTTTGACTGAAATCCGCTTTTGCCAAACTTGCTTGCTGCTTTAGCTCTTCAACATCTTGAGCTGACATTGAGTCTGGTTGTTTCTTTAATAACGCTAATACACGAGCAAGTTTTGATTCAGCGAGCGCCAACGAGCTTTCTGCTTTGTCTAATTCAGCTTTCGCTTGCGAGTCATCAAGTTGAGCAATGAGCTCCCCTTTCTTAACAACATCGCCGTCATTGAAATTGAGTTGCTTTAATTTTTCGCCAGCACTAAATGTTAATGCGGCGGAGTCTGTCGCTTTCAGCTTACCGACTTCTTCAATAGTTGAAGCGGTCATTTGTTGTTTTGCGATCTCGACGGTAACAGGGACACTTTCCATAGTCTCTGCAAAAGCAGTTGAACCGATAATAGTGGTTCCAATACAGAAAATAGACAGGGATAAAGTCTTAGTATTTTTCATAGTGCGACTCTGATTGATGGAAGTTGTCGCTTGTTATACCTAAGATTTTTCTGACAAAGTTATCGTTTTGTCAGCCAGAGAATGATTAATCCTTAACGAACCTTAATAAATATCAAATTATTGTTTTTAAACGATTTAAATACAAAAAAGCCGCAGTAACTTGCAAAGTACTACGGCGATTTAAAAGTGATTGATAACGTTATTCAGCGCGCTTTGAAAACAAGTATGAGTACCTAGGAGCCACCAAAATCATCTGTTCCTGCGAATAGGGAATCATTTTAAGCTCTTCTAACGAATGCATACCACGCTGTGAAAACATCGTTTCCAATAGAGAGACTTTTTGCGAAGAAGGCAGGACTTGTTCAGATGTAGTTGGCATTAGTGAAAGCCCATAGCGGGTAAAGTGGTATTCTCCCGCCGAGTTAAAGCCGACATCTCCCTCCGTCAAAAAGAACATCTCGTACTGACCAGAACGTTTGAGATTGATTGCCGATTTCATCTTAATGATGTGAGTATTGTCGTCCGATTTAACCAGTAGACTGGTCTCACTTTGCAACGCTTGAGCGATAGTTGGCGAGTTTACTACGCCAGCCAACACGCCAATAATTAACCCCGAAGCAATACTACCCGCTAGAATTTTCTTATTCACAATCCACCTCCACTTCAGAAGGAATAAAGCTGATTGAATTCCCTTCTTGATCGACCAATATGGTTTGGTTTTCAGAAGTAAAAGCGCGAACGTTGTTCATCACTAGTGACTTATCACTACCAGGTTGAGGGATAACGCAGCCAACATATCGGCTCTCTTGATAATCAGCCTCTACCCATGGTGTACTCAACCAACTATAAGCCGTAAAACCGACTGCTGCGCTAAGTGTAAAGGCAATTAGGTAAGCAGTATTATTGCGTTTAAGCTGCTTTGGTTCGCTGGGGCTCAACTCTCGGGTAATAATCGGAGAATCGATTTCTTGCGGTTGGTAGCTTTCTACATGGCCATTAAACTGATAGCCGACACCGCGGACTGTGGTAATGATTTCACCACCGCGGTCTTCTAGTGCTTTACGACAAGTCGATACCGCATGGAGTAAGCTGCTTTCCTCTACCACCACGCCTTTCTTGTACCAGACTTCATCGAGAAGCTGAGCCTTTGAGAGTGGCTTATGAGGGTGCTCAATCATAAACTGCAATAGAGCGACTTCGTTACTGCCAAGCGCGACTTTAATACCACTGTCTCGCTCTTCTAACGTCCCCGTTAAAGCGTTAAGAATGTATTTATTGTTTATCAACAACATAGGTAATAATCTGAATTCTTTATATTATTACCTTAACCATATCTTAAAATTCATAAAATGGAAGAGCCCAGCGTAATGCTGGGCTCTGAGTTCAAAATTCTATACTCACCAAGGCTCATCTGGCTGGTAGGCAATAATTATATTTCTGACCGAGAAGCTAGCTCACTCTTAATAACCAGTACTCGACCATCGGTATAGTAGTCATGTTCCCCGTCTAAAATGGTTGGGGGGTGATACGCGGCCATATCTATGGATACATCGTCTGTCGTACTTATGACTTGTTCAGCAAGCTTGTCTCGCTCAAGGTCGACATTAGGGTCAATGCTGTGCAGAATCGTAACAATACCAGAATATGGTGTTATCTGAAGACCATCATCGTAGCTTAGCGCCCCTACCCATAGGTTTTGGTTTGTGTTTGAATCCACTCCAGCCTGCCACCAGCGGATATGACTGCGTTTTAATAAATTGCCCGGTAGCTGAAATGCTAACTCTTGCGGCACACCATTCCAGAACAGATCAGAAACTGGCGGAGTGTTCAGCTTAAGCAGTTCAACGTAGTCACTTATCTCTAAATCATTTCTAGAGAAGGTTTTGTTCTCAATCCAACCTAACTCGGCCATTAAGGTCCGCGGGTCTTCACCAACATACGCAACGTTAATAACCTGAGCATCAAATACGGCTGATTTCCCCGGATACGCCTTGAGAGGCAGCTCACCTATTGTGACAAACTCATTCCCAGCTTTCTGTTCAGACACACTCACTTTATTCGCAAAATCGTCGGAATAGAAAAAGAAATGGGCGTAGTTAGCGTACAACACCGATGCCAACAAGAACGCAGTGAACTTGGTAAACATTAAACGCCAACGCAGTTTTCTACCGATAAGATAGAAGCCGATACTCGCTCCAACAGCGATTAAGATAGCCTTGTGTTCAACTAAAAAAACTTTAGCTTCGTTGAGTATTGGGAAGTGATCTATTCCATAACCAAGTAAATAGCCCCAAGCAACAAACTGACCGACCCCGAGAAACAAACCAATGGTGGAATACAGGCTAAATCGTGCCCAACTGATTTTTTGCGAGCCTGCAATAAACGGCACAACCCAAGCGATGGGCCCAAGCAAACGCGCAAACGCTAGCACATAGTTACCTTTTTTAGCCATCAAGTGTCGACATCTTGCAATTGGGCGGCGTGTTTTGGATTGCCAGCGAATCAGTTTTCTCTGGGCGGGATTACCTAGCCTTCGACCGATAAAGTAGCTCACTTGATCACCGATAAAACCACCGAGTAAAACCGCAATCACTCCGGTAATAATGCCTTGCTGGAGTTGATACCCTGCAGCGAGCAAGAACGGCTCGCCCGGTACAAACAAGTTGGGGCCAATCAACGCATCTAGCAAGGCCCCGACAAATAAGCTGAATCCTTCAAACATATTGGGTTACTCGGTTATTGCTGCTCTTTGTAGTGACCGAACTTGTATTCCATTTCGTTATTTCGCATTTCGCCAAAAAAGAAACGTCGCACATTTGCTTTCAGATAGGTCGCTCCCATTTTGAAAGCGCCTTCTTCTTCTAAACGTCTAGGGTCAAAACCAAACGTCAACGGCAAGAAACGGAATCGCCATGTTTTGCTCGCGCGTTTCACATAGTCGCAATCTTCACAAAGTACGATTTGTTCATCGAAGCCGTTCAACTGTTGATGTACGCGCTTGGATGAGAAAATGCACGCACCGACTGCGGTAGGAAAGACAAACTGAGTGACGAATAAACCCAAGTTGAACATGCCGTAGCCAAGCTTATGTACCAGTGCGAGATCTTTTGCACCCATGTATACGCCCGCCACTTCAAGTTGCTTTTCTTCTAACTGGCTTAATGCGTTTGCAAGAAAGTTTGGCGATAATTGAACATCGGCATCAAGGAATAGTAGACGCTCGTGCTTCGCTAGGTTTGCTCCGGTATTGCGGCCTAAGCTGACACCTCTTGTTTCCATTTTGTGGATAGTAAGGGCTGGCAGTGATGCCTCATACGCGGCGGCAACATCACGCGTTGCGTCATCACTGTTTGAATCGACAAGGATCACTTCAAACTCTTTGTGAGTCTGCTTACTAAGATCTTCCATTAATCGACCGATGCGCTTCTCTTCGTTTAGCGTAATAACTACAATACTTATTGGTCCCATAGTGTGTTCCTCTCTCAATGAATAACGTTGTTTTGTTAACTTGAGATACAGAATAAGGTCGTAAGGCTTAACCAATAGTGAGGTTTCTATTCAGATTCGGTTCATACGATTTGAGCACAATTTGAACCTTGATTTTGACTTGGCTGAATCAATCTTAACCGGTTGATTATAATTGCTCTTAAAATCGCTGATTTAGATGATTTTGAGTTGCTAGAAAAACGATTGAGTGATAGTATCCGCGCTCGCTTGAAGAGTTACTACCAATTTCTTTTCAGCGTTTAGCACACTTAACAAGGTCGCATTGTTGGTGTGAACATGAATATCTTAATTTTTGAGAGTAATACTATGAAATTTGAAGCAGTAGTACGTACTGAACTAGGTAAAGGTGCGAGCCGCCGCCTACGTCACGCTGGTAAATTCCCTGCAGTTGTATACGGCGGTGAAGAAGCAGCAGTATCTATCGTTCTTAACCACGATGACGTTGTTAACCAAATGGACAAGCCTGAGTTCTACGAAGGTATCGTTCTAGTGATCGACGGCGCTGAAGTTAAAGTTAAGCCACAAGACGTTCAACGTCACGCTTACAAGCCAAAAGTTGAGCACATGGACTTCATCCGCATCTAATTCCCTACCAAGGAATTAATTCGGATTAAATCCAGCCTTTTGCATAAAGATTATCGGCCTTACCATCCGAGACATCTAAAAATTCGAAACCCCGATGCTACCAACATCGGGGTTTCACCGTTTTTGAGCCTTCAAAACCCCGCTTACTCCGACCCTCTGGCTTGTTGTTGCAAATACTCTATAAACGCAGGTATCTTTTTGGCGACATGTTTTCTAGACGCGTAGAATGCATACAACACAAGGTCTTCAGGTTCGTATTCTAGCTCGACTATTTCAAGCGCTCCTGACTCGATCTCGCTCGTGCAAGACTCTTCTGCGAGTATCGCGAAACCCAATCCAGATAACGCCCCTGCTTTAGCGAGATTGCCACTATTTACCTTAAATGATGATTGTACTTTTTGCGTTAACAAGTCACCGTCACCCTTTTTGAAAGTCCATGGTGTTCCGTTAAGTGCCGATAAGCTGCTGATACATGGCACATGTTTTAAGTCCGTGATGTGATAAGGCCTCGTGCAAGTTTGTAACAGCTTGGGCGAAGCAACAACAACACTTGACCAGCGTTCAATCTCTTTTGCTATCCAGTTGCTGTCTGTTAGCTTTCCTCGATTGAAAGTTAACACAACATCAAAACCATCAAGTAAGTCTTCTTTTGGGCTGACGCTCGTGTCGCAGCATAGTGAAATAGCCGAATGCTCTGCACAAAACGATGCCACCACCTGAGATAAAATTGGCGAATCTGGCATTAAGACTCTCAGCTCACCCACAATATCATTGGACGTTTGCATGACCTCGATTAAAGCATCGTTCAACTTCTCCAAGAGTGGTTGAGTTCGTAGGTAGAGAGCTTCTCCCGCTTCGGTAGGAAAAATTCGACGTGTCGTTCTGTCAAACAAACGAGTGGCGAGCTTTTCCTCAAGCAAAGCAATATGGCGGCTGACATTTGATGTTGGTAAGTCCAAAAACTCAGCAGCTTTTTTGAAACTATTGCTCTCATATACACAGTGAAAGCTCTTTAGCCATTTCTGATCAATATCCCCAAACACCATTAATCCCAATTTGTTGGATTTACCATCCCAAATAAGCCACTTTATTACCATATTTGGGCTTATACAATACGAGTTTGATTAATACTTAATAAGATGGGTTATGAACTGGTTAGATAAGCTGCTCGATAAGAAACGCATTATCGGTGCGCAAAAAGCATCGATTCCAGAAGGTGTTTGGAAAAAGTGCCCTGAGTGCGAACAGATTCTCTACCACTTAGCGCTAGAATCTAATTTGGACGTCTGCCCTAAGTGTCATCATCACATGAGGATGAGCGCCCGACGAAGATTAGAAACATTTCTAGATAATGGGAGCAGCACTGAAATTGGAGTTGAACTAGAACCGAAAGACATACTCAGTTTTAAAGATCGTAAACGCTACAAAGAGCGTATCGACCTTGCGCAAAGAGAGACGGGAGAAAACGATTCGTTGATCGCGATGAAAGGCACTCTTGTTGGTTTGCCGGTTGTTGCCTGTGCTTTCGAGTTTAATTTTATGGCTGGCTCAATGGGCTGTGTAACGGGAGCACGCTTTGTTCGCGCTATTGAGGAGGCCATCAATGCTCGTTGTGGGCTCGTATGCTTTTCTGCTTGCGGAGGGGCTAGAATGCAAGAATCTTTGATGGCCTTAATGCAAATGTCCAAAACAAGTGCCGCATTAGATCGCTTAGCTCAAAAGGGGCTACCTTATATTTCTGTGCTCACTGATCAAACTTTCGGTGGTGTTTCAGCAAGCCTAGCGATGCTGGGCGATATTAATATCGGCGAGCCAAATGCACGAATCGGTTTTGCTGGTCGTCGTGTCATTGAACAAACGGTTAGAGAGAAACTGCCTGATGGCTTCCAACGCAGTGAGTTTCTTCTAGAACACGGCGCTCTAGATATGATTGTTGATAGACGAGAAATGCGTGAGCAAATAGCTCGGCTGCTTGCCAAGATGACCAATAGTCCAGCCAGTAAAAAGTCTCATAACTTCTCTAAGTAAAAAGTCATGACAGCGCCAGTGAAGCGATAGCTGGCGCTATGATCGATAACTACGAAGAACAGCTGTAATGAGACACACCACCAGCGGCAAAATACTCCATTGGTCTGAGCTGATAGTATTTTGCTTCAACCTCTTCAGATTGCTCGTCGTAAGGGTTAGCCAAAATGCTTTGCAGCTCATGGATTAGACTAAAGTCCCCTTTCTGCGCTTGTTCATAAGCCGGAACAATCAACCACTCTCGCCAAGTATACTTAGGGTTCACCTGTTTCATTTGGCACGAAACATCCTCAAGACTTTTCTCCCCGGCCGAGCTCAGTAACTCTCGCCAAGATTTAAGCCACTGATTCCACGCCAGTTCTAACTCCTCACTTAATTGCGCATAAAAGCTTGCTGACAAATCAGACACCTCTGTTGGAATCTTAGAAAGTTCGCGGAAGAAAATAGTGTAGTCAACGTGGCTTTTGATCATCAAAGCAAGCAGTTGGTTAAATAGGTCGCTGTTTAGTTCCTCTAAACCAAGCTTAGATGCCCACATCTGACTCGCTTTCGCCTGCATAACTGAAGAAAAACCTTCAACAATCTGTTCCAACTTTTCTAACGCATCCGGTTCAGATTGCAATAGAGGCTTTAAGGCACCACAGAATGTCTCGAAATTCTTCTCGGCGGCCTGAGATTGGTTAAGAAAGGCGAAATGATGACCACCACCAGTCCAAGGTTGGAAAAATGGTTCAAAGTACTCGCAGAATCCGAAAGGCCCATAGTCTAGGGTAAATCCGCCCACTGAGCAGTTATCACTATTAAAATTACCCTGACAGTAACCGACACGTAGCCAGTTAGCGATTAGAGAAGTAAGCCTGTCTCTAAACTCAGTCGCTAGAATCAGTATTTTTTCAGCCAATGGTAAGCTGGAGTCAATTTGCTGTTTGTACTCTCTTTCGATGATATGCAACACCATCATCTCTAGCTCAACCAACGCGTTCGGATGCTCGTTCACACGTGCTCTGCGGCTAAATAGCTCTAGTTGCCCTACCCGCAAAAATGAAGGCGCAACCCGAGTCGAGATAGCAACCGGATTAGCGATCATAATATCTGGATTCTCTGACCGCGAACCTTCACTGTACCAAGGGCGATCAACCGTTTCCGTTTGGGAAGCAAATAGGCTCAAAGAACGTGATGTTGGGATCCCTAAAGCATTCATATACTCTTGCGCTAAAAACTCACGAACGCTTGAACGCAATACCGCTCTACCATCAGCTCCGCGGCAATACGGTGTTGGGCCGCCACCTTTGAGCTGCATTTCCCAACGCTTGCCGTTCAATACCCCTTCGAAAACCGATACAGCGCGACCATCGCCATAACCGTTCCCCGTTTTGAAAGGACACTGATCTATGTATTCATTGCCAAATATAGAAAGCGCATAACCCGTCGCCCACCCTGTCGTTCTCATCGGTGCAGGCACGTTAGTTACGTCTCCAGAGAACAGTTGCTTGAACGCTTCAGTTTTAGCTAAACGATCATCAAGACCTAACTCTCGAAAAAATTGTTGGCTATGAGCAACATAAACAGGCTCTGCAATCGGTGTTGGCATCACTGGAACATAATGCCCAGAAAAGACCTGTCTTGGATAAAAGTCTTGACCATCTTCCGTTGCATCTGGATCTGGTACAAGCGTATCCAACAATGAATAATCTGCGGCTTTCGCAAGGTCATTCAGATCAAAAATGCGTGCCGAGGTCTCTGTAACTGCTTTATTACTCATTGCGCTACTACTCCATGTATTTTAAAGACCAAAAGTGATGATACGTCCGTCACCAGCAAAAAGTATCAACGCTAGTTCAAGATTTTATCGAAAAGCCATCGCCCCTTTACCTACACCTTCATAAGCGATGACTTGTAATGATTGACCCTCTGCAACCGTTGGCTTTACTTCATCAGCAATGTAACCCGCTAATAGCTCAACAGTCGTATCAGTTGGCAAAATTTCAGTTTCACTTTTGGCAATTGCAAGTTCAAACTCACCCTGCGGCGCTGTGTATCGGAAACCATAATGGCTTTCGTCGGAAATTGCCTTAGCACCTTCGCTTAGATTCAGCGTTGAAACAGAAACCTGGTCTTCCTTTGAACCTAAATAGATATCTTCCCAGCGTTTGGCAAAAGCCACTTCTTTGTCGTTGTCTCGTTCCCCATCGACAATAATTTCGATTGGTGAACGGTGTCCGTGTGCGATACGTTGGCAGTTACCATCGTGCTTTTTCAAACCATGCGTGTAATGGTAGAAGGCACCTGCAATATTCTCATGACGCAGGGTAATTTCCAGCCCTGTCACATTGCTAGGCAGGTTGTTTCGCAGAATCTGGTATACGTGTTTAGTAATGCTCTCGATGGCGACGGCTTCAGCATCAATCAAGCAATACGCTTCATTCGGGCAGTTTAGGTGGATACTCTTCTCACCACGCAGAACGTCAAGTGTGGAGTAACCCCTTTTACTTGGTTTGAAAACGATAGCCGCGTTTTGCACTGGGATAAGCAAACGATGATCGACAAACTCATCAACGAGTTGTTTGATTTGCTTCTTCACCCTACCGAAATCCAACACCATACTCATTTCATTAAGCTCACCAGACATGATGACATCAACTATCCAGCTGTCTCCGACGACTCCTCTCTGTTCACAGATATATGAAGAATCGATAACGGTGAGATCTCTTACAAATAGGTTCAAGTTGAACTCCTTACTGCTTTAATGAGATACGGGAGGCTGATTATCATGTCAGCAGGCACTTCGTCTCATTGTTTAGGGTGAATAAAATGGAGTGGCAGAATGTATCAACGACTATATAAAGTCCACCTTTTTCATTGCTACCTATTAAGAAAAGAACAAAGTCTATACAGTTGCCACTGTAACTAGCCCAAGATACGGCAAATAGCCATAAATTGGGCAGGGAGAACAGCGTATAAAAGCAAGAATCGAAACTGAGTTTAGGCCTTAAAAATCCCAATCTTCGTCTTCAGTAGCGACAGCTTTGCCTATTACGTAAGACGAGCCAGAACCGGAGAAGAAGTCATGGTTCTCGTCTGCATTTGGCGACAACGCAGCCATAATGGCAGGATTAACCTGACATAACTCATCAGGGAATAGAGGTTCAAATCCGAGGTTCATCAAAGCCTTATTCGCGTTGTAGTGTAGAAAGTGTTTTACGTCTTCTGTTAAACCAACTTGGTCATACAGTGACTCTGTATACTGGCTTTCAATTTCGTACAAAGAGAACATAAAGGAATAGGTTTCGTCTTTGACCTTAGCTTGCTCTTGTTCCGTCAGTTCGTTAAACGCTAACTCGAATTTATAACCAATGTAGTAGCCGTGAATCGCTTCATCACGAATGATCAGGCGAATCAAATCCGCTGTATTGGTCAACTTCGCTCGGCTCGACCAGTGCATCGGTAGATAAAAACCGGAATAGAACAAAAAGCTCTCAAGAAATACACTCGCCACTTTTTTCTTCAGTGGATCGCCTTCAGCCAGATAGTCTTCAAGCACTAATTGAGCTTTCTTTTGCAGTAACGGATTCTCTTCAGCCCAACGAAAAGCTTCGTCGATCTGTGGCGTAGTACACAAGGTCGAGAAGACAGACGAATAGCTACGCGCATGAACAGCTTCCATAAAGGCAATATTCGTTAACACGGCTTCTTCATGGGGCGTTCTGGCATCTGCCATTAATGCTGGGGCACCCACCGTATTCTGAATCGTATCGAGCAAGGTTAGGCCAGTAAAAACTCGAATTGTTAATGTCTGCTCTTCTTCAGTCAGTTGTTTCCACGTCTGAATATCATTGGATAAAGGCACTTTTTCTGGAAGCCAAAAGTTAACCGTTAATCGGTTCCATATTTCAAGGTCTTTATCATCTTGCATTCGGTTCCAGTTGATAGCGCGAACCGGTTCAGCGTATGTAGTACTCATGGTGATTCCTTGTTTACAGAGAGCAAGAGACGCAACCTTCAACTTGCGTACCTTCGAGCGCTTTTTGGCGCATACGTATGTAGTAAAGCGTTTTGATCTTCTTCGTCCACGCATAAATTTGCGCTTTATTGATATCACGAGTCGTGACTTCATCACTGAAGAAGAGCGTCAAGGACAAGCCCTGATCGACATGCTCTGTTGCTGCAGCGTAAACATCAATAATGGCTTTAGGACCAATCTCATAAGCATCTTTGAAGTACTCAAGGTTTTGGTTATTGAGGTATGGTGCCGGGAAATAAACGCGCCCAATCTTGCCCTCTTTACGAATCTCAACTTTCGCTGTCACCGGGTGAATAGAAGCCGTCGCATCGTTGATGTAACTGATTGACCCTGTTGGTGGAATCGCTTGAAGGTTACGATTGTACAATCCAAACTCAACAACCTTGGATTGCAGTTGCTGCCATTCTTCAACGGTAGGCACGCGCATATCGAGTCGCTCAAGCACCTCTCTGACGGTATCCGTCTTAGGTGAATAGTCTTTCTGCATATACTTGGTGAAAAACTCACCGTTGGCGTATTGAGATTGTTCGAAGCCAACAAATACTTGCTGTTTCTCTTGAGCCAACTTGTTCGAAGCCGTTAAACAATGGAACAGAGTGGCGGCAAAGTAAGCACTGGTAAAGTCGATCGCCTCTTCGCTGTCATAATGAATCTGCTCTCTAGCTAGAAATCCGTGCAGGTTCATCTGACCTAAACCGATAGCATGGCTTTCATCATTCCCTCTGCGTATCGACGGCACACTGTCTATCGCACTCATTTCAGAAACGGCATTGAGTGCCCGAATTGAAACCTCTACCGTATGAGCTAATTGCCCACCATCTAGCGCTTTAGCAATATTAACCGAACCTAAGTTGCAGGAGATGTCTCGCCCTAAATGCTGGTAACTCAAATCATCATTAAAGTGAGAAGCGTCGTTAACTTGCAAAATCTCGGAACAAAGATTCGACATGTTAATACGTCCCTCAATCGGGTTTGCCGCGTTTACCGTATCCTCAAACATGATGTAAGGGTAACCAGATTCGAACTGAATTTCGGCCAGCGTTTGGAATAAGCCTCGCGCAGGAATTTTGCTCTTGCGGATGCGAGGATCGTCGACCATTTCATGGTATTTCTCGCTCACGCTAATTTCAGAGAAAGGCATACCATAGACACGCTCGACATCATGTGGTGAGAACAAATACATATCTTTGTTCTGTTTGGCTAACTCTAGGGTAATATCCGGGATCACAACGCCTAGACTTAGCGTTTTGATACGGATTTTCTCGTCTGCATTTTCTCTTTTGGTGTCCAGAAACTGCATAATGTCGGGATGGTGCACATTCAAATACACAGCCCCAGCACCTTGGCGAGCCCCGAGCTGATTAGCATAAGAGAAGCTATCTTCTAGCAACTTCATAACAGGCACAACACCGGAACTTTGATTAAGAATGCCTTTGATCGGAGCCCCTTGCTCGCGCAGGTTACTCAATAAAAGTGCAACGCCTCCCCCTCGGCGGGACAGTTGTAATGAAGAGTTAATCGCCCTGCCGATGCTCTCCATATTGTCTTCGATGCGCAGTAAAAAGCAGGAAATCAACTCGCCACGACTCTTCTTACCCGAATTGATAAAAGTAGGAGTCGCTGGCTGAAAACGCTGAGAAATGATCTCTTGCATGAGATCGAGAGCGAATTCTTTGTCACCCCGAGCAAGTGTCAGCGCTGTCATCACAACACGATCTTCAAAACGCTCTAAATAACGTTTTCCATCGCGCGTTTTCAGTGCATAAGAAGTAAAGAATTTGTAAGCGCCAAGAAATGTTCTGAAGCGGAATTTAACTTGATAAGCGCTATCCCATATTTGCTGCAAGAAATCTCTATCGTATTGTTGTAAAACTTCTTTTTCGTAATAGCCCTCGTTGACGAGGTAATCCAGTTTCTCACCTAGATTGTGGAAGAAAACGGTGTTCTGGTTGACGTGTTGTAAAAAGAATTGACGGGCGGCCTGTCGGTCAGCATCAAACTGAATACTGCCTTGATCATCAAGTAAATTAAGCATGGCATTGAGCGCGTGGTAATCCAACGGCTCGGTGCTGAATTGGTTATCCATGGTGTTTCCAAAATTGTTCTAATCCCTGCTGCACGGCTTGGACATCGTGCTGGGTTCCCGAAAGTTCGAAGCGATAAAGCACTGGGACATGGCATTTATTCGCAATTATTTTTCCAGCCTGAGCAAACAACTCGCCAAAATTTCGATTACCAGAAGCAATGACACCCTTGAGGTGAGCACGGTTTTCAGCTTGATTGAGTACTTTGATCACGGATTTTGGTACGGCACCACGCCCTTCCCCGTCAGCATATGTCGGGCATATCAAAACAAAAGGCTGACCGATAAGCAGGGTGGGCTCGTCTTCGCTGATAGGAAGTCGAATCGCTTCAACGTCTAACCTCTCAACAAATCTCTGGGTATTACCCGAAGCGCTGGAATAATAAACAATCATTACGCGATCTGGCTGATCATATCTGGGCGAAAACCAGACCAATGACGCTCACCTGCAACGACGACAGGGGCCTGCCTATAGCCCATTGATTGCACCGACTCCATCGCCGAGTCATCTAATGTTAGATCTACAACTCTATGAGCAATACCCTTCGCTTGTAGCGCTCGAACCGTAGCGGTGCACTGAACACACTGGGGCTTAGAGTATACGATGATATCCATATTTGATTACCTTTTGTTAATTTTTGTAATGATAACCATTATCAATTACATCCATATATAGTATTGCTAGATCTTACTTTGTCAATATGTAGTGCAGACTAGCATTCTCCACACTAAATTCATGGTTGATAATGAAATGATAATCAATATCATTCTCGTGAATTTAAGAACAAAAGGAACTTTGTAATGAGTATTCCAAGTTCAAATTCCACTCAAATATCTATTCATGACATGGAGTGGCAAGGTGTCACGCTGACCGAGAACGCAGCCAAAAGAGTTGCGCTTTTGACGCAAGATGGGCATCACTTTTACCTCAGTGTTAGACCGTCTGGATGCACTGGTTTTGCCTATGAAGTGAAGCTGGTAGAAGAGATTTCTAGTGAAGATTTGCGATTTGAGTCACACGGCACGGCTTTTTATGTCTCTCTGTCCGCGATGCCAATGTTAGACGGCACAGAACTCGATTTCGTCCGTCAGGGCTTAAACAGCACTTTTGTTTACAACAACCCCAACGTAAAAAATCTTTGCGGATGTGGTGAAAGCTTTGGAGTTTAATCATGTGTGCAGTTGAGACACAGCCTGAAGTAGAAGAACTCTTCCAAACCAGTCACTATAAGGAGGGTTTCTACACGCAGCTTTCCTCCGACACGCTATCAAAGGGGATAAACGAACAAGTTGTTAAAGCTATTTCAGCCAAACGCAATGAGCCTGCTTGGATGCTTCAGTTTAGGCTAGATGCATTTAGGAAATGGCAACAAATGGAGGAGCCACACTGGCTCAAAGCGGACTACCCTAATCTCGATTATCAAGACTACAGCTATTACTCAGCACCAAGCTGCGCCAGTTGTGATTCTGACTGTGATGATGACGGATCAAATGAATACCTGACCAAAGAAGTTGAAACCGCATTCGAGCAGTTAGGTGTTCCAGTTCGTGAAGGGGCTGAAGTTGCAGTTGATGCCATTTTTGACTCTGTTTCAGTCACAACCACCTACAAGAATGAGCTAAAAGAGCTCGGCATTATTTTCTGTTCGTTCAGTGAAGCGATTCAAGAACACCCAGAACTCGTCCAACAATATTTGGGGACAGTCGTACCACCAGAAGATAACTTTTTTGCTGCGTTAAACGCAGCCGTCGCCTCTGATGGTACCTTTGTTTACATTCCTAAAGGGGTACGTTGTCCGAGAGAACTATCGACTTACTTTCGAATCAACCAAGCCAAAACAGGCCAGTTCGAGCGTACCATTTTAATTGCCGATGAAGATGCCTATGTCAGCTATATAGAAGGCTGCTCTGCACCAATGCGCGACACCTACCAGCTGCACGCCGCAGTAGTAGAAGTGATCATCCATGACCGCGCTGAAGTGAAATATTCAACCGTACAAAACTGGTTCTCTGGAGAAGAAGATAGCCAAGGTGGCATCTTAAACTTTGTCACTAAGCGAGCGGTTTGTGAAGGTCGAAACAGCAAGATGTCATGGACTCAGTCTGAGACTGGCTCCGCTATTACCTGGAAATATCCAAGCGTCATTCTTAAAGGTGACTACTCCGTTGGTGAGTTCTTCTCAGTTGCATTAACAAACGGGAGCCAACAAGCCGATACTGGTACCAAGATGATACATATTGGTAAGCACACCCGTTCGACTATCATCTCTAAAGGGATCTCGGCAGCTAAGAGCGAAAACAGTTACCGAGGCTTGGTAAAAATCTTACCCACAGCAGAAGGCGCAAGAAACTTCACACAATGTGATTCCATGTTGATTGGTACAGATTGTGGTGCTCACACCTTCCCTTACATCGAAGTAAAAAATCCTTCAGCACAAGTTGAACACGAAGCCACGACATCAAGAATTGGTGAAGATCAGCTCTTTTACTGTGTGCAACGCGGCATCAGCGAAGATGACGCTATTTCAATGATCGTAAACGGATTTTGTAAAGACGTATTTTCAGAACTACCCCTTGAGTTTGCTGTAGAAGCACAAAAACTGCTTTCAATCAGCCTCGAACATAGCGTGGGATAATCCAATGTTAGAAATTAAAGATTTGCACGTCAGTGTAGAAGACAACCCTATTCTAAAAGGTATTAGCCTGTCGGTAAAACCAGGCGAAGTACATGCCATTATGGGGCCAAACGGCTCGGGTAAAAGTACCCTATCTTCTACGCTCGCAGGTAAAGATGAATACCAAGTCGATTCCGGAGAAATTGTTTTTAAAGACAAGGATCTGACTGAACTCGATCCGGAAGAACGCGCTGGCGAAGGGGTGTTCCTCGCGTTTCAATACCCAGTTGAAATACCTGGAGTAAGTAACAAGCTATTTCTTAATACTGCCTTAAATGAAATCCGTGAGTATCGAGACCAACCTCCTCTAGACCGCTTCGACTTTGAAGATTTGCTCGAGGAAAAAGCGCAACTGCTGAAAATGCCAACAGACCTCCTTCAACGCTCGGTCAATGAAGGCTTCTCTGGAGGAGAGAAAAAGCGTAATGACATTTTGCAAATGGCAGTACTCTCTCCCGACCTGTGTATTCTAGATGAAACTGATTCTGGCCTAGATATTGACGCTCTAAAGGCAGTCTCATCAGGTGTAAATGCCCTACAAGATGGCAAACGTGCTTTCATTCTAGTGACTCACTATCAGCGCATTCTCAACTACATTAAGCCCGACTATGTGCACGTGCTTTATAAAGGCAAGATTGTTAAATCTGGCGATCATACATTGGCACACCAATTAGAGGAGAAAGGCTATGGGTGGATTACTGGTGAAGAGTAACCAACACGGTTTTGATTCTTTGGCGCATCTAGTACAACCTCAAGAGTGGCAAAAAAAGCAGTTTGGTAAGGCCGTTGAATTAGGAATTCCTACTTCAAAAGACGAGGCGTGGAAATATACTTCCCTCAATGATTTTAATGCCTTGCCACTCCAATTAGCGATGCTTCAATCGGCCGAGAATATCTCTTATGAAGGATTAAGCTTAGGAATAGACGCCTACCGACTCGTCTTCTTCGACGGACATTTCTCAGCAAGGTGCTCTGATTGGATACCTAAAGTTCGCGTCACTCCTCTCAACGTTCTGACTTCAGTGGAAACGTATGAGCTATCACGGTCAGTTCGCTCAGACGCATTCACTAATCTCAACGATGCTACTGCAACTGGCGGAGTCTTGATTGAAGTTGAGCCGAACACGCAGGTCAATAAACCAATCTACCTACTGCATATTAGCTCTGGTCAGAAAGGTGAAGTGTGCAGTTATCGTCATCACATAGAAATGGGACCACTTTCAGAGCTTGAGGTTATTGAGCATCACATATCGCTCGCTCAAGGTGGTGGAGTAACGCTGTCACGTTTAACCAACTACGTTGGAGAAGGTGCTTGTTTTCATCACAGCAAGCTAATCGAAGAGTCACCGCAACAGCATCATTTTGGGCACAACGACATTCGCCTTCAGCGAGATGCAAAAGCTAGCTCAACCTCGCTATTGCTTTCAGGTCTATTGCTAAGAACCCAAACCAGCAGTGAGCTTTGCGGAGACAATGGTGAAATTGCCATGAACAGCATCTCGCTGCCTACCGACAAGCAAACCTTTGATACAAGGACTTATCTCAAGCACAACGCCCCTCACTGTCAAAGTGAACAAATGCACAAGATTATTGGTCGTGACCAATCCAACGCCGTATTTGACGGGATGATTTACGTCGATCCAAATGCATTGAAAACCGATGGTCAAATGGACACACATAGTTTACTGCTCAGCGACAAAGCACAAGTCAACTGCAAACCTCAACTTGAAATTTATGCTGACGATGTGAAATGTAGCCATGGTGCAACGACTGGTCAGTTAGATCCTAACCAAATCGCCTATATGAGAGCGAGAGGCATCAATCGCTTTAACGCCGAGCAAATGTTGATGTCCGCGTTCGTTTGCGAAGTGGCAGAAAAAATTCGCCATCCTAGCTTGCGAAATTACGTTATCTCTCAGTTAAACAGCTCACTACATGGGGAAATCAGTCATGGCTGATTTGCGTTCTCTTGAAAGCCCATGGGCAGGTGACTTTCCTGCTCTAACAACAGAAGT
Organism: Vibrio sp. SCP2; assembly: GCF_059295395.1. Classification (NCBI taxonomy): domain Bacteria; kingdom Pseudomonadati; phylum Pseudomonadota; class Gammaproteobacteria; order Vibrionales; family Vibrionaceae; genus Vibrio; species Vibrio sp. SCP2. The sequence goes on along the minus strand of NZ_JCAFVV010000002.1, from coordinate 536,801 downwards.
CTATGGAAAACCGCTCGTCTACTTAGATACGGCAGCCACAGCACAAACACCAAACTCTGTTATCAAGCGCATGACTCAATTCTATCAACGCGATTATGCCAGTGTGCACCGTGGAGCCCACTATTTAAGTGCCAAAGCAACGGAAGATATGGAGTTGGTACGCAAGCAAGTCGCAGATTTTGTGAATGCAAAGGAAGCTAGCAATATCGTCTTCACTAAAGGGACGACCGAAGCGATCAACTTGGTGGCCAACAGTTACCTGAGACCTAAAGTAAAAGCCGAAGACGAAATCATCGTCACGGAGATGGAGCATCATGCCAACTTGGTGCCATGGCAGCTTCTTTCTGACATCTTCGGGGTTAAAATTCGAGTCTGGGCAATGAACAGCCAAGGTCAGCTTGATCTATCTGGGCTAAAATCCCTTTTGAATCGCAAAACTCGCTTGGTCGCGATTAGCCATGTATCAAATGTCTTAGGCCAGATTAACCCGATTGACGAGGTGGTCAAACTGGCACACAAAACGAACGTGCCTGTACTGGTTGATGGCGCTCAAGCTGTTATGCACCAACAAGTCGATGTCACTGCCCTTGATTGTGATTTTTATGCTTTCTCTGCTCACAAACTTTACGGGCCTACTGGAACTGGTGTCTTATACGCAAAATCAAAACACCTTGATAGCATGGTTCCTTGGGAAGGCGGTGGTGCAATGATCGATCAAGTCACCTTGCCCATTGGGACATCTTATGGTCAAGCTCCATGGAAGTTTGAGGCAGGAACGCCCAATATCGCAGGTATATTAGGCTTAGGCGCTGCCATTGAATACGTAGACAGTATTGGCTTAGATAACATTGCTGTCTATGAAGCGCAATTGATGCAGTACATGGAACATTCATTATCACAAGTACCCGGCATCGAGATCTACGGCGACCCGAACAATCGCACCGGGTTGCTTTCTTTTAACCTCAATGGGCATCACTCATTTGACGTTGGTACCTTCTTAGACAGGTATGGCATTGCCATTCGCACCGGACACCATTGCGCAATGCCATTAATCAAACGACTTGGGCAAACTTCTGTATGTCGCGCATCGATCGGCATGTACAGTCAACCCAATGATATCGACCAACTCTGCCAAGCACTGCAACGCATCAGCCAACTGTTAAGGTAATAAATATGATGACACCTGAAAAAGTGATCCGAAACTTTAACCGCTGCGTAGATTGGGAAGAGCGGTATTTATACCTCATAGAGCTTGGTGAACGATTAGAGGATTACCCTACTGAAAAGCTAGATGATGACCATTTAGTAGCAGGGTGTCAAAGCCAAGTTTGGGTGTGTAGCAAGTTAGATGAACACGGAAAAATAGCTCTTAAGGCGACCAGTGATTCTTCTATCGTTAAAGGTGTCCTGTCACTGGTCTTGGTGGCTTATAACAACCAAAGCGCTGAGGATGTTCTTTCTTTTGACATTCACACCTGGTTCGAAGAACTTGATCTTAAATCGCACCTGACGCCTGGGCGAACTCAGGGTTTAGAGGCAATCGTAAAATCCGTTCGTAATCTGGCCTACTCATACCAACAAGGCACGGCAACTCTTTGAAGTTAGTCTGAATCTGCAGACATTTATTCAAAGGGACGCACACTTTTTCAATTAACAATCGATGATAATAAGATGTATTTGAGAAAAGGTCGGATGTAAACAAAACATAATATAATGGAGAATCTAAATATGTCTTTTCGTATCCTTACTGCAGCCCTAGCCCTTGCGAGTTTAAGTTTTGGTGCACAAGCTAGCGAATGTGAAGTATCTGTTGATGCTAACGATATGATGCAGTTTTCTGCCACTACACTAAGTGTTCCGGCAACATGTAAAGAGGTTAAGTTGACACTTAACCACACGGGTAAGTTGCCGGCTCAATCAATGGGACACAACGTCGTGATTACCGACACTGCCGCACTTCAAGCAGTAGGTACGGAAGGTATGTCTGCTGGAGCAAGCAACGACTATGTTAAGCCAAACGACGAGCGTGTCTATGCACACACAAAGGTCATCGGAGGTGGCGAGTCAACAACCATTACCTTTAGTACAGAAAGAATGAAAGCTGGTGGAGACTACTCATTCTTCTGTTCTTTCCCTGGCCACTGGGCAATCATGAAAGGTAAATTCGAATTTAAGTAAATATCTACTCAAGCTTTGTTAGAACATTACGCTTAGCTAAGCGTAATATGGATAAAGCTGGGAGTACTTCTCCCAGCTTTATTTTTTTGGCTAACTCAGCTTGAAGTTAGCTACCTGACGCTTAAGATCGTCGTTAGTATCATTGAGTCTTTCTGCTGCCTGTACCGTTTCTTGTCCGCTATCGACAAGCGACTCGACAATATCTCTTATAGACAACATGTTTCTGCTTAGCTCTTCGGCCACGGTACTTTGCTCTTCCGTTGCGGCGGCTATCTGAGTGCTCACATCATCAATTTCTTTGACGGAGTCGCTCATCATGGAGAGGCTTTGAGAAACATCTGAGGTTTTATCTGCCGTTTCTTGGCATTGGTTTTTAGTTGCGTCCATGGCAGTAACGACACTCTCCGTCCCACTTAGTAGTTGGCTGAGCATATCTGAGATTTCCATCGTGCTGTTCTGAGTTCTTGCTGCAAGTGCCCTAACCTCATCCGCAACCACGGCAAATCCTCGTCCTTGCTCCCCTGCTCTAGCGGCCTCAATTGCGGCATTTAAAGCAAGCAAGTTTGTTTGCTCTGAAATTTCCCCAATAACATTGAGCACATTGCTGATTTTATTTGCATCTTGATTCATGCGCATGATGCTGTTGGACATCTCATCAACCTCTGAAACGAGTGCACTTACCGTATCAACTGCATTATTTACTATTTTCAAAGACGATATGGCTTCTTTACTAGCTTCATCAGTAATACGATTTGACTGATTAACGTTCTCTGCCACATTTCGCGCACTCTCACTCATTTCTGTAATCGCGGTAACGACCTGTTCAGTCTCTTTTGAATGAGAGATAAGCTTGGACTCGTTGCTTCTCGCTGTAGAACCAAGTTGTTCGACACTTACTGAGATGTTTTCACTCGCATGAGAAATATGAAGCATCATTTGTTGCAGGTTTTCTACAAACTTATTGAAGCCTGCACTGATTTGCGCCAAGTCATCGTCACCATTAACATCCAACCTTTGAGTCAAATCACCATTACCATGGGAAAGATCGAGAACAGCGGATTTGAGTTTCAGTAACGGACGATATGCATAACGGAGAATCAGGAAAATAGCGCCACAGCTGATAAGGAGTAATAGTCCGCCAGTGGCGAAAGATTCGTACATAGCACTATAAACATCGGTCAGGGCAGACTCCTGATCCACAAACACCATTAACGTCCAGTACATGCCTGAAGCTAGATTCACTCGCTCAAAGTAGCCGTCAAATTGAATACCTAAATATGGAAAGGTTAAATGCCCTGACTGCTCGGCAAAGAACATCTGCTCCATTTCCTGAAAGTTAGGACTAATTTGAGATGGCGTTCGCCCAATATCATTAGGATCATCACTGGCAAAAAAGACTGCATTCCTATCGGTGAGCGTTGCCGCTCCACCAGCAAACCGCATGTTACTTACTGCCGTTACAACATCACCCAACTGGACGTCCCCCAGAAGTACTCCAATAAACTGACCATTCTCAACCACTGGCATGGTTACGCTAACCACTTTTTGCTCAGTGACTTGATCTTGGTATATATCAGTTAGTGAAACGCCAGAGGCATTCTTTGCGGCTCGGTACCAGTCTCGGGTGCGAAAATCAAACTTGGTCCCATCTAATGACATATAAGTGCGTCCATCATCGTAAGTCATTATGACATTTGAAATGGAACTGCTCTCTGCCAGTAAAGTAACTAGATGTTGGTTTTCTGTATCACTGAGCTGGGAATTGAAACTCTTGGCACCTTGAGCAATGGCATTTGTTTTGAATTGCATCATCTGCTCTAGCTCTGATACGTGAAAACTCAGTTTGTCTGATGTTTTAGAAACAAGTCCGCCAATCATCTTGTCTCTCATCGCTAAGATGTTCAGCGTACCCAATACGATCAATGACACAGCAACCAAAGTGCCAACGCCAATGTAAATCCTTGATTTAAAGCCTAAGTTCATCATAAACCTCACTTGCTAAGCGAGCTAACATGGAATTATGAATGACATTCGGTTGTTTTAGTTGTTATGTAGCGGCGCCATATTGTTATTGTATGCGCGCAATCAACCCATCACCCAGCCAACGATAACTTTCCTGCACAGTATGCAACTTGGTTATCAATAGAACATCTAGTTGCAGAATAGTGAATTTTCAATATTTAACTAAAGAAATGTATAAATAATCATTCTTATTTACCACAAACTCATTTATTAACTGAATATATGAGATCTCATAGATACTTTTGAATCTATAAATATAGAGTCACTACTCAGTGTCTATATTCACCTATACACGAGTTTTCGTGTTGGCTAGGTAGCGAAAAACACTCTCGCTGCTTGTTCCTGATACTAAGTACTTAAATCTTGGAGCAAAATTATGAGTAACGATAACAATATAAACTATGGACCGAAGCGAACACCTTGGATTGAGCAAGTTCCAGAGTTCGCTGTAGGTAAAATAACCGCACCTTCTGCTGATCCCATTGAGGTATACGCCGAACGAAACTATGACTTTCACTATACCGAACAGGCAATTAATGGCTTTGACGTCGAATTACCACCGACAGGACAAAACTGCGGTGAGCAAAACAATGTCTATGAACAGATACAAGCCTATGTCGATTCACAGAAAGAGAGGTTTTTAGGCTATCAGACGGAAGAGAATATTAGCTATAAAAACCGCTTAGCGCCTTTTCTTAACGTCAGCTTAAACAATGTTGGAGACCCATTCGTCAATGGCAACTATACGATCAACTCTAAGTGCGTCGAGCGCTCTGTTCTCGATTATTACGCTTCACTTTGGAACGCTCAGTGGCCATCGCAAGGCCCTTACATAGATGAAGATGGCAACTTCCAAAAAGGAGTAGGCGAAAGCTATTGGGGCTATGTACTCACTATGGGGAGTACAGAAGGCAATTTATACGGCATGTTAAATGCGCGAGATTATCTCAGCGGAGTGATGCTGCTAGAAGAGGAAATACGCGCTGAAACTGACGATGGTGAGACAATTTCAAATTGCCAAGTGTATGCGCACCACCCTTCTCCACCAATCCACACTCCTAATGCATACACTCCGGTGGCGTTTTTCTCTGAAGACACTCACTACTCCATCGTCAAAGCTATGGCCGTAGAGAAAATAGAGACCTTTGGCGAACTTGGTAATCGGCTTTATCCTGATGAGAACCCAGTCAGTCCGGGTAAGCCTTGGCCCGCTGAAGTAGAATCAGAAGGACCAACCGCTGCGCTGCCTGCAGGCTCTGGAGCAATAGACGTAGATAAACTAATCCAATACGTCACTTTCTTTGCTGAAAGAGGATACCCAATACTTCTAGTCCTTAATTGCGGAACAACATTTAAAGGCGCATACGATGATGTTTCGACAATTACCGCCAGGCTAAAACCAATCCTTGAAAGAAATGGACTATGGAAACGAGAAGTACCTATCGATCCAGACGACCCAACTCATGGATATGAGACTCGGACTGGCTATTGGCTTCATATTGACGGAGCGCTTGGAGGAAGTTACGTCCCCTTCATAAAAATGGCGAAAGATTGTGATGAGTACCAATCCTTCTTTAAAGAGCATGGTGACTATACTGGTCCTAATTTCGACTTTACTAACCCTATGGTGCATTCAATTGTAACCAGTGGGCATAAATTTCCCGGAGCGCCGTGGCCAACGGGTGTCTATATGACCAAGCAGCAGTATATGGTCTCTCCTCCGGATAACCCAGAATATATTGGTTCACCAGACACGACGTTTGCAGGCTCGCGAAATGGGCTATCGCCATTAGTGTTATGGGAATACTTCGCCCGCAATAGCTACAAAGAGCAAATTAGGTTGACAATGAAAGCTCAAGAAGTCGCCCAATACGCTCAGGAGCAGCTTGCTCTGGTTGCTGACTATTGGGCCGAAAAAGGATCACCTCTTCCTGAAGGGCTATGGTTGCAACGTACTCCACTTTCGTTGTCACTCATATTTTGCCAGCCGAACGAAGAAATTATCTTCCGCTATTCTTTGGCAAAAGAAAGCACCACAGTGACGTCCTACGAGGACGGTAAGGAGATTGATCAAGTTCGACACTATGTTCACTTGTTTACGATGTGGGATGTCGATAAACAACTTATAGACAGTCTATGTGAAGACTTAAAGCAAGAAGGAGCATTTGATACTCGACTGTTTAAAAAGATCAAACATACGACTGTGCATAAACCGAGAGTGAAGAACGCTGTGAGGCAAATTCAGCTGCCACTTAAGGGGCGGTCCTTTCGTTAGAGAGCTCGAAACATTGGAATATTAGTAATATGCTTAGCTCACTTAAAGTGAGCTAAGCAACTGTTAATCTATCCATTTAAAGGTAGATACTGACCTCAATCAGGTTTGAGTCAGGGTCGAGAAAGTAAACAGACTCAATCGCGCCAGTCGCGCCTGACTTCTCAACAGGCCCCTCAACGATAGTTACTTGCTCTGCTTTAAGATGATTAATGATCTCTTCCATCGCCCATGAAGAAATCAAACACAGATCTCCAGAGCCAACTCTTGCCTTATTCCTTGGCTCTTGTCCAAGTAATTGAAAGTTAATTTTCTGGTTACCAAACTGAACGGCTTTACGCCCACCAGCAAAAGTAAGCTCCTTCATTAGCAGTACTCGCTGGTAAAACGCCACTGACGCGTCAATATCTGAAACTGTCAAAACGATATGGTCTATGTGACTAATCATAAGTTCCTTCTCTTATTAGACTCCCGCTTGATCTCGCGCATATTGGAACTTGTTCAAGTAGGAGTCAAACCCGCCGAATGTTATTAATCCTGATTTAAACGCCGTATCAGTTTTGCTGGCGTTCCGCCATATAAACAATCTGCTGGCACATCGCTGTTCACCACTGAATTTGCAGCTATTACCGAACGTGCTCCTATTGTTACTCCCTGATTGATAACACAATTGCCACCAATCCAAACGTCGTCTTCGACGATAATCGGTTTGCAGTACGTTTCCCACTCTCTTCGCTTGTTAAAGTCTAATGAGTGTGACGCAGTGTAAAACTGTGTGCTAGGACCAATCAGTACGTTATCACCAATAGTAATTTTTGCCCCATCTAGCATTACCACATTCATGTTGATAAAGGTGTTATCGCCAATTTCGATTGTTTTACCAAATTCACAATGAAATGGTGGTCGTACAATACTCTGACCTACTGACCCAAATAAAGCGTTCTGCAATACCTCTGTTTCATCTGATTCGATGGATTGATTAAACGCCTTTAAGGTCGTTGCGGCATGATTTCGAAGCGCATCGATTTCTGGATTAGCACCATCAAACTGCTGACCTGACATCATTTTTTCTAGTTCAGACATGACAACTACTCTTTGATTAAGACACTGCGAAACTAACAGCTTTATAGAAGCTTAAAAAGAGTAAAGACAGAGAAACAGCTTTCCTATTTTCTGTCGAAATTTATAGCACAACGCCAATATGAAACTATATTTATAGCTATAACCATAAAAAATACCTTTGGCTTAGAAAGTACGGACTAATAAAAATGACAAAAAATCAAAGGTCAGTTGCCATAATACTTGCCATGGCATTGGTAGGTATCGCTCCGCTATTTTGGCTAATACTGCAAAGTGACGGCGACAATCATAGCCACAATGATGAGCACCAACATCACACGCTTTCTACAAATGTTCAAAAGGAAATGTTGCTAAGCTCTAGTCTAGTTTCTCCTATCCCTTCGGGCGGTGACATTGATAAAGCTCAAGCAAAAATAGGTTGGCTCCTATTCAAAGATCCTCAGCTCTCATCCAATGGGCAAATTAGCTGTGAATCTTGTCACGACTTGAGCAGCAATGGCGCAGAACCAACTGCTGTCTCTACTGGTGTCGAAGGACTCGGAGAAAGAAACTCTCTCACCGTCTTTAATGCCGCACTGAATTACCGTTTTTTTTGGGATGGAAGAGCCAACACTTTGAATGATCAAATTGATGGCCCGATACACAGCAACGTCGAGATGAACTCTAATTGGAAAGATATCACCGAATACGTTACAGACTCTCCTCAATATTCCCAACTTTTTGGTGAGCAACAAGTCGAAATCAATGAAGCGACGATTAAATCTATGCTCGTTGAGTTTATGAACGCCCTTGTCACGCCAGACTCCCCTTTTGACAAATACCTTTCTGGCGATAGAAACGCCCTAACGACTCAGCAAATAGAAGGATGGAAACTTTTCCAGCAGTATGGCTGTATTCGCTGCCATCGTGGCACCAATATCGGTGGTGGTATGGTGATGAAATTTGGCTTGTATGGTCAAGAGTACAACGGGCAAGAACGTTCCGATGATACTGGCCGTCATATGCATACCAATAAACCGGAAGACATGTACATCTTTAGGGTGGCAAGCCTAAGGAACGTTGCGGCGACCCCACCCTACTTTCATGATGGGCAAACACGCAACCTTGAAGACGCTATTGAGATTATGGCGCGCAGTCAGCTCGGACTTTCGTTAACTCCTAAAGAAATTGACGCCATAAGTGCATTTCTAAACACCCTATCGGCCGAAAGACCTGCCATCCTTGAGGAGTTTGAAAATGAATCTTACTAAAATCTTGTTTTCACTCGCTTCAGTGTTGTCTTTGTCAATTGGCACCCTAGTATATTTTCTATATCAGGAGCATAAACAAATTACGGAGTTCTATTCTTCGATTAGTTCCTTAGGTCATGAGATCATTGAAGTTCGCGACGCAGTCACTAATCACGCCCTATCTCCTCAGTTAGATCCCTATTTTTTAAATGCAGAGATCGTCAATCTTGAAAAAGAGAGTAAAGGTTTGCTTTCTCGTTACCAGAAGACGCACAAATTAGGCCTTTACAACAAGCAAACAAACGAAGTCTTGACCCAGTTCCACCAATCCTTGCTGGCTCTGTCAGAAACTTTAGATAAAGTGGTTGGACTAATTATTGTTAAAGATGCCTTACTCACATCAGTGATAGAACACGTGGAACTCGGTACCGAGAGCTCTAATTTAGAGCGAGACATCATAGCCAAGAAGATACATCAAAACGCGAGTTTGGATTACATACCCGCCAAATTGAAATCAACGGTTTCAACTTTTAAGCAGGTAGATTCTCAAAGACGCGCACTCTTTGCTTCACTTCTCTCACCTAAAAATTCCGAGTTTGTCGAACACTCGGAGAAGCAGCTAAGGCAGCAAGCGATAAACGTTCAAAATAAAATATTCCAGTTACTCGCTACCCTAGCTATCGTTGTTTCCGCATTTGTGATTTACACCTATGTACACCGCTTACAAGAGTTAAAACGGAACAACCACGCCTATCAAGAGGCAATCGATAGAACGGAGAAGGCCAATCACGCCAAATCTATTTTCTTAGCCACGATGAGTCACGAACTAAGAACGCCGATGAGTGGTGTCCTCGGTGTTGCACAGATGATTCGTGAAGACACCAACGAATCTAGAACCAAAGAACACGCTGATATAATTATTAACTCTGGTAATCACTTGGTCACACTGCTTAATGACATTCTCGACTTTTCAAAGGTAGAAGAAGGTAAGCTTGAACTCGAACATACCCCATTTTCGTTGAGAGAGCTTGTTCAGCCTTTAGAAAGCACCTTACTACCACTGGCTCAGAAAAAGAATATCACACTGACTATTCCACATTACCCATCCGACGATCTAAAACTGGTTGGGGATGTAGCTCGTACAAGGCAACTGCTATTCAACCTGGTTGGAAACGCCATTAAGTTCACGCAACAAGGCAAAGTCGAGGTCAATATCCAAATAAACGATTCGGGTTCAGTCGGTGTGCTGTTTACCGTTACGGACACAGGTATCGGTATTGAGGATGACAAGCTAAACAGTATTTTTATTCCCTTCGAGCAAGCTGAGCTCTCTACTACCCGAAAATTCGGCGGCACAGGTCTTGGCCTTTCGATTGTGAAGAAGCTAGTCGATTTAATGGAGGGGGAGATTTCTGTCTCTAGCCGAGTTGGCTATGGTTCTAAATTCGATATTTTCCTCCCTCTTGAAGTCCAACAAGACCGCGTGGACTTAAGTAATATCGAAGAAGCCTCTCTGAACAACACTGAACATTTACATAAAAAACGAATACTCTTGGTTGAAGACAACCGGGTCAACGCCGTTGTCGCGAAAGGTTTCCTAAAAGACTACGCACAAGAGATCACGTGGGCAGAAGACGGATTGCAAGCCCTTGAGGTTTTAGAGAACGAACAGTTTGATCTCATCGTTATTGATAACCACATGCCCAACCTCAGTGGTGTTGAAACCATCAAGCGTATAAGAGAGGCACTAAAGCTCGATACCGTGATATTCGCGTATACGGCAGATGTCTTCAAAGAAGCTCACGACTCGCTAATTGACGCGGGCGCTAATTTCGTACTCACGAAACCCCTTCAAAAACCGAGCCTAGAGCTCGCATTAAAACAGTTTTCTCGCGAAATCATGGCAAGCTCGCATCAAGAAATTGAGGGAAACACGGTTGTACCTTTAATTCGTCACCCCGCAAGCCAACTCGCGCTTACAGAGGAAGAATTGTCTGCCAGTTCATCTTTTAATGACCCGTCATTGAGTCGCGTGACTAAGCTAGAACTATTAATCGGTTTAAAAACGAAGCTTAATGCTTTAACAGACCAACTTATTGAAGCCTATTCAAGTTCAAGCTTAGAATTGCTAATTGAAGCTTTAAGCCAAATCGAGACATCTGCGTCAGAGCTCGAGCTTGAAGAAGTGCTTGCTCTTGCTACAGTGGCAAAAGAGAGTTGTGAAAACAGCGAGCTACCCAACGTTGAACACTTACAGCAACTGATCAACCGGGTGTTAGTTAACCTCCATCAGGCACAGCGGCTTACTTTGGAATTAAGTCACTCAACAAAACATGCATAATCTCTTGAACAAAACGTATATAGACGCTTGAACGAAAAACGGAGCCCTCAGGCTCCGTTTAGAAATTACTAGTGAAATCAGGCAGCGGCTTCTCTTAGCCGAGCAAAGAAAACAGGATACTTGCTACGGATCTTTCTTTGTTCATCAACCATGATTTTAAAAGTTGGGCCTTTACGTAATTGAACAATCACTTCATCACGCTCAAAACGCAAGACTGCGCCTTCAATTTCCACGCGACTTTCGTCGTTAAGGTTAAGCATTCCTTTAATCTCAAGCCCTTTGTACATGGTATTAGAGTTGGCTACCACCATTCTAATGCCACCTTCAGAAACCTCCGCAACCTGAAACAGCTCATCTCCGAGCCTAACAAAAGGCCTCGCGCGTTTCGGGTATCTTAAACGGTAATACTGTCGTTTCTGTATATAGCTACTCATGGTCCTGATCCTGCTCCGTGCTACTCATAGCTAGGTATAATCCCTAAGTATACCCTTTCTACGCAATAAATGATGTAAATAACCACTCGTTATTCTACTTTCACTTTACTATATCGGCAATGAATTGGTTTTTTGAAGGTTTGAGCTAGGTTGAGGTTGTAAGAGTGTGATTGTTATCCACCAAACACTTACAGTCTGGTATGGTGTAACCTAGGTTGTGCTTAGACTAGATGGAACTGATGGATATTCTTAACCAATTGCAATTTTCTCTCTCAATAACCGGGCCTATTTGTTTGATGCTTATATTGGGAATCGTGTTTAAGCGCATTGGTTTGATTAACGAAAACTTTATTGATGTCGGCTCAAAGTTGGTCTTCAAAGTGACTCTCCCAACGATGTTGTTTTTAAGCATCGTGGTTTCTGAACACGACTTTTATGCAGCCAGTAGCTTTATTGCTTTTGGAGTTGTCTCAAGTGTGTTGTTTTTTATCTTCTCCTCCATTGCCGTCAAAGGTCTTTTTTCCCAATCGCCAGATCAAGGCGTTATTGTTCAAGGTAGTTTTAGAGCCAATACGGGCATCATTGGCATAGCTTATGTGGCTAACGCATTCGGCGAACAAGGCGTCGCATTGGGCGCGATCTACGTTGCCGCCATCACTCTCACCTACAACATTCTGGCGGTGATCTGTTTGACGCCCAAAGGGGCTGAGTCTGGTGAGAGCGTTGGAAAAATGATGATCTCGACCCTGACAAAGAACCCGTTAATCATATCTATCCTTCTTGGACTGGTAGTTTACCTATTCTCCATTCCTGTTCCTGATATTGCTGTGGATGCAGGTAATTACCTCGCTAAAATGACTCTCCCCCTCGCATTACTATGTACTGGCGGCTCACTTAACTTAGGTTCATTAAAAAAGGAGTCTGGCCCCACTTGGTTTGCCAGCAGCAATAAGTTGGTGATAGCCCCTGTTCTCATCACAGCTTCTGCTTATTGGCTTGGATTTCGCGGCCTTGAGCTTGGTGTTTTGTTCTTTATGAATGCTGCCCCCGTTGCCGCAGCAAGCTACGTGATGGCTCGCTCAATGGGAGGAAATTCCACTCTAGCCGCCAACATCATTGCTTTATCCACGGTGCTATCCACTATAACGTGCACAGTGGGTGTCCTGTTGCTTCTTGGCTTAGAGCTAATGCATACATAAAATCAATATAAGACACTGTTATATAAGCATTTTAATAACTAAATAAAGTAACAAAATCTTTGCTTTACTTTTAGAAAGTTTAGGCTTAGATTTCGCTCAATTATTACCCTTTTTGAGACTACTATGCCTGAGCAGCGTTTAGGCAATGGAATGGCCGCTTTTTCATTTTTACTATGGGGCCTGTTGCCACTTTATTATCAATTTTTGCCCAACGCGGCGACTGATGAATTGCTCGCGATGCGTTTGATTGCCTCGGTACCGCTCGGAGCGTTGATTGTACTAGGCGTGACAAAGCGTCTGCCTGACATACGTGCGATCTGGGCAGACAAGCGCTCCCTCGCCTATACCACTGCGGCCACAATCATGATGTCGATTTCGTGGTGTGCCTTTACGTGGGCGCTGACCAATGATCGAGTCATTGATGCTAGTCTAGGTTTTTTTATTAGCCCGATTACTATGATGGCACTTGGTGTATTTTTCTTGAAGGAGTCGCTATCCATTGGCAAGAAAGTCGCTCTAGTCCTCGCTTGTATCGGTCTCACCTATCAAATCATCCACTATGGCGAGATCCCTTATATTGCGCTAACAATGGCAATTTTCTTTACCTTTTATGGCTGGTGTAAAAAGAAAATCAACTATAACTGGAGTACAGGATTGTATGTTGAAGCCTTGGTGTTATTGCCTATCGCGCTTTTCTATATGGGCTACAAAGAATTGACGGTGGGTACCGAGTCTTTGCATCAAGGAGCAACCACGCTAGCACTATATTTGGGTGCAGCCCCTGCCACTCTACTTCCTTTGGTGTTTTACTCAATTGCGATTCGACTGACCACAATGTCGACCATTGGACTAATGCAATACATCGAGCCGACTATTCAGTTCTTCATCGCGATTTACTTGTTTGGAGAGGCCTTTGATGAGGTGAAGTTAGTCAGCTTTAGCTTTATATGGGCGGGGCTAATCTTTACCATTTTTGACAGTTTACGCTTTAAATATACCGCCAAGTACAGATAGAAAAATCCCCTGCCATAATGGGCAGGGGATTTCTAAGTTTATTAGTTTAGAAAGCTAAACTCAGGCTACCTTGCCAGATCATCCCAAAGGCCAACATGGCTATCGCACCTAGTATCCCAGCACCTAGCTTCTCACGGCCTTCAAATGGATTTATCCCCTGCTCTTTCTTTGCCTGGATGTAAAAGTAGAGCCCTGGTAGATAAAGAATTGCCGACAGCAGTAAGTAGTTTAGGCCCGACGCATAAAGTAGCCAAATACCATAGAGGGTTGCTCCTGCACCAATGAGCAATAGGCTTCCTCTGTTTTTTTCCTCGATCGCTATCTTTAATACGAAAGCGCCAACGAGAAAATACGGCACTAAGATCATTTCTGAAGCGATGATCAATAAAGTGTCATAAGTACTGCCAGCAAACATAACGAACACGAGAGAGATTTGAATCCAAACATTGGTCAACGTAAGTGGCTTAACAGGGCTGCCCGCTTTGTTTAACTCAGCATAGCGTTTAGGGAACATCTTCTCTTTCGCACACAAATAAGGCGCTTCGGATGCTAAAACCGTCCAACTAAGAAATGCACCACAGACCGAAATCAGTAGCCCGACACTGATAATGTACTGACCCCAAGGCCCTAAGATTTCGGTTAACACTTTCGCCATAGATGGATTTTGATAGCCTGCCAGCTCAACAGGTTTTATCACCCCCATAGATAGCAAAGTTACAAATACATAAATCGCTAACGCAGTTAGGAGACCAAGAATCGTCGCTCTGCCAATATCTTTACGATTTCTTGCACGACCAGAGACAACGACAGCGCCTTCAATACCAATGAACACCCAAACCGTTACCAACATGGTACTTTTTACTTGAGACATCAAATCATGCCCTTCACCAAAGTGAAGCCCGGTGAAATCCAAAGTAAAAGTGCTCCACTGAAAAGCAAAAGCAGCGCAGACAATAAAGATAAACAAAGGCACTAACTTAGCATAGGTCGTCACCATGTTAATCAGTGCCGCGGTTTGAACACCTCGTAGCACCAAGGCATGAACCATCCAAAGTAAACATGAAGCCCCGACAATTGAAACAATTGTATTCCCTTGGCCGAAAATGATGTTGTCTGGTGTATCAAACAACATTCCAAGCGTGCTAAAAACAATCACTAGATAAGAAACGTTAGCCAGCATGGCACTTAGCCAGTACCCCCAAGCAGAGCAAAAACCGACAAAATCACCAAAACCTTCTTTTGCGTAGCCAAAAACGCCACTATCGACATTCGGCCTATGTGACGCGAGCTTTTGAAAAGAAAGGGCGAGAAAGATCATGCCTACACCCGTTATCGTCCAACCGATCATTACTGCTGCTGGGCTAGCAACCGATGCCATATTTTGAGGCAAGCTAAAAACACCTGCGCCAATCATCGAACCGATGACGATCGCAGTTAGTGAACTCAAGCCGAGTTTATTATCCATTATAGTTTCCGGTACAACCGTTTAGGAGGTGCAATACTACGCTGAAACAGATTCATAAGGCAGAGCTGATGTGAGCTAAGTCGCACATATGATTGGCAAATCGTAGATTTCATTGTCACCGATCAATTCAGAGTGCGCATTATAATATCTTTACAATTAATAGAGAAAACAAATTAGCATTAAAAACCAATATACACATACATAACCAGTGTAAAATACTTATTCTAAAACAAAATAAAACACATAATACACATATCAATTAACAACAGTAACGACTAATTATCCCTGAATTCATGCAAGTTATGCATAAACCTAAGCATTCCTAGCAAACTCAACTAAGCTATTAAGAGGTGACGGTAATTGTTCCGCACATCACCTCTCTATGATATCCATTACTTCCTGTTTGTGGGGTCGCTGAAAGGCGACCATTTTTTTGTGCCTGCCTTATGTTGCAAACAACAAAAAAGCAGCCGAAGCTGCTTTTAGAATTCTACGATTTAATGTTTAGAGCTTTCAGACCTGTGCCCGAACTCAGCTTGTTGATAAATATCTGCCAGACTGCGATCTTTTCTCTGCTTCGCACTCTTTGCTTTGGCGGCATAATGGTAACTTTGATCTTTGAGCGCCTTTTCATGGGCTTTTGCCGATTGAATAAACTCTGGATCGGACAACGCTTGTTGGCGTAGGCGGTTAACGCGTTCGATGGTTTCCAACAACATAATACACCTCCCATTCACCTGTATTTATAACCAGTATAGTTCTTTGATATTTCAGGTCAAGAAAATACTGTATATAAAAACATGAGCTAACTTTAATCTCTTGTTATCAATAACAATACTCTTAGGCAGTCCATAGGTAAAAGCGCCAATCTCTATATGTTCAATAGCCCATACCTATTGATAACTAAGAGCTATTCATAGTTAAGAGCTATTACAGTGATTCGTAACATCCATTTCTCACCACTTATCTAGCTCGATAAGATGCCTAGCAAATCGAGAAATTGGATAAAGTTATGAAAGCGCTCGTCGTAGAAGGTGGAGCAATGCGGGGTATTTTCGCTGCAGGTGTTTTGGATTCATTTATTGAAAATGGCTATCAACCGTTTGATTTTGCCATTGGTGTTTCTGCTGGTGCGTCTAACCTTGTAGGTTACTTGGCACAGCAGCACAAACGTAGTTATCAGGTCATTACCCAGCTAGCGACCAATAGCGAATTCTTTAACCCCAAACGCTTTATCAAGGGGGGAAACTTAGTGGATGTGAAATGGCTTGTTTCAGAATCAGACAAGCTGTTTCCATTGAATAGAGAACAACTTTTTTCGAGTACACCTTTAGTTGCAACAACGACTAACATTGAGACCGGAAAAGCGGATTATTACCAAGTCACCCCCAGCAACCTCAACTTGGCACTTGAAGCAACCAGTGCGTTACCCATCGCCTATAAGCAAACACCTTGCTTTTCGGGCGGATGCTATACCGACGGAGGCGTAGCGGACTCTATTCCCGTAATGGAAGCATATCGACGCGGAGCAAAAGAAATTACGGTGGTTTTGTCGCATCCTTTAAGCTATGAAATGCCTCAAACAAGAGCATCTTGGTTACTCAAAAGGCTGCTTGCGAAATACCCCATGATTGGTAAAGCGATGGCGAATCGAGCAACAAGCTACAACAAATCACTAGAGTTTATTCGTCACCCACCGAAAGATGTCACGGTTCGCGTGATTGCTCCACCAGAAGATTTTGCCGTTAAGCGCTTAACCATGAAAAAAGAGTTGCTCGACAAAGGCTACCAAATGGGAGTTTTTGAAGGAGATAAACACCTCGCAAGTCGCGATGGGGTCTATGGGTTAACAGAAGAAAACTGTCATTTCTGTTTGTAAAGCTTAGGAAAAACGAATTATGTTAGACTCTACGAGCTACATCCTATTATTTCCATCTGTATGAAACTAATTAAAGCTTTAAAACCATTAGGTTGGTTACTGCTCCACTTTTTTGTTGGCGTCGAGCTCGCCTACATTTCTATCATCTTAATTGCTATTTTTGGCGCAGGTTATGATGGAACCATGGAGGAGATTCAACGAGACGAGCTAATGATAAACGTGGTGTACGCGGTTTTCATCCTCTATCAATGTTGGTCTGTCTATCGGTTTGGCTATAAAGGCCTTGTTCCCATATTAGTAAAGTCTCGAAATTAACAAAGGTCGCACTAGGCGACCTTCTTAATGCGCAATATCTAATGAATTGTCTTTGACGCCATTGACTCGAAACCAACCTGCGATGCTGTAACGCTCAGTATTGGTTGGCAACACTTCATGTGGGAACTGCTCGGATAAAAATACAAATAGTCGTCCCGATTTTGGCGGAATCGTCGCAACATGCTTGTCGGCCAGATCATAAACCACCAGCTCGCCGGCATCTTGCTCCGACCAAGCTTCATTCATATAGAAAACCGTGGTGAGGCGACGGTTTTCGTTGCCTCTAAAGCAATCCAAATGCTTCTGATAGAAGTCGCCTTTTTCATACTTAGCAAAGTGCGCTTCATACTCAAACAAGCCTAAGAAAAAGTGGCGGTTAGCTTCTAGACGGATCTGCTCCATTTTGGACAGAAAGCTAGCTACTGGCGCTCCCATATCAGAGTGTAACCACTGGATTTTATCGCTACGAATGGTGCTTTCTCGTGTCAATTCGTCATTGCGCCCAATCCGCGCCTTGCTCCAGTCTTGAGGAATACAGCCTCGTAGCTCAGCCACTTCTTGGCTTGAAAGAAAGTCGTCCCAAACGTAATAGCCCTGAGTAAACAAGGCGTCAATCAATTGGTTCATAGAT
This sequence comes from Vibrio sp. SCP2, assembly GCF_059295395.1. Lineage (NCBI taxonomy): Bacteria > Pseudomonadati > Pseudomonadota > Gammaproteobacteria > Vibrionales > Vibrionaceae > Vibrio > Vibrio sp. SCP2. The sequence goes on along the minus strand of NZ_JCAFVV010000002.1, from coordinate 518,742 downwards.
GTTGGAGTCCAGTGATTAAATCAATAGACGCCTTATACACAAGCGTGCCAAGAACCAACAAATCAGATTAATTGTCGTAACGACAAACGAAGGCGCGCTGACCTATTCGCTAAAAGCGAGACAAATCAATTTTGACAGGCTCACCAAGCCAATAGGCGTATTCAGTGTGATCTTTGATATCATCGTCAGTGAGCGCATGAACCAATACCGTTAAGCCTTCACGCTTGTTATCTAGCCATGACACCACTGACTCAAATTCACTTGCCGTAAACGTGATTGAAAAGCTCCACATGGTATGAGGGCCAACTAGCTTCTCGTTAAATCTACCTACTGGCAAATCAAACTGACTCAGCGCTTGCTCTCGGATTTGTCGAGCGAACTCGCAAGTCTGTTGATCAAAGTAAACATGAGCATGGTAATTTTGATGAATATTTTTTGGATAAGACACAGGCAGTTAACCTATTGAGTGGATCATGGCGCTATCCTATCACTGTCGCAGATAAGACTCGCGCCTACTTACAATCATTACAAAAGTTAGGTGACTTTTAAGCTACTATCCCCTGCTCGACCGCGTATTTAGCTAACTCTGCGGTACTATGAAGATCAAGTTTATGTTTGATGTTTTGACGGTGAGTTTCAACCGTTCGGTAACTGATATTTAGTAGTGAGGCGATCTTCTTGCTGCTGTTTCCTTCGGCAACAAGTTTAAGTATCGCTTCTTCACGGCGGCTAAGCGGATTAGGCTTTTGTGCAACGGGCACCACTTCCTGAGAGAAAAGCGTTTGCGTTACAGACTCACAAAAATAAGTCGAACCTTGGTAGACCGTCTTAATGGCTTGCACCATGCGTCGCGCGCAAATCTCTTTGAGCATATAGCCCACAGCCCCGACTTGCATCACCTTCATGATGTATTCGCGGTTATCATGCATAGTGAGCATTAACACTTTTACGTCAGGCATGGACTCCTTAATGACGCGAGTCGCATCGATACCGTTCATCATTGGCATACTGACATCCATCAGCACTACATCCGGCTGCAATGACTTAACGACGTCTATCGCTTCTAGGCCATTACTGGCTGAACCAATCACTTCGATCTCAGGCTCTGTTTGAAGTCGCGCGATAAATCCATCTAAGACAACTTGGTGATCATCAACAATCACCACTTTAATTGGTTCATCCATATACTAATCCATCCAATTCCAGTAATACGGTAATCTCTGTACCAAAGCTCGGTTCACTTTCTATTTCAAAGTCACCACCGATAAACTCAACTCGCTCACGCATATTGCGCAGCCCGATACCACTTTTTCGCAGCGATGTGTTTACATCAAAGCCCACGCCATCATCGCGAATAATCAGCTGAAGCATATTACCCATCTGATGCAATATCACGCTTACTGTATTGGCATGGGCGTGTTTTTCGATGTTAGTCAATGATTCTTGAGCAACGCGATACAAAGTGGTCGCTACTTCTGATTTTAGTTTTCCTGGCTGAGTCGTCAAAGAGGCTTCCACCTCAACGCCAGAGTGTGATTTAAAATCTTGCAGTAAGGTATTCATGGCGGCTTGTAAGCCAATGTCATCCAATGCGCTCGGGCGTAGGTTATGAGAAATATGCCTCACTTCATTAATCGCTGTCATCAAGGATTGTTGAGACTTAGCTAAATGCTGTTGCAAAGGTGCGTCCGTTATCTTGCTTGATAGCAGCTCTAAATGGCATTTACTCGACACTAATAACTGATTGATTCCGTCATGCAGTTCGCGTGCTAGATGTTTCTTTTCGTCTTCCTGAAACATCACTGTTTTATGAGCTAACTCTTTTAAACTTCTATCTGCCAGACGATGTTCATGCAGGTTCACCGCTAACGTGATGACTACGATCACGCCAACCGTCACTATCATAATCACGATTACGGAGAAGAAGGTGGTTTCGATGTTTCTATTCACCTCAGACTTGAGGTTGGCGACCTCATAGGTGATGTCTTCAATGTATAAGCCAGTGCCGATCATCCAATTCCATTTATCAAGCCATGCAGCGTAACTTAATTTAGTCACATTTTCCCCAGTAGAGGGTTTCTGCCACAGGTAGCGATGAAACCCACCACCACTTTGCGCTTGATGCAATAGCGCCTCTATCAGCAAGTCGCCATTTTCATCCTGAAGATCAATCAAGTTTCTACCAATTAGGTCAGGCATAATCGGGTGAACTAGGTTGGTTCCTTGCTCGTCATAAGCGAAGAAATAGCCGTCTTTATCTTTGCCGTAACGAAGCTTCGACAACACCGCTTTGACTTGCTGTTTCGCGGTCTCTTCATCAAGGCTCTCATCATTGTAGATGTGTGAAATCGCATCAAATGCCAAATCTACGTGATCTTTGAGTGCCGTTTCCTTAGAGCGAATCAACCCGTCTTCAAAAATTTGAATCTCTTTTTCACCTAAGGTTTTCGCCTGATGAATCGAAATCCAACTTGTTAACGCGGTGACCAGCAGTAAAGGCAGCAGGCTAAGTAGTATTAGTTTGGCTTGTAGAGGCATCCCTTTCCCCCAATGACAACAGAGGCTGCTCACCGAATGGCAAGCAGCCCCACTTTAACAGGAGTTGTTAATATTACGTAACTAAAGGATCACATTCCGTAGAATTCAGGGAACACGAGCAACGAAGTGAGTACCAGAATCTGAATCGCGATAAATGGCATGACGCCACGGTAAATATCTCTCGTCGTCACACCTTTTGGTGCCACCCCTTTCAAATAGAATAAGCTGAAGCCAAATGGTGGGGTCAGGAACGAAGTTTGTAGGTTCATCGCAATCAGAATCGCAAACCACGTCATGTTAATACCCATAATCTCAGCCACTGGAGCAAGTATCGGCACGATGATGAAACAGATCTCGACGAAATCGATAAAGAAACCAAGGATCAGAATCACAAGCATTGTGATAATTAAGAAGCCCCACTTCTCGCCCGGAATCTGTAGCATCCATTCTTCGACTAAGTAGTCACCACCTGTATAGGTAAATGCCATAGAGAAGGCCGTCGCACCCAGTAGAATAGCGAATACCATCGCAGTCACTTTAACCGTCTCTTTTGATGCCTCATACACCATCGACCAACTAAATTGACGGTACAAGATCGCCAGCACAATCGCACCCGCACCACCTAAAGCTGCAGACTCTGTCGGCGTTGCTACACCTGCGAAAATGGAACCCAGTACCACGACAATCAGTGCCAATGGTGGAACAACCGCTTTAAGCGCTGCAATGATTTCTTGCTTACGGCTTAAGTTGCCATCACTTGGCATTGGCTGCGCTGCTTCAGGGTTAAGTTTGGCGTAGATAAGGATATAAACCACATAGGCACCAACCAGAACTAGCCCTGGCCAAACCGCTGCTTGGAATAGGTCACCGACTGGCACACCCAATACATCACCGAGTAAGATAAGGACAATAGAAGGCGGAATTATTTGACCCAAAGTACCTGACGCACAAATAGTGCCGCACGCTAGTCCTTTGTCGTAGTTGTATTTAAGCATCACTGGCAACGAGATTAGCCCCATAGCCACAACCGATGCGCCAACAACGCCAGTCGATGCAGCAAGAAGCGCTCCAACCAAAACCGTTGAAATAGCTAAACCACCTCTAACGCCACCAAACAGCTTGCCCATAGATTCAAGCAACTGTTCAGCCAATCGAGTTTTTTGCAGAACCAAACCCATGAATACAAACAGCGGCACTGCCATGAGTACCGTGTTTTCCATGATGGACTGGATACGGTAAGGCATGAAAGCAAACATATCCATGCCTTCTGCCCAAACACCAAAAATTAACGCGATACCACCGAAGGTAAACGCAACGGGAAAGCCAAGTAGCAGCGCAAACAAGGCGACGAAAAACATTACTATACCGACCATTTTTAGCCTCCTTTATTTGCGTTCTTGCGAGTAGACAAGGTGTGGATTGACGATTCTATTTAACGAGTGCAGCAGTAAGCCGACGCCGCTGATTGCCATAAAGAAGAATGACAGCGGGATCATTGCTTTAATAATCCAGCGGTAAGGTAAGCCACCTGGGTCACCTGAAGTTTCGCCTAATGCATAGCTCTCTTTAGCAAAATCGATCCCGTAGTAAGCCACCAATAAGCAAAACGGTAAAAGAAATATAAGAGTTCCAAGTAAATCGATAATTGCTTGAGCTTTATTCGAGAGACGTTCATAGAAGAGATCGACTCGGACATGGCCGCCTGCTTTTACTGCGTAAGGAACACCAAGTAGGAATACTGCTGAGAACAGATGCCACTCCATTTCCTGAAACGCGATAGAAACGTCGTTAAACACATAACGCATCACAACGTCGTAGACGACATTCGCCAGTAGCAAGATAAATAATATGCTTGATAACCACCCTAGGAAGTCACCAAAGCGATTAAATACTCGCTCGATATAGATTAGGCTTCTCATTCCCTACTCCATGGAATTTTGAATATGCGCCACTATGAATTTGTGGCGCTTTATTAGATAAGTTTTCTTGGGCTTCGAGATAGGTGACAGCGTCACCCATCCTATTTATTGTTATTGAGCTTGGCTGTTCAGGTACGCGCGGTGAGAAATGTCAGTCCACGAACGTACTTGCTTGAGGTAATCAGCTTGAGATTTTTGAATCTCTTTCGCTAACTCGTCTTTCTCCGCATGTTTCGCTAGTAGGCGATCATTTGCTTCACGAAGTGCGTTCATCACTTCTGGCGGGAAGTCCTTAACTTGTACATCAGGGTATTCTGACTTAATAGATACCCAGTTCTTACCACTTTCGTGAGTCGCTTGAGTGTACATATCGTAAGCGGCGGTGCGCATTGCGACACGTAGAATTTCACGAAGATCTTCTGGAAGACGCTCATAGGTACGCTTGTTAACTAGGAACTGCAGCTCTGAACCTGGCTCATGCCAACCTGTGTAGTAGTAAGGTGCAATTTTGTGGAAGCCCATACGAAGGTCAAGGGATGGACCTACCCACTCCAGCGCATCAATCGTACGACGCTCTAGGGAAGTATAAAGCTCACCCGGTGCAATGTTGGTTGGCTTAGCGCCTAGCTCTGCCAAGATCTCTCCCGCGAAACCAGGGATACGCATTTTCAGACCCTGTAAATCTTCAACCGAGTTAATCTCTTTTTGGAACCAACCACCCATCTGGATATCGGTGTTACCACCAGGGAAAGAAAGAAGGTTATGTGGAGAGTAAACCTGCTCCATCAGTTCCATACCACCACCATGATAGAACCATGCATATTGCTCGGCAGGAGTCATACCAAACGGCATAGAAGTAAAGTAAAGCGTGTTCGGTACTTTACCTTTCCAGTAGTAAGAACCAGAGTGGCCAAGGTCGTACTGCCCTGACTTCACCATATCGAAAATACCGAGTGGCGCTTTGTGTTTATTTGCCGAGTCGATACGAATTTGCAATCGACCATTAGACATCTTCTCAGCCATTGCAGCCATGTTCTTAGTTGCATCACCAAATACTGGGAAGTTTGGTCCCCAAGTTTCAGCTAGCTTCAAGCGATACACTTTTTCAGCTGCAGTAGCCGAAGTCGCTGCCATAACCAAAGCAGCCGCCATCGCGGTTCCTTTTAACACTCTTTTTAGAGATTGTTTGATAAGACTCATGTTCACGTCCTTTGTTAACGGGTCATACCTTTTTAGGCATGTTCTATTTCTCATACAGAGTGGTTCATCAATAACCAATATGAAATAGGCGCGAACACGGACTGGTTTTAACAACAAAGCTGACGTATAGACGAAAGAATTACGTAGTAATACGTAGGAAATATGACAACAAGAATCTTATAGCTATATAAATCAGCTAGATAAAATCAACCACCAAGGTTGACGCTTACAGATTATACGTAGTTATGTGCACAGGAAGGAATTGATGAAAAATGTGACAAAAGTATTAAACATAATTTATAGAAATGAAAAAGCCCCGACACTGTCGAGGCTCCGAAGGTGCTAGAATCCAATTAAGTGGATTTGCTAGTGGCAATTAAACTGCTTTATAGATAACTTTGTTGCCAGCTAGTTGCTCTTTAACCACTAGGTTTTCTTCTAGAAGTTTCTTAAGAGCGCCTGTTGCCCAAGATGCTGCTTTAGCGTCTTCTTGACCAGCCGCTAGGCCGATACCTTTCGGGTTGATACCTTCAGCGTTGTTAACAACGATATCTAGAACTTGTTGCTGCTTTGGAGTAAGCGCAACGTCAGTTGTTTTAGCTGCTGCTACAACTTTCTCCGCTGCTGGTTTTACAGCTACTTTCTTCTCAACTGCAGGCTTAGCTTTCTTTGTCGCTTCAACGTTCGCAACTGTCGCTTTAATGCGTTTTTGCAGTTTAAGCTGCACTTTACGCTTATGAGCAAGTCTCATCGAGTATTTCTCCATTTCACTGCATACGGAGCAGTGGTGAAAATTTGAAGCGCGATTTATACCAAAAATTTGCTCGCATTTACAGGGTATGAGCGGCTTTATGCCACAAAAATACGCGATACAGCGACATGCGACTACAATTTAATCAATAACCCAAGTGATCGAATCTTCAACTACTGATTATATAAACAGATGTATTTGTTGTTGTGAGAAAAGCCTGTATGCAAACCGTACACCTAACCAATCAACCCTTTGTTTTTTCATCTATCACAGTGAGATGGCTTAGTGGAATTTTCACGATTGGCTGTCTTTTTTTGCTGCTTTACGCACCAGGTTGGCAACAAGCTTTACTGACCGCCGTCGCGGTCGCGGCACTGATTGGATTTGGCTATGTGCTCATTCTAAAAAGCACCGTCAAGTTCACCCTTACCGCAACCCATTTCCAGCAACACTTGTTTAAAGGAGGCTGGGTCATACAGTGGAGCAACGTGCAAAAAATTGGTATTTGTACCTATGAGCAAGATGGATGGCATCAACCTTTACCTTGGATTGGCATTAAACTCAAACACTACTCACCCTACTTAACCAGTATCTGCCCGCGGATTGCTACGGAAATCTTACTCAGTCAGCGTGCGCTTTTATACCTTGGCGCTCGTCAACATCAGCAAGGTGAGCAATTCGAGGACATCGTGCTCGACTCACACGCCTATCGCAACTCTGACGGAAAAGAATTTAAAGGGCTGTTAGCTATGTTAGCGAACAGAATGAGATATCAGCGAGAGTATTATGACTATGATATTTTTATCTCAGCCAATGATCTTGACCGCTCACCGGAAGAGTTTGTTGGCTTAGTGCGCCGATATCTCGCAGCGGCAGAAACCGTGGTATAAAAAAGGCCACAAAAAGTGGCCTAGTTCGAAGTCTCATTTCTACTGTTTAATACAGAGGCATTTCATCGGCTACAAATGGGTTTGATGCGCGCTCACGACCAAAGGTTGACTCAGGTCCGTGCCCTGGCACGAAGCGAACTTCACTACCTAGTGGCCATAACTTACCTTTAATCGACGCAATCAGAGTATCGAAGTCACCTTTAGGGAAATCAGTACGACCAACAGAGCCGTTAAACAGAACATCACCAACAAAAGCGAGCTTAGATTCCTCACTAAATAAAACCACATGACCTGGCGTGTGACCCGGCGTATGAATAACATCCATAACCTGATTACCAAACGTGACTTGATCGCCATCGTTTAGCCATTGGTTTGGTTCAAAAGCTTCTGTTAGTGGGAAGCCAAACATCTGGCTCTGCCCCTCTAGGCCTTGTAGCCAAAAGTTATCATCCTTATGAGGACCGACGATTTCCACACCACCTAACTCACGAGACAAAGGCTCTGTTCCGCCAACATGGTCGAGGTGACCGTGAGTTAAAACAAGATTAACAACCTTCACACCAAGCTCTTTGATCAGCATTGCTAGCTGTTTAACATCACCACCGGGATCAACGACAATGCCTTCCATGGTTTCATCACACCAAACAATGGAACAGTTCTGAGAAAAAGAAGTAACAGGAACGACTTGGTACTTAAGTGACATAGCTTAACCTTGATATAAATCTAAACTGGCTGAACTATGACACTTGCCCGCCATTTTGACAACTCTGAACAAGAAGTTTACGCCCAGTAGCGAACTGGCCCTGTATCGATGTGAACAAAGTTACTCTTGGGATAATAGCCCACCCCGCCAAACTTAAGCTCACGTGCGACATCTCGAACTTGTTTTAGGTTAACTCCGTCTAGACGAAAATCTATCGCTTGACCTAGCATGTGGTAGCTCTTCTTTGCCACACCGCTCGACTTGCCGCGTAGCGCCTCGTTTGTTGCAGGCGAACGATAACCAGAGATGATCTGTACTTCAGCTTCGACGCCAAGTTCTTTTTGAATTTGGCTGATGTGATCGAACAAGCGCTTGTCCATTGCGTGCACTTCGTTGCGTCTAAAGTCACGGCATAGATGATTTAAACGACCAAGCTCTTTGTCGATATAGTTGCTGCCATCGAAATAACACGTTTCAAGCGCTTCGCGGGTATGTAGGTTGGTTAAGGCTAATGAGCGAGGTTGATCAGGATAAGATGCCCAAGCCACACTTGGTGCGCAACTCGCTACGACTAAACCACTTCCGGCCAGCTTAATAAAATCTCGTCGGGATAATGCCACTTTAAATTTCCTTCACAATCTTGTTGCCCTAACGTGTCAAACGGCGACACTACCGAACTCTATTGTGAAGTGCAAATGCATAAAACATGCTCAAAGTCGCATTGTATTCGCTATTTTTTGCTTAACTATTGAACCTATTAATAAAATTGTTTTTGGAAAATAAACGTAAAGAGTCTGTCAATTCTAGCCCTTTGTGTAACGAAATCTGTCTAGGCGGTAAATATCTTCCCTGTAGTGGACATTCCCTTCCTCATACCATGCCGTTTGATAAATGATATGTACCGGGATACGGCTTTTTAGCGGAATCGATTGATTCGGTATAGGCTCTACTGGCTCACTCTCTTGCGCTATTTCTTCCTCTTCCATGTTTAGTCCTTGAGACTCAAGCAGTGTCACCGCAAAGAGGTCCGCATTCTCTACTCGGATACACCCTGAACTAAATGCCCTTTGCGTTTCATCGAATAACCCTTTGCTCGGTGTATCATGAAGGTAAATGGCACGTCGATTCGGCGTATTGAATTTATACAGCCCCAACGCGTTGGCATTACCCGACAACTGTGTCATTCGATACGGGAACGAACTCGGCCTTAGATTCTCCCAATCAATTTCTTCAGGATTAATCACCTCGCTAGAACCCCATTTAGGCACAATCTTAATATTTTGACGAGTGAGATACTCAACGTCTTCCTTCACTTTTGGAATTATATCTTCCACCATGATTTTCCACGGTACATTCCAGGTTGGATTCAAAATAAGTGAGTCTAATTTTGTATTCATAACAGGTGTCGGTCGACCTTTACGACCCACCACCACTTTCGATTCAAACAGTTGCTCCCCTTGCGCCCAGTACTTCATCTCGAAGCTTGGTACATTCACTACGATGATGGTGTCACGCTGATTTGGCCAGTATCGAATCCGCTCCGCATTGATAGCGAGTGTCGACAAGCGCTTTTCTATGGGTAGGTTTAACCACTTAATCGTCTCAGGGCCAATAATGCCATCTTCCTTTAGGCCATGCAGTCTTTGAAATTGTTTAATGGCGGTCTCTAGTGTGCTATCAAACCAAGTCACATCCTTTCTGACATCGATCAGGTCAACATCGACAACTTCCAATCGTTGAAGCAAAGCCTCTCTATTAGTGAGTTTGTCTCCGACTTGCTTTAACCCTTGTTGCGCGTACAAGGGGGTATCCAGCTTCTGAAACTTGATTAGGTGGAGGTAGGTATCGATCAGATATTGGTAATCAGCAGAGTCAGGGGTGTAACGGTCAATGAGATCGCCTAATGATTGCTGTGCGATTGCGCGATGAGTAGCAATCAGTGAACTGTTTGGTGGCAGTGGTAAGCTATGAGCCATCTTCTTGTCAAAGAACCATTTATTACCGCTGGTTATAGAGTTCTCCGCATAGCTGAGGTAGAGAAGCAATGTGTCCGTTGCCAGTACATCATATTCAAACCAACGGTTACTCTTACGATAGAATTGCAAATAACTAAGTTGACGGGAAAACAGAGAACTAAAACTGGCGTGATGAATGACTTCGAGTTGAAACTCCAGCTTGCTGCTTTGCTGAAGATCAAACCAGATCATCTGAGAATCATTGTTGCGGTATATATCTTCGACGACAGCGGGATATTGAAGTAAGCGATGCAGTTGACTGTCAGGCTCAAGCCAACCGATTTGGTTAAAGTACTGTGTTGCAAAGGTCGTCGAAGGCGCAAGGCACAACACTAACAACCAACAAGTCCATTTTCCCATTGCTTTGCCCTCCGCCATACTCAGAATATAAAGTATGGCAGAGTTCAAGACCGTGAGTATGACTTGTTTTTGAAACTTTTGTCGGTCTCTCTATTTTTGTTCGATTTATTAACTAATTATCGACCAATGATTATCCCACTGGATTCCAGAGCGGACGACCTGCTTATCACCAGGCTGGCGTTGGCTAACGACTCCCCCTGCTCCCGAACTGACCTTAAAGGTCTCGCCTTGCACTACAACACCCGAAGCGTCAGGCAATGGAGAAAGCTCGACTAACTGTTGGGTATGTTTAGACCAAATACCGTAGCAATTACCGCGAGGTGACGTGGCTAGAATCCAGTCTTCTGTTGCGGCGATACTTGCAATGTAATGATTAAAACGTGCCCACTGTTCTGGTTCCGCTTGAAGTGAGACTAACTCACCTCCTTTGGTATGCATCGCAAGTAGAGAAGGATACTCGTCAGGCTCTCCTCGGTATTGCTGACCACACAAAACCGTCTCAGATCCATCATGCGCTAAGTGGCGAATACTCAGCTTATGGTCACTCAAACCCACTTGTTCAACCAACTCTCCATTACGGTCAAGATAACTCAGGCTCGGGGTCATTGAATCTAGGTTGAGTGGCGCTCTTCCATTGGTATGAACACCACCCACCCCTATCACGAGTGAATCATCTGGCATGACAATCACTTCATGAGGCCCTAAACCGAACCCAGTAAACTCCGCAACCTTTTCATACCCTGCTATGACATCATAAACACCAATAATACCTCGGCTTGTCCCCCGCTCACCTTCGGTCGCGTAGAGCCATTTTCCGTCATTGGAGTACACACCATGACCATAATAATGCCGTTTATTATCGGCAGGTCTGAGCTTTATTGACTCCCCTGTCTGATAGTCAAACACTTGGAAATAAGTACCTGGCCTGCGTGCAAAAGCAACGGCATGTCTTAGCGCTGCATTCGAAGCAACACCATGACCACGTTCAGGCAACGGCACTTGACGAATCGGCAACCCATTTTGATCGGCGACGACCGCATTAAAACGGTCGCGGCCGGAGATTGAACAACCAATTAACGTTGGCGTAGCGCTTTGCGTCGACGTCGAAACACAGCCAGCCAACGGATAAGCCGCCCCCAAAAGAGCGGCTTTTAGTAGTGAACGTCTTGTGTTATCAGTCACCATCGGTTGCGTTAAACCCTATAATGACGCCCAATTCAATCGCGACTTCCTCATGGATCAAATACTTAAGCTGTTCTAGCTTGTTATACTGTGAGTAAACCTTCTGGTAGCCCTGTTTGGTTTGCAACATATCGAACAGACTTTCGTCGCTTGGCCAAGTTTCAACTGTCATCGAAAACTGATTGGAAATGCTGTCTGCTAGCGTCGCTTTGCCTTTTTCACGCAACAACGCGTCTAAACCCTTTCCATTGGCAAAATAGAGTGCTTGCATCGCTTCAACATTTGCCTTCAAGTTTTGCATGGAAGTTTCTGAACGCCATGACTCAGCAAAGTACGGACGTGGCTTGCCAAAATTAGCCAGCGGACGGCTCATCTTTTTCATGCTGTATTCAAGCTGATTCGATAGCAGTGCGATATACTCCGATTCCCACTGTTTCTCATCAAGACCGACCCAAGGGTTCGTTACCCACGCTTGGGCGATTTTTCCCGCATTCAACTCAATGTTAGCGCTAATAGCTTGGGCCGTTTCACACGTCTGTGGATTCCCCGTCAGGTTTGATGCTTTGTCATACAGCAACCACTCAATAGAGCCCAAACCTTGAACTGTCACACTCTGAAGAGCAATATCTTGCTGAGTCCAAGCCTTAGGTTGCTTGATCAGGCTGCTCATCTTGCGACCTGTGGTGTTTTTCTTATCTGGCCAAAATTGAATATTCCAACTTTGCGCCAAAGCCGATTCTGGCCCACGTTCCTGCCCTTGCAACGCCATCCACGCAAGCATGGTTTGATGCCACTGCTCTTTAACCATGTTCAGATCAGAATTAGAAGCGCAGTAGCCTGAAACAGACCGTGCCAACTTAGCTGATTCATTCTTAAAGGCGTACGCTGATGTAAATTCTACTTCATACACACCTTGGCTAAGATGATTGGTGATTTGTGGCTGTGCGTCTTCTGGTTGTGAAGTTTGACAACCACTCATAGCGATTACAGCCGCGGCTGCTAATACATAATGCTTTTGTTTCATCATTGAATCCTATAAAGAGTTGAGGAAAGCAATCAGTGCATCTCTCTCTTTCTGGTTAAACTTCAACACTTTCTGTTTTGCCATTTCTGCTTCACCGCCATGCCAAAGCACAGCTTCCATTAGGTTGCGCGCTCGACCATCGTGCAAGAAATAGGTGTGGTCATTGACTTCTTTAGTGTAACCAATACCCCATAGTGGCTGAGTTCGCCACTCTTGACCATTAGCAAGATATTCCGGGCGGTTATCCGCTAAGCCCGGCCCCATATCGTGCAGCAACATATCTGAGTAAGGATGAATGGTTTGATTAGACAATGCAGGTAAGCCTTCGCGATTGCCAGTTTTCACATTGGTTTTATGGCAGCTATCACAGCCAACTTTAGCAAACAGTTCTTGGCCAAGCTTCACCTCTGGTTTGTCGACATTACGACGAATTGGCACAGCTAAGTGCTGAGAATAAAACTCGACAAAATCAAGAATATTGTCGCTAACTTCAGGTGAACCACCATTAGGGAGATCATCACAGATAGTCTGTTTAGAGGTACAGTTTTCGTTGGGGAACAAGTTACTGGTTAGGCCTACATCCCCATTAAATGCTGCGGCATTTTGCTGCATTAGGTTTGGTTGTCCCGCTTTCCAGCCAAAACGGCCAATGGCAAAATCATTAGCACGTACATCCCAAACAACATTGACCTTGCCTGAAATTCCGTCGCCATTCTTGTCTTGTTCGTCTGCCCAAGCTTTCAATGTTTCATCTGGAATGCTTTCAAGAAGACCTAAACCTATCATAGGTGGTGCAACGCGAGCCGACATCTGCGTATCCGGATGCATCTCTCCGTAGCCAAGGTTCGTAATCGCTAGGTCAGGTTTACGTAGCGTGACCACAGTTCCATCAGCAAATGTCACCGGGACATCAGTATAGGAAATTTCGATCGTACCTTCTGGAGTTTGATCTTGCAGTGCAAAATCTTGTAGCTGACCACCATAGGTCGGCTCAGGAATGACGCCATCTTTGATAAAGGCTTCCTTTTGTTCTGGCGTCATGGCTGGAATGCTTAAACGCACCAACATGGAAACCGCGTGAATGTCGCCTTCTTCTGGTGGATGTCCGCGACCATCTTTGATGTGACAGTTTTGACAACCGTTGGTATTAAAAAGAGGCCCTAAACCATCACGCGCATCCGTCGATGCTGGAGCCTGTACCCAAGGGTTACGGAAGAAGCTATTACCTACACTAAAATCCAAACGCTTAGACATAGGTAGATTTCCAGCAGGAAGAGAGAAAGCGTTCGCGCCCTCTTTTTTGACGGATGTGCCGCCACCCGATTTAACATCATAGGCAATGGCAGAAGAGGCGCTAATAGCGAGAAGGCTTGCTAGGACAGTTTTCGTGTACAACTTCATACGAGGACTCTCAAAAAAGGGAATAACCCGACATTTTAAATGGGAATAATTCTCAAAAACACCGCTAATAAGAAACGGCAAAAGGGCTCAATTGAGCCCTTTGTTTTTTGTTCGTTCTGGATTAGAACTCGTGGTCAGCTGTATCTGGATTTAAGCTGTTAATACCAACAATTTTAGCTGCACGCTCAATCTGAGCTGTTTGAGCAACTAAAGACATAATCGTTTCATTCACAAGTGCGTTACCTTGCGTGTTACCCGCTGCGATAAGTTGGTCGAAGTGCTGACCTTTCTTCTCAGCTGAAGTCACAAGTTGGCCTACTTGAGCACGTGTTACATCAAACTGCTTTTGAATCTCTTTTGCCGCTTGCTTGTCTTTTTGTGCCACAAGATCGTTGATGCTTGGGCCAGAAAGTAGCGTACCATCTTCACGTTTGTAGATACCTGTATAAACGTTGTAGATGCCTTGCTCGTTGTAGTAGTGAGAGTTATGAGTGTTGTCAGAGAAACAATCGTGCTCATCTTCTGTTGAGTTTGCTTCTAGAGCAACCTTCATACGTTCGCCCGCAAGCTCACCTAGAGATAGAGAACCCATGCCAAATAGCATCTTACGAAGACCATTGTCTGCCGATTCGTTTAGAAGCTCTTCACGGTAGTTACCTTTAATATCAGAAGACCACTGCTTTTCCATCCACTCTAGATCTTGTACTAGAAGCTCTGCTGCCGCTTTAAGGAACTCGCCACGACGGTCACAGTTGTTATTTGTACACTCTGCACCAACAACAAAGTCCGTGTACGCACGTTGGCCTGCACCAGCATTAGTACCGTTTAGATCTTGACCCCATAGTAGAAATTCAATCGCGTGGTAACCTGAAGCAACGTTCGCTTCTGAACCACCCACTTCGTTTAGGTCTGCGATTAGCTCAGGAGTGATTTTCGCAACATCTAGCGTTGAAGCGCCAATGGTTAGCTTTTGGTTAGCAACGATGTTTGCATTTGCGCCTTCGTTACCAAGTTCATATTGGTAATCTGAAGATACGTAATCAATTAGACCTTCATCTAGAGGCCATGCGTTTAGTTGGCCTTCCCAATCATCTACGATCGCGTTACCAAAACGGAATACTTCAGACTGTTGGTAAGGAACGCGAGATGCAAGCCATACTTGCTTCACTTGTTCAAACTTTGCTGCTGTTGGGTTAGCTAGGAATGACTCTACAGATTTATCCAGAGCCTTAGCTGTTGTAAGGGCGTCAGCAAAAACTGCGTGAGCAACATCAGCATAGTGCTCAACCACTTGTTCTTTGGTTACATTTGCCGCGAAAGCTGAGCCGCTAGCGATAAGTAGTGAAGCTGCTACCGATTGAGCTAATAGAGATTTTACATTCATTGAAAAAGCATCCTTGTTGAGCTTAATAATTATTCTTTATTATTAGTGCTAATTATTCTCATTTGCACTATTAATTCCGAATAATACAAACTTACAATTTTTTTGCAAGCAGGAAACAAAAAAGCCTCACAAAAGTGAGGCTTTTATCAACATAGGTAGCTCAATGGCTTACACGTCAAGATTATGCTTTCCGTGTGATATTTTCGCTTTAAGGTAGTTCTCGTTGCCATCTTTGACGTGGGCTAGAGTATTGACAACCTCTTCAATCTGTATGCCGTGTTCTTTAAGGTCGCGAATCTTTTTCGGGTTATTTGTTACTAAGCGAATCTTATCGACACCTAAGGCTTTTAACATCTGCGCCGCTTCCGTGAAGTCACGCAGATCATCGCCAAAACCTAGATGGTTGTTTGCTTCATAAGTGTTCATACCTTCACTTTGCAGCTTGTAGGCGTCAATCTTATTATAAAGACCAATGCCGCGACCTTCTTGTCGTAGGTACAAAATGATACCGCCAGATTCGCCCATACGATTGATGGTTTCATCTAGCTGCTCGCCACAATCACAGCGAGATGAGTGGAATACATCCCCAGTGAGACATTCAGAATGCATGCGGACAAGTGGTGTCGCTTGGGTTTGATCCGCTTGTTTGAAGATAACGGCAACATGCTCTTTATCAGTCTTCAAACCGTGAAAGGAAAGTAGCTCCGCATCAATGTTACTCTTTGTACCTACTTTGAAGTCGACTCTGGCTCTTACTTCCGCCATATTTTTACTCACTTGAATCTCTGTCTTTATTATATCTGTCGCTGCATTCATAAAATGCTCCGCTATGAACTTAACTATGGGGACTATTACTCATCTTTTCAATGATTAGATCACAAAATGTTATAATATAACATTTTAACACTGAGGCAATAAAAAACCTCGAGAACTTAGTTATCGAGGTTACTGAATCTTATCTTACTAGGTTAAGCAATTAGTCTTGTTGGTTTTTCCACACGGAAAGCGCTATCCAACATGCTTCCAATTCTCTTAGTTCTTCATCAGTAAGCAAAGACAAGGTTGGCTTTGTTTGCGGAAGTGCATACGCCTGCACGGCGCTGAGATGTGCATAAAAATCGTCACGAAGTTGAGATACGTTTAAAGCCACTGCTTTTCCCTAAGACTCTAGTGTTTTAAAAATAAGTGTTAGAAGCATTTATCAAACTAATGATAACAAAATACACATTTGTCGCAAAAAATAGACACATTATTGGGCTAAAAGTCACATAAATACTATGGTTTTAATCTTTACTTTTCTTAAAGTTAGTATGATCAAATTGATCATTCAGAAGAGTTCGATGTCATCTTGACGATCATGACTGTTAACAAGAAACTTCGCATCAAAGAAATGCACTCGGTTTCGACCATTATCTTTGGCGTAGTACAAAGCTTTATCCGCATGATCCAATATGGTTGGTAAATATTCTTGGGGCGTTATGCCACATACACCACAGCTGAAAGTTAAGTTAATCACTTGGGGAAAACGAAATGCCTCAATATGACGACGAAAACCTTCCAATGTGGAGAGGCAATCTTCTTGTGTTTGTTGGGGCAACAATACAACGAACTCCTCTCCGCCAAAACGAAATAGTTGTTCATGGCAGGTAAAGTAGTTGCTCATTTGCTGAGCAAACATCAGTAAAACTTCATCACCAATCATATGACCAAAGCGATCGTTAACGTCTTTAAAGTGATCTAAATCGATGATGGCAACCCATGCTGTAATTTCAACGGGCGTATCCGGCATCACATTAAAGCTGCGTGCCAAACGTTCTTCTAATGTCCTTCGGTTTAACAGCCCCGTCAGCTTATCTCGCTCGCTATCGTGCAGTACGACAAGATAATTGCGATAGATTTTCGCGAAGCCATCAATGAGCAGTTCATAGTTTGTTGGGCATTCATGCAGTACAACCACAAGTTCAGCTGAACTGTCTTCAGAAACCGGCACCGGGTGAGTAGAAACATAACGATCAAGCGCATTTCTAGCAACGGTTGCGGTTTGATTGAGGTGGTTTCTACTTCCACTGTAAAAAGAAACAAAGTCATAAACCCAATCAAATTCATTTTCAGCCCCTAAGCGGGTCACTTTCGCTACTGTGCGTGCTGTATCATTGATGAAATAAGTTAATTCGATGGACTCGGCGGGGATCATTTCAAAGAGTGTGGCAACAAGACAATGGCCTAAAGATACAGAGTTCCTCTGCTCAGTAATTTCTATAACGGATTGGATTATTTTGTCTTCCATGACTTATCCCGCTTCATCACGTTCATAAGGAAAGTATAGACAGCAAGGTAAAATATGATACAGATCTCATAAAAAAGAGCGGCAATGCCGCTCTCTAATGTTTTAGAAGTTAGTTTCTAAAGCCTAGTTTGACTGTACCTTTTGTATCAAACCACAGCGCTTCTTTTCGGCGACGCCCGATTAAGATCGGCCCATCATCGTAGAATAAGAAGTTTTTCCAATGCTTTTTAAACACAGACCATTTCGTTTCGATGACGTTGTACTTTTCGTAGCAAAAATACACGGTCACATCATCTTGCCAATCAATAAACTCTGTCAGCTCAGGAGGCATCGCTTCATCATCCGCTTCCCAAGCCACCATCCAGTCAACTTCCTGTTTCCAGTTAGACTCTTTCATCGGCCAGTCACTCGAACTTAAACGATCGGCGTCCGGGCTTTGCGCACTAATGTTCTCTTTCCACAATTGAGATGCACGTGCCTGTGTCATTGGCTTGATCGCCGCCAAATCCTCTTCTGGCACTGGCATAGATTGATGGGTGAAAATCCATTTTCTTTGGTATTCATCCAAAGTTAGGTAAGACATTAATTTTCCTCTTAAAGCATTACGCTTTTAGCCAACCTTTATTTGTGGCGTCGTCGATAATTTGTTGCGCTTTGTCCCACAGTGCCTGCGAGCCAAATTCAATCTTTTGGTTAATGGTCAAAGCTTGGTGCCTTGTGACACCATGCTCTTGCCAACTTTGCCCTTGATTGTGGTAGTTGAGCAGCATAGGAATGATTCTATCCAAGGCTTTTGCAAACTTTGCATCGGCGGATTGCGCAGATTCAAACTCTAACCACAATTGTAATAGCGACTGCCCCTGCTCTTCGGGTAGCATGCCAAACAGGCGGTGAGCAGCATCGAGTTCTTTTTGCTCTTGTTCAGCGGTTGCAGCAACATCATAAACAAAGGTATCACCCGCATCAATTTCTACAACGTCATGGAGTAGCAGCATCTTCACTACCCGGGCGATATCAACGGGCTCATTAGCATGCTCTTCCATTAATATTGCCATTAAAGCAACATGCCAACTGTGCTCGGCACTGTTTTCTAAACGTCCTTCGGCACTTTTTACCCGCGTACGTCTTAACACCGATTTGAGTTGGTCAAGCTCCATAAGCAAAGCTAGCTGCTTTTCTAATCTCTCCACGTTTACACATCCTTCCAATTTGGGTTAATGAGCGACGTTAGATTATGATCTTCCCATTTTCCATTGATAAGTAAGTAATCTTTGGCAAAGCCGTCTTTGGTAAAACCGACACGTTCAAGAACGGCCTCACTGCGATGATTGCGCGGCATATAACTCGCCATTACGCGATGGATATTCTGCACCTTAAACATGTAGTCCACAGCAAGCTTAAGGGCGCGTGTCATCGCTCCCCTGCCTTGTGCATTCGCTGCCAAGGAATAGCCAACGTTACAAGCATGAAAGGGAAAACGAGAGATGTTGCTAAACGACACCGTCCCCAACATTTCATTGCTCTCTTTGTCGATGATCAACAGATAGTAACCAAGTCCCATTCTGTGTAGCTCATTGAGCTTAATCAGTTTCTGTGTCCAGCCTGATAACGTAAAAAAGCCCTCTTCACGCTTCGGTTCCCACTCTTTAAGGTGCTGTCGGTTAGCAATAAAATACTCAGAGATTAAGTAACCATCAGTTGGCTCCGCGGTGCGAAGTACAATGTCGTCATCCACTTCATAAACTGACGTGGGAGTGCTAATTCTTTCCATTTAGTTTTTTCTAATTCCATATTCACGCAGCTTATTCGCCACGGATGTGTGAGACACGTTAAGGCGCTTAGCTAACTTACGACTTGATGGGAAAGATTGATAAAGACGTTCAAGTATCTGAGATTCGTACTCTTTCATAATTTCGTCTAACGAACCATCTAAATTCAAGGTTGGTGCATTTGAAGGTGCACTTTCAAGTTGCGGTAAGTGGAACAAATCCGCGGTCAGGGTATCGGATTCCACCTCTGTTAACGCGCGCAGCACCATGTTCTCTAACTGACGCATATTACCCGGCCACTGATAGCTCACCAACTGATCAACCAAAGTCTCATCAATTGAAGGTTTATTGATGCCAAGCTGCTTAACGTACTTCGCCACAAACAATTCCAGTAGCGGCGCTATGTCATTCGAACGCTCTCTTAACGGTGGAATTAACAAGGTCAGTACATTTAAGCGGTAGAACAGGTCTTCGCGGAACGAACCTGATTCGGCTAAATCCGCTAACTGATGACGTGTTGACGCAATGACGCGCACATCAACATGAATTTCATCTTCTTCACCCACACGGCGGAACGTGCCATCTTGGAGTAGACGAAGTAACTTGATTTGCAGGTGCGGGCTCATCTCACCGATTTCGTCGAGAAATACCGTTCCCCCATTCGCCTGCTCAAAGATCCCTTTGTGGCCTTGCTCGTGGTTAAACGAACCTGGAGCGTGACCAAATAACTCGGTTTCAGCAACACCATCTGGCATTGAAGCACAGCTCAATACTAGGAAAGGATTCGCAGCTCGATGGGAACGGTTGTGACACGCTCTAGCAAGCATCTCTTTGCCCGTCCCAGTTTCACCTTGAATGAGCAGGGGTTGATCAAGCATAGAGAGTTTCTTCGCTTGACTGATCAGTGCTTTGTGACGGTTAGAGACGCCAACAAAATGTTCAAACCCGAGGTTATTGTGTAGAGGAAGTGAGTCGTCAAACAGCGGTTTTTCTTGAGTAGAGCGAATGATCATTACCGCACTTGCCAGCACAGACTCATTGGTCTCATCCGAAATGTATACCGGCATGATTTCCATCGTGTAATCTAGCCCGCTGATCACGATCTCTTCTCGCTGACGCGCGATATTGCCTTCAGCCCACTTGGCAAAATTAAAATTAGGCAATAAGTTGGTGATGAGGTGGCCAATCATTTCGCTTTCTTCACAACCAAACAGCGACAGTGCTGCATGGTTTGCCATATCAACATTACCTTTTAGGTCAATGGCTAATACCGGCTCTGGAAGGTTATTAAGAAGAGAGATCAGTTCATTATTGTGACGTTCAATTGGCATGAACTGGATCTTGCGAACGTCTTTAACACCCGAAATACGGCGAATCTCTGCCATCAATTCACTAAAAGTATCGAAATCAATATCAGGGCAGTTTAAGTAGATAATCCCAGAGACATCAATTTCGATGCCTCGAAGATCAAGGTTTTTAGAAGCAAGAATATCGAGTAACTCACGAGTCAGACCAAGTCTGTCTTCACAGATAACTTCAAGACGCACGGATAAGTCCTTAAATAAGGTGTCACGAAAAGTTGACAGTAGTTTCCCTTAAGCCTAGATCCTCGTCAAGTAAACAGATATTACCTGCTTCACATTCGCACTATTTGATTGTTATTGCGACGACTTTTTCTACAATCCGCTTGCGTATTGCCCCCAGTTTAACTTGTCTCTCTTTATGCCAAGGAATTGGGCGAAGCAGCGCCATAGCCTTTAGACCTAACCTTGCAGTCAAAATACCTACACCTAACCCCTGCCCTGCACGAGCTGAAACCTTTCCAGCCAGATCCATAGACATCAGATCCATACTGGCATCAACCGCAAGTTCGCTCGCACCAGCGGCCGCCATATTGACCAATGTTGCTTTAAATAAATTCAGGCGCGACCAATAACCGAGTTCGACACCGTACACTTCGGCTAAATTATCGATCATTTTGAAATTTCGCCAAGCAACTAGCATCATGTCAGCCACTGCAAGTGGGCTAATAGCGACCAGAGCGGCGGATTCCGTTGCATGTTGAGAAACGATTTTTGTTGCGACTTTATCTTGCTCAGCAACAACCATAGCGTCATACATATCGAGGATTTCTGCGTCGCTGTGTGACGTATTGATACTGTTCACCCAACGGTCATAGCTCGGTGATTCTCGCTTAATACCAGACTGCTTTGCTACCGATTCACAAAAAGCTTTGCCTTGCCCTACACTGTCTGAATGGATGAGCGCTTCACTTTGTTCCTGAACACTGAAGTGATTACGGAGCCTGCGTAGTTTGAACAATTCTTTGCCAATCGCACCAACACCAAGTAATGAAACCGTCGCGATAAAACCTGACCAACCCAAGGCGAGCCAGTCTGCGCTTTGAACCGCCGTAACAACATTTTCTACCGCTTGCCAACCGACCAAACCCGCAAATGTACCGACCAGAGTTGTCGCTAGCCATTTAGAACCTGATTTTGGTCTTATGACCTGCTCTAGCTCAGCTTCTGCAGCGGTATCTTCCTGCTCATTATCGATTTCAACAGGCACGAATTGCTCGGACTGCTGAAAGTGCATATGTGCCGTTAGATCCGGTTGTACGTCTTCTTGCTCGCTGTGCAAAGCATCATCGAAGACCTGCTTTTGTTTAAACTGCGCTTTATCACTGTTTGTCATTTCAGCTTATCTCCAATTAAGTATTCAAGTGCTTTATCCATACGAATATGCGGCAAAGGCTCATCCGGTGAAGATTGTTGGGGTCTAAAGGCAGTAAACTCGAAGCCTTTCTCATGCCAGTAGTCTTGAGCGGGCAGCTTTTTGGGTACTTCACCGGGAAACACTGTAAGTGCTTGCTCATCCATAGTGACCCCTTGAATCGCAGGGTAAGATTGGTCGCCCTTACTAATAAAGCCTGCTTGCGTTGCCTGTATCGATGCCATGGTCATGCAGTTCATTTCAATATTTTCGTACGACGCGGTTTGCCATGCCGGATGCACCATCTGCTGGAGCAAAGAAACCAAATTGGTGTGCTGCTCCGGCGTTACATGGTCAGCTTTAGTTGCGGCAAACAATATCTTATCGATTCGAGGAGCAAACAAGCGCTTCAAGATATTGCTTCGACCATAGCGGAAACTGTGCATGATCTGTTCTAGGGCATGACGCATATCGTGGAATGATTCATAGCCCGCATTAAGCGGTTGTAAACAGTCCACCAGCACGATTTGACGGTCAAAAGTCGAAAAGTGATGTTTGTAGAACGCCTTAACTACTTTCTGCTGGTACTCTTGATAGCGTGCTTTGAGCATGGCTAAGTTAGAGCCTTTCTCTGCTTTGCTTTGTTGTTCAAACTGGCAAGGGAAAAACTGCAGCACCGGGGCACCTTCTAAATCTCCGGGCAAGACAAACCGCCCCGGCTGCACCCAGTGCAAGCCTTGCTCTTTGCAGTTATGAAGAAACTCAGTGTAAAGCTCAGATATTTCCGCAAGAAGGTTTTCATCTAACTCCGCAGTTAAATCAATCTGTTCGAGCCGTTCTAGCCAAGGCTGAGCCAGTTCTTTTCGCTTACCTTTCAAAGCCTCGAACTGACTTTGCGACCACTGATGAAAGTCCATATCAAGCAGAGGTAAATCAAGTAACCACTCACCTGGGTAATCGATAATATCGATGTGCAAAGTAGATGTGCTGCCAAACAACTTTTTGGTCTTTTTCTGCGGACGATATTTTATCGCCAGTCGGATCTCACTCACGTCGCGAGTGGGTTCCGGCCAAATCGGCGGTTCTAAATGTACATGCTGCATTGCCTCGTCATAGGCAAAACGCGGAACAAGCATATTGGTTTGCGGCTCACGCTTGGCGCCGACTAATCTTTTGTCTCGTGCTGCGGAAAATAACGGTAGATTTTCATGAGTTGAAGTATGGAGAAGCTGATTAACGAGCGAGCTAATAAATGCGGTTTTACCCGCTCTAGAAAGACCTGTCACGGCAATACGAACATGGGCGTCCATAGTACGGCTAAGTAAATCATTAACTTCTTGAGTAATTTGCTTCATTCACGTTCTCTTTGTTTCAATCACACTGTTAGCTTAGCGGCTCTAATCTTAATCCTAGATGAACAAAAAAGCCCCTGATAAAAATCAGAGGCTTAGTGTATCAGCGAAAACGATAAACGTTAGTCGTCCTCGATCAATTTGTAGATGACAAACAGAGCGATTTCTAACAGCACAAACAGAGCACAGCTAATGGTGACATACTTTTCATCGAAGATACTGATGCCATGGAGAATAAGGTCATATCCGACGAAAGCACCAATAACCACCGCGATGATGATCTGTAAGATTTGAATAAAGCGTGGCATTTTTACTCCTGACTTAGGGTTACAACTCTAAACTATATAGACAAAAGGTGCAGCATTCGCTCCACCTTTGTCAAATTTTCACTAATTAAATCAGTGATTTCTCACAAGCTAAACAGTGACAATTAAGCTTGGTCTTCCATTTCTTGGATTTTTACTTTCCAAGTGTCTGGACCAATCTGGTGAGCGTTTGCACCGTTTGAGTCAACCGCGACAGTCACAGGCATATCTTCTACTTCAAATTCGTAGATCGCCTCCATGCCTAGGTCTTCAAATGCAACCACGCGTGCTTTCTTAATCGCTTTAGCAACCAAGTAAGCCGCGCCGCCTACCGCCATTAGGTACACCGCTTTATGCTTTTTAATCGACTCTACTGTTGCAGGTCCGCGCTCAGCTTTACCAATCATGCCCATGATACCAGTCTCTTCTAGCATCATATCGGTAAACTTATCCATACGCGTAGAAGTCGTAGGGCCAGCAGGACCAACGGCTTCATCACCCACAGCATCAACTGGACCTACGTAGTAGATAAATTTGCCTTTGAAGTCGACGCCTTCAGGCAAGCCTTCACCACTTTGCAGCATGCCTTGAATGCGTTTATGCGCCGCATCACGACCTGTTAGGATTTTGCCTGACAGTAGAACGGTTTCACCTGTTTTCCACTTTTCTACTTCTTCTTGAGTCACTTCATCTAGATTAACACGGCGAGTATTCGCACCAGCTTCCCAAGTGATATCCGGCCACTCTTCAAGCTTAGGTGGTTGAAGATCAGCTGGGCCAGTACCATCAAGCGTGAAATGTACGTGACGCGTCGCGGCACAGTTTGGAATCAAGCACACTGGCTTAGAAGCGGCGTGAGTTGGTGCTGTTTTAATTTTAACATCTACTACAGTAGTCAAACCGCCCAGACCTTGAGCACCAATACCAAGCTTATTAACGCGATTGAAAATATCGAGGCGAAGCTCTTCTTCTGCATTTTGTGGACCACGGTCAATCAGCTCTTGAATGTCGATGTGCTCCATCAGAGACTCTTTCGCCAGTACCGCCGCTTTTTCTGCTGTACCACCAATACCGATACCCAGCATACCTGGCGGACACCAACCTGCGCCCATTGTTGGTAGTGTTTTCTCTACCCACTCAGCGATATCATCCGATGGGTTAAGCATCACCATCTTGGTCTTGTTTTCTGAGCCGCCGCCTTTCGCCGCAATTTGAATTTCAACCTTGTTGCCCGGCACCATATTGATGTGAACAACGGCAGGCGTGTTGTCTTTAGTGTTGATTCGCTTACCTGCTGGATCCATAAGAACCGAGGCACGTAGCGGGTTGTCTGGGTTGTTGTATGCTTGACGCACACCTTCATCAACCATTTGCTGGACTGTCAGCTCCGTTGAGTCCCACTGAACACCCATGCCCACATTCACAAAGCAGGTCACAATACCAGTGTCCTGACAAATTGGGCGGTGGCCTTCTGCAGACATACGAGAGTTAATTAGGATTTGAGCAATGGCATCTTTCGCCGCTTGACTCTCTTCACGGTTATAGGCTTTTTCTAGGGCTTGGACAAAGTCTAATGGATGGTAATAAGAAATGTACTGGAGTGCATCAGCAACACTGCTGATCACATCCTGCTGGCGAATTACGGTCATTGCATGCCTCGTTATATTTTTGCTTCCTTTTTATGGTCGAACACAAACGTTTGCTTGTTGATTTTATATTTGCAAAACACTGGTGTAGCGACCTTTGTGGTCATTATGATACTCTTGCTTTCCTCAACACGCCACGTAATCAACGATCTCTTTGTCACAAATTAAACAAATGAATAACATCAAGCCAAATCGCTTAGAAATCAAACCGATTCCTTATCAGTTAGACCTTGCAGCTCAACACTTTGCTAACATTCACCAGCAACCTTGGGCCATGTTATTGCGCTCTCCTTCCAGAACGCACGTTGATGGCCGATTTGATATCCTAGTGGCAGAGCCAAAAGCAACGATTACCACCCTTGGTGACGAGAGCTATATCGTTACTGAAGGTGTGAAGGAAACTTCAAGCGACAACCCATTTGAACTGCTTAAGCGAGTGCAAGCTCAAGTTTTGCCTGATCTCGACTATTGTGGTGAGCTGCCTTTTATTGGCGGGGCTTTGGGCTATTTTTCGTATGATTTAGGCCGCCGAGTTGAGCGAATGCCATCTGTTGCCAAACAAGATCTCGTCACCCCTGACATGGCGATTGGTCTCTATGATTGGGCATTGATTGTCGACCATAAAGAGAAATCCGCTTATGTCGTCGGCTCTGACACCGAAGAGAAATGGCAATGGCTGACCGCCCAGCAAGAGAATAAAGTTGAAGCGTTTGCACTGAGTGGTGGTTGGCAATCTAATATGACCAAAGAGTCATACAGCAGCAAGTTTGCTCAAGTTCAAGAGTACCTTCGCTCTGGAGACTGTTACCAGATTAACTTGGCACAAAGATTCAGCGCGCCTTACCAAGGTTGTGAGTGGCAAGCTTATCAAAAGCTTGAAGGTGTAAACCAAGGTCCATTTTCTGCTTTCGTTAGAACGGAGTACGGCGCGATTTTGAGTGTCTCCCCTGAACGTTTCTTACAGGTGAAAGACAATGAAATTGAGACAAAGCCTATTAAAGGAACTCGCCCACGCTCTGCTGATCCACAGGCAGACCGAAATGCGGCTTATGAACTTGCTAACGCAGAAAAAGATCAAGCCGAAAATCTGATGATTGTTGATCTACTAAGAAACGATGTTGGCCGAGTTGCGAAACCTGGCAGCGTACACGTACCCAAACTTTTTGATATAGAGAGCTTTCCTGCGGTACACCACTTAGTCAGTACTATTCGTGCCAAGCTCGATGACCAATATTGCGCAGCGGACTTATTGAAAGCCTCTTTCCCGGGTGGCTCAATCACAGGGGCACCTAAGATTCGCGCAATGGAAATTATTGAAGAGCTAGAGCCCCACCGTCGAAGCGCTTACTGTGGCAGTATTGGCTATATAAGCCGACATGGCCGTATGGACACCAGTATTACGATTCGTACGCTAGTCGCTGAAAATGGGAACATCCACGTATGGGCGGGAGGCGGTCTAGTTGCTGATAGCCAGTGTGAAGCGGAGTACCAAGAGACGCTCGATAAGTTAAGTAAGATCCTGCCGATCTTAGAGTAAACAATAGTAAGGGGCACAAGCTGACTGCTTGTAGCGCTTTCTGTAAGGAGAGAGTCGCATGGGCAGCCTTACCGTAGACGTAGCAGTGAGAACCCCTTCAACACCAAAGCCTGAGAATTAACAGCCCATGCAACAATTCGAAATGCTGCTCTTAGCTTAACCTAACCCACTTTGCGGAAGAGGCTACAAGCTAAAAGATATGGAAATGTTATAACATAACAAAAGTAAAGAAAAGCAATTCTTGCGCCCCTATCTTATAGAGGCAGACTAAAGCATCGTGCGCAATTTAGGTGGAAATTAGCTCCATTTTTCGAGCATCAGTTTCAGATCTTTGGCCGTATAGGGCTTAGTTAAAATATCATCCATACCACACTGGATGCATTTCTCACGCTCTTCGAGTGTGGTTCCCGCCGTTAGAGCAATTATTGGTAAGGTATACGCCTGTTCTCTTAAGTAAGCGGTAGCCTCAAAGCCATCCATCTCGGGCATACGGCAATCCATAAAGACAAGGTCATAGTTAGCAGAATTAAACGCCTTGATCGCCTCAAGGCCATTGTTTGCCATATCAGGAGTAATTGAGAGCTTCTTTAACATTTGATTGATGATGACTTGGTTCATACGAATATCATCAACCACGAGAATAGATAGCTCCTCTAGCGGCTTAAATTGGGGTTTCTGTTCTGTTTTACCAGCGCTCACCGTCCACTCAGCGGTTTGTTTAAGCGGCAAAAGCACTTCAAACGTACTTCCTTTTCCGATTTCACTAGAGAGCGATATTTCGCCAGACATCAACTCGACAAGATTTTTGCAGATCGCGAGACCTAACCCTGTCCCTTCAAAATTTCGCTTCGCGGTTCTATCAGCCTGAACAAAAGGTGTGAACAATTGCGCTTGCGACTCTTCACTGATCCCTATCCCAGTGTCGGAGACAGCGAAGATCAAGTTTTCGTTTTCCCATTTAACTTTGACTATCACCTTTCCGTGCGAGGTAAACTTAATCGCATTGCCCACCAAATTGATCAGAATCTGGCTAATGCGTTCAAAGTCACCAATCAGAGCCGTTGGAATCGTGTTTTGTTCAATGATCTCAAAGCCGATTCCCTTCTCTAGTGCTTTCGTTTCAAAGATGCCTAACACCATTTCACGCATTTCCGACCATAAGAATTGCGATGGAATCAACTGCATCATCCCTGCACTCATTTTACTAAAGTCGAGGATGTCGTTGATGATATGGCGAAGCAGGTCGCCTGAATGCGAAAGATTACTTAGCAAGGTTTGTTGCTCTTCATCTAACTGAGTTCCGGCTAAGAGTTCAGCACTGCCTAATAAACCATTGAGAGGCGTTCGGAGTTCGTGGTTGATCATGGCAACAAACTCTTTGGTCGATCGTTCTGACTCTTCAGCCCTTGCTCTCGCTTCTTGGTTGCTTGTCACAATCAGTTGACGACTGATCGCGCTGCATAATAGCTCTGCGACCAACAATAACTGATTAACGACAAACTCTCGGTCGATATCTTCACTAGTCAAGTCAACGGTCAGTTCACCGACAATTTTATGTTCCACTTCGATCGGTAACTTCAGTGAGTTGCTGTGCCAAATAGCATAGGGTTTCACTAAGCTTAAATCTTTCTCTTCCGCCGAACCAAATACGTTACCAATAACAGAATTCATCAGCCCGGGCTCAATGTACAAACCTACGCCAGATAATGCCGAAGAAGCCGTAAGTCTTTCGAGTAAATTAGCAATCAAGCCATCATCAAGGGTTCGGCTTAAAAATGCCCTGCCGAAGTGGATCAATGCTTCACTAATATGCTGTTCGAATTCAAGCTTGTGCAAATCACTGTGGGTTTGCTTTTTGAGCTGCGTTAATACCAACTTCAAATGCTGGTTGGACTCGTACAGCTCTAAACTTTTTTGTTCCAATAACGCTTCGGCTTGTTTACGAGCAGCTATTTCTCTGGCTAGCTTTCTTTCTAAAGGGGTGTCCTTATCCATTTAGGCTATCCTACTACACTCACCTTGAACCGAACTTGACTGCCATCTTCAGTCAAATTTTCCATCGTCGTTGCTATTTTCTCATCGAAAAACTCACCACAACCTTCGATTAAACCTAAACAGACATGAGACATACAACGGGCGCTATGATAGTCAAAGACCATCTCGCTTTCCGCCTCAGAGATAAATATGAAGGAAGGAGGGTTAGCTTCGGGATAAAGTTTTTTAACTTCGATATGGATATAGTCTTCGACCAATTTAATAAATTGAAACGTCGACTTGCACTCTTGTAAGCTATTATTATCAGGTAAGGTGTTATAAAGGTTATTATAAACTGACTGACCAAAAACTCGTTGAAGATCTTCTGGTGAGATACCCGTACGAACGCTGAGCTGCATGATGAGCTTGACCAAGTTACGATGGTCATAGCTGCCCACAGAAGTGTAGACGCCATCATCACCCACAGCGGAAAGCAAGCTATCAAGTTCTTCTAAACCAAATTTTTGTTCAACCAAGTCCATAAACTCAGTAAAGATAATACCTTTCATTAATTACGCCATCCTTGCGCTAATGGGTGTAGTAGAAAGCATGAGCCATATTGAAGGCTTTTTCAAATATCAAAAGGAGCTAACGTGTTGTCTGAGCTAAATAAAAATCACTTGATCCAGCGATTTCAAATGCACCAAACCGTTGACTATCACCAAGAAGCTCTCAACCGTGTCTCACACCTCAATCAAACCCACTTACGTAAAGCCTCTGTGTTGGTTGGTTTTGTCGAACGCGAAAACGGCATTAATGTTCTTTTCACTCGCCGAGCCAAGCACCTGAAACATCACCCCGGTCAGGTCAGCTTTCCAGGTGGGAAATTCGAATCTAGTGATATCGACTTATCCCACACAGCGTTACGAGAGACTTATGAAGAAGTAGGAATAGAGCAAAGCCAAATTAAAATATTTGGTCAAATGCCAGAACTGGTAACAATAAGTCGATTTACAGTCACCCCTTTCTTAGGATTCATTTCTTCAGATTATCAAACACGCATTGACAAAAATGAAGTCGATGAAGTTTTTGAAGTGCCTGCTACAGTAGTTTTAGATAGAGAAAAATTACACAGTCAGCAATTTCGAGTTAACAATTTTTCACATCGAGTGTTTGGGCTTTCCTACAATTCTCATTTTATCTGGGGTATGACCGCGCAAATCATACAAGCGATGCAAAATCACATTATGAATCCGCATTAATAACTCTGGTAAATGAAACAAATCTATTCACATTAGTTAAATTGTTTATCAATAACGGAAACGTTTTCTGAGACATACATTAAACAAATTCATAACAACATTAGATTTACTAATGCATCGCATTAGCATAAATCACTAGTAGCACATCATTTTCGTGAGCAAAAACCTGTTTTTGACATATCATATTATAACTTGAATCAATTCATGATTTAGATCTAGTTTTCGTGCAAGGTTTTTATGCAAAATTGCCCCCGACTTATTTCCTGTTCCCAAAAATGAGTATCACAAAATGAATACTACAACTACTGCGGCTTCGACCGCACAATCGTCTAGTAAGTTTACTTACAAAGACTTCACTTGGTGTCTATCACTTTTCGGTACCGCTGTAGGTGCTGGCGTACTTTTCCTTCCTATTAAAGCAGGTGCGGGTGGTTTTTGGCCATTAGTTATCCTTGCTCTAATCGCAGCACCAATGACTTGGTTCGCTCACAAATCTCTTGCTCGTTTCGTACTTTCTGCGAAAAACCCTGAAGCTGATATCACTGACACCGTTGAAGAACACTTTGGTAAGACTGGCGCAAACCTTATTACTTTTGCCTACTTCTTCGCTATCTACCCAATCGTTCTTATCTACGGTGTTGGTATCACAAACACGGTTGACTCTTTCCTAGTTAACCAAATGGGTATGGAATCTATCCCACGTTGGTTGCTATCTGGCGCGCTGATCGCTGCAATGACTGCGGGCGTAGTGTTTGGTAAAGAGCTAATGCTGAAAGCGACATCTGCACTGGTATACCCACTAGTGTTCATCCTACTTGCGCTTTCTTTCTACCTAATTCCAGATTGGAACAGCTCAATGGTAGAAGTGGCACCAGACTGGTCTTCTATGCCATCAGTTGTTTGGCTAGCAATTCCAATCATCGTATTCTCTTTCAACCACAGCCCAGTAATCTCTCAGTTCTCTAAAGAGCAACGTCGTGTTCACGGTGAAAATGCAGTTCAGAAAACTGACACTATCACTGGCGGCGCAGCGATGATGCTAATGGGTTTTGTAATGTTCTTCGTATTCTCAGTTGTTCTATCTCTGTCTCCAGAGCAACTAGCAATGGCGCAAGAGCAAAACATCTCAGTTCTTTCTTACCTAGCGAACGTTCACGAATCACCACTTATCTCTTACATGGGTCCACTAGTGGCATTCGCAGCGATCACATCTAGCTACTTCGGTCACTTCCTAGGTGCACACGAAGGTCTAGTAGGTCTAATCAAGTCTCGCTCTGAAACGCCAGTAAGCAAGATTGAAAAAGGTTCTCTACTGTTCATCGTTATCACTACTTGGATCGTGGCTATCGTTAACCCAAGCATCCTAGGTATGATTGAAACAATGGGTGCGCCTATGATTGCGGCAATCCTATTCCTAATGCCAGTATTCGCAATGCAGAAAGTGCCAGCGATGGCGAAGTACAAAACTTCTGCACCTGTACAGATTTTCACAGCAATCTGTGGTATTGCGGCAATTACTTCTGTAATCTACGGCGCTCTTTAATCCAAGGCTTTATAAAGTCTGATTAAACCAAGAATATAACGATAATAAATAAGCCTCCCCACCCCTTGGGAGGCTTTGTTCTGAGGTAATCGATATGATTAGTGTTTTTGACATCTATAAGATCGGCGTTGGTCCTTCTAGCTCACACACTGTAGGCCCAATGAAAGCAGGTAAAGAATTTATTGATGATTTACGCTCAATGGGAAAATTGCGCGACATCACTAAAATTACCGTCGACGTTTATGGATCACTATCACTGACAGGGAAAGGTCACCACACCGATATTGCTATCATCATGGGTCTTGCAGGCAATACCCCTGAGAAAGTTGATATTGACTCTATTCCGGGCTTTATCGCTCGCGTAGAAGAAACTGAGCGCCTTCCTGTTGGCATGCACTGTCACACAGTATCGTTCCCTAAAGAGGGTGGTATGAACTTTCATACTACTAACCTTGAGCTTCACGAAAATGGCATGCAAATTCATGCTTGGATCGGTGAAGAGAAGATTTACTCTAAGACTTATTACTCTATCGGCGGTGGTTTCATCGTTGATGAAGAGAACTTCGGTAAAGAAGAAGAAAACCCAGTAAAAGCTCCTTACGAGTTCACTACGGCTGAAGAGCTAGTGAATCAGTGTAAGGAAAGCGGTCTTTCTATCAGCACGCTGGTAATGAAAAACCAAGCTGCACTTCATTCTGACGAAGAGTCTCGCACTTATTTTGCTAACATCTGGAAAACCATGCGTGAATGTATGGATCGCGGTATGAATACGGAAGGTATTTTGCCTGGTCCTCTACGTGTGCCTCGCCGTGCAGCAGCACTACGCCAGCAGCTTCTAACATCAGAGAAAACAACGAACGATCCTATGTCTGTTGTAGACTGGGTAAACATGTTCGCTTTCGCTGTTAACGAAGAAAACGCTGCGGGTGGCCGTGTGGTGACAGCGCCAACTAACGGCGCTTGTGGCATTATTCCAGCGGTATTGGCTTACTACGACAAGTTCATTCAAACAGTCACAGAGAAAGACTACATCCGTTACTTTGCAGCTTCTGGTGCAATCGGTGGTCTATACAAGCGTAACGCTTCTATCTCTGGTGCTGAAGTTGGCTGTCAGGGTGAAGTTGGTGTGGCATGTTCTATGGCGGCAGCGGGTCTTGCTGAGCTTATGGGTGGTAGCCCAGAGCAAGTATGTATGGCAGCCGAAATCGCAATGGAGCACAACCTAGGTCTGACTTGTGACCCAGTTGCAGGTCAAGTTCAGGTACCATGTATCGAACGTAACGGTATCGCTGCTGTTAAGGCAATCAACTCGACTCGTATGGCTCTACGCCGCTCTTCAGCGCCAACAGTTTCTCTGGATAAAGTAATTGAAACTATGCTAGAGACGGGCAAAGACATGAACGCTAAATACCGTGAAACATCTCAAGGTGGTCTAGCAGTTAAAGTCATCTGCTAATCGCGCTAAACCTTATAGAATAAAGCCTGAGCTATCGCTCGGGCTTTTTTATTATCACTCCAAATAACACCATTCACGAAATAAATACATCGTTTGGTTTAGTTTATAAAAAAATATAAATATGTCGCTATATCCAAATACTTTGGATATGCTCGCATTTAATCACATCCAAACGCTTCATTTATTGATAACTTCATCCCCTTTTCAACTCAGGGGTTATTATTCGAATGATTAGGTTTGAACTTGGAAGTCAAATCTGTGTGTGCCTGTCGGAAGACGAACTCTTAATCGAGATCGATCACCAACGACATGCATCCCTTTCCATTACTGACAACGAATATCTAATATTAAGCACTATATCCGCATACGGAACATTAAACTCACCAATCTGCCAACGAGCTATCGAGAATAAGCTCACGCAAAATCATCAGGTAACATTGCCGGAAAACGGCTTTAAGAATGTTATCGCCTCATTGCGTAAAAAATTTAAAAAGCTGATCAAGCCTCATCTGGAAACAAGAAAAAACATCATAGAAAACATCCATCGGGTCGGATATTTCGTTCCTTTCGAAAGTCACGACAACCAGAAAAATGGAGCCGACCAACAAAAAAGAGTCAATAAAGTCGCTAAGCATGCCGTCGTCACTGCGCTTAAATATTGTCTAACCAATCGAAAACTCTATTTCGATCTCGGGCTTGTTTTAATGCTATCGAGTCTTGGTTTCGTCTTTATTTGCTACATCACTATTAATGCCCTTATTAAGCAAAGCTACTTCAATGACGTTAACGACTTCACAGATGCTCTCGCTGAACAAAGCTGTTTTACAGATCAAACAACACTGAGCTCTATGTTCGATCAAGTAGAGCTAGTTGAATCGAGCATGATGATTGATAGATACAATACTCGCTGCTTAGTGACGCCAGAACATGTTATGCCTGTAAGCAAACAACAATATGATCAATGGCTTGAGAACAGCAACTACATCATGCATGAGTTCGAAAAGAAAGGAACGACTATGGTGGTGCGAGTAAAGAACATTAACCTATCTCGAAGTATAGAGGGCCATCTATCAAGTTTCTTTCTTAAAGGCATTAAGATCTGCACCAACACCGGTACATCACTCAAGGTGGGTAAAACAGATGGGCGACCATCAATAAGCAAGGAAACAGATGCAGGCTATACGGAGCTTTTTTACATATCCAACCCTATACGTAATATCCTGCTGTTTACCGTGTTAATGGTCATAATGCTGCGCTACAAAAACCTGATTGCAATTAGCCAGTATTTCCTAGGTATTAGGCGATTTAGCATGAAACTAGAACCTATTTATGACACTGAAGGACACGTACATCTGCACTATGAAGCCCTTTCCCGTTTCACGACTTCGAATACACAGAAGTTTATTGAAACGCTGATAGCAAGAGACTTACTGCTCACTCACACATTGTTGGTTATCAAGACCTTGTATGCCGAAGAAACTAACTTGCTTGCTCCAGTCAGTGTCAATGTTTGCCCTTCTCTATTGAAAGGCGACAATTTTCGCTCGCTATACCAATGTTTAAGCCAATACGATTGCCATTATCTAACCATCGAGATCACTGAAAACGCTTCGATGTATTATACCGAAGAGATTTACCACAATATCCGTCTGATCAAATCTCTTGGGTGTAAAATTAGCATTGATGATTTCGGGACTGGAAACAACAACGTCGAATTGATCGGAAAAATTAAGCCTGATTACCTCAAAATTGACCGAGACTTTGTTATTGGCATGCGCCAAGACGAAAAGAAAATTGAAACGGTTCGTCAACTCATTGCTATGGGTAAAGCCTACCAATGTACAATCATTGTTGAAGGTGTTGAAACGGCGGAATGTGCGCACCTGCTAACAAAGCTTGGAGCCAAAATACATCAGGGCTTTTATTACGCTCTCGCCTAAATCTCAAAACAAAGGTGGCTTAGCCACCTTTATTCTCTGCATATATTCCGCCAAAGACTCGCCTTTCCAATTTAAACCCAGCAGATATCAGTTGACGTTTATATCACCCCAATCTGTTGTTTGTGAGATATTCAGCATAATTTTGCAAAATCAAATCATTCAAACAAATAAAAATGCGACACAACTTAAACTTATTGACATAGTAAATACCTATCTTAGTTGTGATTTTTTAATCCAATGAGAAAACCTATGACAATAAAAATGAATAAACTCACCCTAGTCGCATTGATGTGTTCCCCTATGGCTTTAGCACAAATACAAAATGGCGACTTTGAACAGTGGAATGGAAACACACCCGCTAACTGGACAACTATCGACTCTGGTATATCTGTTGCCCCATCGAGTGTCCAGATAAAGAGTGGTGGTTTATCCGCTCTTATCACCATCAATACGGGTACTCAGAGCAACACCGACTTTTTGCAAACAATCTCTGTAGAGCAAGGCAAAACGTACCCAATCTCGGCCGCTATCTTTCATACAGAAGGCAAGGTGAAAGCGAGGCTTATCGTAGACGGATACCAGAATTATTCAGATCCATCCAAAACAAACCAGTGGCAAGATCTCACCTATACGTATACTGCCGCCACTAGTAAAGATATTCAGGTTGGACTCAGATTTTACGATGTATCTGGTTTTGATGGTTCAGAAGCAGTGTACGTTGATAATTTCCAACCAACAAACTCCACTACCCCTCAGCCATCGACGTGTGATAAGACTAATCTCATCCTTTCGTTGACTACTGACCAATATGGTTCAGAGACGTCTTGGAATATCAAAAACAGTGGCTCGACCGTTGTCGCTTCCGGAGAGGGTTACAGTAACTCTACCACCTATACCAAGGATATTTGTCTCGACGATGGCAGCTATCAGTTCACAATTCTAGACAGTTACGGAGATGGGATTTGCTGTAACTCTGGTAATGGCGCTTACTCTTTAAAAAATGGTCAAGAAGTCATCGCGTCCGGAGGTCAATTCCAAAACAGCCAAACCACTAACTTTACTCTTGGCAGTACTACCCCACCGCCAACCAGCGACTACTATAAGTCTGCACAAGGGAAATCCGGATTTGAGCTAAAAACCGCGTTGTATAACATCATCAAGGATCACAACAGTCGCGGCTATTCCGCCATTTGGACTCTAGTTAAAGACGCCGACATCGATAACTACTACGAGAAAGATGGTTCAATTCTCGACGTCTATTCTGAAAAGCCAGAAACATCGGACTCCATCAACTTCACTAAAGTGACTGACCAGTGCGGGCAATATAGTAAGGAGGGCGATTGCTATAACCGAGAACACTCTTTCCCTAAAAGCTGGTTTGGTGGCAAGGTAGAACCAATGAACTCCGATGCCCATCACCTGTTCGCTACCGACGGATACGTTAATGCGAAGCGCAGTAATTGGCCGTTTGGTGAGGTGACAAGTACCACTTATGTCTCAAGCAATGGTTCAAAACTTGGCAGTGCAAGCAGTTCATTAGGTTACAACGGTACGGTATTTGAACCTATAGATGAATTCAAAGGGGACTTTGCTCGTGCGTATTTCTATATGGCGACTCGCTACGAAAATGTGATTGGAAGCTGGCAAAACAACAGCACTAATTCAGACGCAGTGCTCACCGGTACCAGCACGACTGTATTTGAACCTTGGCTTCTTTCAATGCTAAAGCGTTGGCACAAAGAAGATCCTGTCAGTACAAAGGAAGTAAATCGCAATCAGGCGGTATTTGAGTTCCAAGGAAATCGAAACCCATTTATCGACCATCCAGAGTTTGTCGCGCAGATATGGGGAAATTAATATAAGTATAAAAAATAGGCGCTATTCACTAGCGCCTATTTTTCATTGTGCCAACAACATCGCTATATCATTTGCGACACAAGCAAGAACCCACCAAAAGCCAGTCCAAATATCATCATGGCACTACCGCCTTCAGCAGCATAACGCTCACTTAAGGTGTTCGCTTTTCTTAGTTTGTACACCATAGCAAGAGGGACAAAAACAGCCAGAAATACCAAGATAATTCCCGCGTAGGCCAGAACAGATAGGAACTGATCAGCAGCCATGATTGCGCCGATTAATGGCAACACGAAGGTCAGCACATAAGTCACGACACGATTTTGTTTAAAGGTATCGCTGTTTTGGTGGAATAGTGACATTGCAACACCGAAGAAAGATGTCAGCAACGCTAAACCTGTAAATAGAGACAACACAGTACCAATCCAAGGTGCGTCATGCTCAAAGCCTGCCATTAGTTCAGAGACGCTAGCGAACTCTTTTAGCTGCTCTGGAGGCAAGTTCCCAACAACAGCAAACAACCAACACAGGTAGCAAAACAGTGGAATTAGAGAACCGAGGATGACCATGTTTCTTAACTGCTTGTCCGTCGCTTCATTGTTGTAAGTCACCAAACTTGGGATCACAACCATAAAGCCAAAACTGGTAAACAGTACAGCACTGGTTTGAATCAAACCAACATGATCGTTGTTGCTCACTTGCGCAAGATTTTGCGTCGAAAACTCAGGCAGCAGCACTAGTAACGTAACGGCTAAGCTTGCGATCATAATAAAGAAAAGCGCTCGGTTAAGCTTATCAATTACGCCTGTACCACAGGCAACAATCGCACCAGCAATCAGAGTAAACAGAATCTGACTTTGAGTGAAGCTAATCGATAAACCAAGTGCGGAAAGGCCCTGAGATAATAAGTCTGCTGCGCCAAGAATGTATGCCATCAACAGGCAGATGAGCAGAGCATAAAGCAGACCATTGGAGATAAATTGTCCGCCTTTGCCTAATGTTTTGCGAGCTATCGAGTTAAGTCCTAACCCGCCACCAGATTTGATGGTTGCTTCGAGCAAAAGTAGTGCTGAATATGTGGTACCAAACCAAATCAGTACCATTAAAAGGGTCCCGTACAATAAGCCAAATTGGGCTAATACCATAGGAATTGCAAGCATACCAGCGCCTAGCGCTGTACCAGAAATAATGAGCGCGCTGCCCAGAAGTTTTGTATTCATTTTCTCTAAAACCGTAAATATTATTTAAATTTTGAAGTTATGCGCTTAGTGCGCAGACGTACTGAGATAAGGAAGAGTCAATACGAAAAATAAAATCGAGAAAATGAATAAGGCTGCAAGAGGGTGTTGCAAAAGCGGAAAAGTGCCACAGAAGAAAAAAGAGAGGTTGGATTGCTAGAAGCGTTATGAGGCGACCCTTCAGTTGGCTCCAGAATCGGGGTAGTAATCTTGAAGATCATTAAGATGTCCTAAGTAAAAGACAATCCGTTGGAAAAAGCATAGCAAATCCTGCGCTATGTTATCTCGAACTGAGATAACCTCATCTTATAGGCTGAGACTATGATTGCAATGGGTTAGATTTTAACTGGTCAAATAACAACCGGCCCCATCCTACAAAATGACTGCGACAAGAAAGTCTTTACTCTTCTGTTGGTGCCACCCTGCCCTTAATTTCATTGCCTGCATCTCGAATCAAATCAATCGGCGACATAATTACACCTTTCACCGCTCCCTGCGTAGCTTGTTGAGCAATATCTTGGCTTTTCTCAACAATCTGATCCGCTTTAACTAAAATTGGGGGAATTTCTTTGCGCAGAGCTTGAGATTCCGCCACCACAAGAGGGACAGTCTCTTGTCGGTAACCTTCACTCTCTACCAGTACTTTGGGGATTACGTTAATTCGATACTGTTTGGTTTCATCAATGACCGCGGGGATGACAGACTGGCGATACAAACTCACTTCTTCAACAATCGACGGAATTTTTGCGTCAATAGAAGCAGCGGTTTTATTGGTTGCGTTTACTGCTGCGGTGACATCATCAATACTTTTCAATGCATTCGGAACAAGCTGCTCGAGCGTATCTGCGATGGCTAACCACTCATTTATCTGCAGGTTGTCTGAAAGCGCGCTGATGTCCGCAATGACTTGAGGGTAAGTTTCAACAATTTCACCGATCTTGGTGGTCATGCTATGAATGGTATAGCCTAAATAGAAGATTGAAAGCGCCAATACAAGTTGAATCGCCGAACCGATTTTTGATGCCATATGCCTATCTCCACCTGTTATTTGTTCGAGCTTGCACCCAGAAACCTTGCCTCTTTAGACCCCTAGTAGTTTGCTTCTCGAGTCAACTAAAACAGAACCATTAGCAGATTAAACCAGAGGCACACAACAAACCAATATAATCGGTTACGACCCCTGAAGAGCCGTCAAAGTGAATTTTACCTGTTTCAATCAACACTGAGCAAAACACTAATTTAACAACTCCATCATCTTGAAGGAAAATAAATATTCACAATCAACGAAATAACCATCGTCTAGTAGCGCTTCTCACCTCGTCAATCTTTGTGCGTATTTTCTTCTTTGCCAGCCCGTGCTTTACCTAAGTTGTATCCCATCAATAGACTCTACATGAGCAAAATTATTCCTTGACCACTACAGCTTATAAGCCTCTATATTTAAACAAGTTATCATCAAGCCTCAAGCACGTCGATTTTACGTCACTACGTCAAAGATTTGATTACACGTACCTTACATCACATTTACAATACCCTCACAGAGAGTGCGGTCACAGTATAAAATTTGACGCCTTTCTTCCTATTTGCATATAGGAGAATATGTTGATGTCTATTCCAATATTATAAATTTATATCCAATAATGCGCCTAACTATTACTACAAAGTTGCTCATTACATTGTTAACGGTTTTTGGCTTAGTCCTTGTAGCGTCAACAACATACCAATACTTGCAGCAACGCGAATTAATAAACTCCGTCTTGAGCGAACAACTCCACGACAAGGCAAGTAACTATTTTGACAGCCTAAACATGATGATGCTGACGGGTACCATGGCTCAAAAAGAAACTTTGAGGCAAAAAGCCCTCGCTCAAGATGGGATTGAACAAGTCAAAGTTCTCCGAGCAGACGCGGTCAGTAAGCTATACGGACCTGGGCAAGAAAACCAAAACCCTGTCGATGACATCGATAAACGTGCTCTTGCTGGTGAAATGATCATTGAACCTATCAATGCTGATTGGGGCAAAGGTATCGTGGTCGCTCTGCCGATGAAATCAAGCGAAAACTATCGTGGAACTAACTGTGTCGCTTGTCATATGGCACCAGAAGGCGAAGTATTAGGTGCAATACGCCTAGAGTACAACTTATCCCATGTTAACCAACTCATTAGCCAACGCGCCTTTATCGCTTTGGCTATCATGTCTGCATTCGGCTTTGTCGGCTTTTTAGTCACAATGGGCTTAATTAGAAAGATCATTGTTCGTCCAATTCAAAAGACTTCCGGTTTTATGCAAAGCGTCAGTGAGACAAAAGATCTTTCTCAACGGCTCGTAACAAAACAAACTGATGAGATCGGTCAGCTATCAGGTGCCATCAACTCATTTATGGATACCGTTAACCATAGCCTTGAGCAGGTTCAGTCGACTTCTCACAAAGTCGCTGCAAGTGCCAGTGAACTGACGCAAGTCGCACAAGTCACTGACTCTGCAGCAAGTAACCAGCAAGCGGAAACCGCTGAAGTTCACGGCAACATTGAACAGATGCAGTCGCAACAAGTACAAGTAGAATCCGCAACGGAAGAAGCCTCAACTCTGATCAAACACACCACTCATATTGCCGAGCAAAGTGCCCGTCAGGCGCATGGCGCGAGTGACGAGATTAAGAGCTTAGTGACCGATATTGAACAAGTAAAAGAAAGCATTGTTGAACTTAACGATCAAACTGCTGAAGTATCGAGCATCTTGGAAGTGATTAAAGGCGTTGCTGAGCAAACCAACCTCCTCGCCCTAAATGCCGCTATCGAAGCAGCGCGTGCGGGTGAACAGGGCCGCGGGTTTGCCGTAGTCGCAGACGAAGTGCGCAACCTTGCAAGTCGCACCGCTGAAGCAACCGGCAGTATCGAAAACATCATCGCCCAGTTCCAAAAAGACAGCGAAGCGTCACTCTCTTCCGTCGATACCGTTTGTGGCACAGCGCATCAACGTTCAAATGAAATTGAGCTTCTTTCTCAAGCGATGAATGAAGTAGTAGATGAGATGAAACAAGCGCTTGCTCATGCAAACAGTATTCAGCAACAATCGACTAGCACGGCGCACTTAAGTCATGAGGTCCAAAGTAAAGTTCAAGTGATAAACCAACATGCGAACCAAACCACCGAGTCAGCGGCGCAAACAAGAGACATCAGTATGAATCTTGAGCAACTTTCAGAACATCTAGAGCAGTTGTTGGCTCAATTTACCCTTTCAACAAAGAAATAGGCAGATAATGGGTATTTTTGTTCGACTAAATGACAATAAAGGTTGAAGCATAATATTTGAAAGGTAATATGTTCCATTGAATCTATAGAATTCTATCCAACCCAATGTTTGCTCATTATTTATTCGGTGAGTATTACGACATTGGGTTGAATTTTTACCTCAATGGAGAATATTGAAAACATGACTTACGCGCCTGTATCAGACGTTTTGAAAGGTCAGCTAGCAGTAGACAGTGAAGTAACTGTTCGTGGCTGGATCCGTTCACGTCGTGATTCCAAAGCTGGAATCTCTTTCCTTGCCATTTATGACGGCTCTTGTTTCGACCCGATTCAGGCCGTGGTCCCTAATAATCTTAATAATTACGAAGACGAAGTACTAAAGCTGACTACTGGCTGCTCTGTTGAAGTAACGGGTAAGATTGTTGAGTCTCCTGCGAAGGGTCAAGACTTCGAGCTTGCTGCAACTGACGTTAAAGTTGTAGGTTGGGTTGAAGATGCAGAAACTTACCCAATGGCAAAAACACGTCACTCTATCGAATACTTACGTGAAGTAGCGCACCTACGTCCACGCACTAACGTAATCGGTGCGGTAGCACGTGTACGTAACTGTCTATCTCAAGCGATTCACCGCTTCTACCACGAGCAAGGTTACTTTTGGGTATCTGCTCCACTAATCACAGCTTCTGACGCAGAGGGCGCTGGTGAAATGTTCCGCGTTTCTACGCTAGACATGGAAAACCTACCTCGCACAGAAGAAGGCAAAGTGGATTACAACGAAGACTTCTTCGGTAAAGAAACCTTCCTTACTGTATCTGGTCAGCTAAACGGTGAAGCTTACGCTTGTGCACTAAGCAAAGTTTACACATTTGGCCCAACATTCCGCGCTGAAAACTCAAACACTAGCCGCCACCTAGCGGAGTTTTGGATGGTTGAGCCTGAAGTTGCGTTCGCAGACCTAGAAGATATCGCTAAGCTTTCTGAAGATATGTTGAAGTACGTATTTAAAGCAGCACTTGAAGAATGTCGTGATGACCTTGAATTCTTTGCTCAACGTATCGACAAAGAAGCAATCACGCGTCTAGAACA
Organism: Vibrio sp. SCP2; assembly: GCF_059295395.1. NCBI lineage: Bacteria > Pseudomonadati > Pseudomonadota > Gammaproteobacteria > Vibrionales > Vibrionaceae > Vibrio > Vibrio sp. SCP2. The sequence goes on along the minus strand of NZ_JCAFVV010000002.1, from coordinate 476,158 downwards.
GTTTGTTTCTTCTGACTTTGCTCAAGTTGACTACACGGATGCAATTCAGATCCTTCTAGATTCTGGTCGCGAGTTCGAATTCCCTGTTGAGTGGGGTATCGATATGTCTTCTGAGCACGAGCGTTACCTTGCAGAAGAGCACTTCAAAGCGCCAGTTATCGTTAAGAACTACCCGAAAGACATCAAAGCGTTCTACATGCGCCTGAATGACGACGGTAAAACAGTTGCTGCGATGGACGTTCTAGCACCTGGTATCGGTGAGATTATCGGTGGTTCTCAACGTGAAGAGCGTCTAGATGTACTAGACGAGCGCATGCGTGAAATCGGTATCGACCCAGAACACATGAACTGGTACCGCGACCTACGCCGTTACGGCACAGTACCTCACGCAGGCTTCGGTCTAGGTTTTGAGCGTCTAGTCTCTTACGTAACAGGTATGGGCAACGTTCGTGACGTTATTCCATTCCCACGTACACCACGCTCTGCAAACTTCTAAATCGAAGTTAAGAACAGCAAAAGCCTTCGAACTCGGAGGCTTTTTTGTATCTATAAAATACGCAAACCTTCCCTACTTGAATCATAATTAATACTGTGACGCAGTATGATCACAGTGAGGAAGATTGTTATGAGAGTATTCAGACTCGATGACTTGTCTTATAACGGAAGACACGAACATTCAATGGATTGGGATCATCCCTCTGGAAGCCAACCTTATTATTGGCACCCTGACTGGCTACAAAATGCCGAGGACCTAATGGGAATCTATCCTAGCGACTCAGATCCTTCTGTTAGCCATCCGGACAATGTCAGAAACTAACGGCCAAAAAGAGGGCTAACCATTTTTGGGTTAGCCCTTTCACAACTCACTCTATGCTATCGGTTTTGGCTGCGTATCGAATTCCATATAAACAGATGGCAAACATAACAAATGGTATGGCTGCTGCCGTGTATTCAGTCCACGCTAAAGTGGCAAAAGACTTCGCCAAAATTAGGTGACCAAACACCAGTAGACTCGCGCAAATTATCGCGACAAACACCAAACGGTACTCATGTTTATAACGTCGTTTTTCCATAACTAACCCCTCGCAATAGCAATGGGGTTATTTCACCACAGTTTGCTTCAGGCCTAACGGTACAGTTGAACCGAAAAACGCCCTAGCAGTTAACTAACTGCCCTATTTTTTTGAGCGCGCTCTCAACCTTATCAGTCAGTTCGAAGGAGATGTTGATACGCATGCAGTTCTGAAATTGAGTGTTGGCGGCAAACAGATTGCCATACGCGATTGAGATGTCGGATTTCTTCAATTCTTGGTAGATAAGGTAAGTATCAATCACCGACTCAAACTCAAGCCAGAGAAAATACCCCCCTTCGGGCTTCTGCACGGCAACAACACCCGGTAAACACCTATTTATCCAGCTAAGATATTCTTTCTGCCTAGCATGCAATTGCTTACGAAGTTTTCGTAAGTGATTGTCATAACTTTCGAATTGGAGGTAATGAGCAACACCTTGCTGGATAGGAGAACTCGCAGATAACGTTGAGGTAAGCTGTTGCTTTTGCAACCTATCACTCAGAGTTCTATTCACCACCCACCCTATTCGGTAACCAGGGCAGAGCGATTTGGACAGTGAACCACAAAGCAACACTTGGTCTTGCTCATCCCAATATTTGAGCGGGTACGGTTTACGCTCCTCGAAATGCAACTCTGCATAGACATCGTCTTCAATCAGGTAGACACCATATTGATTAGCCAGCTCTACCACCGATCGTTTGGACGCATCGCTTAATGAGGCACCGGTCGGGTTTTGATAGTTCGCCATTAGCCAACAGGCTTTCACATCATTTTGGCTAAATGCCTGCTCAAGCTGTGGTAGTTCTATCCCAGTTGATGGATTGACGGGCACTTGAATCACGTTGAGCTTCAACCGCTCTACCGCTTGTAAAGCGCCATAGAAGGTAGGCGTTTCAATCACAACCGTATCGCCTGGCTCACAAACAACCTGCAAGCTAAGATTCAGCGCCTCCATGGCTCCCGAAGTCAACACGATATCTTCATGGGACACCGCAACACCATGGGTTATGTAGCGCTGAGCTATCATTCTCCTTAACGCTTCATTACCCGGTGGCAAATTTTGTATCACACTTTCTGCTGGGACTTTTCTACCCGCACTGGCTAAATGGCGGTTGAGCGATTGAAGAGGAAACAAATCAGGTGTGGGAAATGCGGAGCCAAATGCGACCGCGGCTTGATTATTACTTTTTAGAAACTCGTAGAGCTCGTCATTGTATTCACTTCGAACAGTCGGCTGAGATCTTTCTCGTTGACCATTTTCTATCGCTGAAGTAACAAAGTAGCCAGACTGCGGTTTCGCCTTGATCCACCCTTCTGATTCAAGCAGTTGATACGCTTGTAACACGGTCGCCGAACTGACCGAAAAGCTTTTGCTTGCTGCACGAAGGGACGGGATTTTTTCCCCGGAACGCCACGTGTTATCGATTATCTGTTGCTTTAATTTTTCTGCTAATTGCTGGTAGCGATTCATAGTTCCCTCATCATTGCCCAGCAAAGATACCATAGTCAGAAGAATCATGGGCTTACAAGCTTCGCACTCTAAGGCTTTGTTTTTAACGAACCCTGTTTGTAGAGTTTAATCACATTAAATATTAAAAACTCTGTTACATTTATCAGGTAATAGTGATCCAAACAACCTTACATAAGGGATGATAATAATGAAAAAATACGATTCGTCACATATCGAGTACAAAGGCGAAAGCAACGGTGTACATAGTTGGACAACACCTTCTGGCCAACCGTATTACTGGCACCCTGATTGGCTACACATTGCGGAAGATGCGACTGGCTCACACCCAAAGCAAGACATTGAAGTGACAGATGGTGAACAAGCGACTGAGAAGCACGCTGCGAAAGCGATTCTCTCCTACCTAAACAAGTGGGCAGCAGACAAACTGGGCAAAAATCCGGACATCGAAACAAACGCTATTGAATCTCAGATGAACCTCAAAAAGTAAACCTCAGTGCGCACCTTAAAGGGTGCGCGCTTGCTTCTTACCCGCTCTCATCCTAAACCTAGTACTAAAGTTGCAAAAATGTATCAATAGACGAAACAAATCGATAGAATGCTCGGTCATTTATAAGATAGACAAATCTATTACTCCGTTTTCATATTTGTCTATAGGCTAGTTTTCGTCATATTGATAATGATATAAAGGCTTTGACATGGTTAACTCACATTACAATGCATCTTTGACCCTAAAGCTGTATGCACTTGCAGCTGTGGTTTTCGGTCTTTATGGTGGGCGCGTCTGTCCGATGTTGGAAACGCTGACATCCACAGAGCTATTTACACATGTAGCAATCACATTCGGTGCTGTTTATCTGTTACGTCATTTTGTCCTTCACCAGCACACACTTGTTAAAGAACAAAAGCACGCGCAGTTAGATACCACTCTCATGTTTTTTGGCAGCTTAATACTTGCCACCTTCTACAACGTCTATTATGATTTTCCTCTCGACAGCAATCTTAAAGTTCTGTTTGGAATGAGCTTGTTCGGTTTCTTTACCGGAATACTGCTGCAACTAGACTCAAAGATCACTTGTTTCGATAGCTTAAACAGCGCTGAACGTTACCAATTCGAACTCAGTGGTGAACGACAATCTATGGTCAAGCAGATGATTTTTCTCATTAGCCTGCTGTTAATCACATTGACTTCGATGCTCGCCATGGTTGCCGTAAAAGACATCTTTTGGCTTGAGCATAACCCCGAACGAATCCTAGACGGCACTGGAAAAATCAGCGTCATAAAAGAGTTTATTTATATCTCTATTGTGCTTGGCGCTTATGTCATCGCTATCATGGTTCAATGGAGCAAGTTAATGCGAAAAGTGTTGAGTGCTCAAGAATGCTCTCTAATAGAGGTCGCTAACGGAAACATTTCTAAACGTGTTCCTATCTTCGAACACGACGAGTTGGGCTCAATGGCTTCACTGACCAACCAAATGCTAGATAGCTTAGAGTCGTCGCAAGATGAAGTAAAAACTACGCGCGACGTCGCCATTGTCAGCCTATCAGCACTCGCTGAATCACGCGACAATGAAACGGGTGCCCATATTCTTCGCACACAAGAGTATGTCCGAGCGCTGGCAAAACATCTGTCTCAGTTCGAGGAACATAAACCTTTACTGAATGAAAATTATATCGAGCTTCTCTACAAATCCGCTCCACTGCATGATGTAGGTAAAGTCGGTATCCCTGACAATATCCTTCTCAAGCCGGGTAAACTCACTGATGAAGAGTTTGAAATAATGAAGCGTCATCCCGAAATCGGAGCCAAAGCCCTCTCAATGGCGGAAGGACAGCTTGGTAGCAACTCATTCCTACAGCTCGCTAAAGAGATCTCCTTAACTCACCATGAGAAATGGAACGGTAGTGGTTACCCTAACGGGCTTAAAGGGGAAGAAATACCGCTTTCAGGGCGATTGATGGCACTAGCGGATGTTTATGACGCACTCATTTCTGAACGTGTATACAAAAAAGCGTTTAGTCATGAGAAAGCAAAGTCAATAATACTTGAAGGTAATGAAGTTCATTTCGACCCTCAAATCGTTGAGGCTTTCCTGGCGATTGAAGACGAGTTCGTCGCAATAGCCAATAAATATCGAGAGCTAGAAGCTAAGGAAAACGAGCTAGAGCAATTGATGCACGCATAGTCAGTACTAGACCTCTTCATTTTTCTGCATTTAAAGTCCCTTTACTTCGAAAATAGAGGGACTTTTCATATTAAAAACTTGGCTTAAACAAAATCCTCACCAAATTACGACGCTTTTTTAAATTTTCTTCACTTTCGCTGTTGTTTCACTCTACGTAGAAAGGTATAAATAACCGAGTTACTTATACCTATCCCTTCGATAAACATGGATGACCATTATGTTTGAAAAAGTAGTCGCTGCTCCCGCAGACCCTATTCTTGGCCTAACTGAAGAATTTAAGAAAGATGCTCGTGCTGAAAAGATTAACCTTGGCGTGGGTATCTACAAAAATGAACAAGGTGAAACCCCTGTTCTAGCAACCGTTAAAAAAGCGGAAGCGGCACTTATTGAAACAGAAAAGACCAAGTCTTACCTAACTATCGAAGGTACTGCTGAGTACGCTTTAGCAGTTCAAAAACTTCTTTTTGGCAATGACGCTGAAATCGTTGCTAACAAGCGTGGTAAAACGGCGCAAGCTCCTGGTGGTACTGGTGCACTTCGCGTCGCTGGTGAGTTTATTAAACGCCAACTGGGTGAAGTAAAGATTTGGATCAGTAACCCAACTTGGGCTAACCACAACGGTGTGTTTGCCGCAGCAGGTATCGAGACTGCGCAGTACAGCTACTACAATGCTGAAACTAAAGACAAAGATTTCGCTTCTATGGTTGCCGATCTAGAGCAAGCATCTGAAGGCGATGTCGTTCTTCTTCACGGCTGCTGCCATAACCCAACAGGTATCGACCCAACAGCAGAAGAGTGGGAAACATTGGCTAAACTTGTTGCAGACAAAAAACTTCTTCCACTTTTCGACTTTGCTTACCAAGGTTTTGCTAAAGGCGTTGAAGAAGATGCAGCGGGTCTTCGTATCTTTGCTCAGTACAACAAAGAGATTCTAGTCGCGAGCTCTTTCTCAAAGAACTTCGGCCTATACAACGAGCGCGTAGGTGCATTCACACTTGTCGCAGAGTCAGAAGAAGTGGCAACGACAGCCTTCTCGCAAGTTAAAGCAATCATTCGCTCAATCTACTCTAACCCACCAGCACACGGCAGCGCAGTCGTAACTCACATCCTGAACAATGCCGATCTACGTGCAGAGTGGGAAGCTGAAGTGAAAGAGATGCGTGATCGTATTCAGGAAATGCGTGAACTGTTCGTGGCAACACTTAAAGAACAAGGCGTTGATGCTGACTTTAGCTTTATCGAACGTCAAAATGGCATGTTCTCATTCTCTGGCCTGACTAAAGAGCAAGTTACTCGTCTTAAAGAGGAATTCGCAATTTACATCGTAGGTTCTGGTCGCATCAGCGTAGCGGGTATGACGAAAGCTAACATGCTTCCACTTTGTAAAGGTATTGCAGCGGTTCTATAACAGCTTACTTTCAAATACGAAAAAGCCAGCTATATAGCTGGCTTTTTACTTCTATTGATTTAGAAAAGGTATCTGAGAGATATGCCTCCCTCATTGGTGGTTGCACTACCTTTGATTCTTGCGGTTTCAAAGTCGCCGTCACGATGGGTATAAAAAGCACCTACCGTAAATCGCTCTGCGAATTTATAGTCAGCTCTTACGTTAAACAGCGTTTCTTCTAGCAAGTCTGTGTAGTTAAACTCACCTCGTCCTGCCAACTCCCATTTCTCAGTCAGCGCATACTTAAGCTCTAAACTCGCACCAATCGAAGGTTTGCTATCGCTAAACAACTTTTCTTCGGTACTATCAAGAGTTTGTTTTGCCCACAAATAGCCTACTTTCGCTGTCGCGATAACATCTAGCTTTTCCATAACAGGGTAACGATAAGCAACGCCTGGTAACAAAGTATAGAGCTCTGTTGTAACATCTTTCGGATGTATAAACCTTGCAGAGTAGTCGAGCGTAAATAGAATGTTATCGCTCCATACATAGTTACCACCCACCGCTAGAGCAGTCGCATTGTTATCACTGCCCAAACTTTCATTTAGCGACCCGGAGCTTAAATCTGCGTAGAGGAAATCATAGTTTAGTTCGTTTATTTTATTGGGTTCTGCGGCATGCACCGAGCTAGCAAAGAGTAAAGGGGCTAATATCCAACGGTACTTCAATTCCATTATGACCTCTTAAGTCCATATACTGCACAAATTAACGGCGTCAAACTTTCCTATATCGAGGCAAGAATAGCGGCCAGTTTCCCTTACCAGAATCCACGTCAGATACTGGATATGTGATTTATATTGATAAGAAAATATAGAACAAGTAACCGTCAAGTTACTGAATAAATTGTGAGAATTATGATCTTGTACGAATTCAAATGCTCAGATAGCGAAAAAGATCTCATGTGAGATCTTTTTCCGATAAGTATGGGCAATAGAGACTAGTGATGGTTTGTTGAAAAAATAGTCTTACTACAGTCTGATAATTAGCTCGTCTTGGGACAAGAGCGTGATATCTGCTTTGGATTTGGTTTTAAGTCGTTCGAGCAGCTCTACATCCAACTCGTAAGGCATAACGAGCTTGAGCTCTTCTACCCCTTCACTCTTTGCTAACTGAAGCAGCGTAGCAATATTTGATTCATCACTACGATTCGCCGATAGCGATTTCATAGCTTGATCCCACAAGCGATCTTCAACCGATAGCGTATCTTTTATCGTATTCTTCCAAGCAAGGCTGAATATCGGAGCAAACGTGCTCATCGCTTCCAAGAAAGTCCATTTCTTACTACAAGAAGCACCGAGAAAAGAAGTATAGTCGAATACAACACTTGTCTTGCCTAGATGTTCCATATCATCCCCCGTAATATCGGCAACACAGTGTACTCAATATCCTAGATCAAACTGGTTATAGCAATAGGATATAAAACAATCGTCTTTTATACCCTAATTCTGTTTTAAAAAGCTATATAAAAACCAATGCGGTAACAAAATGTGTACAATAAAATGATATAAGGAACCGGTTGCTTAATATTTTAGATACCAAATAATATCTTGTTCCCTAAACACTATTTTATATCAACAATCTTGCTCGCTTTTTTGTACTGAATTCTCCATCCTTTCCAGCTCGGTAGCTCCCAACGTTTTGGATACCCTTTACGCAGTCCATCGCGGTGTATGACATAAATCAGCTTTTTCTTAGCGTGGTATTCAACATCGAGATTAAGATCACCCAATGCGAGTTCAAAAGGATACGCACTGGCGAAGTCCTCGTACTCCCAATAAGGAATTCCTTCAAAGACAAAATCATCGGCGCTAAACAGCTCAAGTTCACTGATATCATCCAGCTCAAGTAAAGTAAGCTGCTCTGTAAACCAACTTTCAAAGTTTAGCTCATCAAGGTTAGCATCCGAACTCCCAAGTCCTAGCGTGAGATACAGTTTCCAGTGCTCAATTTGCTTGTGACGAGTTTCTGCAAACCCAGGTAGTAATTGATTAGCAACGACGGCTTCAAGCATGGGCTGAATGGCAAGTTCACCTTGAGCTATTTCATGTCGAGTGGCAATGACCCTTCCCGCATAGTTCAATCTCATCTCGACCATTGGTTGTGCATCAACCGTTATCACCTCTCCCTGTTGCCACTCACCTAGGCCAATCTCACTGAGCGCGTTAAGTGTAATGGGCATAGTAAAGGTGGCTAAATTGAGGGTTTGCTTCACGCCTCTGCCCGGCAAGCTATGAGTATCGAGGACAAGGGCGGCTTCGTTTTTAGATGGGAAACGGCTCTCTCGACCCAAAACAACTTCCATCTCACCATTACCCATTGCTTCTTTTCGCTTCAATCTGCGCACAAAAACGAGTTCAGGATGCAAGCGAGCAATTGCCTCAACCAGTTCTTGATGTGAATAACGAGAAGCTACACTGAGCTGAGGTAATTCAAATACTTCTCTCATTTGAGCTGAAAGTACTCTTGCTTCCTTTGCAACATCTGTGTCTACCTTGATCCCAGAGAACTGCTCTCCTCTAAGAATTCCGATAGCAAGTTGACCATCACAGCCCCAAGGCTCTTCTTTCTCTAACTTTTCTCTTTCTTCTTCTTTGCTAGACAGGCGGTACAAGTTGGCTGGTGTAGCCATTACAGAAGTGAGATCAACCATCGCCTCTTGGAGAGGTTTAGAAGGCATTCGAGTGACTAAGTCGGCGTATAAAGCGTCAATAGGTAAAGGGTAAATCCGCTGACCATGTTCGGTGGCAGTACCAACATCATTGATTGCCCCCATCGCAGTGAGTATTTCATTCGCTTGTTTGAGGGAGCGCTCAGGCAATAGTTCCAAGAAATTTAGCTGCGCTAACGCCTTACCACAACTTGCTGACGCTAGCATGGCTTCGGTTAATGACTCTCGATGCATCTCCGGCGGCGTTACATCTGATAAAGCGGCGTGTTCACCATATAAGCGGATACAGATACCATCCATAACTCGCCCCGCGCGCCCACTGCGCTGCTTTACACTTGCTTTAGAGATATGCTTTAAACTTAGAGCGGTTCGCCCATTACGCTGTTCTGTTCTTCGCTCTAATCCTGAATCAATGACCGCGACGATATTGGGGATAGTCAGTGACGTCTCCGCAACATTGGTTGCTAAGACCACTTTTTTATAGGCTTGAGTATTAAGTGCGACTTCTCGCTGCTCATCGGTCACCGAGGCATGAAGTGGAACAGCAACTAAACCTTCAATGCCCGCCAGCATACTCTGACATTGACTGATCTCTTTTCTACCCGGCAGAAACACTAGAATGTCACCTTCAATATCGCTGAGCGCCAGCACTTCTTGCTTAACTTTTTCATCAAGGCTTCTCGCATCAGGAAGCTGCCTTGAGTCGCCTGCTCGATACCCTATTGAGACATCGAAGTTACGCCCCTCGGCATACATACGCTTCGCACCAATGTAAGTGGCCAGCTTTTCACCCTCTATGGTTGCGGAAGTGACGACCAATCTATGCGTCTGGCTATCTTTAAGCAAAGCGACCAACAAATCGGTATCCCAGCGTCGCTCATGAAATTCATCGACGATAACCGTATCAAAGCCCTCAAGCTTGTTCTCAGAAAACCAACGCAACGCGACTCCAGGCGTCACAAAGACGACTTGCGTGTTTTCATCAAAGCGGCTTTCCAGCTTAATCGCATAACCGACTGACTGCCCTAAAGGTTGATTGCTTTGTTCGGAGAGAAACTGAGCCAATGAGGTACAAGCGATGCGTCTTGGCTCAATCACCAAAACCCTACCTTGCTGCGCCGCCCAAATGGGTAAACGTGTCGACTTACCCGATCCCGTCTCTGCTTCTACGATGAGATGATGAGCGGAAAGCTGGGATAAAAATTCGGTTTTCAGGGTATCTATGGGTAGGCTGGTCATGATTTACGCGTGGGTAGTGCTAAAGCATGAAATTATATACGCAATCTTTGCCAGAATGCAGGAATATTCAGTTTACAATACGACAACGAATCCCTATCATTTTTATGTTCCTGTTCCCAAAGGTCTGTTGACCCTAACACCCTACTAAGGCATGTGATGAATAACGATAAACGCCCTCTATATATCCAATATGCAGGCCCTGCGCTTCTCAGTACTCCTCTTCTTAACAAAGGCAGTGCTTTCTCAGCTGAGGAAAGAAGCTCATTCAACCTTGAAGGTCTGCTACCAGAAAACACTGAAACTATTCAGGAACAAGTGGAACGAGCTTACCAACAATATCGTAACTTCGAAAGCGATATGGATAAGCACATCTACCTACGCAACATCCAAGACACAAACGAAACACTTTTCTACCGCCTTGTTCAGAACCACATCTCTGAGATGATGCCAATCATCTATACGCCGACCGTTGGTGCAGCATGTGAAAACTTCTCGAACATCTACCGCCGTGGCCGTGGCCTTTTTGTCTCTTACGCTAACCGCGATCGCATTGATGATATTTTGAACAACGCTTCAAGTCACAACGTGAAGGTTATCGTAGTGACAGACGGTGAACGTATTCTTGGTTTAGGCGACCAAGGTATCGGCGGTATGGGTATTCCGATCGGTAAACTGGCGCTTTACACCGCTTGTGGTGGTATTAGCCCGGCTTACACGCTACCAATCGTACTCGATGTGGGTACGAATAACCCGCAACGTCTTGCTGACCCAATGTACATGGGCTGGCGCCACCCTCGTATTACTGGTGCAGAGTACGATGCGTTCTTAGAAGAATTCATGCAGGCTGTTCAACGCCGTTGGCCTGACGCGCTCATTCAGTTCGAGGACTTCGCACAGAAAAACGCGATGCCGCTACTAGAGCGTTATAAAGATCGTTTCTGTTGCTTCAATGATGACATTCAAGGCACTGCAGCTGTGACTGTTGGCTCATTACTGGCGGCTTGTCAGGCTGCAGGAAGTAAGCTTTCTGAACAGCGTGTCACCTTCTTAGGTGCGGGCTCTGCTGGCTGTGGTATTGCTGAGGCCATCATTGCTCAAATGGTTTCGGAAGGCATTAGTGATGCGCAAGCTCGTTCGCAAGTCTTCATGGTTGACCGTTGGGGTCTACTGCAAGAAGGCATGCCTAACCTGCTCGACTTCCAACAACGTTTGGTACAGAAGCATTCAAACACAGCAGATTGGGAAGCAGAAGGTAACGGCTACTCACTTCTTGACGTCATGCGCAATGCTAAACCTACGGTTCTTGTTGGCGTATCTGGTGCTCCGGGTCTATTTAGCGAAGACGTGATTAAAGAGATGCACAAACACTGCGCTCGTCCAATCGTCTTCCCGCTATCTAACCCAACAAGCCGTGTGGAAGCGACACCTAACGACATTATTCGTTGGACGAACGGTGAAGCACTGGTTGCGACAGGTAGTCCATTCGATCCTGTGGTACATGACGGTAAGACCTACCCTATCGCGCAATGTAACAATAGTTACATCTTCCCAGGTATCGGTTTAGGTGTATTGGCGGTTCAAGCTAAACGCGTGACTGACGAGATGCTTATGGAATCAAGCCGCGCTCTTGCAACCTGTTCTCCACTAGCGATTAATGGTCAAGGTGCTCTTTTACCGCCACTAGAAGCGATTCATTCTGTTTCTAAGAAGATTGCTTTTGCGGTTGCTAAAAAAGCCATTGAGCAAGGCGTCGCACTTGAGATCACAGACGAAGCCCTAGAAGAAGCGATTGATGCTTCCTTCTGGCAACCGGTTTATCGCCGTTACAAGCGCACCGCTTTCTAAACGCACTGTTTATTCAAAACCCAGCACACGCTGGGTTTTTTATTCCTGCCACAAAGATCTCATGACGACAGACTGCACTGCCTTACACGTCAGGTTCATGATATCGTTACTCAATCAATGACATTCACATTAGTTTTCATGGAATACCTAGACCTTTTGGGTGGATACCTACGCCCCTATCTGACAGAAATTTCGACAGCTTTAATCGCATGCGTTTTGGTCATGGCAGGTGGAGAAATTAACGCATTACTGAGGAGATTATTAAGAAACACCAACTTTGCCCTCAGAACTGTAGCGTTTGTCTTGATTAACGCATTTGGTTACGGCTTAATCATAGTCAAAGCAACACCTTACCTATCTCGGACACTGCACGGCCTAGAGGCTGGCATTATGTTTTCCATCGTATTGTTTTGCTTTATTTTTATAGGTCTATGGGCGCAGCGGAATCGACAAATTTAGTGCGAAGATTATTTCACCACGAAACCAGACAACAAACTTGGCTTAAGCTGGCGCTAAGAGCGTTAGCGTGGCTGCCAGTCGCGTTAGCGATCCTTGCCGTGTCTTTATTCGCAATTGATCGATGGGTCTCTTACCAAGCCAGAGACCAGCTATTTACCGACACCGAACAGATCGAGTCTTTTGATGTTGCGGTTGTTCTGGGAACCAGCAAGTATTTAGGCAAAATTCTCAATGAGTATTACACCCATCGTATCGACGCGGCGATAGAACTGTATCAGCAAGGCAAGGTGGACAACTTTCTTCTGAGTGGCGATAACGCGCACCGCTCTTACAATGAACCTTGGACGATGAAACGTGACTTGCTTAAGGCAGAGGTACCCGAAGAGAGTATTTTTTTGGATTACGCAGGATTTCGCACTCTAGATTCTGTTGTTAGAGCAAAAGAAATTTTTGATACCAATAACTTCCTAATCATTTCTCAAAAGTTTCATTGCGAGAGAGCGATATTTATCGCCAATTCACACAATATTGATGCGAAATGTTTTGCGGTTGCAGGGCCTTCGAAACACTCTGGATTTCAGGTCAGAATGAGAGAAGTATTTGCGCGCGCAAAAGCGGTTCTGGACATCTATATTACCAATGCGAAACCAAAGTTTCTCGGTCCTAAGGAACCTATCTTGATCGAACAACTTCCTGAACCCGAAGCAAAACCAGAGTTAGCCGAACAACCTTTGATTAGTCAGTCTGAGAGCTAACCACAACCTGGTTTCTTCCTTGTCGCTTCGCCAAATACAAAGCTTCATCGGCACGAGTGATCATTGCGTTAGTGCGCTCCCTAGAGCGAGAAGCAACCCCTATACTGGTTGTCAGCGGGTCCCCATGTACCCAGATATGGGATTCAATTCGATGTCGGATTCGTTCCGCGAGCTCAGATGCCTCTTCCAAATTCAATCCAGGGCAAAAAACCACGAACTCTTCTCCCCCCCAACGGACGAGGCGTTCACTTGGACTAAGCATACTTAATATCACCATAGTGAACTCACGCAGAATATCGTCACCCATCGCGTGTCCATATTTGTCATTGACGTCCTTAAAGTGGTCAATATCAAGGTATAGCGCCGCTAATGCCTTCTCGCGTCCTAATTTTCCTTCAAAATGCTTCTCTAGCCACTCCCGAATGGAGTGACGATTCATAGCCCCTGTCAGTGCGTCGCGATTTGCCAATTCTGCAAAGTGGATATTCTGCTCTTGTAACTCTTTGTTTAGTTTGCGAAGGTGTTCCTGTCTAAAATGAGACTGAAGAATCAGGTGGTGGCTACGTTTTATCTCCACAATACTGTATACAAGCGCTAGCGAAACCCAAAATACCAGCAAGGCCAACATGAGTGTTTCACCATCAATATAGTTACCGATGAATTCGATACTCTTGATAGTCATCTTATACTCACCATTAAAGTGACCAGAGCCTGTCGCTAACTCCAATTTGGTCACATTTGTAAACTCTGGCGCTGAATGTGCAATTGGTATCTCGTTATCAGCCAGCCACCATGTCAGTACCTGTAAGTTAGCGATAGGTATATCTACCACACCTTCTCCAACACCAGGGGAGTATGCCAGTCCATTGTATTTTTGCGTGTATTCATCTTCAGCAGAAGAGTAAGCCGGATTAAAGTTGCGAAGGTAGAAGCGTAGTGTGGGTTCAACCGTACTATCAAGCTGCTCAAAGTCGATATTCAACCTAACCGTATGGTAGTTTTTTAGGTTGATACCTTGTTGCATGGTTTCACCAAGCTGTATAGCAACACCGCAGTAAGGCCAAGGGTAGGCATCCGATTTATCTAACTGGCAATTTAGCACTACTTCAGACTCAGATGACTCCAAACTAGCAGTACTGACTCCCCCTAACGCTTGGTCATCGGTGGGCAAAAAGACAAACTGACCGGGGAAGATTTTAAAGACATGACCACCTCCATGCATCCAATATAACTGCACGACCAATATGGTCACAACGACCATGAAAAAGGTGACCTTATGAACAATTTTCAATACTAGAATCCAACCATTGATGCGCTGCTAAACAGCAAACAGAACCCAATCCCAATTAATAGTACGATGTTGGTTCCATTTTATCGCGTTTTACTTATGTTCTAGCAGATAAATATTAGATCTGACTCATAAACTTGATGCTTATTGACTTAAATATAAGCAAACTATTCTCTTACACTTTCATTATCGTCTACTGCTCAAGTTTTGCTTGTTATTAGTGCTACAATAACGATCTAAAAACAAGAGGGTTAACCCTCACTAAAATAAGAGCACTGTCATGTCTTTATTAGCCAAAGGTACGCTGAGTAAAATGCGCGCCTCTCTCGAAAATACCGTTCATTATCGACTTCCAGTCGGTGATGAGTTAGTTGATCTCTCACCTTTCATTGGTAAGAGCATTACGCTCACTCATACTGGTAATATCTTCTGTAGTTCTTGTGGCAAAAAAACCAAGAAAAGCTATTCGCAGGGGCACTGCTTTGTCTGTATGAAAAAGCTCGCCAGTTGCGATATGTGCATCATGAAACCTGAAACGTGTCACTACGATCAGGGCACGTGTCGCGAACCGCAGTGGGGTGAGGAAAACTGTATGGTCGACCACTTCGTCTATTTATCAAACACTTCAAGTTTGAAAGTGGGCATCACTCGTCACACCCAAATCCCAACTCGTTGGATCGATCAAGGCGCAACTCAAGGCTTGCCAATTTTCAAGGTCAAGACTCGTCATATTTCAGGTCTTATCGAGGTTGAACTGGCAAAGCACATCGCGGATAAAACCAACTGGCGCACACTGCTAAAAGGTGATGGAGAGCCAATGGCTCTAGAAGAAAGGTTTGCTGAACTCTTGCCTTTGGTTGAAGACAAAATTGCTGAAATTAAACAGCAGTACGGTGAGGATGCGATTGAGATCCTAAGTGAGAATATCACTACAATCAGTTATCCAGTGGAGCAACACCCGACCAAAATTACTTCTCATAACTTTGACAAAAACCCGGAAGTAACGGGGATTCTGCAAGGAATTAAAGGTCAGTATATGATCTTTGATACTGGAGTAATCAATATTCGTAAGTTCACTTCTTATGAAGTGGAAGTCAGCGCTTAAGCACTGCTTAGAAAAAGACCTCCACTTAGGAGGAGGTCTTTTTGCTTATTTTATTATCTATTGCCCGATAATTATCTTCAGCTCATCGAACAGAATATCCACTTCTTCTAATGTGTTGTAATGCATAAAGCCAATTCGCACTACACCACCACTCGCTTCTAAATCAAGTTGGCGAACCAGCCCAAGTGCGTAGAAATGTCCGTTCCAAACACAGATATTTCTTTCTCCGAGCTTCTTAGCAATAAACTCAGGTGAATGGTTATCAAACGTTAAGGCGAAGGTTGGCGTTCTTAGCTCGCTGTTGGCTTCCAACTTACCAAACAGATGCACGCCTTCAAGTTCAGATAACCGGCTAAGAAAACGTTCACTAATCGCTGACTCATGCTGATTAAACTGCTTAAATGAGTCGACTAATCTTTCCCTAAGCGAAGCGTTGCTTTTACCCCACTGCGACAGGTATTTCACAGCAGCAATTACGCCCGCTAAACCTTCAAAGCTTTGTGTACCCGTTTCAAAGCGGCCCGGACCTTCATTTGTCGCAGGTTCAACTTTGTAAGGTTTCAAACTCTGTAGCCATTTCGGTGCTACGTAGGCAATACCGACATGCGGACCAAAGAATTTATACGCAGAGCAGGCTAAGAAATCACAGCCAAGCTTTTGCACGTCAACTAAGTGATGCGGCGCATAATGAACAGCGTCTACATAAACCTTTGCACCCACTTTATGGGCAGCTTCGACAACACGTTGAACATCTACAATTGAACCTGTTGTATTCGACGCATAGGTCAAAGCAACAAGCGCAGTCTTATCATTGATCAGCGAAAGTAAATGGTCGATATCAAGACCACAGTCGCTTTCGTCGACGCGGGCTTGGTGAACAACCGCACCTTTGTCTTCTGCGGCTTGTTGCCAACTTGAGACATTCGAATAATGGTCAAGAGCCGTAACAATCACTTCATCGCCAGCTTGCCAATCTCGGCTAATTGCACGGCTTAACTGAAAGGTTAATGACGTCATATTTGCGCCAAACACTATGTTGCTGCTTGATTCTGCATTGACCAAAGCTTGAGCATGCTCACGTGCTTGCTTCATTAATTCGGTCGTTTGCTGACTCGAAAAGTAATGACCACCCAAATTAGAGTTAAAGAAACCCAAATAAGCCTGCATCGCTTCAAGTACAGACTTTGGTACTTGAGAGCCGCCCGGGCCATCTAAAAAGATCACTGGCAGATCATTATGTGTTTGACCAAGAGCGCTGAACTGCGCTCTTGCTAAATTAGGAGTGAAGCTCATTCACACTGTCCTTTGCGGTTAACACAAATACATCCATATGCCCCGCTTCACCCTCAATAACCGAGCGAATTGGTGTCGCATTATGCCAAAGTTTGTCGTCAGCTAGCATGGCGACTTCACCACTATGCAAGGCTTTACGGAAGAATGGAGCTTCGTTGAAGCTGCTGTAAACCATGATATCGCCGCCCTCAATATTGTGACGCCCCATGCCTACTACTGCGAGATGTTCAAATCCATCTTGGTGAACACCTTCTGGCGCAACCTGAGTCTCGTCGTAAACAGCCGAGATACGAATTTGGTGAATCTCGATCTCATGACCATCAGTGAGGTGATTAGATTGCGCAAATAGCTGACACATTTCACGCATACCGTCACTATTCATGATCGGCTTTTCAATCGGTTCAAACTGGCGAACCACGTTACCCTGAAAGCGATTAATATCGTCACTTTGAACGAACTCACTCCTATTCAAATCGACCACTTTGCCATCTTGCAATGTCACTACAGAGTAGCGTCTTAAACGATACTGGCCATCAGCATGCTCGGTATGAGGCAGTTGAGTAAACGAAGGGGCCAGTTGTGAAATCGCAGCATCACTTAACTTGGTCAGTTGTAGGGTAGTTTCGCGCTGATGTAACATCATCATCTCCTTAATGAATGTACATACCTATAATATGATTAACATCTTATTCACATTTATTATTTGCGCACTTGTATTGCCGGATCAACTTTTTTTAGCATTTCAATCCATCAAATTATATATTTTGGAATATACATCCACAAATAACAGCAATGACAGTGATTAAGTTCAGATTTAAAAAGACGCGAGTTCAAAAACTAGATGACTTCACTAGAGATAATTAATTTTCTTATCAACATCAATGAGTTATAAACCTTAACACCAAATTAACTGATAACGTTTGCGTTCTAATCTATAACCAATTATTACATTCTCTTCCCTTGCTAACCCTTTAAATGGCCCCATATATTCCATACAATCGAGTCAAATAAATAAGCGTCACCGCTAATGGAGCACAAATGAGCGACGTAAAACATAGCAATCTTTTAATCCTTGGATCTGGTCCTGCTGGCTACACCGCCGCAGTTTATGCTGCCCGCGCAAACTTAAACCCTGTTCTGGTGACAGGTATGCAGCAAGGCGGTCAGTTAACGACAACCACTGAAGTGGAAAACTGGCCTGGCGATCCTGAAGGTTTGACTGGTCCTGGTCTAATGGATCGAATGAAAGAGCATGCTGAGCGCTTTGAAACTGAAATTCTTTTTGATCACATCAATGAAGTTGATTTCAGCCAGCGCCCTTTCCGTCTAAAGGGTGATAGTGGTGATTACACCTGTGATGCGCTTATCATTTCAACCGGCGCCTCAGCTAAGTACTTAGGCCTAGAGTCTGAAGAAGCATTCAAAGGTCGCGGTGTTTCGGCTTGTGCTACTTGTGATGGTTTCTTCTACCGCAACCAAAAAGTTGCCGTTGTTGGTGGTGGTAATACCGCAGTTGAAGAAGCGCTTTACCTATCTAACATTGCTTCTGAAGTTCACTTAATTCACCGTCGTGATAGCTTCCGCGCTGAGAAAATTCTAGTTAAGCGCCTGATGGATAAAGTAGAAAATGGCAACATCATTCTTCATACTGACCGTACTTTGGAAGAAGTCGTCGGTGACGACATGGGTGTGACTGGCGTGCGAATCAAAGATACTCAGTCAGACAATATCGAACAGATTGATGTAATGGGTGCCTTTATCGCCATTGGTCACCAACCAAACACCTCGATCTTTGAAGGTCAGCTAGAGATGAAAGATGGTTACATCATCGTTCAATCCGGCCTAGAAGGTAATGCAACTCAAACGAGTGTACCGGGTGTTTTTGCTGCAGGTGATGTTATGGATCACAACTACCGTCAAGCGATTACTTCTGCCGGTAGTGGCTGTATGGCAGCTCTCGATGCCGAACGTTACCTCGATGCACTTGCTGATAGTAAATAATATTTTTCATTTTTAGCTCAAAACCTTAAAGCCCTGCGGTATTCCCGCGGGGCTTTCTTTTGTATAATGCCCAGTTCTAAAACTTTATAATAATTCTCATTAAGCCTTCACGATGGATAAAAAGAAACAACGCAGCTTGAATCAATGGCTCAAGCAGCAAAGTAAGCTCGCCAAGCGCTGGCTTATGATTGCTGTCGGTCTAGGTGTTCTTTCAAGCATATTCCTTTTAGTTCAGGCCGCTCTGCTTGCAACAATATTGCACCAACTCATTATCGAACATGTCGATAAATATGAATTAGTCCCTTACTTCCTTGGTTTAGTTGCCGTTATCGGTGCTCGTGCTCTTTGTTCATGGGGTCGAGAAATCGCAGGTTTTCGTTGCGGCGAACAGATTCGTGTTTATATCCGCCAGCTTATTCTCGATAAACTGCGTGAACTTGGGCCTGCATACATCAAGGGAAAACCCGCAGGGGCTTGGGCAACCTTGTTGCTAGAGCAAGTGGAAGACATGCACGACTTCTTCGCTCGCTATTTACCGCAAATGTCGCTTTCTGTACTAGTGCCATTTGTCATTTTGATCGTTGTTTTTCCGGTCAACTGGGCAGCTGGTTTGATCTTCTTAATTACCGCGCCATTGGTTCCAATGTTTATGGCATTAGTGGGGATGAAAGCCGCTGACGCTAACCGTAAGAACTTTAAAGCACTGCAGCGTTTGTCCGGTCACTTCTATGACCGCCTTCAGTCAATGACGACCATCAGGCTGTTTGACCGAACCGCAGCAGAGACTGAAGTGATGCGCGGCGCATCGGAAGTGTTTAGAGTGCGCACTATGGACGTGCTCAAAATAGCGTTTCTTTCCTCTGCAGTACTTGAGTTCTTTACTTCTATCTCCATTGCGTTGACAGCGGTTTACTTTGGTTTTGCTTTCATTGGAGAACTTAACTTTGGTGACTATGGTGCGGGTGTTACGCTGTTTGCAGGACTATTCATTCTGGTCTTAGCCCCAGAATTTTATCAGCCACTGCGAGACTTAGGCACTTTCTACCATGCAAAACAGCAAGCGGTAGGCGCTGCAGAAAGCATTGTTGAGTTTATCGAAACAGACGTAGAAACCGTTCGCTCAGGTTCGACCAAGCTTGGCGAAACAGATTCCATATCTATCACAGCAACAGATCTCGAAGTTTACTCTCCAGAAGGACAAAAGCTATTGGGTCCAGTAAGCTTTAAGCTTTCTTCCGCGCAAACCACAGCCTTAGTTGGCCCAAGCGGAGCCGGTAAAACGACCCTGATTAACGCAATCTTGGGTTTCTTACCTTACAAAGGGTCTCTAACGATTAACAACATTGAGCGTACTGAGCTCGATCTTGAAAGTTGGCGCGAGAAAATCAGTTGGGTTGGTCAAAACCCACTGCTACTGCACGGCTCAATACGTGACAACATTACGCTTGGTAAAACCAACGTCAGTGATGAAGTCATCAATCAGGCCTTGGAAGAGTCGTTCTCAGCAGAATTTGTGAATCAGCATGGCCTCGACTACGCTGTCTCCGACCGCTCTGGTGGTTTATCGGTAGGACAAGCGCAGCGCCTCGCTTTGGCGCGTGCTATGGTGCAAAACGGCCGCTTCTGGTTGCTTGATGAGCCAACGGCAAGCTTGGATGCTCGAAGCGAGCGTCTTGTGATGCAAGGTTTAGAAAACCAGATCACAGGAAAAACCGCCTTGATGGTTACCCACCAGCTAACACCACTTAAAAATGTCGAACAAATCCTCGTCATGAAAGACGGTCAGATCGTTCAGTCTGGACAATTTGAACATCTCGCTAACTGTGAAGGACTGTTCCAAGAAATGCTTTCTGCTAACCAAGCACTTAACCAAACCAATAAGGGGAATTTAGATGCGTGAATTACTTCCCTACCTAAAACTGTATAAGAAGCACTGGTTTGGTCTTTCACTCGGTATGCTATTGGCGTTTCTAACCTTAGCCGCTTCGATTGGCCTTTTGACCTTATCAGGTTGGTTCTTATCAGCTGCGGCTGTTGCAGGTCTCACCATCGCGAGAGAAACCTTTAACTACATGCTACCAGGCGCGTTTGTCCGTGGATTTGCCATGGGGCGGACTGCCGGACGTTGGGGTGAGCGTGTGGTCAGCCATAACGCGACTTTCAAGCTGCTTACCGATCTGCGAATCTTTTTCTTTTCCAAGCTAGCCCCGCTGATCCCGGGCCGCGTATCTAACCTTCGCGATGCCGATCTACTCAACCGTCTAGTGGCCGATATTGATGCTATGGATCATGTCTACCTAAGGTTGGTAAGTCCAATGGTTGTCGGCACGTTAGGTATCTTAGGTCTTACTGCACTCATTAGCTGGTTTGATGCAGAGCTAGGCTTAACATTAGGCGCTATTCTGTTCGCAATACTACTGACGTGGCCTGTACTGTTTTACAAACTGGGTAAGCGCAACGGTGGTGAACTCACTCAAAACAAAGCCGATTTGCGTATCGCTACCCTTGATTGGTTACAAGGGTACAGTGAACTCACACTGTTTGGTGCAGAAGAACGCTACCGTAATGCAATCCTTGAGACACAACAGAAACTATTAAAGAATCAGTTCTTTAACGCTCACTTTTCTGGACTTGCACAAGCCTTACTATTGCTAGCTAACGGCTGGACGATTGTGCTAATGCTTTGGCTAGCGGCGGACGGTGTCGGCGGCAATACGCCAGATCCTATGATCGCTCTGGTCGCGTTTGCCACAATGGCGAGTGTTGAGCTGTTAATGCCAATTGCTGGCGCGTTCCAACATCTAGGCCAGACTCTGACTTCGGCTCGCAGGCTCAACGATATCACTCAATCTGAACCAGATGTCTGTTTCCCTAAGAAAGAGACAAAGCATGAGCAGCAGTTCTCAATCGAATATAAAGGGGTTTCTTTCCACTACCCTGAAGCTAACAATGATGTCGTTAAATGCATCGAGTTAGCGATTCCAGCTCAGCACAGAATTGCGATTGTCGGTCAAACTGGCTCTGGCAAATCGACTCTTCTACAGTTGCTTAACCGCTATTGGGATGTTCAACAAGGCTGCATCGAAATTGCGGGTAAACCAATCCAAGAGTGGAGTGAGAGTCAGCTTCGCCAAGCCATTAGCGTTGTAAGCCAACGTGTCGATATTCTTAATGGCTCACTGCGTGACAACCTAGTCATGGCTAAACCGCAAGCAGAGGACGATGAGCTTGCTCAGGTGCTGTCGAAAGTCGGGCTGGCTAAACTTCTCGACGAGACAGGTTTAGACACATGGCTTGGCGACGGTGGTAGACAGCTGTCTGGTGGAGAAAAGCGCCGAATTGGTATTGCACGTGCCTTGCTACATAATGCGCCAATCCTATTACTTGATGAGCCTACCGAAGGTTTAGACAAGCAGACAGAACAGCAAATCATGCAATTGTTCGAGCAGCATTTTGTCGGTAAAACGGTGGTGTTTATCACCCACCGTTTAGTCAACTTAGACAAGATGGATTCGATTTGTTTAATAGAGCAAGGTGAGATTGTTGAGCATGGCACTCATCAACAATTGATAGAACAGCAAGGTCGCTATTTCACTCTGAGCCAAACTCTCTAATAGATAAATATCTTAAATTAGCCCCAGCTTACCAACATGGTAAGCTGGTACTTTTTGTATACTTATACAAAAGGTGTTTTTGGTATGGCTTATGGCAGCGCAACCTTCAAATCGCTCTATTCCTAACCCCTGCATTCGTCACTGCTGTTTAGATCAGGATGATATTTGCTTAGGTTGCTATCGTTCGTTGGATGAAATCTTAAGATGGTCACAGTCAACCAATGAGCAAAAGCAGGAGATTCTTGATGTGTGTGCTCAGCGAAAATCGGAGCGAAAGGGTCGCTGGAGTTAAGAGCAGCTCAAAACGAAAAAAGCAGCCAACTGGCTGCTTTTTTAAATCACTTTGCTTTGGCTTAACGCTGCTTATTGCGCGCGTTCGGTTGGCCTGCGCCTTTTTTCGGTTTACGGCGTGATGGGTTGTTGCTACGACCACCACCACTGTTTACACGTTCTTCGTGACGTTTAACTGCACGGCGAATCTTCTGGCTGCGTGAGCGTTCGCGTTTGCGAGATGAGTTTGCTTTATTTTCATCAAGCAATGTCTCTTTCTCTGGGCGAAGTTCAACCAACTCACGTAGATAGTTGACCTCTTTAAGGTCCAGTTCCATCCATCCACCGCGAGGCAATTTCTTGTCTAGGTAAATGTCACCGTAACGTACACGTTTTAAGCGACTAACTGTGGTATCTTGAGATTCCCACAAACGACGAACCTCACGGTTACGACCTTCGTTAATCGCTACGTAGAAAGTGTGGTTCATACCATCACCACCCGCGTAGACAACGTCTTCAAAGCGAGCCATGCCGTCTTCAAGTTCAACGCCACGAACTAGGTTCTTCACCTTCTGTTCAGTCACTTCACCAAATACACGTACTAGGTATTCACGTTCTACTTGGCGACTTGGGTGCATCAAGCGGTTAGCTAATTCACCGTCAGTGGTAAATAGCAGTAGGCCCGAAGTGTTCGCATCAAGACGGCCAACTGAAATCCAACGAGAACCGCGGATTTTTGGCAGACGATCAAAAACAGTACGACGACCTTCTGGATCATGACGGGTACACAGTTCACCTTCAGGCTTGTAGTACGCTAATACGCGACAAATCACTTCTTCCTGCGCTTTAGCAGAAACAGTGTGTCCATCGATACGCACAACTGCATTTTCGTCTTCTAGTCGTTCGCCAAGTTTAGCAACGATACCGTTCACGCTCACACGACCCGCTTTAATCAAAGCTTCTAGTTCGCGTCGAGAGCCATGACCAGCTCGAGCCAATACTTTCTGTAGTTTTTCGTTCATTTATCTACCTATGTGTCGTCTTCTCAGACGTCGAATAAACAAGTGCGACCCAAAATCGCGGTCGCACATTATCGCAAAAAGTGTGGTGAAAATCACGCACTTTTGACTATTCGAATGGAGCAGGATCACCTGAACCAACACGGGCAATGATTGGTTCATCATTACTGAAATCAACCACTGTCGTTGGTTGCTCGCCTAGATAACCACCATTAAGAATACAATCAACCGCATGCTCTAGTTTGTCGCGAATGTCCTCTGGGTCAGATTCGGTCATATCGTTACCCGGTAAGATAAGCGATGTTGACATCAACGGCTCGCCAAGCGCTTCGAGTAAGTCGAGAGCAATTTGGTTGTCTGGCACGCGAATACCAATCGTCTTACGCTTAGCGTTCATTAAGCGACGCGGCACTTCCTTAGTTCCTTTAAAAATAAAGGTGTACGGCCCAGGCGTATTGTTCTTCAGCAGACGAAATGCCGTATTATCTACACGAGCATAAAGAGAGAGCTCAGATAAATCTCGGCACAACAAAGTAAAGTTGTGCTTATCATCTAAACGACGAATCTGACAGATACGCTCCAGTGCCTGTTTGTTTTCAAGCTGACAACCCAATGCGTAGCCCGAATCCGTAGGGTAAATCACGACCCCACCATTACGAATGATTGCTACAGCTTGATTGATCAAGCGAGCCTGAGGGTTTTCTGGGTGTACGTAAAAAAACTGGCTCATTGTAATTCCTCATTATCGAGTCTCACGACTCTATAGTTAATTGGTATTGATTGGTTCTGACTTTGAAGGCTTAATACCCCAATCTTTCCATACAGGTTCAACGCCCGATGGAAGCCATAAATTTCGTCCTAACTCCATCCAAGGTGAAGGATAATGAAAGTCGCTGCCTTGAGAGGCTAATAGATTGTATTGTATAGCATAATCCGCCAAGTTGCGCCTTTCTTGTTGCCCTTGTTGAGGTTGAGCAACTTCCATTGCATCTCCTCCTGCTTCAACAAACGCACTGATTAGCCGTTTTATCCATTTAGCAGTTAGATCATAGCGCCCTGGGTGAGCCAGTACAGCCTGCCCACCAGCGGCATGAATCGCTTCAATCGCTTCTTTCATTGTGCACCAGTTTGGCGGCACATAACCCGGATTATTGCGCGTTAGGTATTTCTTAAACACTTGCTGCATCGTTTTCGCATAGCCGTTATCGACCAGCCATTTAGCGAAGTGGGCCCGCGTGATTGGCGCGTCACCAGCAATTACCTTTACATCTTCGAGCACACCTTCTTGCGTTGCTTTTTCAAGGCGATGAGCAATCATTTCAGCGCGTGCTACTCGATGATTTTTTTGTTTTACGATCAGTTCATTGAGTGCTTGAGACTCTGGGTCGATATTCAAACCTACAATGTGAATATCTTTATTCTGCCAAACGGTAGAAATTTCAATTCCGTTGATGATCTTCAAAGGCAGATTATTGTCTTGGACATATTGATGCGCGGTCGATAATGCGTCGACAGTATCATGATCGGTGATCGCTAATACATCAAGCTGAAAGCCAAGGGCTCTATCTATTAATTCATGTGGAGGCAGTCTTCCATCTGAGGCGGTCGTATGACTATGTAAATCAATTCTCATAATTTTGTTTTTTTAGTTGACTTTTTACCTCTGCACTAGTTAACTAGTACACAAATACGAAGTACCTGACTTAAGGCTCACTATGTTACAAGACATTAACCAAAACCATAAAGCAAAAGTTGCTGCTGGCACTATGAATAATAGTTCAGCTGATCTTGCTTGGTGGCGCACTTGGACAAGTTCTTGGTGGGCTAACGTGTACTTCTAATTCATAGAATTCAAGTTCCGAAAGCCCGCTACTAAAGCGGGCTTTTTTGTTTTGTAATCTGTCTCACATCTAAGTGCTTAAACAATCGTCAAATTTAACCAAATCCTGATTGGGTGACCGTTTGCTTTATGCGACTATGTACGGCAGGAAGTAAAAATTTTAGAGAAAAGGAGGTCTTGTGAACAAGGCCATTGAAATCAAGAAGCTAGGCAAAATCGAGTTAATTCGAAGCACGGCACCTTATGCCCAAGATCCTACGCAGCTATTTCACACACTATGTGAAAACAAAACCGACAGCCTGCTACTGGAATCTGCTGAAATCGACTCAAAGCAGGACCTACAAAGCCTTCTTATTGTTGACTCAGCGGTGCGCATCGTTTGTTTCGGACATACGGTGACAATGACCGCGTTAACCGACAATGGTAAAAACCTGCTTTCTCACCTTACGCACAACATCAATCCAAATATTGAGCACACATTTAACGGCAGCGAACTAATACTGGAATACAGCGCACCGTGCAACACCTTAGATGAAGACTCTCGCCTACGCGAAGCCTCTTCCTTTGATGCTCTGCGTTTGATTCAGCACAGCTTCGATATTGCAGAGCTGCACAAGCACGCAATTTTTATCGGTGGCTTGTTTGCCTATGATTTAGTGGCTAACTTTGAGCCTTTGGGTGATGCAGCTCAATCAAACCAATGTCCTGACTACGTTTTCTATGTTGCGGAAACCTTACTGGTTGTCGACCATCAAAAACAGTCATGTGAGCTTCAAGCTGCCCTGTTCGCCACCGACGCTTGCAAACCTGAATTAACTGCTCGTATCGAAGAGATCAGTGCTGCCTGTGCCAATTTAAAAACGCTACCAAAAGCAGTACCGGTTACTGATACTCACGCAGAGCCAAGCATTTCCGATACTGACTTCTGTCAGATTGTGCGCGACTTAAAAGAGTTTGTGGTTAAAGGCGATGTTTTCCAAGTCGTGCCATCACGTCGCTTTACCTTGCCTTGCCCTTCTCCACTGGCGGCTTATAAAGAGCTAAAACAGAGCAACCCAAGCCCTTACATGTTCTACATGCAAGATGAGCTTTTCACTCTGTTCGGCGCTTCACCGGAAAGTGCTCTTAAGTACGAAACTCAATCAAACCAAGTCGAGATCTACCCTATTGCAGGTACTCGCCGTCGTGGCAAAAGAGCAAGTGGCGAGATCGACTTTGATCTAGATAGTCGTATTGAACTAGAGCTACGCACTGATAAAAAAGAGAATGCTGAGCATATGATGCTGGTCGATTTGGCACGCAATGATGTGGCTCGTATCTCTCAAGCAGGCACTCGCCACGTTGCTGACTTGCTTAAAGTCGACCGTTACAGCCATGTGATGCACCTAGTCTCACGTGTTGTAGGTCAATTGCGTGATGACTTAGATGCCCTACACGCTTATCAAGCTTGCATGAACATGGGCACGCTAACTGGTGCGCCGAAAATCCGCGCAATGCAATTGATTCGAGATGTCGAGGGAGCACGCCGCGGCAGCTATGGCGGCGCTGTGGGTTATCTTACTGGAGAAGGAACATTAGATACGTGTATCGTGATTCGCTCTGCTTATGTAGAAAATGGCATCGCGCAAGTTCAAGCCGGCGCTGGGGTTGTTTTTGATTCAGACCCACAAGCTGAAGCCGACGAAACCCGCGGTAAAGCTCAAGCAGTAATCTCTGCTATTCAATCAGCACATAAGGAGTAGCATCGAGATGGCAGATATCGTTTTTATCGACAACTTTGATTCGTTTACCTATAACCTAGTCGATCAATTCCGCTCATTAGGTCATGACGTTACGATTTACCGTAACAACATCGCGGCAGAGGTCATTGAATCGACAGTCGCTAACTTAGATAACCCAGTAGTGCTGTTATCTCCAGGTCCGGGGGCTCCGTCAGAAGCGGGTTCAATGCCAGAGATTATCCAGCGCCTTAAAGGCAAAGTACCTATGATTGGTATTTGTTTAGGTCACCAAGCAATCGTCGAAGCCTATGGCGGCACCGTTGCTGGCGCGGGTGAAATCATTCACGGTAAAGTATCGATGATGGAACACCAAAACCACGACACCTATGCTGGGCTACCTTCTCCTCTTGCGATTGCTCGTTATCATTCATTAGTCGCAACCGAAGTGCCATCGTCTTTAACCATCACGGCTGAGGTTGATGATTTAGTGATGTCTGTAGTACAAGAACAAGACAAGGTGTGCGGTTTCCAATTCCACCCAGAATCAATTATGACTACCTACGGTGCGACGCTGCTAGATAATGCCATTGAGTGGGCTCTAAAGAAGAACGACAAATAAGGAACAAGGTCATGGAACAGATTATCAACAAACTTTACGAGCAAGAGTCACTGAGCGAGCAAGAAAGCCAACAGCTTTTTGACGTTATTATCCGCGGTGAGTTAGACCAAATTCTAATGGCGTCAGCCCTAACTGCGCTAAAAATTAAAGGCGAGACCCCAGACGAGATTGCTGGCGCAGCAAAAGCCTTGTTAGCCAATGCGAACCCATTCCCACGACCAGATTATGACTTTGCTGATATTGTAGGAACAGGCGGAGACGGTCATGACACCATCAATATTTCGACCACATCTGCATTTGTCGCAGCCGCATGTGGTTTAAAAGTTGCTAAACATGGTAACCGAAGCGTTTCAAGTAAGTCTGGTTCTTCAGACCTGCTCGATAAATTTGGTATTAACCTAGCGATGAGTGCTGAAGACACGCGCAATGCGGTCGACGAAATCGGTGTCGCATTCTTGTTTGCGCCGCAATATCACAGTGGTGTACGTCATGCTATGCCTGTTCGTCAAACGATGAAAACGCGTACGATCTTCAATATCCTTGGTCCACTGATTAACCCTGCCCGTCCAAACATCGAGCTTATGGGCGTATACAGTAAAGAGTTGGTTCGCCCTATCGCAGAAACCATGCTCAAGATGGGCATGAAACGCGCAGCGGTTGTCCACGGTAGTGGCTTAGATGAAGTCGCGATTCACGGTGAAACTACAGTAGCAGAAATCAAAGATGGAGCTATTCATGAATACACAGTTTCGCCAGCGGACTTTGGCCTAAGCCAACACCCACTCGAAGCAATTAAGGGCGGCACACCTGAAGAGAACAAGGCTATCACGACTAATATCTTGACGGGTAAAGGCACAGAAGCTCAAGCGGGTGCTGTAGCGGTCAATGTGGCACTACTCATGCGTCTATTTGGTCACGAAGACCTTAAAGCAAACGCAGCGCAAGCTCTTGAAGCGATGAACTCTGGCAAGGCTTATGAGCTAGTGCAGAAATTAGCGGCTCACGCTTAACACCTCGAACAATAAGGTTATGAAAATGACTCAGGTAAAAGAAAAATTATCCGAACACGTTTCTGTTAAAGAAGCCGAGATGGCAGAAGTCTTAGCTAAGATTGTTCGCGACAAGTACCAGTGGGTTGCTGAGCGTCAAGAGTCACAGCCACTTGAGACATTCAAGAATGATCTAACGCCATCAGACCGCAGCTTCTATACAGCGCTAAAACAAGACAACACTGTTTTCATCACCGAATGTAAAAAGGCCTCCCCTTCCAAAGGTTTAATTCGCGATGACTTTGATCTTGATTACATAGCATCGGTTTACAACAACCATGCAAACGCCATTTCGGTGTTAACTGACGAGAAGTACTTTCAAGGCAGCTTCGACTTCCTACCTCAGGTAAGAAAGCAAGCGAAACAGCCAATTCTATGTAAAGACTTTATGGTTGATACCTATCAGGTTTATTTGGCACGCCACTATAGCGCCGATGCGATTTTGCTAATGCTTTCAGTACTCAATGATGAAGAATATCGAGAACTGGCTGATGTGGCTCATTCACTCGATATGGGCGTACTGACTGAAGTCAGTAATGAGCAAGAGCTTCACCGCGCTGTAGAGCTAGGCGCGAAAGTCATTGGTATCAACAACCGTAACTTACGTGATCTTTCAACCGACCTAAATCGAACCAAAGAATTGGCCCCAACTATTCGTCAACTTGCATCTGATGCAATCGTCATCTCTGAGTCCGGAATCTACACTCACCAACAAGTGAGAGATCTTGCCGATTTCGCTGACGGCTTCCTCATCGGAAGCTCTTTAATGGCAGAAGAAAACCTTGAACTCGCCGTTCGTAAAGTAACATTGGGTGAAAACAAAGTATGTGGTTTGACTCACCCAGATGATGCCGCGAAAGCTTATCAATCGGGTGCTATTTTTGGTGGTTTGATTTTTGTTGAGCAGTCTAAACGCTTTGTGTCGTTAGAATCCGCACGACTAACAATGAGTGGCGCACCGCTTAAGTATGTAGGTGTATTCCAAAACCACCAGCCTGAGCAAATCATCACAACTGTCAACGAACTAGGCCTCTCTGCCGTTCAACTTCATGGCAAGGAAGATCAAACGTTTGTTGACACATTAAAGGCATCTTTACCTTCTGGTGTTGAAATCTGGAAAGCGTATGGCGTAAGCGAGAGTGTCCCTGAGCTTATCGAGAATAACGTTGACCGTCACCTGCTCGATACTAAAGTCGGCTCTCAAGTTGGCGGTACAGGCTTAGTATTTGACTGGTCATTAATTGGCGACCCTTCGAAAGTGATGTTGGCCGGCGGCATTACACCGTTTAACGCGCAAAAGGCTGCGGCTCAAGGCTGTTTAGGATTAGACCTCAACTCGGGTGTCGAACACTCCCCGGGTAAGAAAGATGGCGAAAAGCTAGAACAAGCTTTTGCAGCAATCAGAAATTATTAAGAATTTGTATAGCGCGTTGTATATGCGCTCAAAGTGAAAGGAATTTTAACATGGCAAAGCTAGATGCCTACTTCGGCGAATACGGTGGTCAGTACGTACCACAGATTTTGGTCCCTGCCCTTGAGCAGTTGGAACAAGCGTTTATTGATGCTCAAGAAGACCCAGAGTTTCGTAGCGAATTTATGTCATTGCTGCAAGAGTATGCGGGTCGCCCTACAGCGCTTACGCTGACTCGCAACCTGACCAAAGGTACAAAAACCAAACTTTACCTTAAACGTGAAGACCTGCTTCACGGTGGCGCACACAAAACCAACCAAGTGTTGGGTCAGGCGCTACTGGCTAAGCGCATGGGTAAAAACGAAATCATCGCTGAAACCGGTGCAGGTCAACACGGTGTGGCAACGGCACTCGCTTGTGCTTTGCTTGGTCTTAAGTGTCGTGTCTACATGGGTGCTAAAGACGTTGAACGCCAAAGCCCGAACGTATTCCGTATGAAGCTGATGGGTGCTGAAGTCATTCCTGTTCATTCAGGTTCTGCGACGCTCAAAGATGCGTGTAACGAAGCGCTACGTGATTGGTCTGCAACATATGAGGATGCGCACTACCTATTAGGTACAGCAGCAGGCCCTCACCCGTTCCCGACTATCGTTCGTGACTTCCAACGTATGATCGGTGAAGAGACGAAGAACCAAATCCTCGCTCGCGAAGGTCGTCTTCCTGATGCAGTTATCGCCTGTGTTGGCGGCGGTTCAAATGCCATTGGTATGTTTGCAGATTTCATCGAAGAAGAAAGCGTTCGTTTAATTGGTGTTGAGCCAGCAGGTAAAGGTATTGATACCGACCAACATGGTGCTCCTCTTAAGCATGGTAAAACGGGTATCTTCTTCGGTATGAAAGCACCATTGATGCAAGATCCAAATGGTCAGGTTGAAGAATCTTACTCAGTTTCTGCTGGATTAGACTTCCCTTCTGTTGGTCCACAGCACGCACACCTTAATGCCATTGGCCGTGCAGAGTATGATAATGTCACCGACGACGAAGCTTTAGACGCTTTCCAAGAGCTTGCGCGTAGCGAAGGTATTATTCCTGCGCTTGAGTCTTCTCACGCACTAGCGCACGCACTGCGCATGGCTCGCGAGAACCCAGAGAAAGAACAACTATTGGTTGTTAACCTATCCGGTCGTGGTGACAAAGACATCTTCACCGTACACGCCATCCTAGAAGAAAAAGGAGTGATCTAATGAGTCGTTATGCGAAGATGTTTGAGCGCCTAAACGAAAAAAACCAAGGCGCATTTGTACCCTTTGTAACGGTTTGCGATCCAAACGCAGAGCAGTCTTACAAGATCATGGAAACACTCGTTGAATCAGGCGCAGATGCGCTTGAATTAGGTATTCCGTTTTCTGACCCTTTAGCAGATGGCCCAACTATTCAAGGTGCGAATATTCGCGCGCTAGATTCTGGCGCGACACCTGATATCTGTTTCGAACAAATCGGTAAAATTCGTGCTAAATACCCAGAACTGCCAATCGGCCTACTGATGTATGCTAACTTGGTTTACTCACGCGGTATCGAAAACTTCTACCAGCGCTGCGCTCAAGCCGGGATTGACTCCGTTTTGATTGCTGACGTTCCAACCAACGAAAGCGCAGAGTTCGTCGCGGCTGCAGAAAAGCACGGTATTCACCCAATCTTCATCGCACCGCCAACAGCAAATGACGAAACACTTCAGCAAGTTTCTCAGCTTGGTGGCGGTTATACTTACCTACTGTCTCGTGCAGGTGTAACTGGTGCTGAAACCAAAGCAAAT
The DNA here is from genome assembly GCF_059295395.1 of Vibrio sp. SCP2. NCBI lineage: Bacteria > Pseudomonadati > Pseudomonadota > Gammaproteobacteria > Vibrionales > Vibrionaceae > Vibrio > Vibrio sp. SCP2. The sequence continues at coordinate 443,972 of NZ_JCAFVV010000002.1, read as the reverse complement.
ATGCCTGTCGGTGATATGCTAAGCAAACTGAATCAGTTTGATGCACCTCCGGCACTGCTAGGTTTTGGTATTTCTGAACCAGAACAAGTTAAGCAGGCGCTCGAAGCAGGCGCTGCGGGAGCAATTTCTGGCTCAGCCGTAGTTAAAATCATTGAAAACAATACTGAAAACCCAGCAGAGATGTTAAATCAGCTCGCAAACTTTGTTTCTTCAATGAAGGCTGCAACACAGAAGTAACGTGTTAGCCATCTAAACATCTATGAGATCAGCTTCTTATTGAGTGTAAGAATCTGATCTTTTTTTTAACATCTATCCGCGTGTTCAAGCCCCCTCGACTTCTCTTTTTTCGGCAAATAACTCTTCAAAATAGATAACCTTGATTTATAGCAAACGTTTTCTTTTGTACAAAAACTTAGCACCAATCAATAAATCGTTTATTAATTATTCAAACTATCTATAACGCATATTGCTAAATGTAAAATTAAAGTGTAAAAAGCAAGACGATATTATTATCCATTGTTAATAAATAAAATGGTGGGTAATTCTTGGATTTTAAATTTTATTAGCACAGAGGTTATGGAAGTGTTAAAAGAAAAGAGTTTGCTAAACAACATTGGTGTTCAAGTTGTCATAGCTATGATCCTAGGTACTGCCGTTGGTGCCTTGATGGGGAACAGCGCAACTATGTTCGCTCCACTGGGCGCGATCTTCATCAATCTAATTAAGATGCTAGTTATCCCACTAGTTGCCGTTGCACTAATTTCTGGTGCTGCTGGCCTAGGTAACAGCCAATCCGCTGGTAAAGTTGGCTTGGTCACATTGGGCTACTTTGGTTTGACTTCAGCTCTAGCTGTAGCGCTAGCGCTATTTATGGGCGAAGTATTTAAACCTGGTCTTGGCATTGATGTTTCCGGTGTCGAAGGCATGTTCTCGGCTGAGTACGCTTCTAAAGGTGAACTTCCTACTTTCTGGGCAACCATCACTGGTATGATCCCAACCAACGTTTTCCAATCACTGAACGAAGCGAACATCCTACAGATCCTAGTTTTCTGTATGTTCTTTGGTATTGCTATTTCTAAGCAAGCAAAAGAGCGCCGTGAGCCAATCATGAACGGTGTAAACTGTATCGTTGATGCTATGGTATGGATGATCAACAAGGTAATGATCATCGCACCAATCGGTGTATTCGGTCTTATGGCAGAGGCGGTTGGCACCTTTGGTTTTGCCGCTCTTATGGTCGTATTCAAGCTATTCGTTGTATACGTCGCTGCTATCCTTATCTTTGGTTTCGTCGCTTACCCACTGATGGTACATATCTTCACTAAGACTTCAGCGAAGAAGTTCCTGACAGCAATGAAGAAGCCTCAAGCCGTTGCTCTATCTACAGCCTCTTCAATGGCAACTCTGCCTGTGACTATGGACACGGTTGAGCACGAGTTAGGTGTTAAGAACTCGACAGCATCATTCGTTCTGCCATTAGGCGCAACGATCAACATGTCGGGTAATGCGATTTACTATGGTCTAGTGGCAATATTCTTTGCTCAGCTGTTCAACATCGACCTAGGCATGGGCGCATACATCGCAATCATCGTAACATCAACACTAGGCGCTGTTGGACAAGCTGGTGTTCCAGGCCCATCTTTCCTAGTGGTTGCCGTACTTCTAGCAGCAGGTATTCCAATTGAAGGTCTACCGCTACTGTTCGCTCTTGACCGTATCTTCGATATGATTCGTACCGCACTGAACATCACAGGTGACGCTGCGTGTGCAGTTATTGTTGATGCGCTAATTGAAGAAGAAGAACAAGAAGCTGAGCTGCAAAAACAGCAAGCTTAATCGCTGATAATATTGAAATTGAAGCCACTCGATTGAGTGGCTTTTTTAGTTTTTACGACCGCGCAGCCCAGTAAGGTTCGCAAATTGTCTTGTTGGTCAGCTATGGCTCTCAAGGTGTTTAAACTGTAATTCGACTAGACGCTGATAGAGTTCACAGCTCTTCAACAGTGATTGATGGTCGCCAACATCGACTAGACGACCATGATCTAAAACCGCAATTTTATCGGCATGTTTAATGGTAGAGAGCCTGTGCGCAATGATGATCGTGGTTCTACCGCGCATCAGCTCTTCAAGCGCTTGCTGTACATGATGTTCGCTTTCACTGTCGAGGGCACTGGTCGCTTCATCAAGTAAGAGGATATTCGGGTCTTTCAAAATCGCTCTAGCAATTGCGATGCGTTGTTTTTGCCCACCCGATAATCGGACTCCGCGCTCACCAAGGAAACTGTTATATCCTTCCGGCAAGTTCATAATGAAGTCGTGAGCGTGCGCTTTCTTAGCCGCTTCGATCACTTGTTCGTCTGTCGCCTCTGGGTTGCCGTAGCGAATGTTATGGAAGACATCATGACTAAACAGAGCAGGTTGCTGAGGCACCAAGGCCATCTGATTTCTTAGATCTTGCGGATCGAAATCCCTTACATCCATGTCACCTAACAAAACACTGCCCTGCTGAGGGTCATAGAATCGCTGCAAAAGTTCAAATAAGGTTGTCTTCCCTGCCCCTGAAGGCCCAACCAGCGCAAGGATTTTTCCTTCTTCAGCCACAAGATTAAGATCTTGCATCGCAGGTTGGTCAGGTCGTGAAGGATAGTGAAAGGACACATCATTGAATGAGACTTCCGCTTTCAGTATATCTGTGCTTTGGTTTATTGATTCTGGCGCGGTAATATGGCTTTCTACTTTCAGGATTTCGATCAGGCGTTCAGTGGCTCCCGCTGCGCGTTGCAATTCGCCGAGTACTTCGGAAATTGTCGCTAGTGAAGAGGCAACCATGATCGCGTAGAAAACAAAGGCCGCTAAATCGCCCGCAGACATAACTCCATTAATCACGTCACTACCACCAACCCATAGCATTCCTGAGATGGCGCTAAATACAATCACAATCACTCCTGAGATGAGAATCGCGCGTTGTAATACACGTTTGCGCCCTATCTCAAACGCTCGCTCTACCTCGTTGGAGAAAAAGCGTTTTTCTTGCGCTTCACGACTGTAACTTTGCACTGTTTTAATATGCTCTATAGCCTCACCGGCATAGCTACCCACATCTGCCATCGAATCTTGGCTTTGACGAGACAAAACTCGTACTCGTCGCCCGTAAAACAGAATAGGAACCAGGATAAATGGCACCGAAGCCAAAACGATAAGCGTGAGTTTAATGTTGGTAGCAAACAACATGATTACTGCGCCAATACACATCAGCGCACTGCGCATCGCCATAGAAAACGATGAGCCAATGATACTCTGGAGCAAGGTAGTGTCAGTCGTGATTCTCGACATGATGTCGCCGCTACCATTGGTCTCGAAATAGCTCGGATGAAGAGTAATGATATGGTTGAATACCGCGAGCCGAATGTCAGCACTTACTCGCTCCCCTACCGAAGAAACGAGATAGAAACGGAAAAACGTACCAATGGAGATCAGCAAGGTAACGACAAGGATAAATCCAATCGCACTACCTAGCTCCTGCACCGATTGCTGAGCAAAACCTTGGTCAATCAAGATTCTCACTCCTTGACCGACCAACAGTGTTAATGAGGCAGTGACAATTAACGCAATCAAAGCAGCGGCAACCTTCAACTTATAAGGTTTGATAAAGTTGACCAGTTCTAACAATATCCCCAAATTTTTCTTTGGTAACTCTTGAGCCGGGTTAGGCTGCTCAAGATTTGGAGCACTCGTTGATTGCATAGTTGTACCTTATTTCCTAATTGGCGACTTGTAACAAAGGCGCCTACCTATCATAAGGTATTGGGGTTAAATGAATAAATAGCAACCCGAGAGGTTACCAGATACAAAAAAGCCTGACCGAAGTCAGGCTTAGAAATTGAAATGTCTCTTCTCGCGCTTAGAAGAAGTGGAAAGTCGCGTTTAGAGAGAAGTTCTTAACGTCTTTCTCTTTCATATTGAAAACACTGTAGCTCGCGCCCATTGAGATAGGGCCCATCACGAAGTATTCAGCCCCAATGCCATACATCATATCGATTTCGTCTTCTTTAAAATTCGTACCTGTTAGCTCGTAGGAGTGCAGGCCTGCTTTCGCATAAACATGAAGAGGACCGAAATCGATACTTGGCTTTGCCGCAAAGTACACACCTGAACCTTCAAGCTTGCCAGTAAAGTTACCGTAAGTAATATTGTCGAATTCACCAAAGTTCTGGTAGCCCGCTTCAAGACCAATTAGCGGCAGAATACCTGTACCCACGTGAACGTTGTAAGAAGTCGATGAATCATTCGCTAGATCAGCTTGACCTACACTTGCACCACCGTAGATCCAAGAGTCCGCAGAAGCTGTAGCAGATGCGCCAATCAGAGCTAGCGCTAGTAGTGTCTTTTTCATAGTAAACCTTCTCTAGTTTCAAGGTGCAGGAACCAGTGTGGCAAGTCCCTGCCGTATTCGTCAAAATTATGAACTGTATAATTAGTTATGCAATATACATACCTAGCAAGCATCAATCGCCATTTTTACACGCTTGTCCGATACTGGGTATGGAGTGCCAAGCTGTTGAGCAAAATAGCTCACTCGTAGCTCTTGTATCATCCAACGTACTTCTTTGACGTTGTCGGGCACGACCACTCCTTTTGGAATTTTGTTCAGTAACTCTTTGTAATCATTAGTGACTGACTCAATTTTCAGCATGTGTAAGCGATCTTTATTCGGGTCGATAGGTAACTTTTCCATCCGGCGCTCGATCGCCTTCATGTAACGCAAAATATCAGGCAGTCGCTTCCATCCACATTCAGTCGCAAAACCTTTGAAAATCAAACTTTCGATTTGCGCTTTAATATCTGACAGAGCAAACGCCATCGTAAAGTCAATTTTACCTTTTAACTTCTTGTTAATGTTAAATGCCGTTGTCAGAATTGTCTCAACTTGCTGGGCAATTTCTACCACAGTATCACCTAATTCAGCGCGAACATGCTCTTTGAGCTGTTCAAACTGTTCAGGCTGCCAAACCAATCCGCCCTTCTCTTCAATCAGCTTGTCAACACCACAAGCGATACAGTCATCGATAAGGTCTAGCACTTTGCCGTACGGATTGAAGTACAAACCGAGCTTCGATTTGTTCGGCAAATTAGAATGCAGATACTTAATTGGCGAAGGTACGTTAAGCAAGATCAGTCTACGTTGCCCAGCTTGCATTGCTGAAACCTGTTCATGCTCAGTTTCATACAGCTTAATCTCAACGCTGTCTTTGGTATCAACAATAGCTGGGTAGGCTTTCACATCGTAACCACCACGTTTTTGCTGATACACTTTTGGCAGCTCGCCGAAGCTCCATGTATGTAGCCCTTGCTGCTCAATGTCGTCGTCTGCCACTTTCGATAAGGTTTCTTGCACCTTGTCTTTTAAGCTCTCTTTAAGCTCATGCAAATCACGGTTTTCTTTTAGCTTACGGTTGCGATGATCAACGGCTCGGTAAGTCACTTTCAGGTGATCTGGCACTTGCTCTAAGTTCCAATCTTCACGCAGTACTTCTACACCCGTCATTCTGCGAAGCTCTTTCTCTAGCGAATCAAGCAGCGGCGCTTCCATTGGTGTCGCACGCGCTAAGAACGCATCGGCGTAGTTCGGTGCTGGCACAAAGTTTTTACGAATGGTTTTCGGCAAGGATTTGATTAGGCTAACCACTAATTCATGGCGTAAACCTGGGATCTGCCAGTCAAATCCTGCTTGTTCAACCTGATTCAAAATCGGTAACGGTAGATGCACCGTCACACCATCGTTATCTTCTCCCGGCTCAAATTGGTAGCTCAGCTTGAGCTTAAGTCCGCTCTGATGCCAGAAGTTCGGGTAATCGAGGTCGGTGATATGACTCGCATCGCCCTTAAACAGCATCTCTTTTTCAAAGTTAAGCAGTTCCGCATTCTCACGAGATGCCTTTTTCCACCATGTATCAAAATGCTTGCCAGACACCACTTCAGTGCCGACACGCTGATCGTAGAAGTCAAACAGCTCGTCGTCATCAACAAGAATGTCACGACGGCGAGATTTGTGCTCAAGCTCTTCAACTTCTTGCAATAACTTGCGATTTTGCTTGAAGAACGCGTGCTTGGTCTCCCATTCGCCTTCAACTAGTGCACTACGGATAAAGATTTCGCGGCTTACGGTCTGATCTATGCTGCCATAATTCACCAGACGCTTAGGCACAATTGGCACTCCGTAAAGCATCACTTTCTCGTGTGCCATAACCGCAGAGCGCTTCTTCGACCAATGTGGTTCACTGTAGCTGCGCTTAATCAGGTGTTTGGCTAAAGGTTCAATCCACTCCGGTTGAATCTTAGCAATGACTCTACCCCACAGCTTTGAGGTTTCCACCAGCTCTGCGGACATAATCCACTTCGGCTGCTTCTTGAAAAGGCCTGAAGCAGGGAAGATATGAAAACGAGCATTACGAGCGCCTTGATATTCATTCTTCTCTGCGTCTTTCATACCAATGTGAGATAGCAGGCCAACAAGAATTGCACTATGCACACCTTGATAACTAGCTGGTTCATCATTCAGTTTGAAGTCCATTTCACGCATCGCTTGATGGACTTGGAAATAAACATCTTGCCACTCACGCACACGTAAGTAGTTCAAGTAATCTTGTTTACACTGCTTACGGAACTGGTTACCAGACAGCTTTTTCTGCTGTTTCTGAACGTAATCCCACAAGTTTACAAACGTTAGGAAATCAGACTCTTCATGGAAGAAACGGCGATGCTTATCATCCGATGACTGCTGTTTGTCGCTTGGCCGCTCACGCGGGTCTTGAATAGACAAGGCAGAAGCGATGATCATCAGCTCCTTCAATGCACCGTATTTTGGCGCTTCAAGTACCATACGGGCTAAGCGCGGGTCAATTGGCAGCTTGGCTAATTGACGACCGACTGAAGTTAGGCGTTTTTTCGGATCTTTGGCTTTTTCGTTGATCGCACCAAGTTCTTCTAACAGTCTTACACCGTCTTGGATGTTGCGTTTATCTGGCGCTTCAACAAATGGGAAGGCTTCAATATCGCCTAAACCGAGTGCTGTCATCTGCAAAATGACCGACGCTAGGTTGGTACGCAGAATCTCTGGATCGGTAAACTCAGGGCGAGAGTTGTAATCATCCTCTGAGTAAAGTCGGATACAGATACCTTCTTCAACACGGCCACAACGACCTTTACGTTGGTTTGCGCTCGCTTGAGAAACCGGTTCAATCGGCAGGCGCTGTACCTTAGTTCGGTAACTATAACGGCTGATACGCGCTGTACCTGGGTCAATGACATACTTAATACCCGGTACAGTTAACGAGGTTTCTGCGACGTTGGTTGCCAATACAATTCGGCGACCCGCATGGGGTTGGAATATCTTGTTTTGCTCACCCGCAGACAATCGCGCGTAAAGCGGCACAATTTCCGTGCTTTTTAGATTGCGTTTAGACAGCGCATCTGCAGTATCACGAATTTCACGTTCACCGTTCATGAAGATTAGGATATCACCCAGACCTTCATCGCATAGCTCATCAACCGCTTCAAAAATACCGTCTAATTGGTCGCGATCGACATCGTCTTCACCGCGCAGCGGGCGATAGCGCGTTTCAACTGGGTAAGTACGTCCCGATACTTCAATAATCGGTGCATTACTAAAGTGCTTCGAGAAACGCTCTGGGTCGATGGTTGCTGAGGTGATGATCACTTTTAGATCGGGGCGACGCGGTAAAAGTTCTTTCAAATAGCCCAAGATAAAATCGATATTTAAGCTACGTTCGTGCGCTTCATCAATAATGATGGTGTCATACTGATTGAGATAGCGATCGTGTTGGATCTCTGCCAGCAAAATACCGTCAGTCATCAGTTTAATTTGAGTGTTCTCTGAGATTTGGTCGTTAAAGCGGACCTTGTAGCCGACATACTCGCCAAGCTTAGTTTCCATCTCTTCAGCAATTCGATTCGCCACCGAACGCGCCGCTAAACGACGAGGCTGTGTATGGCCAATCAAGCCAAACTTGCCACGACCGAGCTCCGCACAGATCTTAGGTAACTGAGTCGTTTTACCTGACCCCGTTTCACCCGCAACGATAACCACTTGGTTTTGCTCGATCGCTTGCGCAATGTCATACTTCTTCTGGCTAACAGGCAGAATTTCAGGGTATTCAATCTTAGGGATGTAATTGGTGCGCTGCTCTGCTTCCATCATAGATTTGGCAATATCAAGCGCGATCTCGTCAAACACCGCATTACGTGAGGCTTCTTTTTTAATTTTATTTGCCCCGGAGATACGTTTGCTTAGACGAAATCTATCTTTCAGCATGCACTGGTTCAGCGCTTTGCGAAGAGAAGCAGCAGTGTTAGCCTGTACTTGGCTATCCGCTGCTTTTGAGTTTTCTGGCTGTGACGAAGTCAAAGCGTTTCCTATTCTTATCTTGATCAAAAACGCGCGAATTGTATCACACAAATTCGCGATTGGTTGAGTCTGCAAGCGCTTTATTTATAGCCAACAAAGGCTTATACGAACGGCTTTCAAGCGCTGTTTGATTGAATAAAAGAGCGGCTGCACTGCCGCTCGAATTTGTAGACTTAGAAATCAATTTGAAGGTAGAGGGTATTGTAGTTACTGCCCCCTTTGATACGCCCATATTGGGAAGCACTTTCAAATATTGCACTGCGGTGATGGATAGAATAGCCAAACCACATGTTGTCGAAGTCTCGGTTGTTGATGAGATCACCTAAATTCACGTCAAACGAAAAATCTAAGTAATTAAGCAAATGACTTGGTGTGTAACCTTTGGATTTCATCTCTTCGTTTTCAACATAAGTCATGCTGTCGATATACGACATCCCTTCTGCAACACCAAAACGCCACTTGGTTGGCCAATCAAACGTGTAATACGCTTTAATCGCTGCAATATATTCTGTCGCGCTAGACTGCACCTCAGATGACCAGTGATGAACGATGCCTGGTGTAAAATAGATATCTAAAGGAATACCAAACAGCTCATCAGTTAATGGATGTCCATAAAACACTGAACTCATCTGGTTATTGTACGGATCTTTTTCGGTGTTAAATGTGATGATGTCACCGATGTTTGATGGAGTTGCCCAACCATGTGCGAAGCGAACATATCGCTTATTGGTTAGCTCAGACTTAGGCGCTTTAGTCTTATCATTAAAGAACCCAAAACCTACATAGAACTCACCTTGGTACCTATCTTTGACTGCATCTGAGTGGTATGCACTATGGTCTAGTCGTGTCACACTCGTCGCGCCAAGCAAGTACAGGTTGGAGTGCACATGGTAACGCGCTTTTAAGCCCACTTTAGCATCAATTCCGGCACCAATGGTTTGCTTGGTTGTCTCGGAAAAAGCGTAATACTCACTGTTAAAATCTGCATCTTTGTAACGTAGCGTTGCATGTGGCTCAAGTTCCCAGTCGCCATATTCATATCTTGCTGAAGCGCGTAAATTAGCATGAAAACGTAAATCTTTATCGCTCATCAGCTCAGTGTCTAGCCACCACTTATCATCAAGTTTGTACCTAAGCTGACCGCCAAAGTCGACTGAGTCACCCTGATTGGCATTTTGCACCGCAGCGGGAATATCGACAAAGCGCAGCCTCATCAGAGCATTAAGCTGAAACTGCTCGTCTTCGCTCTGATGAAGGTATGCCCCGCCTTCAAGGCCGTTTACAAAAACATAGTCGTTGTTGAAGTACATCATGGGAACAAATGTACTCACGGTATGGTCACCATCATGGGTATCGAAAGGTATGGTTGCCGTTCGATATACCGCCGCTATTCCCCAATTCTGTTCACCGAACGTTGCACTTTCTTGCGCACTTAGTGAAGTTGACATTAAGCCGCTGACAGCAAAAGCTAACTCTGACAGACGTTTACTAGTTATCATTTTTTGCCCAAACGTGACTAAAGCACTCAAAAACTAACCAATTAAAACAGTTAATACTTATGTTTCTCGGTCATTCGTCGTTAAAATATAAATATATGATCCCTTAAATCAAAAAATTGTGAAAGCCTCAGAACTAAAAAGATTAATCGAGTCCTTGCCAGATAACACCGATCCAGACATTGTCACTGGAGAATGTTGGCTGCCTGAACGTCTGCTCGATGCTAGTCTCGACGGTGACATGATGTTTCTCTCTTTCGACACAGCCCCTGAAGAAGCGCAAGGCGAAGAAGAAGGCAGAGGATTTGTCGAACATGAAATAGAGATGATTCGTCATCGATTCGAACAGTTCATAGAAGAACAATCTGACACAAAAACCAAAGCTGATGCCATGCTGGCGTTATTTTTGATGGGGCATGAACTTTCTAGTTCAGAAATCATCGAAGTCCTTGAAGACCCTGAACTCCCTGAGTCACCAACTGAGTAGTCAATGAATAGCAGTTTACCTCTCCTAATTGCCGGACCTATCTTACGTAAAACCACTTCTAAAGAGCTTGTTTTTTGGCTCGTCACTAGCGAACCGCTAAGTGGTCATTTTGAACTCAAATTAGAGCCGCAGTTAGGGACGCTTTTTTCGCAAGACCTTAGCGAATGCCAACAACTTACCATTGGTAAACATTGTTATTTAACGCTTGCCCAGTTCAAAGGAGACTTCCCGACCAATGTCACGCTCAGCTATGATTTTATTACCCAACATGGCGCGCTGACCTCACTCTATCCGGAGTTACTTTACAGCGATGAACAGAGCCTGACGTTTAAGATATCGACTAAAGCAGACTATATTCTTCACGGGTCATGCCGTAACCCACATCATCCCAGCAAAGATGCACTGATTCAGATTAACGAGAAGGTGGCGAATCAGGCTTTAGAAGATCGCCCAGATCTGCTCATGATGAGTGGTGATCAGATCTATGCGGATCATGTTGCTGGACCAACTCTTGATGCTATTTTACAAACCATCAAATTGCTTGGCCTGCCAGATGAGCAGTTTGAGCAAGCGCCTATCGGTTCGAGCCAAGAACTGTACGCCCACCCTGATTGTTATTATGGTCGTGACAAAATACTGCCTCATTATGTTGACGATGGCACATGGATAACGAAACTGTTCCCACATCGCAATACCCCTATTTTTAGTTCTCGCGAAGCAGAAAACCACTTAGTGACTTTTTCAGAGTTCTTCGCCATGTATTTGTTGGTCTGGTCTCCTACGCTGTGGCCTTACCTCAATACCAACAACTTACTTGAAAAGAAATTTATTCACGCGGATAAGCCCATTTCCCCACTATTTCAACAACAGTGGCGCGAAGAAAAAGCGATAATCGATGAGTTCGTCGCGGGTTTACCTCAAGTCCAAAGACTGTTTGCTCACATCCCGACTTATATGATTTTTGATGATCATGATGTAACGGACGACTGGAACCTAACCATAGGTTGGGAGAAAGCGGCCTACGGCAATCCGTTCTCTAACCGCATCATAGGTAATGGACTGATTGCTTATTGGCTCTGCCAAGGCTGGGGAAACGAGCCAGATAACTTTAATCAAGAGTTTCTCGCTATCGCTGAGCGGTTCTTAAGCCAACCCGGCGGCCAACAGCAAGACGACTTTATCCAATACCTCTATACCTTCGAGCGTTGGCACTACACGGTTCATAGTTCTCCTAAAGTGGTTGTACTCGATACCCGTACTCGCCGTTGGCGCTCTGAGTCGCGTATGAACAAACCTTCGGGTTTAATGGACTGGGAAGCATTGGTTGAGTTTCAGCAAGAACTCATGCATCAAGATAAAGTGGTTATTGTTTCTGCTGCCCCTATGTTTGGGGTTAAGTTTATCGAAGCCTTGCAAAAAGGCGCGACAATGCTTGGTCAGCCATTACTCATTGATGCTGAAAACTGGATGGCTCATCCCGGCAGTGCCAATACGCTGTTGAGTATTTTCACCCATACCAAAACACCGACCAACTTTGTGATCCTCTCAGGCGATGTGCATTACTCGTTCGCCTATGACATAAAACTTAGGTTCCGACGCAATAGTCCTAACATTTTCCAAATTACTTGTAGTGGGTTTAAAAATCAGTTCCCCGAACCACTGCTTGGCTTTTGTGATCATGCGGATAGGCTGCTCTATTCTCCGCGCTCACCACTTAACTTTTTGACCAAGCGGAAGCGCCTTAAGATCAAAAAGCGCGATCCCAATACCGAAGGCGTACGTCGCTTAGTCAACACCAGTGCTGTCGGCGAACTGAAATTGGATGACCATGGCAAACCAAAGCGGATCTCTATTCTCACCGGAGATGGAGTGGAATGGGACTTCCCGCCAATAAAAGAAAAGTAAGGTTTTTGTAAAGACCCTTGAGATGTTCTCAGATAAGCACTATTTATAAAAATAGTGTTATCGCAAAGGTTTTTAATATGCTCAATTCAATCACCTCGCTTTTCAAACAGTTACTTGAAGGTCACGATTTAGGCCATAACACCCAGCCTGATGTTAATCTTGCTATCGCATGTCTGCTTTGTGAAGTCGCCGGTGCCGACCATCAAATAGAGCAGGTTGAAGTTGAAGCAAAACGTCACCTGTTAACGCGTTTACTCGATTTAGATGAAACAGCGGCTAAAACTCTATTGAGCCGTGCTGAAATACGCAGTAAAGACTCGGCTTCTCTCTACGACTTCACCTCCCAGCTTCGAGAGCTGAGCCAAGAAACCCGTTTCGCCCTCATAAAAGCAATGTGGGAAGTCGCGAATGCCGATGGCGAGATTGACCCACTTGAGGACTCCGTCATACGGAAAACAGCAGAATTGCTCTATGTCGACCACAGCGAGTTTATACGTGCCAAATTAACTGTCCTTGACGATACTGACAACAATAAAGAAACTTAACTCTCTGAAACAAAGTGTTTTTGTGCGTATTAGTCCGGCAATTTAAATCGACAAGGAACTCTGTGATTGTGTTGGCACAATGCGTAATCGTGTTTGTTTATATTGGAGCAAATTCAATATGATACTGATTAAACATGAAGCCACACAAATCAGCGCTTTTACTTACCGCGCTTGCCTTTAATTCTTACGCTAACACCCATTTACCTTCTGGACAAGATTGGATCAATCACGCCACGTTTGGCTTAGCGCCATATTGGATGATGCAAACTGCGCAAGGAGAGCCAGTAGGTAATTTTCCAACATTTCGCTGCGATGACGGCGCTCTCCTTGACGTCAATAATGTTTGCCCTGAACTAGACAGAGGTTGGATTCGCCCAAACTTCGATCGTGACTACACGCGGATGAAATCACGGCAAACTTATGCTTATGGCGTTTTGTTTCACATGAGTGGCGACCCAAAAGCATTAAAGCTCGCTAAGCAAGGGGCTTACTACTTAATTAACCATCTACAAGATAAAGAAAATGGTGGATTCATAAGCTTCACCAAACAAGGTATCCCGGGATTAAACTGGAAACAACGCACATCCCAAGACCAAGCCTATGCTTTAGTCGGCCTTGCAATGTATTACTACCTAACTCAAGACAAAAATGTTGAGCGTGTGCTGATTGAACAGCAAGCCTTTATCTTTGATAAATATCGACTAGCGGATGATCAAGGTCTGGCTTGGGTACTAGAGGATGGTGACGGAGAGAGTGCACGTCAACGAGAGTTAGTCGCTCAGCTTGACCAAATCAACGGCTATTTACTGTTAGTCGCTCCCCTACTCCCTGAACCCGCAAAGTCAAAATGGTTGGCAGATCTATCTTGGCTCACTCAGGTATTAATACGTCATTATCATTCTGAACAAGAGCAACGCTTCTATGGTGCTATTCATCATAAAGCCGTCATGATGGCCGACGCCAAACACAATGATTTCGGTCATACCATCAAAGCGTACTGGATGACTTATCTAACAGGGCAAACTCTTGGCAATACCCAATGGAAGGACTTTGGTTTCAATGGTATGAAGCAGACTTTACAACAAGCCAAAAACACACGTAATTTCAGCCCTGTTGCTTACCTTTTCGACGGACCGCTCACAGCTCATTGGCAGGGAGAAGATATCATCGCATGGCGAAGCCGACCGTATACCGATGCTTGTTCATCATGGGAATGGGCAGAGCTTGACCAAGCTGCAATGACAGTCTCTATGGTTGATAGCTCAATGAACGACGTCCTTGAGTTTACCTTACCTACATACCATGACGCTTGGGTTGATCATAAATATGGTGGTGTTGGGCTCGACCCTAAAAGTACCAAAGCGTTTCACTGGGGTAATGGCTACCATCAATTTGAACATGCTCTGATCGGCTATTTGTTCGCCCAGCAGAGTAGTCGCCAAGCGGCGCAGCTCTATTACGCAAGGCCTAAAAATAGCACATTAGCCTTCGCACCTTATTACTATCGAGGTGAAGTTAAAAAAGTGACTAGCCTATCTGGCGAGAAAATACAGCAAGTGAGTTTTGAAGATATTCGACCTTAATCGCAAGGCCCAGTGTTTATTCATCGGGCCTTGCCTTGGATAAGCAAATTGAGCGCTAGAGCATGGTCAGGGCAAGTTTGGCAAGGTTATAGGCATCAACATAACCAGAGTGCTGTCGTCCTTCCCACTCGATACCTTTGCTCTCTTGCGCTGCTTTATGGCCGATTCGTTTGTCTTTAAGACGGTTTTGAATTCGGAATAAGGTCGCCAAGTTGATAAACTCATTGAATGGGGTATCAATGCCTTTATCTAAACACTCTTGCTTTAGGACCAGATCATCTCGACCCCAAGCCGCGTATATTTTGTTTGTGCCACCAAAGTTTTTCACCATAGATTTCAGGACTTCCTCTAGTGGACGTCCCTGCTTTTCAATCTTACGTGGCGTGATTCCTGTCAACTGAGAACAAAACAGCGAGACTTCATCTTTCTCGGGTTTTACGTAGTACTGTGCCCGCTTAACGATCTCACCTTTTACAAGGTCAATCTCTGCAAGCCCTACTTCAATGATTTCGCCAGTGGTACCGACACCGTCTTCATTCCAACAGCACATTTCTAGATCGAAACAAACAACACGGTTATGGTTCATGGTTCGCCTTTGTTCAAAATAATCTGAAAGCGCAAAATTCTACAATAGAATACGTGAAAACTCGAATATCAGCACACTGACTGGCGAGTTATTCTGCAATTGAAACGCAGTTTCGACCTGCCTGCTTACTTTTGTAGAGCTGAGCATCTGACGCTTGCATAATATCTTCTTCGTTCTCTAGGCGACGAATCGCAGCGCCAATACTGAGTGAACATTGAATCATTCTTCCATCGAACTCATACTTTGAACTTGCTACTGCGCGGCCAATTCTGTCTAGGTAGTTAAACAGCTCATAGCGATCGGTGATATGAGAGATGATACAAAACTCATCGCCCCCCATACGAACAAAGACATCACTGGGCTCTAGGTGGCTCTGAACAACCCTCGCGACATGACAGAGCATTTCATCTCCCGCTACGTGTCCGTGATGGTCATTAATCAGCTTAAACTTATCCACGTCAAATCCCACTAGCGCAAAAGACTCTTGCCTGCTGACTTTATCGGTCAAATAACGACTGAACGCACGGCGGTTGTATATTCCGGTTAGCGTATCGTGATCAACTAAGAACTGGAGCTCTTCAGTACGCTCATCAAGCAACACTTCAAGATGCTCTTTGTCACGGATTAATAGCAGTACGATGTAACTCGATAGGCAGGCGATAACAATCCCGGCCATAAAAATGCCAATCAACACAAAACGGTCATTGTCCGTCACCTTCCTGTCGAGCTTGAAATCAACGATCCACTCACGATTAGGTAGAACAACACGTTTAGTAATCTCAATCCCGTTGGTCACATCCCAGTTATTACTTTCATATAAGATCGGATCGTCTTCGGCATCGAAGCCCATATCGGTTACTTTGACCAACAAGTCTTGTTCCGTCGCCGTGCGAACCACGATTGACTCAAAATACTTGGTTGAACGGATAACACCGATCACCACACCAACAAGCTCTTTCGCATTTTCCGCGCTAAACACTGGGTGATAAACCAGTAATCCTGTTTTTGCTAAACTTCTATCAAAGCCATCTTGCAGCAAACGAATCTTGTCAGAAACACTCGGCTGGCCAGTTTCGCGCATCCCATCAAGCACCAGTTGAAAACGAAGCCGCGACGAGTAATAACCGAGCGCATTGAAGTTTGCCTGATTTCGGGGGTACACATCTGAAGCTGGGTAGATGGGCTCATCATTAGGCATGATGTAACCGAGCGTTTTTGGTCCGTCTTTAGGTACTGTGTAAATCTCATAAAACGGATAGGTTCGCTTAACCTTTTGAATATGGGCTGCGACTTGATTGTGTTCGATGCGCGGCATCCATTGCAGCGCGATTAGCGTTTGGGAGGAAGAAACGATTTGATCGGCAAAAACTGGAAACCGATGCCAATCCTCTGGCTGGGTAGCATGGAAGAAATTAGCCCCAGCGCCTATGAACTGTAAATCACTCTCCACGACTTGCTGAAGGTTCTCTGCTTGTTGTTCTGCAAGTTTATCTACCAAGGAAACCGTGTATTTAAACTGGGATTGATAGACAAAATAGACAGCATATAAGGTCACCAGCAAGGTGAAAATAAACACTAAGAACGAATATAAATACTTCTTTTTAATCAACTGTTGCATAAAGCATATTTAGGAATCGACGCGATAAAATAACCGCGACATTCTAGCGTTATCCATTTAGTTACATAAAGCGTGATTGTCGATTACATATGAAACTATTCACGTTCCGTGCAGTATGCCTCTTTTTGAGTGAATAATTGCGTAAAAACCCATCACTTAAGCTTTATAACACCGGATTAAAACGCTTTTTGTAGCAGAATGGCGACTTGATTATGGTACTATCTGCCCCAATTTATCAGAACAAATAGGCTCAAACCGTCTCCTGAGCCAAAGTAGAGATTCACTTCATCTCTTCTTACACTAAAACATTAAGAGAATTGTCATGACGTTCGATTTACAAATGATCCCTCAAACGTTCGATATGCTTCACGCAGGTCTTGCTGCTTCAAGTGTATTACTTCTACTAATTGCGACTTCTCGCAAATCAAAAGTCATTGAGAAAGTGGTTGAAAAACCAGTCGAGAAAATCGTTGAAGTAGAAAAGCCCGTCGAAAAGATCGTTGAAGTAGAAAAAGTGGTCGAAGTAGAAAAAGTCATCGAAAAAGTGGTTGAAGTTGAATCAAAACTGGCAACTACCTCTACCGATTCAGCAATGCAACTGCTATCAATTATGCAGCAAGAAGCACGTCTAATCGATTTCTTGCAAGAAGACCTAACATCATTTTCTGACGAAGAAGTAGGCGCAGCGGCTCGCGTTATACACACAGGTGGTCAAAAGGTACTAAGTGACTACGTAACGCTTGAGCATATTCGTAACGAAGACGAAGAAACTCGCATCACCATTGAAGAAGGCTTCAACCCACAACAAGTTCGCCTAACGGGTAACGTAACAGGTAATGCACCGTTTAACGGCACCCTAGTTCACAAAGGTTGGAAAGCAAGCTCGATGAATCTACCAAAACTTGCAGAGAACTATGATGCGTCTGTTATTGCTCCAGCAGAGGTTGAGCTGTAATGGAACACCAGAATAACCAAGCGCAAAACTCAGAATCTAACCCACCAAGATTTAGCGTCGGTATCGACTTAGGGACCACACACTGCGTGCTGTCTTATGTCGATACTAGCATTGAAGATGCTCGCGTTGAGGTAATGTCTATTCCTCAATTAACGGCACCGGGTACAGTAGAAAACCGCAGCCAGCTCGGTTCATTTTTATACCAACCGCACGAACACGAAATGAACCCAGCGTCACGTGTTTTGCCTTGGTCATCAGAGCCAACGGCTCTTGTTGGTGCTATCGCGCGTAATTTGGGCGCTAAAACACCAATTCGTCTTATTGCCAGTGCGAAATCTTGGCTTTGTCACGGTGGCGTCAACCGACGAGATGCGTTTCTACCGGCAGGTAGTCCTGAAGAAGTCGAGAAGGTGTCACCACTGCGTGCCACTGAGCTTTACTTAGAGCACCTAAAACAAGCTTGGGATCATTCAAATCCAAACAATCCGCTTGCCGAGCAAGATGTAACCATCACTGTTCCTGCATCGTTTGACCCAGCAGCACGCGATCTGACTGCAGAAGCTGCGCGTAATGTCGGCTTTGTGCACCTAACGCTACTTGAAGAGCCACAAGCTGCACTCTACAACTGGATTGATAACAGCAACGACAAATGGCGCGATGAAGTCTCTGTTGGCGATATTGTTCTTGTTGTTGATATCGGTGGCGGTACTACCGACCTTTCTCTTGTCGAGGTGACAGAGGAAGAAGGCAACCTAACGTTGAATCGTATTGCTGTCGGTGAACATATCCTATTGGGTGGCGACAATATGGATCTTGCGTTGGCTTATCGCCTTAAGATGAAGCTTGCTCAAGAAGGCAAAGAGCTTCAGCCATGGCAAGTTCAGGCAATGACTCATGCATGTCGTGATGCTAAAGAAGCCCTACTAAACGATAGCGAGCTTCAATCGGTGCCTATCGTGGTACCGAGCCGTGGCTCTAAGCTGCTAGGTGCAACGCTTAAAACAGAGCTTACTCAGCAAGAAGTTCAACAAACTCTCGTGGATGGATTCTTCCCGAAAGTTGCTGTTAGCGAGCATCCTGTTCAGCGTAACCGTGGCGCACTGACTCAAATGGGTCTGCCATATGCACAAGACGCGGGGATTACCCGTCATATCGCCGCATTTTTAACCAAACAAGCCAACGCGCTTTCTGGTTCTGAAGCAGAGCAAGAGTACAACCCATTTGCCAATATGCCAGGCATGCCGGGTGGAGAAACAGCTCAATCTTCTGATTTCATCAAGCCGACGGCGATTTTATTTAACGGTGGTGTACTGAAGTCAACCCTGCTTGCTAATCGTCTTGAAGAAACACTCAACGAATGGTTGATTGACGCAGATAGCGAAATGGCGAAGCGCTTAACAGGCGTTGACCTAGATCTTGCAGTAGCGAGCGGTGCTTCATACTACGGCAGCGTTCGACGAGGACAAGGCGTTCGAATTCGCGGTGGTATCGCGTCTAGCTACTACGTAGGTATTGAGAGTGCTATGCCCGCCATTCCAGGTATGGCACCACCGATGGAGGCGCTGTGTGTGGCTCCATTTGGTATGGAAGAAGGCTCTAGCGCTGATGTTCCAAGCCAAGAGTTTGGACTTATCATTGGTCAGCCGGTTAACTTCCAATTCTTTGGTTCTACGGTTCGTCGTGACGACATCGCTGGTACTCACCTAGACCATTGGGCTCCTGAAGAGCTAGAAGAACTGCCTGAGATTCAAGTTACGCTGCCTGTCTCTGAAGGACGCCGTGAAGGTGAAGTGGTTCCGGTGACTCTTGCATCACGCGTCACTGAACTCGGTACTTTGTATCTTGAAGCTATCGCTGCTGACAATGGGCAGAAATGGCATGTTGAGTTTGATGTCCGTGAAGACGCAAACTCGAACTCAGAACAAGCATAACGATTAACGGCACCTCTGGGTGCCGTTGTTTTAAGTTGTCCGCAAATAAGGTTATCTATGGCATCTCCTCGATTCTTAGTCGGTATTGATTTAGGTACAACCAACACGGTTGTCGCATTCTGTGAAATCACCGATGACCTACAAAACTCTGCCGTTTCCCTATTTGAAATAGACCAGTTAATTGGCCCGGGTGAAGTCATCCGCAAGCCATTGCTGCCCTCTTTCCGTTATCACCCTGCTGCTGGCCAAGTCTCCCCATCCGACTTAACACTGCCGTGGGACAATCAACCCGTCGCTGGTGACATTAGCCAAGTGATTGTTGGCGAATGGGCACGAGAGCTCGGCGCCAAAGTGGAAGGTCGCCAAGTTTCTAGTGCTAAAAGCTGGCTCTCACACCAAGCCGTAGATCGAAGCTCTGACATATTACCTTGGGCTGGCGCAGCCGATGTCGATAAAGTCTCGCCTGTTATCGCCAGCGCAAGCTACTTAAACCACATTCGACTTGCTTGGAACTATCGCAATCCAAGCAATAAGCTTGAAGACCAAGAAGTGGTGGTAACAGTCCCTGCTTCATTCGACGAAACGGCACGCAAACTTACCCTTGAAGCCGCGCAGCTCGCAGGGTTAAACAAAATTGTGCTTCTCGAAGAGCCTCAAGCGGTTTGCTACGACTGGTATGCGCGCCACCAGCAAAGTGCAGCAGAAGAGCTAAAAGACCTACCATTAATCCTTGTATGTGATGTCGGTGGTGGTACAACCGATTTAAGTTTGATTGAAGCTAAGTTTGCTCAAGGTGAGCTCTCTTTGGATCGCATTGGTGTTGGTGATCACTTAATGCTAGGTGGTGATAACCTCGATCTTGCTTTAGCGCATCTGACTGAGCAGCGCTTCAATCAAAGTAAAAAGCTCAACGCAGCCAGCTTAACTAAGCTGATTCAGCAAACGCGAAAAGCAAAAGAAAACTTACTCTCGGCCGATGCACCTGAAGAAGTGAAGATCACTATGCTCGGCAGCGGTTCTAAATTGCTAGGCGGGACGAAGAGTATCGGTCTTTCAAAGCAAGAAGTTCATCAAATTGCTCTCGATGGATTCTTCCCATTGTCTGATTTTACAGACACGCCAGATAAAAGACGTAGTGCCGTCGTTGAGTTCGGTCTGCCGTACGTGGCTGATCCTGCGGTCAGTAAACACGTCGCAGAGTTTTTGAGCCAGCATCAGCAAGTTTCAATGGCAGCGCTCAATCAAGACGATACCAACAAGCCTGCTATCCCTGTTGGTATACTGCTCAATGGCGGTGTGTTCAATAGTGACCTCGTCACTCAGCGTGTTACTCAATTGCTTGGCAACTGGCGCGGTGACGATGTCACTGTGCTCGATAACCCACATCCGGATTGGTCAGTTGCACTTGGCGCTGTTGCCTTTAGTAAAGCTCGCCGCGGTGCACAACTTAAAATCGGTGGTGGTGCAGCACGTTCTTATTTCTTACACCTACAAGAAAAGAACAAAATGGGCAAAGCACTCTGCCTACTATCAAAAGGTACCGAGGAAGGACACGAAATTAGACTAAGCGGTCGCCGCTTCTCGTTAACTTTGGGCGAACCTGTTCGTTTTAATCTTCTAACGACGACACACGACACGCTTTCTAACAACACCGCGATTCAAAACGGCGTCATGGTTGATATTGACCCAGACCTATTCGCGCCGCTGCCACCTTACATCTCAACATTGGAAGGTGAAGGTATTGCACTGCAAGCCAACCAGAAAGAGCGTGTTGAAGTTCAGCTCGCCTGTCAGCTAACCGAAGTCGGCACGCTGAAAATGGAGTGTGTCCATGTCGAAGATGACACCAAACGTTGGGAACTAGAATTTGAAGTTCGTAACCAACAAGCAGAAGATCAAGTTGAAGAGAGCCTTCACCCTCGCCTACCCGAATGTAAAGAGCTGATATCTCGTATCTACAGTGGCAACAAGAAAAGCGCGGAT
Organism: Vibrio sp. SCP2; assembly: GCF_059295395.1. Lineage (NCBI taxonomy): Bacteria > Pseudomonadati > Pseudomonadota > Gammaproteobacteria > Vibrionales > Vibrionaceae > Vibrio > Vibrio sp. SCP2. The sequence continues at coordinate 422,458 of NZ_JCAFVV010000002.1, read as the reverse complement.
TCTAAAGAAATCAAAACCCTAGCTAAAGAGCTAGAGCGAAAACTTGGCAAGCGTGATGAATGGGACTTCACCACTTTACGTCAGCTGTTTGATGCATTTGCACTCGGACGAAAGCGTCGCCGCCGCTCTGAACCACATGAAAAAAACTGGCTACGTTTAGCGGGATTCTCACTGCGTCCGGGTTTTGGCGATGCTACTGATTCTTGGCGTATAGAGCAAGTATGGGGGCTTTATCAACAGGGAATTCAGTTTAAAAACCATCAAGGTTGGACTGACTGGTGGGTATTCTGGCGTCGAATTGCCGGAGGTCTAAGTCAAGAACAGCAAGAGACTATCCTCGCCGATATTGCTAAATATTTGCACCCAGGGACGATGAAGAACCCTCAGTCAGCCAAAGCGGCTCAAGACATGGGTTATGAATCCATGGTTAGACTTGCCGCTTCACTAGAGCACCTTGAAGTGGAAGATAAGGTGCTGCTCGCTTCTTGGTGCTTAAGTAAAGCCATCAACCATAACCAGTTCGAACAAGCGCATTGGTGGGCGTTAGGTAGGCTTGCTTCACGTACTCCACTGTATGGCAGTCAGCACAGCGTGATCCCTCGAGAACAAGCAGAACAATGGCTACCTAAGTTGCTGGAACAAAACTGGCAGAAAGAACCCATGATTGCTTTTGCCGCGGTCATGATCTGTCGAAAAACAGGCGATCGTCTGTTTGATATTTCTGATGATTTTAGAAACCAAGTTCTTGCGAAGCTAAAACAAAGCAAGGTGCCAGAATCTTGGGTTAGCTTGGTAGAAGAGGTGAAAGCGCTATCAGAAAGCGAATCTAAGCGCGTGTTTGGTGATGCTTTGCCAAGTGGTTTAACTTTAGTGAATCAGTAAGACGCTTTTCACGTAGCCCTCCTAGATTGGAGGGCTTTTTCTATGTGAAGCCATCTATAAACGAACCCTTTACTCACCAGCGAATTTCAGCTCAAAGCTTAACCCTATCTTCTGTCGGTATTTGTAGCACTCACTCTTCGCTATACTCAGCGCAAACTCAAGATTGAGAAAGTGAAACTAAGGCAAGATATGACTGATTACGTAGTGTGCGCGCTCTATAAATTTGTGCAGCTTGAAAACTATACCGAACTTCAAAAACCTTTGATTGCTCTTATGGATAAGCATCGTATCCGCGGTACTTTATTGCTTGCGAGCGAGGGCATCAACGGGACAGTCGCATCGAGCAGAGAAGGTATCGATGAGCTTCTTGCATGGTTTAAACAAGACGAACGCTTAGCTGACATCGTCTATAAAGAGTCTTTCGATACTAAACAGCCATTTAATCGCAGCAAAGTTAAGCTCAAGAAAGAGATCGTAACTTTAGGCGTAGAAGGTATCGACCCACGCCATGTTGTTGGTACTTACGTTAAGCCTCAAGATTGGAATGAACTGATTTCTGATCCTGAAGTGTTTGTCGTCGATACACGTAATGACTACGAAATTGAAATTGGCACTTTCCAAAACGCGGTCAACCCTCAGACAGACACATTTCGAGAGTTTCCTGAGTACGTTGCTAAGAACATGGACCCAAGCAAGCATAAAAAGGTCGCAATGTTCTGTACTGGCGGTATTCGCTGCGAAAAATCCACCGCTTATATGAAACAGCAAGGCTTTGATGATGTTTATCACCTTGAGGGTGGTATTCTCAAATATCTAGAGGAAGTGCCAGAAGAAGAGAGCTTATGGCAAGGCGACTGCTACGTGTTTGACAATCGCGTTGCGGTTAATCATCAGCTTGAAAAAAGCGGTTATGAAATGTGTAAAGCTTGCCGCTTACCTATCACAGAAGAAGACATCAATTCAGCGCAATATGAAGAAGGTGTTAGTTGTCCAAAGTGTGCAGACAAGCATACGGATGAGCAGAAATCACGCTTCCGTGAACGCGAAAAGCAAGTTAAATTAGCCATAGAACGCGGCGAAGTTCACGTCGGTGGTGATGCGAAACAGACCATTGCTCAACGTCGACAGGAAAAACTTGATCGCAAAGCAGCACAAAGAAAAGGTTAAACTTCCGTTTCTTTGAGATTGAAGGGAGCTTTTGCTCCCTTTTTGGTATCGATTTTTGCTTTAGGAGGAAGCGTATCCTGGTGAGTTTTAGCGCAATCACATGGATGTTTGGCACTATCGTTTCATTTTGCTTGATGGCCATTGGAGCGAGAGAACTTAGTCAGCAGCTAGACACCTTTCAAATACTCTTCTTTCGCACTGTCATTGCACTAATAATCGTCAGTGTTGTGATTTTGGGAGTTAAGAGACGCGGCCTATTGCGGACCGGACGTTTCAAGCTGCATTTGGGCCGAAATCTGTTTCACTTTGCGGGGCAATACGGCTGGTTTCTAGGTATTGGCTTGTTGCCACTTGCCGAAGTGTTCGCTTTGGAGTTTACCGTTCCTTTGTGGACTCTGCTGATCGCGTGCCTCTTTTTGGGTGAGCGTCTAACCCGCAACAAACTTTGCGCTGCTTTACTGGGCTTTTGTGGTGTGTTGGTTATCGTAAAACCTGGCTTTGATATTGTTTCGCCCGCCGCTTTCATCGTACTTGCAGCGGCATTTTGCTACGCCGTCGCTCACTCCTCAACCAAGTCTTTGGCAAGTAGCGAACACCCGCTTACCATTCTGTTCTTTATGTGTGCAATCCAACTACCTATTGGTTTTTCCTTCAGTATTGTTAATTGGCACACCCCCCAGGGCATTGAATGGCTGTGGCTGTTGGTGATTGGATTTACCTCCTTGTCGGCCCATTATTGCATGACCAAAGCAATGCAGTGTGCTGAAGTCTCATTTGTTGTCACTATGGACTTTTTACGCTTGCCAATGATCGCCTTAGTCGGCGTTTTACTTTACTCTGAACCCTTCGAGATTAGTCTGGTGCTTGGCGCAGCCTTGATGCTGTTGGGTAACTTGATCGGTATTTCATCCCCCAAACCGTTGCTAAAGAGCCGCAATCAAGCCCAATAAAAAACAAAAAATAGTAGACCAAAGGATTGGTTTACGTCACTGGATTTGAGCAAGGAAAGAGACAAATGGATTTATCTGCAAATTATAGAATGCTGGCGCTCTACAACCAGCGTATGAACCAACAGTTACTTGGCATTTGTGAGCAGCTTAGCCCACAGCAGCTTAACCAAGAGACTCACTCCTTTTTTCCATCCGTGATGGCACATTGGAACCATATTTTATTTGGTGACTTAATCATGCTGCAACGTTTGGTCACCAATCAAATCCATCGATTGACTCCACAGCAAGTTGAATCGCTGCCCATTGCGAAAGCCGTAGACGATACCTTTGTAACAAACATCGAAGAATTGAAAGCGCTTCGCTCGCTCGTTGACCAGATTTACATCGACATGACGAAGGGTTTTACTACCGAGACTTGTTCAAAAACGGTGGTTTATATCACCACCGAAGGGGGAGAAATGAAGCGTAATGTCGGTGAGTTTTGCCAACATATCTTCAACCACCAAACTCACCATCGCGGTCAACTTACCGCAATACTGGCACAACTTGGCTGTGACTTTGGCTGTACCGACTTACCTGTCATAGTGCCAGAAGGCTCCAACGCATTAGCCTAACCCACAATGTCATAATTTTTCTTCGCTAAAGGACGAACAGAACGAAAATGTCTACTTATCTAGCAGGCTTCTCACTAGGTTTATCACTTATCTTAGCCATTGGCTCGCAAAACGCTTTTGTGTTGAAACAAGGGCTTAGAAATCAGCACGTGTTTGTCATATGTGCAGTATGCGCGATTTCAGATGCTATTTTAATCAGTTTTGGTGTGGCAGGATTTGGCGCGATTGTTAAACAGTACCCGCAGATAGAGAGTGTCACCCGTTTGGGAGGGGCGATTTTTCTTGCCGTTTACGCTTTTCTTAGCTTTAAATCCGCATTTACCTCTCACCATGGGATGAGTGCAAGTAACGGTAGTGACACCTCGCTGTTCAAAGCCGTTTCTATCTGTTTGGCCTTCACTTGGCTAAATCCACATGTCTACCTAGATACTGTAGTTTTACTCGGTTCGATATCAACTCAATATCAACCCAATCAGAGTCTATTTGCTTATGGCGCAATCACAGCATCGTTTGTCTTTTTCTTTTCCTTGGGCTTTGGCGCTCGATTTTTAGCCCCACTATTTAAAAAACCAAAAGCTTGGAAAGTGCTTGAGTTCTTGGTTGGGATCATCATGTCAGCAATTGCTCTGTCATTGATTTTATAGGAAGGTTCACAATGTCTCGATTTTATCTTGTACTCACTGTATTGGGGATTGCCGCTCCATACGCGGCTTTTCTGCCTTGGCTTTTCACTAATGGCTTAAACCTGCCACTTTTGTTTGAGCAGGCCTTAGCTAATCCAATTAGCATCATGGCATGGCTTGACGTGGTTGTTGCTGCGGCGGCCTTGATCGGCTTTATTCTTGTCGATGGAAAACAAAACCAAGTGAAAGGACGCTTTGTCGCGATTATCGGGACCTTGACTGCCGGTGTTTCGTTTGGCTTACCGCTCTATCTCTATTTAAAGCACAGATAAAGGTTAGCCATAAGAATCTCGCAGTGATAACAAAACATTTATCTCAATGATAAATTCCGTTAAGCTGTTGTTACTTCAATGCCATGGATTGCTCAGTTGTTATTTAGTCGTTCGATACTCTCTGTTTTTGCCGTAACCTGCCTGCTGCTGATCAGTAGTGCAGCGTTGAGCGTGCAAGCCAGTGAGCAAATTTTCGAGCCGATCTCACCGCAACGACTAAGTAGCGAGAATCAGTACCAACTAAGCCCAATTGAATGCCCGAAGTTACAAGACTACAGTGAAGCATCTGCCCATCACTGCTGTGGCTCAAGTTGTCTACTGAAACTGACCAACAGCCAATCCATATCTACTGAACAAATCTCCCTACCTATCCTCGCGCCATTAGGTTTAGAAGCGATTGGTAAAGCCATCACCCGCTCTCGTACTCTGTTTCGTCCTCCTATTGCTTAACTCCTAACTTTAAGTACACCTCTCATTGTGTTGCTCACATTGGGAGTATTAACGCTATTTGATAATCGGAATTTATATAGGAATAAGCGATGAAAAAGCTATTTACTCTTTTCTCTTCTTTGATTTTTGCCTTGTCGGTACAGGCTGCGCAGTTTGAAGAAGGAACACACTACAAGGTATTAGATACAAATAAATCGGCAACACCGAAGGTGACTGAGTTTTTCTCATTTTACTGCCCTCACTGCTACAAGTTTGAACCTGTGGTTGAGAACCTAAAAGCCTCATTGCCTGACAATGCCAAGCTGGAAAAAGTTCACGTTGCCTTTATGGGCGCAAACATGGCAGTGCCGATGGCGAAGTCTTACGCCACCATGGTTGCTTTAGATGCAGAAGAAACTATGGTCCCGGCTATGTTCAAGCAGATCCACGAACTACGAAATGCACCTAAAGATGAGCAAGCATTACGCCAAATCTTTATTGATAACGGCATTGATGCAGAGAAGTTTGATGCGACTTACAACAGCTTTGTGGTCAACTCTATGCAACGCGGATTCGACAAGCAATTCGCAAACAGCACACTTACTGGTGTTCCGGGGGTTGTCGTGAACAACAAGTACATCGTCAAAGCGGATCAGATTCGTTCTTATGAAGAGTACAATCAGTTGGTGAACTACCTTCTGACTCTTTAAGCGTTATCTCTAGATAAACCAAAGCCAGAGCACCTTGCTCTGGCTTTTGGTTTTCTCTCAACAACTTATCACCGCTTAGTTTGACTAGCTTGTATGGCTTTATTGAGCTTTTCCATGAACTGGGGATGACGGTTAAGAAATGACTTGGAGATGTAAACACCAAACTCTTTCTCTTCCTGTAAGATAACTTTGTATCTGGGGTTGTTTTTGAACCTGTGATTGTAGACTTCTTCCGCCACCAATACAGCGTTCACTTCTTGCTTATCTAACATACTAATTAACGATGTAATGCTCTCGGCCGGATGTGCTAAGTTGAAACCCGTTTTCGCTAGCCAACGATTGGTATTGGTGTTTAGTAAGCTCGCGACTGTATACCCTGACTTGGGGTGAGAGGAAAACTCTTCTTGATGATTGGCCAATACAATCCAGACCCAACGATTGGTCATCACTGACTCAGAGAAAACCGCATATTTGTCGCGCTCATCGTTCTGAGATGCCATAAAGAAACCATCTGAGCGCCCAGTTTTTAGCTCAGCCAATGCACGCCCGTGATTAGAGTTAATTTCAATGGTGTAGTCTACGCCGACTGAGTCCAATATCGACTTCATTTTATTAAGCCCAATCCCAGTATGACTGCCTGAGCTATCAACCGTGGTATAGGGTGGAAAATCTGGACAGAAGAAGTGCATTTTATACTGTGCGTGTACGTAGCTACTGCCAAAACACAGCCAAGCGCATATCCAAGCGTATAAAGTCCTACTAATCATCAAACTAAGTTATTAAGAATTCATATCTTTAATATAGGCTCATCCTAAAGTGTTCACCAATCTAGCAATATGACCTCACTAGCAACTTTTGCTATTGCGGTTGCTCGCGACCAATGAGTAGGCACCTTGACCCAAATCGTGATATAGAGACACAAAAGCCACAGCAAGTTGCTCTGGCTTTCGTGGTTAGCGCACAGGCGCCACTCATTGCTCAGACGCTGCTCGCTCCCAATCGGTCAGCAGTTTCATTATCTGCGTCGAGTCATCTGGCGTAGCACTCGGTCTATCGAGTGACTTGCGGCCCAATTCCACTGCCTGTCTAATGTTTCTTACCTGATAATAGAACCCATCCCCTTTAGCCGGTACAGTAACTGTTTGCTGCGAGGTTTCATAAACTTCGACACAGTATTGGTTTTCTTCAGTAGGTAGCCAAGGGTTGGTTGTAATATTGATAGCGCCTTTTGAACCAAGAATGGTGAAACCATGCTTTAAGCCGTGATCTTCTGCTGTGTGCATTTGAGCTGTCACACCTTGCCCAAACTTGAAAATGGCACTTGATTCGCAGATGTTGCCATCTTGCCCTTTGCGTCCAACGGCTTGAATCTCTGTATTTTTAAAGATACTGTCGCCAAATTGATTTTGCAGGACAAGATGCATCAATGACACAGGATAACAGCCTAAGTTATACAGTGCCCCCTTACTCTCCGGGTTAACAAATTGACTAATCGCAGCAATATACGAGCCTTGGATGCTACGTACTTCCCCAATTGTGCCCTGCTTTAGCGTCTCTAAAATGGATTCAATCAACGGGTGATTCAGATACATTAACCCTTCGGCAAAAAACACATCGTGCTCACGAACCGCATCTAATGCGGCATGAGTTTTTTCCATATCGATAGATAGGGATTTCTCGCACAGAATCGCTTTGCCTTTCTGCGCTGCTTTGATGACATAGTCATGGTGAAGATGGTTGGGTAATGCAATGTAAACCACCTCAACGTTACTATCTTCTATCAACTCGTCCATTGAAAGGTACGTCTTGGCAACAGAATGCTTGCTGGCAAACTCTTCAAGCGTCTGTGGGTTTCGGCCTGCAACCGCATAAAGCTCGCTTTCACTGTCTCCTGCAATCGCTGCTGCCATCACATCAGAGATAAAGCTCGTTCCTAGAATGCCCCACTTCATTATGCTTCTCCCGCTTTATGGCTGTTAGTTGCACTGACCAATTCTGTCATACCTAGCGCGATAAACGCTTGTGTATGAGGCATCGAAAAATGCGCCTCAATCGCTGACTGGTCGTCGTATCGCTCCCACAAGATGACACGTCTAGGGTCATTGGCATCATACGTTGCTGTCGCCTGTTGACAGCCTGACTCCGACTCCATATCAGAGCAAAACTGTTCAATTGCTTTCCTTGCCACGGTTAGGTCAACATCAGAGTTTACTCTTAGCTCCGCAGTGACAAAAATTGTTGAATCCATTATTCAGTAAACCTTGTTTTCTTCACGTTAAGCTAACCATGTTATTACAGCGCTCAGATTGTTAAACTAGGTCAAAGTTTTTTATTTAACAACTCAGAGTGTTTAATGGACAAACTCACCAGTATGAAGGTTTTTTGTCATGTCGCCGAACAAGGTAATTTTCGCCTTACCGCAGACTATTTTTCTATGTCAGCAACTATGGTTGGCAGACACATAAAACATCTTGAAGGTTTACTTAACACACCGCTGATTCATCGCACGACAAGAAAGCAAACCTTAACCGACTCTGGAAGAATTTACCTTAAAGAGTGCCAGAGAATACTGGAAGATATCAGCAATACTGAAAGCCTAATCTACGATTTGCAAAACAAACCTAAAGGCACGGTAAAGATCAACGCACCTGTCACCTTTGGTACTCAAGCGCTCGCTCCGATCTTGTCTGACTTTATCATTCAATACCCGGATATCAGTGTTGATTTGGAGCTAGACAACAGTGTTATCGACCCATACAAAAGCGAAGCTGACTTTATTATTAGAATTGGTCAGCTAAAAGACTCCAGTTTGGTGGCAAGATACCTAGGAGAGTATGAGCTTATCTATTGCGCTTCACCCAGTTACCTCGCTAGGCATACCAAGATTATTCAACCTGACGACCTGACTCAGCACTCTTGCCTTGGTTTCCGCTATCACGATATTTCAGAGACTCCGAGTACCAAATCGGATTCACGCCAACATATCAAGTTGATGGCGAACAACGGAGAGGTACTTCGCCAAGCCGCTTTAAAAGGCGTTGGGGTTGTTATGCAGCCTCGAATTTTACTTGAGCAAGATCTTAAGTCAGGCGCACTTGAGCAAGTGCTAGAGAGCTTTCCTCTGCCAACAAAACCGATTCATCTTGTCTATAAAGACAAACAGTTATCGTTAAAAGACCGGACCTTTGCCGACTATCTGCTAAACGCTTTAAGGCCTTGAAAATACGCTCTCCAATCTGCTTTTACTACAGACAAACAATAGCTAGAAAGTTAGTATGTTCGCTAAAGTGGATAAAGATATTATGGAGAGCCTCACTGTGGCACTAGAAAAGTTCGACGATATTTACCAACGCGCAGCAGAGCGTAAAGGTGGGGAAGCAAACCTAGAGTCATTACTATCTAAGCCATTGCCATTGGATCAGCTGAGGCAGATTTCCAACGATCGCTGGCTATCCGCATTCAGTATGAAGGTGTTTCAAAGTGGCATTTCTTGGAAGGTAGTGAGGAACAAATGGCCTAACTTTGAAGAGGTGTTCTTTGCTTTTAAGATTGAACCACTCTTGATGCTTTCTGACGAACAATGGGACAACAAAGCGTCAGATACTCGAATTATTCGCCATCACGCCAAAGTGAAATCTATTCAATCGAATGCTCAAATGCTGCACGAAGCTTCTCTACAACATGGTTCATTTTCCAACATGGTCGCCAATTGGCCAAGTGAAGACATTACAGGGCTTTGGAGTTATCTCAAGAAGCATGGTAACCGTCTTGGTGGCAATACAGGCCCGTACAGTTTGCGCCAGATGGGTGTCGATACCTTTATCCTTTCAGGCGATGTCGAAAGCTATCTACGTAACTACAAAATCATTGAAGGGGGCAAAGACACCAAACGCTCCCTTGCAGCAGCCAGCAGCGCTTTTGCTCACTGGCAACAAGAAAGCGGGCGTTCACTGACAGAAATCAGCCAAACTATCGCTTTTAGCACGGGTGATAACCGCGTATAGGCACTTAACAGTTATTGAACTGATTGCCACTGCTCGCGAGTGATTTTAAATAAGCAGTGGCGCTCTAACTCGTGACCTTTCGCTAACTTGGGATGGTCAAAGTCTTGCCCTGTGTTGCTCATACCAATTTTTTCCATCACCCTTTGTGAAGGTAAGTTTGGCAAAGCAGTAAAGGAGTAGACCTGCTCTAGATTCAATTCCTTGAAAGCAAACTCCAAAGCAGCTTGAGCCGCTTCTGGCGCGTAGCCCTTGCCCCAATGTTTAGAATCTAATCGCCAACCAATTTCTACAAATGGCGCATTGGGTAAACCACTTTCTTCACTTTGCGCCAGCAGACCAACAAAGCCAATAAACTCTTGGGTACTTTTTAACTCAACTGCCCAAAAGCCATAACCATTTTTGTCAATGTAGCTGCGTGCACGGCCTACTTGAGCCGTGGTCTCTTCTTTGGTCATAACTGACGGGAAATAGCGCATCACCTGCTCACTAGCATTTATCTGGCAATAAGGTTCAATATCTGAATCTTTCCATTGTCTTAGCTGAAGTCTTTTAGTTTCTAGCATTGATGTTCCTTCGTCTGTTGGTAAACCCATTAAAATTGCCGTTACTGCTCAAGCTTAACCATTACTTTTTCGCACAATGTTTTCAATAGGATTAGCTCATCTAGGTCGAGCTGAATCTTACATTTCATCTCAGTAGGGATAGAAAGGGCTTTAGCTTTAAGCTCTCTGCCCTCTTCGCTGAGTTTTAGCACCCTCACCCTTTCATCCAGTTCGCTTCTTCCTCTCACTACAAAGCCTTTCGCTTCAAGCCGCTTCAATAAAGGGGTTAAAGTGCCAGAATCGAGGTGTAATCGTGCACCTATGTCCTTAACGCTAATCCCATCACTTTCCCACAGCACCATCATGACAAGATACTGAGAATAAGTGAGGTCTAGGGCATCTAATAACGGGCGATAGGTTCGAATCACGGCATTGGAAGCGCTGTAGAGGGGAAAACAAACCTGATTCTCTAACAATATACTCTCTTCTTCAGTTAGCCGTTTGTCGCTATCGCAGAAACTCATTTCACCACCCTTTCAAATTAAATTGCGCACAATATACTTGCATTCAAACTTTGTTTCGATCTAATATTGCAAACAATTAGATTGCGCACAACTTAAAATAAGGATGCAAACATGACAACCCTATACAAAACTAAAGCAACAGCACTAGCAGGCAGAAATGGTTTGGTTAAAACAGACGATGGCTTACTTGAACTTGAGCTCGCTTATCCGAAAGAAATGGGCGGTACAGGCGCTGCTACCAACCCAGAACAACTGTTTGCCGCAGGTTACTCAGCCTGTTTTTCAAATGCTATTTTGCATGTGGCCCGCGAAGGTAAAGTAGCTTTAAAAGAAGCACCAGTGACAGCAGAGGTTGGGATTGGTCCGAACGAACAAGGCGGTTTTGCGCTAACGGTAAGCCTTGCTGCATCAATCGATTTACCTCAAGAACAAGCGCTTGAGCTCGTTCGCGTTGCGCACCAAGTGTGCCCTTACTCAAACGCTGTGCGCGGTAACATCGACGTAGAAGTCACGGTAAATGGCCAAGCAATCTAATTAATGTTGAGTGGAATAGACGAAAATGCCGACCCAAAAGGGTCGGTATTTATTGTTTTACAACTCAAGGTTACGCTTGGTAGCTTTTACGCAGTTCTTTAGCAGCTAACACCATATTGGATAATGATGCTTCCGTTTCTGCCCAGTTACGTGTTTTCAGTCCACAATCTGGGTTCACCCATAAGCGCTGCGCAGGAATCTTTTCTGCCGCTTTGTTGAGTAGGCCTTCAATCCATTCTTTAGTTGGAATGTTTGGCGAGTGAATGTCATAGACACCTGGGCCAATCTCATTTGGATAGTTGAAGTCTTCAAATGCTTTAAGCAGTTCCATGTTTGAACGCGATGTTTCGATGGTAATCACGTCAGCATCTAGCGCGGCGACAGATTCAATGATCTCATTGAATTCTGAGTAACACATGTGAGTGTGGATTTGAGTTTCTGGCTTGGCGCTTGCCGCTGAAATCTTAAACGCATCCACTGCCCATTCTAAGTACTCTTTATGATCGCGTTTCTTAAGTGGCAAGCCTTCACGAATCGCTGGCTCATCAATTTGGATAATGTTAATGCCCGCATCTTGTAAGTCTGACACTTCATCACGCAGTGCGAGTGCAAGTTGATCCGCGATTTGCTTGCGAGTGATGTCCTCACGTGGGAATGTCCAACAAAGAATCGTCACTGGCCCCGTTAGCATGCCCTTCATCTGTTTCGATGTTAAAGACTGCGCATAGGTAGACCATTCCACCGTCATCGGTTTTTCGCGTTCAATGTCAGCAACGACAATGGCAGGCTTAACGCAGCGAGATCCGTAGCTCTGCACCCAACCAAATTTTGTGGTTTGGAAACCCGCTAAGTTTTCTGCAAAGTATTCCACCATATCGTTACGTTCAGCTTCGCCGTGAACCAAGACATCCAGATCCAACGCTTCTTGGCGTTTAACCGCATCTGCAATATGGCCTTTTAGGGCTTGATCGTATTCCGTTTGTGACAACTTACCTGTGCGATAAGCGCTGCGTTGAACTCGAATCTCGCTCGTTTGCGGGAAAGAGCCAATGGTCGTGGTTGGAAACAGCGGCAGCCCCAATACTTCACTTTGGTGCGCGGCTCGCTCAGCATAGGGAGCACTACGCTCTGCCAAAGACTTAGTAATACTATTTAAACGCGCTTGAACTTGCGGCTTATTGACATGAGTTGCGGTTTTACGTGCTTGGATCGGCGCACTATAGGTGTCACAAGCAAGAATGGCTTCTTGGTTACCATCTAGCGCCTTACCCAGTAGCGCCACTTCCGTTACTTTCTGCTTAGCAAAAGCAAACCAGCTGCGCACTTCTTCCGTCAATACAGGTTCTAACTCTAGATCCACCGGACTGTGCAGTAGTGAACACGAGCTCGCCACCCATAACTTGTCACCGAGCTTATCTTTAAGCGGTTGCAGTAACGCTAGTTGAGCGCTCAAATCTGCACGCCACACGTTACGCCCATTCACTACACCAGCAGACAGCACCCAATGTTCAGGCAGTTTTTCGACAACAGCGTCTAGTTGTTCAGGCGCTGCCGACAAATCAATGTGTAAGCCATCTACAGCTAGCTCGACAACTTTATCAAGCGTGTCGCTAACTGAATCAAAATACGTGGTAAGCAGAACCTTCACATCACTGCGAATGACTTGATACGCCAATTTAAACGCGTCTTGCCAAGGCTTGTTCAGCTCAAGAGAGAGAATCGGTTCATCAATCTGTACCCACTCAACACCTTGTTTCGCTAGCTTCGCTAAGATTGCCTGATAAGCGGTTAATAGACGAGGTAGCAAAGACAGGCGATCAAACCCCTCATCTACTTCCTTACCTAGGTACAGATAAGTCAGAGGGCCAAGTAATACAGGTTTGACTTTATGACCAGCTTTAACCGCCTCGTTCACTTCTTCAAACAGTTGAGGCCAGCTCACTTCAAACGTATCGTCCTGACTGAACTCCGGCACAATATAATGGTAGTTAGTGTTAAACCACTTCGTCATGTCTGAAGCCGCGTGACCGCTACAACCACATCCTGCCTGAGATTGACCACGACCCACTTTGAATAAGGTATCAAGGTCAGGGAAACCTTCGCGATGTCGTTTTGGAACGTGCCCTAGCAGTAAGGTAGTGGTAAGCACATGATCATACCAAGCAAAATCACCTGCGGTCACAAACTCTAACCCAGCTTCAGATTGCGTATTCCAGTTTTTGTTACGTAGCCCAGCGCCTACTGCTTTCAGCTCAGCTTGGTCAATTTCTCCACGCCAGTATTTCTCTAGTGCAAATTTGAGTTCACGTTTTTCACCAATGCGAGGGTAACCTAGTATATGCGTTGTCGTTGTCATCTTGCCGCTCCTTGTCATTCTTAATTTTGTCATTTAATCATTCTGTGCAGAACACCTTTAAGATGTCTGGATGGCTAAACTATCTCGTCAAACACCGATTCGAACAACCTCCAAATATTCAACTTGTTTATTAGAAAATTTCATAATCCAATTTTCCAGTCTCAACAATTTAATCAACACAATTAGTTAACATTACAGACGTCTAGATGTTTACACTCCTACAAAAACAGGGTAGGTTATAAATATTCATGCTGTTCACACATCATCTGAGGGAAATTCATGATTGAGCTCAAGCATCTGAAAACATTGACTACTTTACGTGATACTGGATCGCTAACCGCAACCGCAACCACGCTACATTTAACCCAGTCGGCCTTGTCACATCAGCTCAAAGATCTGGAAGCGAGAATTGGTGGGCAGCTATTTTTGCGTAAAACTCGTCCGGTAAAATTCACTTCTGAAGGTGAGATCTTTCTAAAACTGGCTGATGATGTGTTGCCTAAAATTGCCAAAGCAGAAAATGAAATTGCGAGCTTGAAAGAGGATGTCAACGGTCGACTGCACATGGCGATTGAATGCCATTCGTGTTTCCAGTGGCTGATGCCTGCACTTAAGGAGTATCAGGTGGCTTGGCCTAGCGTCACACTCGATTTCTCATCCGGTTTTGGGTTTGAACCGTTGCCAGCGCTAATGGCGGGAGAACTTGATTTGGTTATCACTTCAGATATTCAACCTCGTTCCGAAGTGCACTATGAACCCCTGTTTGATTTTGAAATGCGCTTGGTTACGTCAACCTCTCACCCTTTAGCAGACAAAGAGTGTATTGAGCCAGAAGATCTCGCAGAGCAAACCATGCTGTCGTACCCAGTACAAAAGTCGCGACTCGATGTTGTCAAACACTTCCTACAACCTGCGGGCATTGAGCCGGCAAAATGGAAACAAGCAGACAATACCTTAATGCTGATTCAGATGGTGTCTGCCGGACTTGGCGTGGCTGCGTTACCCAACTGGGCAATCAGTGAGTTTTCAAGGCAAGGCTTGATTACCAGTATTCCTCTCGGCAACGGATTATGGCGACGCTTGTTTGCTGCAACACGCAACACAGATAAAAGTAAACGCTACTTGCAGGCATTTTTTAACACCGCGAGAATTCAGTCTCAAAGCCACTTAGATGGAATAAAAACGGTATAGAGGATCAAAAAAAGAGGCTTAGCGCCTCTTTTTTGTTTTATCTGTCATAAGATTTGAACTGATTAGTTAAAGGGTCGTATTGATAACCGAGCACATCAAGCTTACCAATCACCGCTTCAACATCCATCTCGTACATAGAGACTAACTCTTCAAAAGAATCACACTCTAAGCGCAGCTTTTCATTCACGATTCCCAATAAAATTGCGCTGTCTAAGCGTCCTACATTGCTGAGATCCATCACCGCCTCCTTTAACGCCGTTGCTCTTACAAGCGTAGACGCAAATGTGCGCTTTTGAAGTGAGCTAGCTCTAAACTTTATCCGATTTACAGAGCAAAAATAGCCTGATTAGATGTCGCCGCAATCAGCATAAACGCTAGCGCAATGCCAAGCTGCATCTTGTTGATTTCTTTGGCCGTCAGCATATGCCAACACCAGACAAAGACTGAACTGATCATCAGGGCAAAACCAACTAGCAAAGGCTGAATAACTACGGTTAAAATTTCATTATCTAGACCATTAGCTTTGAGTAATATCGCAAGGCTCATCAGCATCGCCGAAACAACGCCAGAAACAGGGAGAATACGGTGAAAAGCCTGCAAGCGCGTGCGTGCGATAGTCAGTAACAAATGAGCAAGCAAAGCCCCTAAAAGACTGATCTGCACAAACACACTTAACCCACCAGCCAAAGATGCCTGCGAGCCAACCTCAATACCGACATAAGCTAGCGCCAAACCATTTGCTAAATACATCACCCAGATCGGCCCTTGATCTCGTGTTTTTTTGGTTTGAACTTGGGAATAGAAATAGGCGATAGCAAAGACAATCATCATGGCTTCAATGCGTAGTGACGCGACAGCAAGCCACATAATCGCTAAAGGCGGAAGAACTTTGTGAATGCGACCTCTTTGCCCAGGGCAGATGTCACCTTTGACGAGAATTAAAGTAAGAATGAGCTGTGCACCCAGTAACATAGGTGCGAACACCGTAAGTAATTGCTGAACCATAGTGTCATTGATTTGAATGAATTATAGGGTGCGGATAATAGCAGATTGAGCAATTTTAGCCATTGGCGAAGTGTTCCAAAATATCTTGATTGGTGACAATACCGAGATACTCTCCGGAATCATTCACAACTAGCCAAGGAGGCTTAATACCTGACTTAATGATTTCACTCACTTTGGACACCTTAGAGTGGTGTGAAACGCTGAATACGTTGGTCCGCATGACTTGATTGAGTCGTTTACGACTGATCGATTGATCTTTGCTCGTTTCCAATTTAGTGCCTAATGTGGGTGACAAATGGTAGTTCAGCTCCTCTCTACCAACAATGCCAACACATACTTTTCGGTCGACGATCGGAATCACCTCAAGTCGGTATTGCTCAGAGTCGAGTAAGGCTCTCGCTTTATCAAGTGTGTCATCCGGTGTAAGGGTCGGGATATGGACTTGAGTAATGCTTAATATCCCAACTTGTCTCGCATGCCCTGCGCTAGACAAAAAGCCTTCCAGTTTTTCATAGTATCCCCATGCACTCTCTAACTCATCAAAAGGCAGTGGTTTAGAAAAATAATACCCTTGGATATAGTCAACACCTAAACCACAAACTACTTCTAACTCATTGCGAGTTTCCACCCCTTCTGCGACGACTTGAACGTTCAAGGTATGAGCGAGTTGAGTGATCATTTTGACAATATAATACTTGTGCGAGCCCTCTTTGAGATCCTTGACGAACTCGCGGTCAATTTTGAGGATGTCGAAGTTACAATCACTCAAGTAGGCAAACGAGCTATAGCCTGTGCCAAAATCATCAATGGCTACGCTAACCCCTCTGCGCCGAATATTTCGGATCAAACTTGATTGGCGTGATTCACTGTCAAAATACGCACTCTCGGTCAATTCGATGGTGACGGTCTCAGGGCTAGAAGCATATTGATGCACCAAAGAGTCGGCACTTTGCAGTACTTCATCGACTTCAAGCTTAGTGTTTAACGAGCGATTGATGGTCACCCCCAAGTTACCGCCAAAACGCTCTTGAATTTTCTTCAGGT
Source organism: Vibrio sp. SCP2 (assembly GCF_059295395.1). Lineage (NCBI taxonomy): Bacteria > Pseudomonadati > Pseudomonadota > Gammaproteobacteria > Vibrionales > Vibrionaceae > Vibrio > Vibrio sp. SCP2. The sequence continues at coordinate 405,551 of NZ_JCAFVV010000002.1, read as the reverse complement.
CTTGCAACGCTTTTTTACCTACGCACCAGTCTAAATCAGACACCAAATCCAAATCCTCGGCAATCATCACCATCTCTTGGGTATTGAGAATTTTTCCATTCTGATCTTTAAAGCGACTTAGCGCTTCAAACTTCACGATGTCCCAGTTTTTTACATCAACAATGGGCTGATAATAGACTTCAACGGTTTGAGATTTAATTAGCTTTTCGGCCCACTCCTCTAGCTCTTTTCGGCGTAATACTTCCTTATGCAGTGCGCCATGATAAAAGGTAATTTGCCCACGTTGCGCGCTTGATTGCTCAAGCATCGCCTGCACTGAGTGGGAAACTAATTTCTTCGGGCTGTGAGTATCATGCCCCAATACTGAGACACCAACTCGGCCGTTTATGATCGCATTGTGGATGGTTTTGCCTGCATCGTGATTAAGCGTCGCGAAAAAACGTCGAATAGTTTGATGAATTAATCTGATTTGCGATGGCCCAATGACCTTGTCGCATTCCAAACACGCAACGAAATGGTTGCTACCAAGGTAACCAACAAACTTGGCGACTTTGTTCTTATTCAGGTGTTCAGAGAGCATAGATTTCAACTCAAAGTCATCTACCTGAGAGAAGTTAGGGTGAAACGCGACCACCATGCTGATATTAGGCTCCGCGGCATCCATCCACTGATTGGCTATAGTGCGGGTAAACTGCTTCTCGGTTGGCAATTGAGTGAGCAGCTCTACGCCACCGAGTTCCACATCCGCGATGCGGTAAAGATTGTTTGAGAGGTCAAGATAGACGCCAACATAGAATGTCCCTTCTACTAAATCTATCTTTTGTAGTGTTAAATCTTGAGGGTAGGTTTGACCTCGGGCACTTTGGATAAGCACGACGCCAGACCAACTGCCCTCTTGCTCTGTTTGCTGCCAAATTTTGTGATAAAACCCATCACTGTGTTTTTCGGAATTAAGTAGGTCCATCGGTTGATTGACCAACTGTTGATTGGAGTAATGGGTATGGGTAAGAAAGTAGTCGTTGCATGCGACGATCTTACGTGAACTATCAGCAAGCACTACCCCGTGATGAGGATTATTAAATAGCTGCTCAAACAAAGCACTCAGCGTAGAAGTTGTGGCATGAACAAACAGTAGCGGTGTGATGCTCCCTGTGACTGTGTAACGATCTTGTCCTTGGAAGATCAGCTCGACGTAGCAGCACTGGTCATCACTCAGTTGTAAACAGCAGCAAAAACGCTGTTTAGAACGGAGTCTCCCCGCCTCCGCTAGCAGAGCAAGCAGTTCGGTTTGATCGTGATAGCTCATGCAAGGCAGTAAAGCATTGCCCGTTAACGATGGAAGTTCCGAATTTAAAACCTGCCCGCATAGAGCTTCATCGATAGTGAGTTGGTGATGCTCTAAGTCCCATACCCAATCCAGTGTCTTAGCGACACCTGAATCGCCGTGGCTTGATGAAAGCTGGGCGGAACCTAACTCCCTATACATAGGATCATCCTTTAGTTTAGTAATCCCTAGTATTAAAGTTAGAACAAGATTCCTTAAGTGACAGAATTATTATTAGCCAAATACTCCATCACAGATTTTGAGCTCACAATGCCTTTGAACACCCCCTGCTCATCAACGAGTATCCAAGGGAATGGTGTTGCTTGTGCTACTAAGCGAGTGATCTCAGATTGCGCTGTATCCCAAGCCACCTTTGTTTTAACGGGCAACATCAGCCTATTTGCCGGTTTGTGCCAATAAGCATTCTCTTTATTCGATTCGAGATCGGTTCCCATATTCGGCGTTAAGTGAAGATTCATATTAGCTCTATCTATATAGCCAACACACACCTTGTCTTCTACCACGGGTAAGTAGTCGTTGAATCCATCTGCGAAGTACTGATAGACCAAAGATAAAGGGTCACCCGCGTCTACGTGATGGCTATGCTCGACTAGATGAACCATTGAATCGGCTTTCACTTGCGAAATAGTCGTTCGTAACTGGCAATAGTCAGTTACCTGTTTTAACTCTTTCAATGGCATGGGTTTAGAGAAGTAGTAACCTTGAATATAGTCCACTCCTAAGCTTGCCAAGATATGCAGCTCTTGCTCAGTTTCCACACCTTCGGCGATCACCTCTAAATCAAGGCGCTTGGCGAGTAGAATTAACGCCTGAACAATAAAGTACTGCCGTGACTCAAAAGTGATGTTCTGAATAAAAGCTCTGTCTATTTTGAGAATGTCGAAGTAACACTCTTTGAGATAACGAAAAGATGCGCTCCCTGTACCAAAGTCATCAACCGCTATCTTAACGCCTGCCTCTCTCAGTAAAGACAGCACTTGTTTGTTTTTCTTGTCACTCTCAAAATAAGCACTCTCGGTAAACTCCAATGTAATAGACTCTGGGCTTACCCCTTCCTTATCGAGCACCATTGCAGCTCTTTGTAGGGTTTGGTCGAGTTCAGTCGATGTTTTTAGTGAACGATTGACCGAAAGCTTAACGTGGTCACCAAACAGCCTTTGTAACTCTGCTAACTGCTCCAAAGCGCTAAGTAACACTAAATCATCAAGCTGGACAACTCTGTCTAACTCTTCGACCACACCGACTAACTCTTGGGTTGTCGCTTCAAGGCCTTCTTTTGCTGGAAATCGGCACAACGCCTCAAATTTGTCGATTCTATTTCTCTGTAGATCTACGATAGGTTGAAAATAGACATCAATTGCGCCACTTTCTAAGCTTTCAACAACGTACTCTTCTAATGCCTTTTTCCTTTCAATTTGATTGTGAATATGGCGGTCATAAAAATTGATGCGGCGCGACTGACCTGAATGCAGTTCGAGTAACGCTTGATAGGCATGAGAAACCAACTGATTGGGATTAGTAGCATCGACATCAAGTACAGACACGCCAGAAATCCCCTCTTTCAACGCAGTTGCGACAGGCGCTTGTGCGTGCTTGAAGCTATGGAACAACTTGGTGATAGAGCGACCTATATTTGTCACCACCTGCGTCGATTGCTGAAAACTGTAAGCTAGAGTGACAACAAAGCAATCGTGGCCAATGTATCCGCTACACAGTACTTTGGTATTGTCTTTTAAGTAACTCGCGAACTGACGCTTAACCTCCTGAATTGAACCTTTAGGGAAATTGGGTTGCATCGCTAGCACCACCACACCTTGCCCTATCTCGGTGTGTCGGCACACTTCTGCAAGGTGAGTTATAAACGTCTCTTTACTCGGCAGTTGCGTTAAAAGGTCAATGCCGCCAGATTCAATATCCTCAATTCGATCCAACGCTCCAGACAAATCCGACGAAAAACCCACGTAATAATTGCTGCCATTGCCAGGATTGACTTTATGTATTGTTAGGTCTTGTGGAAATACCGAGCCGTCTGAGCGACGAGAGAGAATGGTGCCATTCCAGTAGCCAAAGTTGCTGAGTCTCTGCCACAGTTGTTGATAGTAGGCTTGGCTGTGCTTATCTGCATTAAAGATTTGTGTTTTGAGACCGACCAACTCATTTCTTAAATAGCCTGTCAAAGATTCAAAATGATGGTTGCAAGCTAATATTCGCGTCTCCGAGTCCGTCACTATAATTCCGTGATGAGGGTTTTCAAACACTGAATAGAACACTTCTGCTGCTTCATGGCGAGAAGCGATGTTTAAGCAAGGAGAAAGCGTACCTTTAAGTTCATACGCGCTGACTCGCTCAATCACTATCTCGACATAGACAAATAAGCTGACTGAGTTAAGCAAACAACAATGAGTATAAGTGCGCTCTCCTGAGTCTAAAGCAGCTTGAAAGGCGTTTTTAACGACCTTTCGTTGGGATTTTGGCAACAAATCAAATAACGCTTTTGCTGTCAGGGAATTTGACGGGTCACCTACCAATAAGCTCTTGGCTTCATCGTCGCATTCCAGTACATGGGTTTTGAGGTTCAAATACCAATCGTAAACCGCGTATTTAGGCTTGCGCCCTTCGACTCGCTTCTCATCGAGCCTTTCTTCTAATACTGTTGTCATGATAACCAACCAACGCCATAACAATAATATGCATATTATAGGTCATTGAGCGGCATATGATCGTTACTCGTTTAACACTTTAGTACCACCTATCTTTCCTATCACTGGTTAAGGCAAATATTGTCGAAATAACCAGAATCATATTGAGGTAGATAGTCATCGTCCAAGTCGCTATAATTCGCGCTCCCTGGAACAGAGAACAAAATATGTACAGCAATATCACTCCTATTCATGAGCACAAAAAATATTGGGCAGAATGCTACGGCACTGCGCCATTTCTACCAACAAATCGTAAAGAAATGGATGCTTTAGGATGGGATAGCTGTGACATTATTATTGTAACGGGTGACGCTTATGTTGATCACCCAAGCTTTGGTATGGCGATTATCGGCCGCCTGCTCGAAGCACAAGGGTTTCGTGTTGGCATCATCTCTCAACCAGAATGGAACAACAAAGACGCGTTCACGGCGCTCGGCAAACCTAATTTGTTCTTTGGTATTACAGCAGGCAACATGGATTCAATGATCAACCGCTACACCGCGGATAGAAAGTTGCGCCATGATGATGCTTACACACCGAATAATGAAGGGGGCAAACGACCAGATCGTGCAACTTTAGTTTATTCACAGCGTTGTCGTGAAGCCTACAAAGGAATCCCTATTGTCTTGGGTGGTATTGAAGCAAGCCTACGTCGCCTCGCGCATTATGATTACTGGTCAGATAAAGTACGTCGCTCTGTACTATTTGATGCAAAAGCCGACATTCTTCTGTTTGGTAACGCCGAGCGAGCACTTGTGGAAGTTGCCCATCGCTTAGCAGATGGCGAAGATATTGCCTCACTAACCAATATTCGTGGTACGGCGGTGAATCTCCCTGCGGCTCCAGAAGGCTACAATGTGATTGATTCTTCTCGCATCGAGAAACCACGCAAAGAAGCATTTGTTCCGCCAAACCCTTACGCGGTTGAAGAGCAATGTGACACAAAAGCCAAAGCAGAAGATACTGGAGCGAAACCTATTACCATTCGCCCGTCACGCCATGATGCAGCAACAACCGCAGTACGTATTCCTCCGTTCGAAAAACTGAACAACGACCGTATTCTTTACGCGCACGCCAGTCGAATCATGCACCTAGAGACCAACCCATACTCGGGTCGCGCGCTGATTCAACGCCACGGTGATCGCGAGCTATGGGTAAACCAAGCTCCAATCCCACTGTCGACTGAAGAGATGGACTACGTATTTGGTTTGCCTTATGCGCGTGTGCCTCACCCTATGTATGGCAAAGCCAAGATACCTGCTTACGACATGATTAAAACCTCGGTCAATATCATGCGTGGCTGTTTTGGTGGTTGTTCATTCTGTTCGATCACTGAACACGAAGGTCGTATCATCCAAAACCGCTCGAAAGAATCTATTTTGACTGAGCTTGAAGAGATTCGTGACAAGGTACCTGGCTTTACTGGCACCATTTCCGATCTTGGCGGCCCAACCGCCAATATGTATCGTCTTGGCTGTAGCGATCCAAAAGCAGAAGCAAACTGTCGACGCCCATCGTGTGTCTTCCCAGGCATCTGTAACAAACTCAATACCGACCACAAGCACACCATCGATCTGTATCGAGAAGCGCGTAAAGTGGATGGCATCAAGAAAGTCATGATCGCATCGGGCGTGCGATACGATTTAGCGATTGAATCTCCAGAGTACGTTAAAGAGTTGGTGACTCACCACGTTGGCGGCTACTTGAAGATTGCTCCAGAGCACACGGAAAAAGGCCCACTGGATCTGATGATGAAGCCGGGCATGGGCACCTATGACCGCTTCAAAGAGATGTTTGAGAAGTACAGTGCTGAGGCGGGTAAAAAGCAGTACCTAATTCCTTACTTTATCTCTGCGCACCCGGGCACCGAAGATGAAGACATGCTGAACTTGGCACTATGGCTCAAGAAGAACAACTTTGAGTGTGACCAAGTACAGAACTTCTACCCATCACCGATGTGTAATGCGACCTCTATGTATTACTCGGAGACTAACCCTCTCAAACGCGTGAAGTACAAGAAGCGTGAAGATGTGCCTGTCGCTAAAGGTGAACGTCAACGCAGACTGCACAAAGCCTTACTGCGTTACCATGATCCAGCTAACTGGCCGCTAATTCGTGAAGCGCTCATAAACATGGGTAAAAAGCACTTGATTGGTGATAAGACAAGCTGCTTAGTGCCTGCTGAAGATGTCGATGCTAAAACACCAGCTCAACGCCGTAAGTCGGGCCGTCATGGCTCACAACGTTTTGCGACCAAGCATACCAAGAGCCAACCTGGTTTTGAAAAAATGCACGGCGATAACAAAGGTAAAGGCAAGAATGGCAACGCCAAAGGGAGCAACGGCGGACAAGCGTCTCGTGGTGGAAAACCCAATGGTAAACCGACTAACAGTCGCGGTGGGAAGCCAACAGGTAATGGTTCAGGCAAGCCACCAGCGGCACGCAAACCTAAACGCCGTTAACGCCTAATGACTTATGTAAAATCGCAGCTAATCCGCTGCGATTTTTTTCGCCCTTCAACCAAGTAAGCCGTGAACTCTTGAGCAGGTAGCGGCTTACTAAAGTAGTAACCTTGGATATACTCCACCTGTTTGGCTTTGGCATAAATCAGTTGTTCAAGCGTCTCGACTCCTTCTGCAACCACGGGTTTGTTCATATTGGTTGCTAATGATGCGATGGAGTTGAACACGGTTTGCAATTTAGAGTCTTCGACCACATTAGTCACAAACGCGCGGTCAATCTTAATCTCGTCAAAACTCAATCGGCATAAATAGCTCAAGCTCGAAAAGCCGGTGCCAAAATCATCTATAGAGACTCTAAAGCCGAGTTTTTGCAACCTCTCTAACGTTTGGTTTACGTAGTTAAAGTTATCGATCAATGCCGACTCGGTTAGCTCCAGTTTTATCTGTGATGGGTAGAGATGGTTATCGGTGATTGCCTTAACTAACTTGTCAGTAAACTCGACATCGAGGATTTCTACTACGCTGATATTTAGCGCAAACAGCAGCTCCATGGTATCTATGCCATGCTGTTCCAAACTGGTGACCAATTTGCCAAGCTGCACAATGTTAAACTGAGTAAGCGTGCCTATATCGCCAATCCTTTCCGCGATAGGAATGAATTCTTCTGGTGAAACAAACTGACCGTTCGGCGTCCAACGGATTAAGCACTCAGCCCCCGCGACGTCTTCTGTCTCAGCGTCATGAATCGGTTGAAACACGACGTGAAAATCTTGCTCTAATTGGCCTTTGTTTAAGGCAGCGCGAAACTCCATTTCTAGATGGTTCTGGTGCTCGATTTGTTTGGCTAACTCTTCTTGAAATTCGGCTAAACGTACTCGCTCAGTCAAGACATCCAGTATCGCCATCTCCGCTTTGTTTAAGCTCTGTTCATGCGAGTCCCCTTGTTTCTCCACGTAGTAACCCAGCGCAACGTTGCTGAAGAAATGACGTTGATTGAAGTGGAACGGTTCATTGAGCAGAGCATAAAAACGCTCAATGTTAAACGGAGTATCTGGCGGGATAAAAATGTTAAAGCTATCGGTAGAATGCTTACTGCAAATTGCACTGTCTATTTCGCTCACCACTCTTGCCAATATTTCCATAAACACGAGGTTCGCCACTGCTGCACCCCATATTTCATTGATCCGCTGATAGTTGCAAATCCGTACGCAACACACTGTACCTTGTTGATATTCTTGATTAATGCGCGACAAAAATGCTTCTCGATAAAGTAATCCCGTATGAGGGTCTAACATCGACAGCTGATTGTTCAGTCGCCTTGCCGCCACCAACTCTCCAACATCAATGAGGTAAAGAATAAAGTAATCTTTGTAGCGAATTAGATAGAGTTTCGCCCACTCGATGTTTTTGTCCGGATAACTTAACCCGACTTCAAGTTCATACTCTTCGCCTGAGGCAACGACGTCAAAAAGTTGCTGCTCTAGCGCCACGGGATTAAACGCTTCATCAATAAAACTGACATTGGCATCAAACAGAGAGCCTCCTTGAGTCACACGAAACAGCTCGGCGGCTTGTTTGGAAAGCTGTAAAACGTTTAATCTTTCATCCACAATCACGTAGGCGATACGCATTGCTTCTATATGATCATTTAAGTTCTTCATCGTTTCTCCAAACATTTCTGTACCTGATAAGGCAATAGCTCTAGCGCGTAGCTAGCACTAACACCGCCTCTATCAATAGCTTCTTTAGGCATACCGTAAACTAAGCAGCTCGCTTCATTCTGGGCAAACGTCTTTGCTCCCGTCTTATACATTTCGAGCATGCCTTGGGCACCATCATCGCCCATACCAGTCAAAATCACTCCTATCGCATTCTCCCCCGCTTCTTGCGCCGCTGAGCGGAACAAGACATCGACCGATGGTTTATGCCTAGAGACCAAGGGACCCTGTTTTAATTCTAGGTAATATTGCTGGTTTCGACATTTGAGTACCGTGTGAATCGAACCCGGGGCTATGTAGACCCAGCCTCTTTGCAATTGCATGCCATCTTCTGCCTCTACAACGTGCTGTAAAACTTCGTGATTGAGCCTTAATGCAAACGCTTGGGTAAACTTTTCCGGCATATGCTGCACGATGACGATCGGTGTAGTATCCTCAGGGGTCAAAGAAAGAAAGTGTCGAATCGCCTCAGTGCCCCCTGTCGATGCACCGACTAATATCACCTTGTCTTTTGACTCTATAGGATGCGATAGTGAGGGCTTCAACACCACATCAGCGCTGTTTTTCAATCGGTAGCTTTTTTCACCTAAGTATTTGAGTGGTTTAACTTTAATTTTTGCCGCCTGTTTTAGCGCGCACAGAATCGCATCAACTTCTTTTGAGTGAAGATAGTCAGTTAATTGTGATTGAGGTTTATTGATCACTTCAATCGCCCCAGACGATAAAGCCTCTAAACTCAGTTGTGGATCCGCTTCTGTTTTTGCTGAACAAATAATGGTGGGAGTTGGTCGCGTCGACATAATTTGACGCAGAAATACAATGCCATCCATTTTAGGCATGGCGATGTCGAGAAGGATGACATCGGGCCAACATTTTTCCATTTTGCGATAGGCGATAATCGGGTCCGGTGCGACGCCCACTACCTGAAGTTGCGGGTCTTTGTCGATTACCTCTCCGAGCACTTGGCGCATCACGGCTGAGTCATCGACAATAAAAACGCCTACCTTATTCATGCTGCCACCTTACGATAAACGCAATTCTCGACCATCTTCATTTTTGGATGCGCCTTAATTACGTTTTCACTGTGACCTAAAAACAGATATCCACCATCCGACAAATGCTCGATTACATTATCGATAATGGTCTTTTGTCGCGCGACATCAAAATAGATCAGCACATTACGTAAAAAAATAGCATCAAAGATCGATTCTGTTTTTGGAGTGAGGAGGTTTTCGCAAGCAAAGTGGCAGTATCGGCGCAACGCTTGGCTAATGGTGAAAGTTCCTTGAAATGTCCCCACCCCTTTCAAACAGTATTGGCGACGATAATCAGCAGGGATTTGTTCCGCGAGAACCATATCATACTGACACTTTACCGCGTGGTGGATCGCAACCTCAGACACATCTGAACCAAACACTGACCACTTAGGCGAGCCAAGCTGTTGTTCCAATACCATAGCTAGACTGTAAGCTTCTTCTCCTGTAGAGCAAGCCGCACTCCAAACTTTAAAAGGCTTTGCCCTGCGATAGCCGACGAGCAATTTCGCTAGCTGATCGTATTGCACCGACTCTCGAAAGAAGCGCGTTTCATGAGTGGTTAATCGATCGATAAAGCAATCAAGCTCCTCTTGATGCTCCTGTGACATTAATACTTTTAAGTAATCATCAAACGTCTCACTGTGTGTGGCTTTTAATCGAGATGTTAATCGGCTTTCGACCATTATGCGCTTGTGCTCACCGAGATGAATGCCAGTGTAGTGCTCCATGATTGATTGGATTGAGCGAAACTGAACAGCGGTAATGGTCGCATTCATATTACGACTCCCATGGGGCTAATAAGGCGTTTTGGCTATTGAGCATAAGGCGGTTGATCTGCTGAGGGTCAAGCAGTTGGGACATCTCTAAAATGGGCATCGTATCCCCAGCAACTTTTACCATACCTTCGATAAACTCAGTCGGAATATGGGTGCCAAACGAAGGTTTGTCATATAGGGCGTCTTCATCAGCGGCTTTGATCGACCGCACACGAGTCACCACCAAGCCGATAGTTATGTGCTCTTTGGTCTTGGTTTGTTGCGATTCATAGAGAATGATGCAGCTGTATTTGTCGTATCGGTTATCTGATGGAAAACCAAGGCGACTTGCCGCATCAATCACAGGCACCACGCTACCACGAACATTAATCACGCCGCTGATTTCTTTATTGCACATAGGAACTTGAGTAATACGCGTGTATTCAATGACCTCTTTTACCGAATCAATCGGTATTGCCACCACGACTTGATTCACATCGACAAGCAGTAGCTCTCTACCACTTTGTTTATGCAATTCATCCATGTGTCTGCTCCATCTGCGATTCATGTACAACGCAGTGCCATTGGCTTTCAGACAGCAATTCATCGACATCAAGAATCGTTAACATCCGCTGTTCAAGCTTGGCAACACCTTTGATTAAGGTCGATTCAAGTCGCCGTCCTAGATTCGGCACTGTCTCCAGTTCAGCCAGCGAGATATCAACGACTTGCCTGACCAAGTCCACTTTATTGGCAATAACAAAGCTCTCGCCATCACGATGCACTTCAGTGACGATGACACAGGTTTTACTCGAAACCTGATGGGTCTCTTCGTTTAAACACGCTGCGATATCAAACACAACAACCAACTTACCCCTTAGATTCATGACACCGAGTACCTTATCTGGCGCGCTAGCAAGCGGCTCCACGATTGGGTATTCCATAATTTCCCGGATACGTTCAATCGGATAAGCGAAGTACTTATTCGCAATCTTAAATTCGAGGTATTTCTCCTTCATACCTGCACCGCCTTACTCATCAAAAGGCACAAAGCCATCTTCTTGTTTAGGCGGAGTCGGATGGCTAGGTTTACGTCGCACATTGTGTCGCTGTTCACTCGATTTCGTCAGCTTAAAGAAACTCACCGTACTGCGAATCTCATTGGTTTGCTCCTGTACCATAACGGCCGTTGAGGCAAGCTCTTCCGAAGCAGAGGCATTCTGCTGAGCGATTTCATCCAGCTGAGAAACGGTTCGATTGATTTCCGCCACACTAGTGCTTTGCTCTGTTGATGCAGCAGTGATTTCTTGCACCAAATCGGCTGTTTTCTGGATGTTAGGCACCATGCGATTGAGCATGTCTCCGGCATGTTGGGCTACTTTCACGCTGCTATCTGCTAATGAACTTATCTCTTGGGCCGCAATTTGACTGCGTTCAGCGAGCTTACGCACTTCATCAGCCACCACGGCAAAACCTTTACCATGCTCTCCTGCTCGTGCCGCCTCGATGGCAGCATTGAGCGCAAGTAAGTTAGTTTTGTAGGCGATGTCTTCAATGATGCCAATCTTCTCTGCGATCGCCGTCATGGCGTTCACGGTGTCATTCACCGCTTTGCCACCCTCGTTTGCCTCAGAACTCGATTGAGTAGCGATACCATTGGTCACCTTAGAATTTTCGGTATTCATTGAAATCGATGAACTCATTTGATCGAGTGACGCACTGGTCTCTTCAACACTAGAGGCAAGCTGGCTGGAAGTGGTGCTGAGCATTTGCGAGGTAGTAGAGACTTCATTGGTACTGTGGGCGATGGCTTCTACCGAGCGTTGGATATCCAGCATAATGTTTTGCAGCTTATCTAAGAAGCCATTAAAGCTAGTGGCCGTTTCACCAATCTCATCACTACCAAAGTCTGGAATTCGCCGAGTCAGATCCCCCTCACCTGAGCGTAGATCTTCTGCAGCTTCAGACAGTGCTTTAATCGGCAACACAATCCCTTTGATAAGGAACATAGCGGTGACGAATGCCAGCAATACCGCAACCGCTAACAGTGCCCAAACGAGCGTGATACTGTCACGAGCGGCAATAACCAACTCATCAAGTGAGTCGGTACTCTGCTTACTCGCCTTATAGCTAATATCATCAAGTATCTTTTCTAACTTACTGAACACTTCATGCTCTAGCTTATCGATTTGCTGCGCCGCTTCGAGTTTGTCTCTCGGGCGATAGGTAGCGAAGATATCTTTACCCCCATTATAGAGTTCAAGATACATCTGCTCGACTAGGCCTAAGCTTTTGATCTCTTCTGGCTTTCTTTCAATCGGTTTAATTTCATTGAGATACTGGGCAAAATTGCGCGCTTCTTTCTCAAACGCATTAACCGCGCCGATTTCTCCACGCATATAGCCGTTCAACGCGGACATCATGTCCCCTTCTTCATCGATCAGTTCAAGGTAGTAACGAACACCAGGAAGGTCGTCATTGAGCACTTCTTGCAAATCTTGCGTTCGACCTGCATCAGCCACTTCTTCCTCTTTGAGCGTATCGAGCATAGTCTCTAGCGGTTCAGCAAACTCGCTGATCAGGTAGTTGTATTTCTCTACCGCTTGAGTCTCTAACGTCGGGTCAAAACGCTTAAACACTAGGTTCTGCATATCTTCGTAATAGCGCCTAGAGAGATCATCAATTTGGCGCACAACGACAGGGTCTATTGATTTAAGCTGCTTGAGGCTTTCGAAAAAGGTGACAAACTCAGTGTAGTTGTCATGGAAATCTTCTTTCTCTTCCGATTCACCAGTAATGAACTCCAAGACATTCGAGTTCATATCACCGAGCTCATCAAGCATACTCAATGAAAGAATCACCTTGGGAATCTCTTCCTTCCCGACATCAATGGCATAGGATTCGATTGTCCGGTTCTTTAGTTGTACAGAGACCGCAATCACAAGCAATAAAAAGCCCATGGTGCACATGGCGACAATAATTTTGCTCCTGATCGATAACTTACCAATCATGCTGCTCTCCCTAAGCTGGTCTGTTGCAATCAACATCCAACCTTTCGCTGTTAGCGCTGTTAGTTAAAGCGCTCTAAATTGACTCGCTCACTCGGACTTAATGCCGTTTGAACCAGTGCAAAAATATCCAATATGATTGCGACTTCACCACTGCCTAAAATCGTCGCACCGCTGACTCCACGCAGACCTTCAAACAATGGCCCTAACGATTTCACCACGGTTTGAAACTCGCCACTTAAACTGTCTACGACCAAACCGGCTCTCATTGAACCAAGTTGAACTACAATTAAAGCCTCTTGTTCCGGCGTGCTATGCGCCTCGACACCAAACCACTCTGATAATCTTAAAAATGGCAGCACCTCATCGCGAAGATTAACAAAACGCCGCTGGCTATCTTGTTCACCTTGCATGACTTCTTTTAGCTCAAGGCACTCGACAACATTGTCTAGCGGGATCACATACTCCCATCCCGCAACTTTGAACATAAAACCGTCAACTATGGAGAGTGTTAGAGGCAAACGAATCACGAACCGGCTTCCTTTGCCGCTCTGACTATTCACCTCTATATTGCCTCTTAGCAGTTCAATGTTGCGCTTAACGACATCCATACCAACGCCTCGGCCTGATAGGTCGGTCACCTGCTCGCTAGTAGAAAATCCAGGTTCAAAAATCAGCTTCCAAAGCTCACGTTTTGTCACCGTGTCATGCTCATTGATCAGGCCAGAACGTTTTGCTTGCTCTAAGACTTTGTTTTCATCAATGCCTTTCCCATCATCAACCACCTCAATCACGATTGAACCTGAGTCGTGGTAAGCATTGAGCCGTATCGTCCCTACCGGTGCTTTACCCGCTGAAATGCGCTCTGCAGCAGACTCCATTCCATGATCGATAGCATTGCGTACAAGGTGCGTGAGTGGATCACTGAGTTTCTCAACGAAGGTTTTATCAAGCTCGGTCTCAGCGCCACTGACCACTAACTCGACCTGCTTACCCAGCTCTTGGGCGGTATCTCGCACAATACGTTTGAATTTACTGAAGGTATCTCCGATCTGAACCATTCGTAGCTGAAGGGAGCTGTCACGAATGCTTTCGACCAAACGCTCTAATAGCGCCATAGACTCCACCAAAGGTTCACTGCCGGTTTGGTGGGCAAGCAAATTGGTGCGGGCCCCCATAATCACCATCTCACCCACAAGATCGATCAACTTATCGAGCTTATCCGCTTCCACCCTCAGGGTTTTGGCGGTTTTGATTCTTGGTTGAAATTTTGATTGAAGCGTCTGGAATGAAAGGGACTGGAAACGTTCGAACTCTTGCTGGGTTAACACGCCCATGGCAGTAAACAATTCGGCGAGATGTCTGCTCTCTTCAGGTAAGCGCTCAATCAAGGCAAAGTAATCTTCGGCCGGACTATCAGGTGACATAACGGTAATATCCGCATCACGCTGAACAAATTCAAATGCCTCCATAATCTGTGCATTTGATGTGTTGGCCCGATAGCGAAGTTCAAAGCCGACATAGCATTTTTCTGGGTTAAACTGGCTATCTGGACTTTCAATCACTTTGTCTAACTGAACCGTCATCAGCTCGACATGTTCGAGTTGGCCTTTGGTTGAGAGAAATTGAATAAACCGGATCGGGTCCAACCCATCTTGAAACACCCCTTGGTGAGGGCGAAACGAAATATGCCAAATCCCCTCGCGGTTTTCTTCCTCGGGGGGCGGCGTTTTTTCCACCTGAGTGGCATCAGCAGCGCTTGGCATGGTGGATTCGATAATATAAGGCAGTAAACGCTGTGTAACCGACTCCGCATTGGGTAAAGGCGCATTCTCATTGAGAGCAATAATTTGCTTTCTAACGACATCGTTACTCTCGATCAAAACCTCGATCAACTCATCATCAACCAAGGTTATTTGTTGCCTAACTTGGTCGAGCAGCGATTCTATAACATGGGTCAGCGTGGTCACTTCGTCTAAACCAAATAGCCCCGCACTGCCCTTGATGGTATGCACACCACGAAACAGCTCATCTATCCACTCGGCAAAATTGTCTTTCAATAACCCCTTATCCAGCAGTGTCTGCTCAGTATCATCGGTCAGTTCAAGTGATTCATTGATGAATACCCGCAACGCGCGTTCTAAATCAGACATATTGATTTCGCTCACGATGGCCGGAGTCGCAGACTAGTTCAAACAGTTTGATCACTTCATCACTCGGCTGGCGAACGGCGCTTATCGAAATGGTTTGGTGGCTACAACGGAGAAACCAAATCAGTAACTGAAAGCCCGCGCTATCCATCTCTACGACATTCGAACCATCCAACACCACACCGTCTGATTCATTGACCAAGCTACGTAGCTCACGGTAGGTTTCCTCTACTTCGTAGATGGTCAACTCACTCGGCAATACATAAACTTGCTCTGACATATCCGCCTCTACGATAACAACTTAGACACGGCTTCGAGCATCTGCTCTGGGCGAAAAGGCTTAACCATCCACGCTTTTGCCCCGGCTTTTTGACTTTCATCCATTAAATATTGTTGGCTTTCCGTCGTTAGCATGATCACCGGAGTAAATTTATACTTGGGTAAGGTCTTGACCTTTTTGACAAAGTCGATGCCATTCATATTAGGCATATTGACATCACTGATAATCAAGTGAACCTTGCTCCCGTCGAGCATTTCGATCCCTTGCACGCCATCTTTTGCCTCTATGACCCGATATCCTGCGCCGCTCAATGCGATGTTAACAACCTGTCTGAGCGACTCAGAGTCATCTACGACCATTATTGTTTTTTGCATTGCCCCATCCTAAAAATATGTCACTTTCCCCTCATCTTGAGGCGATTTGTCGTTTTCAATACGAGTCTTTTGTTCTATTTGATTTAAGCTTTCTACGACTTCTTGCTCGCTCCAACCTAGCTTATGTGCTTCTTTTAACGCAGTTTCGATGACCTCTACACTTTCAATGGCGCCGTTTTGCTGTTGTTTGAGTCGATCTCCAAACTGCAATAGCACCAATAGGTCGTTAAGCAGCTCTTGGTGTTTTGAGGTCACTCGGCTACCCGTATCTTCTTGCGTGGTTGTATCTTTTAGCTGCTCTATTTTGGCTGTCATCTGATACAGAGCTTGCTGAGAAAAACTGGTTGAGTTACCGATTTGGCGGCGTACAAGCGGCAAAATGTTCTGCTCCAACGAAAGTAAGACTTTTTCAGGTTGCAGCGCATTAACATGCTTGATGCCAATCATTAGTAGCATCAAGAGTAAAACGATAAGACTGGCTGCTAGCATTGACGCGACGCTAATGCCAACAAGAAGTGCTTGAATAAGAAAAATGGCAGCACCGAGTCCAATAAAAAGTGGAGGTTTCGCCAAGTTATCGACCCATTTATTAACAACCTAGTTAATAGCCTAGTCCAAAATCATTAGGTGGTCGTAATTTAGTCATAAAAAAGGCCCAACTTATCCCGTTGAGCCTTTGAAGAAAGCATTGTCGATTAAGCGTGTTGAGATTCAAACTCTTGCATAAATTCAACCAAGGCTTGTACCCCTTCAAGTGGTACTGCGTTGTAGATTGAAGCACGCATACCGCCTACTGCGCGGTGCCCTTTCAGAGCAACTAAACCACGCTGCTCAGCCTGTTCTAAGAACAATGCATCCAGTTCAGGTTTTGCAAGCTGGAATGGTACGTTCATTCGCGAGCGGTTCACATGGTGCACATTGTTAATGTAGAAGTCTGAGCCATCAATTTGGTTGTAAAGCAACGACGCTTTCTCTTTGTTGATCTTCTCCATTTCGGCAACACCGCCCTGCTCTTTTAACCACTTAAAGACAAGGCCAGAGAGATACCAAGCAAAGGTTGGCGGCGTATTAAACATAGAGTCTTTCTCTGCCAAAACTTTATAGTTCATAAAGCTAGGAACTAAGTCATTCGCTAACTCAAGCAAATCGTCACGCACGATCGCAATGCACAGTCCGGCTGGGCCGATGTTTTTCTGCGCACCCGCATAAATAACGCCATACTTAGACACGTCAATTTCGCGCGATAGGATGTTTGAAGACATATCCGCGACAATAGGTTTGTCTGTTTGAGGAAGTTCGCTAATTTCAATGCCGTCGATGGTTTCATTAGGGCAAAAGTGAACATAAGCGGCATCTGAAGCAACCTTCCACTCGCTTGCAGGGACAACAGCCGTTTTTCCTTCACACTCTGTTTTGGCAACAAACGCGTCGACTTCACAATACTTGCTCGCTTCTTTGACCGCACTTTCAGCCCAGTAACCCGCGTCTATGTATGTGGCTTTTTTCGATGAGCCCAATAGGTTCAGTGGCACCGCGGCAAACTGAGCACGTGCTCCGCCTTGGCAAAACAACACTTTGTAGTTGTCTGGGATATTAAGAAGGTCACGGAGATCCTGCTCTGCTTCTTCAGCAACTTTTATGAATTCTTTACTTCGATGGCTAATTTCCATTACAGAAGTGCCTAAGCCATTCCATTCGACGAATTCTTGTTGTGCTTTTTCCATCACTGCTTTAGGTAGGCCCGCTGGACCTGCGCTAAAGTTATAAACCTTGCTCATCTAGTCTTTCCTTGCGCATGCTTTTAAGAGATTAGTCGATTAATAGCATGTTTTATTGAGGATAAAAAGCAAGAAAAGAGGTCTTTAGACCTCTTTTCTTGGTTAAGTAAGTAAATATAGTAATTAAGGCTGCATTAGCGCGGGTAAAAGTAGCGCCATTAGAGGGATCTGTTGACCATTGCCAAACACCAAATTACCTTCTTTTAGCTCTGCTTGAATCTGATACCCTTTATCCGTTTCCTGAACCAGTTCCATCGCCATCGCTTCGTCGACACCCTGCTTAATAAATGGGTATTGAGTCACGAGTCCACTGGAGAAGAAAGTATCGAGATCACCCGTTAACGCTGGCAAAATCATCGCCGGGTTTTGCGTCACATTGTCAGTGCCTTGCGGGACAGTGATCTTCCACTTAGATTCAAATTCACTCTCTTCCCCTAGCTTGACCGCCATTTTATTCATAGCAAAGTAGAAACCTTTAGAAAATAGACTTTCTACATAAGGTATCGCTTCTTCAATGTCGGCATCAGTTGGCATCGGATTATTCTGGTAAAGGTTCACCAAGTGTTCAAAAGCGACACTGTCTAAATCACCAAAAGAGAGATCGATAGAGACGCTATCAACGTTGCCGTCTTCCATAACCAGTTTATTCATATTGACGATATGCTGGCTACTTACTGTCTTTGCCATCTCATCAAATGAACTTAAGAAGGTGTACTTGCTGTCACTTAAAGAAAACAGTGGTGATTGGTCAACATTCAGGACTGACGCTTCAGCCAGATTTAATGTTTGTTCGCCAATCCAGAAGCTGCTCATCTTCTTGCCTTGACCTTGTCCTGTTAGGCCAGACAACAGCATCTTCTCACCCGAATTAAAATCAATTTCCACCGAAGGAATATCAAGATCATAGGTAACATCACCCAATACGCTGACGTGTCCCTTCAAAGTAGAAGGAGTGACAGAAACAATCGCGCCATCAGGCCCTTCAGTGACTTGATTCCAATTCGACAGACTAAGCACGTAATCGGTATTACCGTTAAGCTGAGTGACGGTATTAAGTGTGAGCGGTAAGTCTGGCGCATTTTCCATCACAGATTCAGCAGAAAGGCTAAATAGACCATGACTAACACTACTGTTCACAATCACTTCGGATGGTAAGCCGTCAATGGCAAGCTGCTCTGCTAGTACAGGATCAACAATTGTGTAGCGAGTTTTAACCGTTGAGGAAAGGTATCCACGGTCATATTCAACAATCTCCGCTTGTAGTGAGTCATTAGATAGATGAGCAACACCGTCTTGAATAACAGTCTGTCCTATCTGTCCGACAGCAAGTGGCCAACATAACGCAAGCGAAATAGCACCACCAATGGCGCCAAGTTTTTTCAAATCCATGGTAATAACGTCTTATATTGTGATTTCATTAAGTCTACACCAAAAAACATTGAGTTAAATCAGAGTATTGGCTTTCTCCGTAAATCATACGTAAATCTCGTACTTAGCTCCCAATACTCTTGCGCCGTCCTTGGTAGAGTAGAAATTGTCGATGTTTAAATTGTAGCCTAGTCGTGAACCCATTCTCTGTAATCTGTTTAGATAACAATCCAATAAGCGTAGAACAGCTTAGGCGAGAGTTAAGCCCGCTTTCATCTAAGTTCGACCTTCATACCGCAGATAGCATCGAAGATGCGCACGCTGCACTAGAGTATTGTTTTGAGCAAAAACAAACCGTTGCTTTAGTAATCGCGAGTCATCATGAGAATTTCAACGGCGCCGACTTTCTAGTTCAACTCGACAGAAATACCCACACCCAAAGCGCCCGTAAAGTGCTGATAAGCTGCGGACAAGACATTCAAGCGATTTTGTCTGCGGTTAATGAAGGACGTTTAGATCACTGTCTAACCAAACCTTTGCAAGACAATCTAGTACACAAAACAGCGCAAAAAGAGCTCACCACTTTCATCCTCGATAATGATAAAGAGAACTTGCTGTCCTATAGCCAGGTGCTCGATCAACACCGATTGCTTCGGGCTCATATTGAACAAAAAATGCGAAGTTATCGTGAAGGATTTATTTCTGATCATCACAGTCTGTCGGACCAAGAACTTGTTGAGAAAGTCACCTCTGCGTTGCTTGATTTTTTTGCCCAAGAAGATGAGACCCAAGCGTGTCGAACCTACTCTCCAGAGCATTTGCTTACCATCGAGGGCGAAGAGAACCAGTTTCTTTGGTTTATTACCAAGGGCGAAGTGGCTCTGTATAAGAAAGACGATGTCGGCATGCAACGTGAGGTGGTAAGACACACTCAAGGCAACATTGTTGGTGGTATGTCGTTTGTCACAGGTGAGCCTTCTTTTTCTACTGCAGTAACACTTTCACAAACTGAGGTTATTAAGCTAGACCGCGAAGTCTTCTCCAAAGTCATGCACTCCAATATGACGTTGTTGCCTCTTTTCACTAACTTACTGCTGAGACATTTTAACCGTCGCCTCCAACGCAGCATTAATACCAAGCTAGAGCTGCAGAAAACGCTTGAATCACTTGAATCGGCTCATCAACAGCTGATTGAACGAGAGAAAATGGCTATGCTTGGTCAACTCGTCGCTGGGGTTGCCCATGAGCTTAATAACCCAATTGCCGCCATCTTAAGAGGCACAGAGACGCTGACTAACAAAATCCAACAGCTAGTTGATGACCGTTCTATCGAGGAAGTCGGTATAGATGGCATCTCAGTGCTGAAAGAAAGCCTCAATCAAAGACCTCGTTCAACGGCGAAAGAACGCGAGCTCACTAAGATACTAGATGAACAGATACAA
Organism: Vibrio sp. SCP2; assembly: GCF_059295395.1. Taxonomy (NCBI): domain Bacteria; kingdom Pseudomonadati; phylum Pseudomonadota; class Gammaproteobacteria; order Vibrionales; family Vibrionaceae; genus Vibrio; species Vibrio sp. SCP2. The sequence goes on along the minus strand of NZ_JCAFVV010000002.1, from coordinate 385,135 downwards.
GATCGTCGCGTCGCGAAGAAGTTGGTTAAGCTAGGACTTGAAAGCGACAATAAATGGATAGAGCTTGGGACAAATCAGCCGCAGCAAGCCCAGCAAACGCTTGAGCGCTTAGAAGATTATCATTTAGCGGGTGCGACACTGCGCTCGATTAACGTCTGCGCCGGACGAATTGCCGATATGGTAAAAAGCCTCAAAGGTTATGCGCGACCTGACGACGAAAAACTTCATCTAGTCGATATTCACGAAGGCATTGAAGATACCTTAGTCATTTTTGAGAACCGCTTGAAGTTTCATACGGTTGAACGTCTTTATGAGGACATTCCTCAAATACAGTGCCAACCTATCGCCTTGCAGCAGGTGTGGACCAATTTAATTTCCAATGCCATTGATGCTTTTCCAGCCAAAGGCGAGCTTAAAGTCCAAACTCAAAAACTGTCCCGCTGTGGGCGTGATTGGGTGGTTGTCTCTTTTACCGATAATGGTTGCGGTATTGCACCTGCCACTCAACAGCAAATGTTTACCCTTAACTTTACCACCAAGAAAGAAGGCAACTTTGGTTTAGGCATCGGCCTTTCCGTGTGTCAACAAATTGTCCACCAACATGGAGGACAGATTAAGGTTGATTCTGTGGTTGGTCAATTTACTAAGATGTCAGTTTGGTTACCCTTTTGCCAAGTGCCACCGATCGTCAAGGAGCTCTAAATGAACAAATACCTTATTTTATGTGTCGATGATGAGCGAGAAGTGCTAGACAGCGTAATGCAAGATCTTGATTGTTTTGAAGAGCACTTCATTGTTGAAGCCGCGGAATCCGTCCAAGAAGCCAAGGAACTCATTGCAGAGTCTGAACGCGAAGACGTAAAATTGGCGCTGATTCTGTGCGACCACATTATGCCTGAGCAAACTGGTATTCAGTTTTTGATCGAACTGAACCAAGATGAGTTGACAAAGCCAACGAGGAAACTCCTTCTTACCGGACAAGCAGGATTAGAAGACACCGTGGAAGCGGTTAATCATTCAAGCCTAGACTTCTATATTGCGAAACCTTGGCAAGGTGATGAGCTTCGCCAAGTGTTAAAAAACCAACTCACCACTTATATGATCGAACACGAGCCGGACTTAATGCCTTGGGCATCAGCTTTAGAAACCGAGCGAGTTTTTGAAGCCATGGCTAAAAATCGACTCTATTACGGTGAGTAAATGACCATATATGGCATATGAATTGCTTAAATCAATAATTAACGACAAAACAATGACATTTTTATAGTGACTATTGCTATGATGCATTATCATGTCGTAACTAATGTCATGGCGCTGATGTCGCTTAAGACCAAGGAAATTAACGAGATATAGGTTTATCGTCCATATGCGTAAAACAATCTTAGCTGCAGCCCTTGTGCTTGCATCTGGTCAAACAATTGCTCAAACCGACCCTAACAGCCCTTCTGTAATGAGCAACTTCAATTATGACTACGTAGAAGCTCGAATCGGTGCTAGCCCAGTCACTTTTGGTGCCGCAATGAGTAAGTCTATCCACCCTAATGCACACGTTGTCGGTCGCATCGATTCTGAGTTTGAAGGCGATTACGATGCAGCGGCAGGTTTTGGTTTCCACGCGCCAATCAACAACTGGGCAGATTTCACTGGCGAAATGCTCGTTCGCTTGGTTGATACCGGCAACGAAGCCCGTTTCGGTTTAGACCGTGGTACAGAAACCGGTATGGAGCTGAACCTTGGTGTTCGTCAATGGCTGGGTCCTCAGCTAGAAGTGGGCGGTAAAGGAAGCTACATTTCTATCGACAACAACAAGAAATGGGCAGGCTCAGCATACGCGCGCTTCCATTCAACTGAACTATTCTCACTGGGTGCAGAAGCTCGTATCAACGACTTCTACGGCGACCAGCTAATGTTCACAACTCGCTTTAAATTCTAATCGAGTCCGAGATCAAAAAAACCGAGGTTAATACCTCGGTTTTTTATTGCAAATCCTTTTGCATTTGAGCAGTTCGCTTCTTAATTCAACTCCGAAGCGATAAGAGATTAGTGGCAACTCGCCAATAGTTGGCGTTTACGTGGTTCTTGAATCAGCTTCCAATGAATACCTTCGATTGCACCAGCAAATTTCCACAGCAGCTTTACATCCACATCACTGCCATACGCTTGCTTCACTCTTGAGAAGACCGCAGGTGCGCCAAGCTCTAAAAAGGTATCTACATCCTCTACCCCTGCCTTTTTCACCATACGTTCTAAGGTCAGTTGCATATTTGGTAGATCACGCAGGCGTCGGTTTGCTGATGAACGCTTGAACTCACGCTGCGATACGGAAAAATTTATAGATTGTTCTACTAACTCACTCAGTCGCTGATGTCGGCTCGAAAAAAGCTGGGTTATGTCGTAATAATTTACCGTCGCTGTGGTCTGTTTTTTAACATGACGGTATTTCTCACAACCTAGTTGGTTGAGCGTTTCATCTAATGCTTCTCCACCTCTGATGAATATTTTGTCTGCACTTAGTAGTGCGAACATAGCTTCGTCTCTAAACAACCCAGTACCACCAAACATAGATCGTTTTTGAAAGTCGCCAAACTTTTGTACGTATTGAATAAATTGTTGCTCTGTCATATCCATTGATCCTTAATCAAATACCCCGATTAGTTATGATCACCAGATAGCAGCAGTAATAAGCGAAAAATTTAAAACTCAACCAAACTATGGTGTTAGTTATTGTTTAGCTTGATTGATAACAAGTACTAAGAATGATAGTTAACGAAACAAAATAAGTCTGTGCATTTGTCACACCAATGACACTCAATCAATCTCATATCGTGAACGTTATCACAAGTTAATATATTAACTTAATTGCAAACTAGCTGGAATAACGAGATAAAATGCTGCGCGAATTATCAATAACTAATATCAATTATTTGCTAATATATGCAGTAAGACGTTACACTGTCAGTAGTAGCATAACCCTATAGTGTATATGAACCACTTATCCTTCTATTGGCTGCCTGAGAATGGCGAGCTATTACTCAAAGGTATTGAATCTGAGTTTTCAACCTTGATTGAACACTCAATCAAGTCGCGTACTATCTCTCTTCCTCCGATTTCTGACGTAGTACTAAAGATTCAACAACTTTGTACCCAAGACACCACTACGGTTTCTGATGTTGCCGATAGCTTACTCGAAGATCCTGGTCTTGCAGCGATCGTCATTCGTGTCGCCAACTCGGTCATTTTTAATCGTCGTAACATCACTTGTACCGATCTGGTCACCGCAGTATCTCGACTCGGCATTCTAAGAGTGCGAGACATAGTCACTGCCCAAGCAATAGAGCAGCTCAAACACTCTGTCAATTTGAGCCAATCGTGTAATCAAGTCTTGGTTCAAAGTGCAACCAATTCTCGCGAGCTAGCTGCCACTATGGTATTGGTAGTACGCGGCTTTAAAGAATCTGGCTCACCAAGTTACAGCCATTTGGAAACCGACAAAGCACTTCTGACAGGCCTACTCGCGGATATCGGCCTATTCTGTATTGTCAATGAGTATCACAACTATCTAGAACAAGGTAATTACCTCAATGAAGAAATTGCCTTCCAAATTTTCGATCGTCAGTGCTCACACGCAAGTAAGTTGGTGTTAGAGAGCTGGGGATTTGATAACGACTTCCTCGCCGTCGCTTGTAACCAGGTGATTGACAAAACAGATGTGTCAGTAAGTTATCTTGACGTCGCACGCATCGCCAATCATATCCTGATGTTCCGTCGCCAAGACGAGCAGATCACTGAACATACGGTTGAATTTGACATTACAGGCGCAGATATACTGTACAAACTCAGTAATTTAAGTGATATTGAGTTCAATACACAGATAGATGAACTTATAAGCGCGAGTGGTCTGTAAATCCACGCAGGAAATTCAGGCCCTAGACAGGATGTACCATGTTTTCAGGGATGTTATTTATCTTTGCCCCACTTGTTGTGGGGTATTTCATTTCTATATCCAAAAAAGCTCTACTCGACACGATAAACTCAACCACATCCAATCTCATTTACGTGATTTTGGCTTTGATGGGTTTGAGCTTAGCAGCACTGGATAATCTGGGTCAGAACCTACAGCTGATCCTCAAAACAACTGCTGTGTTTTTTATTTGCTTGAGTTTAGCCAACCTAGCCGTTTTACCTTTCATTGATAAATGGCTACCAATCAAAACCGATGCCAGCAATACCAAATTGCCATTGTCTGAAATGGCGATGGAGTCAGCCATGCTGATCCTCGTCGTGGGTGGCGGTCTCATTGTTGGGCTATTGGTGCCCTTTGATCTGAGCTGGGTCGATACAGCCAGTGAATGGATTTTGTTTTTGCTGCTGTTTTTTATTGGTATCCAACTACGCAATAGTGGCCTCACGCTGCGTCAGATTCTTCTCAATAAGCATGGTATGGTGATTGCCATTGTGATCATCGCGAGTTCATTAATCGGTGGTATTATTTCTGCGTTAATCTTAGATATCGATGTATTCCGTGGCTTGGCGATGGCTTCTGGCTTTGGTTGGTATTCATTAGCCGGAATCTTGATGGGTGACGCTTTCGGCCCTGTGTATGGCGGCGCCTCTTTTATGATCGAGCTACTGAGAGAGCTGGTTGCATTGGTACTTATCCCTCTCTTTATCCGTACTAAACCTTGTACATCTATCGGCTATGCGGGCGCAACGGCGATGGACTTTACCCTTCCGGTAATCCAAACCACAGGCGGGGTGCGATGTGTGCCTATTGCCATTGTTAGCGGTTTCATATTGAGCTTACTGGTTCCTGTTTTAATGTTGTTCTTTGTCTCTCTTGCAGGCTAGATCGCAGGAATTGTCATTCAAAAGCTCTATATTATGCGCTTACAAGCCCAATAAATTTAGCGAATGCTAAATTAGATAATTAGAAACTATAAGAATTAGCTTTAAAAGGAATCACTATGAAACGCACTATCGTTGCAATGCTGCTAGCCGCAACCTCAACCTTTGCGGCCGCTGCTGACAATGCTTGCCTATCAAAAAAATACGACGCTTACATCGATGCCTCACTGCACTGGTACGAAGATTTGTCGACACTAACTTCAGAGCAATACCCAGAGCTTGAAGAAGTTAGCAAGTGGTTCCTAGAAGGACGTAAAAACCATTTCGAACTAAATCGTGCAGCAGTTCACTACTACCTAGAGCAAGACCCAGCAAAAGTTGCGACTAACCAGGCGGTAGAAGCTTGGCTACAGCTTGAACAGAAAGACATTAAAGTGCTTGCCTCACGCAGCGACGAGCTTGGTCAACTAGCAAAAGTCACTTTTGGTGATCGCCAAGCTAAGCCGCATGAAAAGAATTACGAACTTCGCTCTGCATTTGCTGATCTTCTCAGCCATCCGACTAAGATCGATGCAGCATTAAAACGCTATAACGCATCGATCAAAGAAGTTGAAGCGATTAACTGCAAGTAATCACAAGGCTTGTAGGGGCATTAACTTTTTGACCAACTTCTGCCCGGTAAAATCTAAGATTCGATAATTAAGACGGGACTTTGTTCCCGTTTTCGTTTAGATTGTCCCGCTGCAATAAAAATGATTAGAGCAATGTAGCTGTATGACATCGGAACATAAAACGGCTGACGTGAGTTTCGAGAGTTTACTCCGAATCTTCACCGTCCCAGAAGGACCAGACTCAACGCTAACCAAGATCGAAGAGAAGCTATCGCGCAACTTGAATAAGTTTTTGCGCGAGCACATCGTGGCAGAAGAAAAACCGTTGCGCGATATCGAAAAAGACTTCTCACATGCGTCGATTCCAGAGCAACCTGAATTCGTATCAGATCATACGCAGCATCTGCTTGATACATTAGTCTCCCATTCCGTTCATACCTCTGCGCCAAGCTTTATTGGTCATATGACTTCGGCACTGCCTTACTTCTTAATGCCGTTGTCGAAAATCATGATTGCGCTAAACCAAAACTTGGTAAAGATAGAGACCTCAAAAGCTTTCACACCTCTTGAGCGTCAAGTTTTAGGCATGCTTCATCGCTTAATCTACGGCGAAAGCGACACCTTTTACAGCCAATGGATGCACAGTGCTAACCACTCGTTAGGCGCATTCTGCTCCGGCGGAACCATCGCCAACATCACCGCGCTTTGGGTTGCTCGAAATAATGCACTAAAAGCCACCGGCGAGTTCAAAGGTGTAGAAAAAGAAGGCTTGTTCAAGGCGATGAAACATTACGGCTATGAAGGATTAGCCGTATTGGTTTCAGAGCGTGGTCACTATTCGCTAAAGAAAGCGGCCGATGTGCTAGGCATTGGTCAAGAAGGCTTAGTGGCAGTCAAAACAGACAATAACAACCGAATTTGCCCGCAATCTTTACAACAGCGTATCACTGAGCTTAAAGCACAAAACATCAAACCATTTGCTGTGATTGGTGTAGCGGGAACGACGGAAACAGGCAGCATCGACCCACTTAAAGAAATCGCTCAGATTTGCCAACAGGAAGATTGTCACTTCCACGTTGATGCGGCATGGGGTGGTGCGACTTTAATGTCAAACAACTATCGCCACCTACTCGATGGTGTTGAGCTGGCAGACTCTGTCACTATCGATGCGCACAAGCAGCTCTACATCCCTATGGGCGCAGGCATGGTGCTGTTCAAGCAACCTGACGCGATGAAGTCGATTGAGCATCATGCTCAATATATTCTGCGTAAAGGCTCAAAAGATCTAGGGAGCCATACTCTTGAAGGATCTCGTTCAGGAATGGCTATGCTGGTGTACGCAGCAATGCATATCATTAGTCGCCCGGGCTACGAACTACTCATCGATCAAAGTATCGAGAAGGCGAAGTTCTTTGCTAACCACATAGAGCAACAACCTGATTTTGAACTGGTATCCGAACCAGAGCTTTGCCTACTGACTTATCGTTATCTACCTGAAAACATTCGTATCGCACTCGAACGTTCAACAGGCAAGCAGACGCAAGAACTCAACGAATTGCTTAACGAGCTGACTAAGTTTATCCAGAAACGCCAACGCGAAACGGGCAAATCTTTTGTCTCGCGTACGCGCTTAAACCCAGAAAAATGGGATCGTTTGAATACGATTGTCTTCCGCGTGGTGTTGGCTAACCCATTGACTGGCTGCGATATTCTAAGTGCCGTGCTTGAAGAGCAAAGAGAAATTGCTAAGCAAGCCCCTAAGTTAATGGTAAGAATTGAGAGCTTAGCAGAGCGTATCCTTGCCGCTTAGGCTGAAACTGAAATTTTATTTCTAGAAAAGTGTAATTTCTCTATCAAGACAAGGCTCAAAGATGAAATTTCTCGCCACAGAATTCGTAATTCTGTAGTTTAGACAAAATTTTGTTTGAGGCTTGTCATATAATAGCCAATTGCCTTGTAGAAAAGTTGCCGCAAACCTTTTGCTTAGGTTTATACTGGTTCCATGGCGCTGGATTGCACTTACCTTTTTGGGTAACACTTTGTTCCCCATCACTAATATTCGGGTATATCCAGTGAGTTGTTCTCTATACCCTCGTGAACACTATGAACACATTAGAAAAAATTCAAAAAAACCTAGAAAACTTTAGCAAGTCTGAGCGTAAAGTTGCCGAAGTCATCATGGCGTCGCCACAAACTGCTATCCATTCTAGTATTGCTACACTGGCAAAAATGGCTGATGTAAGTGAGCCAACTGTTAACCGCTTCTGTCGCCGTTTGGATACCAAAGGTTTTCCAGACTTTAAACTTCATCTTGCTCAAAGCTTGGCTAACGGTACTCCTTACGTTAACCGAAATGTTGAAGAAGATGATGGCCCTGATGCATACACGCATAAGATTTTCGAATCTACGATGGCATGTTTGGATGTCGCTAAGAACAGCCTAGATCCTATGCAGGTTAATCGTGCTGTCGATTTGCTCACTCAAGCAAAGCGCATCTCATTTTTCGGTTTAGGTGCTTCATCTGCTGTCGCTAAAGATGCGCAAAACAAGTTCATTCGCTTTAACATCCCAATTACTTGCTTTGAAGACATCGTCATGCAGCGTATGAGCTGTATTAACTGTACTGACAACGATGTGATTGTACTGATTTCTCACACTGGTCGAACTAAGAGCCAAGTCGAGATTGCCAACCTAGCGCGTGAGAACGGTGCAACAGTTATCGCGATCACCGCTAAAGACTCGCCGCTAGATAAAGCGAGTTCGTTGTCTATCTCACTCGATGTGCCAGAAGATACTGACGTTTATATGCCGATGGCGAGCCGTGTTGTTCAAATGACGGTTATCGACGTTCTAGCAACAGGCTTCACTCTACGCCGAGGGACAGGATTTAGAGAGAACCTGAAGCGCGTTAAAGACGTCTTGAAAGATTCTCGTTACGACAAACTTTCACAATTCTAATAAAACGGAGCACTCAGTGCTCCGTTTTTGCTTCTGCGATTTATGAATCAAGCATGCTCAACTGTCTTGATAACTACCTTGATCTTTCTTGTCACCCAAAAGAACCACTCTAGCATTTGATTCTTGCTTACGACTTTCAGCGGTATTGCAGCTTTCTTGACACTGACAAACTTGGCGTAAGATATAAGTTAAGCGTTCTTTGGTCAGAGGCAGTGGGTTACCTTTTATGGCGACAGACTTAAGCGCGTCATCAGCGACTTCTTCGAAAGAGGTCGTACATATGCCGAAACTATCAAGTTTGGGCAATGCCAGTTTCTCCAACATCATATTCACCCACAAGATAGCATCATCACGACAAGCGTTAACCCTTCCAGTCAAGATTTGCGCTACTTTTGAATATCGATGCAGCACGTCCCCTCTTCCGGCGCGTTTTGCTGCTTTGATGTTTTCAGTCATCACAAACGGCGCCAGTCGGCCTGTAATCACACTATGCGGAGCATCAAGCTTGCCACCCAAAGCAGAGGCTAGCCCGTGGGCAGCTCCAAGTTTAGCGTTCGTAATAGCCATACCACCAAGCATGGCGGCAAAAGAAATATCAGCTCTCGCCTTATAATCATCTTGCAAACAAGCGGGCAGTATCGATTGGCTGAGCCTGCGTAATCCCTCTTCACAAATCATGTCGGTTAACGGGTTGGGATCGCCACACACATACGCTTCCATTAAATGGGTGAACGCATCCATGGCTCCGCGTCCAGATGTTAACTTATCCGTACCATAAGTTAATGTGGGATCAATGATCGCCACATCGGCAAGCATATCAGGACTGCGCAGACTGACTTTGACTTGGTCTTGTCCCGAACGCAGCACAGCATTGCGAGTAACTTCAGAACCCGTGCTTGCAGTGGTTGGAATAGCAATAAATGGAATTGGCTTAGACTTAAGCGGTACGTTGCGCCCCACTACTTCAACATAATCATAGACATCGCCTTGGTTAGGGATAACTGCAGCCAGCGCTTTGCCCATATCGAGTACACTTCCTCCTCCCATCGCGATAACCATGTCAGGTTTAAATTTGCGCCCCACTAAAGCCGTTTCTTCGATCATGGTAATGTTAGGCTCACCACTGATCGCGACATGTTGATAGCGCATATTTTGCTGTTTAATGTAATGGAGGATTGGGGAAGCGCGGTCGGTATTTTTGCCAGTAACAAGAAGGACACTGTAACCGTACTGGTTGATAACGGATAACGAGGATTGTAATGCACCTTCCCCAAAAATGATTCGGGTCGAGGTCATAAACTGGAACATACTCAACACACTCCCTGTGACAACCGAGTAATAAGCTTGCACTGAATCAAATGAAATAAACATGACGTAGTGCAACTTGTCAGCAAAAGCCTTTATTTTTATAGGGCTTTCTCGACTTACCGCACACACTAAACGCATTATTGACAAGGTGAAAGGATACTTTTTGTTCAATAGGATTTACCTATCGAAACAAGAGGCAAATGACTCTTTATTTCCGCCCATGATTCGGGCATAGTTGCACTTAACAAAATACAGGAGAAAGAGAATATGTTCGTAGTTATCTTTGGTCGCCCAGCTTGTCCTTACTGTGTTCGTGCAAAAGAGCACGCTGAAACACTAAAAGCTAAACGCGATGATTTCAACTACCGCTACGTAGACATACACGCAGAAGGAATTTCTAAAGCGGACCTAGAGAAAACGGTAGGTAAGCCTGTAGAAACTGTTCCTCAGATTTTCATCGATCAAGACCACATCGGTGGTTGTGATGACTTCGAAGCTTACGCAAAAGAGCATCTAGGTCTATTTGACGAGTAATCGCCCAGATTCTATAAGAGCCGCTTATCAATAAGCGGCTTTTTTGTGCCTGAATTTAAACAAATTTACTCATTTCATTGCCTAAGTCAGCTAATAGTAAAATATAAAAATTTTCACTTATCTTTTTGCAATATTCAGATACAATTCGCACACTTAACCTATTCCCCGGCACCAACACAAGAATTGCCCGTGAACATTGACGTCGTACACTTGCTCGAACAAAACCCTATTCTTCTCATCTTCGTTGTATTAGCGATCGGCCTAGGCATCGGCAAAATTCGCTTTGGCAACTTGCAGTTAGGTAACTCCATCGGCGTGTTAATCACCTCGCTCGTGATGGGCCATCTTGGTTTTAGCTTTAATGCTGAAGCTTTGACTATCGGCTTTATGCTATTTATCTACTGTGTTGGTATCGAAGCAGGCCCAAACTTCTTCGGTATTTTTTTCCGCGATGGTAAACATTACTTCATCTTAAGCTTAGTCGTGCTCTCTACTGCCCTGTGTATTACCTACTATGCGAGTCACTATATGGGCCTCGATTTTGGTTTATCAGCCGGTATGATGGCCGGAGCGTTAACCTCAACGCCCGTACTGGTAGGTGCGCAAGATGCTCTCAATTCAGGACTTGCCACTACGCCACGTAATATGGACTTTAACCAAGTCATCGAAAACTTGTCGGTGGGTTATGCGATGGCCTATTTGATTGGCCTGATCAGTATGATTATGTTCGCCAAGCTTCTGCCAAAACTGCAAAAGCAAAACCTATCAGACTCCGCGCAGCAAATCGCGCAAGAACGAGGACTGGGTAGCTCAGGACAACGCAAAGTTTACTTACCTATTATTCGTGCGTACCGAGTCGGCCAGGAGCTGATCGATTGGATTGATGGCAAAAACTTACGTGAACTTGGTATTTACCGACAAACAGGGTGCTATATCGAGCGAATTCGACGCAATGGTATTCTCGCCCACCCAGACGGTGACGCGATTTTGCAACAAGGAGACGAAATCGCACTGGTTGGCTTCCCGGATAGCCACGCTCGTCTGGATCCAAGCTTTCGCAACGGTAAAGAGGTTTTCGACCGTAACCTGCTTGACCTACGTATTGTTGAAGAAGAGATCGTCGTAAAGAGCGACTCAATTGCGGGTAAACGTCTGTCAGATCTTAACCTATCTGAATATGGCTGTTTCTTGAACCGTGTTGTCCGCGCTCAAATCGAAATGCCAATGGATCTGGATATTGTACTCGCTAAAGGAGACATACTTCAGGTCAGCGGTGAAAAGAGCCGCGTTCATGGTCTTGCCGAAAAAATTGGTTTCATTTCGATCCATAGCCAAATGGCAGATTTGCTGGCGTTTTGTAGCTTCTTCATCCTTGGCATTATGTTTGGTTTGATCACCATGACATTCGGTCAAGTCTCGTTTGGACTGGGTAATGCGGTAGGCCTTTTACTTTCCGGTATTACACTGGGCTTTTTACGTGCCAACCACCCCACCTTTGGCTATGTACCTCAGGGGGCGCTAAACATGGTCAAAGACCTTGGCTTAATGTTCTTTATGGTCGGGATCGGGCTGAGTGCAGGTGGCAAAATGTTTGAGCACCTCTCTCAGGTTGGCTTACAGGTGATTGGCCTCTCTTTCGTGATCAGTGTGGTGCCCGTTGTTGTCGCCTATTTAGTCGGTGCCTATCTACTCAAGATGAACCGAGCACTGCTGTTTGGTGCAATTATTGGCGCACGCACCTGCGCACCAGCCATGGACATCGTTAACGACTACGCTAAGTCTACCATTCCTGCACTGGGATACGCGGGTACTTATGCAATAGCCAATATCCTGATGACGCTTGCTGGTACCGTACTCATTATCTTGAGCTAACCTCTGAATCTCAGCGAATAAAAAAGGCTTCCGATTGGAAGCCTTTTCTGTGTTTGTCATATTGAACTCTGTTAGCTCAGCGGTCTGAGATAAGCTAAGAATCGTTTTTCTGCAAACTTGAAACAAGCAAGAATGATGAAAGTCAGTGCCATATAGAACAGGCCTGCGGTCAAAAACGACTCAAACGGCGCGTAGTAGCGTGAGTTTACTAGGCGAGCAGCACCTGTTAGGTCGACAATGGTAACGATACCCGCTACAGCACTACCGTGAAGCATAAAGATAACTTCATTACTGTACGCTGGAAGTGCACGGCGCAATGCGCTTGGCAATATAATGCGTCGATAGGTTTTGAACGTACTCATACCATAGGCTTTGGCGGCTTCCACTTCACCTTTAGGTAGACCGTTGATTGCACCGCGAATAATCTCAGCAGTATAAGCAGAAGTGTTAAGCACGAACGCTACTAGCGCACAGAACCAAGCATTTTCCCAAAGAGTATCCTTCACTGGGAAGAACTGATCCATACCGTAATAAATCAGATATAACTGCACAAGCAACGGCGTACCACGGAAAAAGTAGATAAATGCCCAGCTTGGTCCGTTGAACAAATAGTTGTGACTGTTACGCGCCACACCGAGTGGGATAGCAACAACTAATCCAATAATAAGCGCTAACCCAACTAGCCATGTGGTGGTCCACAAGCCATCTAGATAAATCGGGAAGCTTTCTAAAATCAGTGAAAAGTCCATTCTTTACCTCGCATGAATACTGAATTTGCGCTCTACCATTTTCAGGAACCCTGTCGAGACACTGGTAAAGAATAAGAAAATAATGGCTACTGCCATGTAGAAGGTAAATGGCATCTTGGTCGAGCCAGCGGCAAGCGAGCTCATACGCACCATATCTTCAAGGCCGATAATTGAAACAAGCGCTGTTGTTTTAAGCAGAACTAGCCAGTTGTTACCAAAGCCTGGCAACGCGTGACGGATCATCTGCGGTAGCAGGATGCGACGAAACGCAAGCACTGGGCTCATGCCGTAGGCTTTAGCGGCTTCCAATTCACCTTTATCGACCGCCATTATTGCGCCACGGAAGGTCTCCGCCATGTATGCACCAAAGATAAAACCAATGGTAAGCACACCTGCGACAAATGGGCTGACGTCAATGTAGTCAGGTAAATATGATGTCCATTCATGGTTCGGATCGCTCGAAGCAAACCATTCATTCAATGTTTCGTTGATGGAATACAAACTGTTGTTAAGAAGAATTTGTCCACCAAAGAAAATCAACATCATGAGGACTAAGTCGGGGATACCACGAATCACTGTGGTATAAAGTGTCGCGATTGCTCTAGCCCAGCGATATGGGGCCATTTTAGCTAATGCACCTAGCATGCCTAAAATCATCGCTAACAGTAGCGATAATAGCGCGACTTCGATGGTCACTACGGCCCCTTTTAATATCGAGGCTTCATATCCTTGTAGATCCAGCATAGGTAAGTTCCTGATCCCTAAACTTTATAAAATTCGACCGTTGGCTACTACTCCTAGGAACAAGAACCAACGGTCGCTTAGCAACGATTACTGACCGTAAACGTCGTAGTTGAAGTATTTAGCAGCGATGTCTTGGTAAACACCTTTTTCGCGTAGAGAAAGGATAGCTGCGTCTAGCTTCTTAGTAAGGTCTTTGTCTTGCTTACGTACAGCAATACCAAAACCTTCACCGAACCACTTAGGATCAGTTAGTGACGGACCAACAAACTCGTATGCTTCGCCACCAGCTTTGTTAAGTACGCCTTCTTCAAGCGCTGACGCATCACCCAATACTGCAGCAACACGACCGTTAGCAAGATCTAGATAAGCTTCATCAAAAGAGCCGTAACGAACGATTTCTACTTTGTCACCGTAGTTGTCAGTTAGGTACTTGTCGTGAGTTGTTGCACGTTGTACCGCAATTTTTTGGCCAGCTAGGTTGTCAAAGTCTAAGCCTGCGCCTTTCTTAGCGATGAATTTGTTCGGGATAAGTGCGTATTTGCCAGTGAAATCAACTTTCTTCTTACGTTCTTCAGTAATAGACATTGCAGCAATGATTGCATCGTATTTACGAGCAAGTAGTGAAGGAATGATGCCATCCCAATCCTGAGCAACAATCTTACATTTCACCTGCATTTCAGTACAAAGCGCGTTCGCCATGTCTACATCAAAGCCTTTTAGAGAACCATCAGCCTCTGTCCAGCTAAAAGGAGGGTAAGCACCTTCAATACCGAAGCGAACTGTTTTCCATTCTTTCGCTTGCGCTACGCCAGATACCGCAGTCGCTGCCAGTGTTGCTGCTAATAACCACTTTTTCATTTCCATACTCCTGTGATTGTGATTCTTATTTTTTAACTTAGTTGTTGGTTGTGTTTGCCGCTAAGCGGCGATTAATAAATTGATGAGATAAACTGCTGCAGACGCTCTGAGTCAGGATTAGTAAAGAGTTTAGCTGGATCACCCTGCTCTTCCACTAAACCTTGGTGTAAGAACATCACATGGTTCGATACGTCACGAGCGAAGGCCATTTCGTGAGTCACAACTAACATAGTTCGACCTTCTTCAGCCAAGTCACGCATAACGCCAAGCACTTCGCCAACAAGCTCTGGATCAAGTGCTGATGTTGGTTCATCAAACAGCATAACTTCAGGGTCTACCGCTAACGCGCGGGCAATAGCGGCACGTTGCTGCTGACCACCTGAAAGATGGCCCGGGTAGTAATCTTTACGCTCGTAAAGCCCAACCTTTTTCAGCAGCAGCTCTGCATTTTCAATCGCTTGAGCTTTTGGTACGCCCAATACATGAACCGGTGCTTCTATAACGTTTTCTAGCACTGTCATATGCGACCAAAGGTTAAAACCCTGGAAAACCATAGCCAAACGCGAACGGATGCGTTGAACTTGCTTTTCATTGGCAGGAACCGCCTCACCTTGGCGATTGTTTTTCATTTGAATTAACTCACCGTTAACCCAAATTTCGCCTTCAGTTGGCGTTTCTAGAAGGTTTATACATCTAAGAAAGGTACTTTTACCGGAACCTGATGAACCGATAATAGAAATGACGTCCCCTTTATGAGCTTCTAACGAGATGCCCTTTAAAACTTCATTTTGTCCGAATGTTTTGTGCAGTTCTTTTATGTCCAGCGCTGGTACATCTTTCATGCGCTTTTACTCCCTGTATTTATTATGACCAATTGCATCATCTAAACGCTCTTGGCTGACTGCTGGGTTCCACCCACATTGCGATACAAACTAGCACTACCCCGCTCAACTTGCAACAAATTATTAACCTACAAATCAGCAATATCTAGCCACTTTATATGACTAATAATGCATTCAATAGTCAAAAAAGCTCCAAAATTCGCATAAAACACTTCCTCAACCAAACAATAAACCAAATCTATTAATTAACAATTTTATAAAAACAAGATCTATCTCAACAAACCATCTCAAATTTGATATTGGTCGCGATTTAACTCCTTGTTATGCGCTAATAAAACTCACATTATGAAACTAAATTTCAATCAAAACTTCTCTTGTCTTGCCGACTCGTCGATGTTGTGTAGTTTTCTTTCACAACCTTTCATAAAGTGATCTAAATCAATCACTCTTAAGGGTTAGCACGTTAAACTCGCGTCAAAGATAAAAGCCTCAATAGTCGTACTTTTTGTCTTTAAATCCTCTATGCTATAGCACATCAAGTGCACGCTACATGAGGTAGGCCGGGAATCAAAGGCAGGAAGCTATGCCGGGTTTTTACTGAGTGACCGACACAAAATAATAATCGGGTCACTCTTTGAAGAATCATTAACTTTTTAGAATATGAGGAATCTATGTCAGACGCAGTCAATAAACCGCACTCTGATTCGGATATCGAAAATAAGAGCTATCAAGAGCTGCATCGTCCAGCTTCTGAGTTTGAAAGCCGTTCAGATTATCTAGACCACGAACTACAAATCATGAAGCCACGTCGCTTTGGTTTGAACCTTCCTGGTCGCGACTTCCGTTTCGAGCTTGAAGACCTAGTTCCAGCACTTGCAGGTACTATCGGTATTATCGCGATGTACTCTGCGGTAATGATGTCTTGGGCTGAGGGGCTTACTGCCGCTTGGGACCATATTAACCTAGGTAAAGAATTTGCGATTGAAGTCGCGCGTGTAGAGATGCTTATCCCTGCGCTGCTATTCTGTGTTCTTGCCTCTGGTTTCATTAACCCGAAAGCAAACCTTGCCGGTAACCACGGCCCAATGATCCCTCTTATCGGCACGATAGCTCTAGCCGGTGCTCACCCTCTTGCATTGGCAATCCTAATCGGTATCTTCGGTCTACTACTTAGCTTCCTAAAAGGTGGTTCTAAGCTAGTTAACTTGACCTCACAAGGAACCGCGGGGGGCTTGCTTATCTTCCTTGGTTTAACCGGTACTATGAGCCAAATTAACTCCATCCAGTCATGGGCAGTCGGTCTGCAGTCAGACACTGTTGTTGCTGGCAGCATGGGTTACGTTGGCCTTATTGTTCTAGCCGTCACTATTGCGCTTTACGCTTACCTAGCGAAAGTGAACAAGCGTTGGCTAGCCATCCCAGTGTGTGCCTTTACTGGTCTAGTGATTGCTCTCGTTCTCGGCGCAGGTTTCGACATCAAGTTCGTGACTGAGACAGGTCTACCTAACCTAAACCCTGTTTACTGGTGGGGCAGCACTGAAGAAGGTTGGATGCTAGGTCTACCAAACGTAGAACACTTTATTGCGTCACTTCCATTTGCGATTCTTGCAGTAGCAATGTGGTCTCCTGACTTCTTAGGTCACCGTATCTTCCAAGAGCTGAACTACCCTAAAAAAACTGAAAAAGTACTAATGGACGTTGATGACACAATGACGATGTGTTCAATCCGTCAGATGGTTGGTACAGCAGTAGGTGGTGGTAACATCACGTCATCTTGGGGTACATACATGATCCCTGCGGCGATCGCGAAACGTCCTATCCCAGCGGGTGCTATCCTTCTTGGTCTATTGGTTATGATCATCGCTATCCTTGGCTTCCCAATGGATATCGCTGTATGGCCACCAGTTATGCGCGTCGCTCTACTGGTTGGTGTATCGCTTCCTCTACTTGAAGCTGGTATGCAGATGGTGAAAGACTCGAAAGATTCACAAGCTGCAGGTATCTGTATCTTCGGCTCTGCAGTTGTGAACCCAGTTCTTGCTTGGGCACTGACTATGCTACTGGATAACAACGGTCTGATTGGTGATAAGGAGCGTGCGTCACGCCTATCGTTTGTCGATAAAATCGTGATTCCAGTTGGCGTACTTGTTATCTGTCTAGTGGCAATGCTAGCGGTAGGCATGCTTGAAGGCCAATACGGCATCCCTGCATTCCTATAATCAACACCTGGTTGAGAGTCGATAGCGGCTCTCAACTTTTTTTTAATATCTGTATCAATACTAAAAAAAACTTTAGATAAAGGGCATTTTATTGATTTAGTTTAAGGTTTGCAAAATTTTTTTAGTTTATCCTTGAAACCAAGTTAATAGATCACCATATAAAAAGTAGTGACAATATTTATAGTTTTATGTCCTTTCAGTGATCGATTTTAAAGACTATACATATTGTTATTCATAAGAGTGTACCGCCCCATGATTGGGAGTCTGACTCGCTCAACGGATCAGATAGGTACGTGTTTTTTCTACTAAAAAGGTAGGTATGTCATGGCAGAGCAATTTGCTAAAGCTTGGGAAGGTTTTGCTGAAGGTGATTGGCAAAACACAGTTAACGTTCGCGACTTCATTCAGAAGAACTACACTCCGTACGAAGGCGACGAATCTTTCCTAGTTTCTGAAGGTACTGAAGCGACTAATACGCTTTGGGCTAAAGTAATGGAAGGCATCAAGCAGGAGAACTCTACTCACGCACCTGTTGATTTCGATACTTCTGTTATCTCTACCATCACTTCTCATGATGCTGGTTACATCAACAAAGACCTTGAAACTATCGTTGGTCTTCAGACTGAAGCGCCTCTAAAACGTGCAATCATGCCTAACGGCGGTGTACGTATGATCGAAGGTTCTTGTAAAGCTTACGGCCGTACACTAGATCCACAAGTATCTAAAATCTACTCTGAGTACCGCAAAACGCACAACCAAGGCGTTTTCGATGTGTACTCTCCTGATATCCTAAAATGTCGTAAGTCTGGTGTTCTAACTGGTCTTCCAGATGCATACGGTCGTGGCCGTATCATCGGTGACTACCGTCGCGTTGCACTGTACGGTGTAGACTTCCTAATGAAGGACAAAGTTGCTCAGTTCCACTCTACTCAAGAGAAACTAGAAGCTGGCGACGATCTACAAATGACTATGCAGCTGCGTGAAGAGCTTCAAGAGCAACACCGTGCACTAGGTCAAATGAAAGAAATGGCTGCGTCTTACGGCTTCGACATTTCTGGTCCTGCGACTACTGCACAAGAAGCAATCCAGTGGACTTACTTCGGTTACCTAGCGGCTGTTAAATCTCAAAACGGCGCAGCAATGTCTCTAGGTCGTACTTCGACTTTCCTTGACGTTTACGTTGAGCGTGACATCGCAGCTGGCATCATCACTGAAGAACAAGCTCAGGAAATGATCGACCACTTCGTAATGAAACTACGTATGGTTCGCTTCCTACGTACTCCTGAGTACGATGAGCTATTCTCTGGCGACCCAATCTGGGCAACAGAATCTATGGGTGGTATGGGTGTTGACGGTCGTACACTTGTAACACGTACTAACTTCCGTTTCCTTAACACGCTTTACACTATGGGTCCTTCTCCAGAGCCAAACATCACTGTTCTTTGGTCTGAGCAGCTACCTGACGGCTTCAAGAAGTTCTGTGCGAAAGTATCTATCGATACGTCTTCTATCCAGTACGAAAACGACGACCTAATGCGTCCAGATTTCGACAACGATGACTACGCTATCGCTTGTTGTGTATCGCCAATGGTTATCGGTAAGCACATGCAGTTCTTCGGCGCTCGTGCGAACCTAGCTAAAACTCTACTTTACGTTATCAACGGCGGTGTAGATGAGAAGCTTAAGATCCAAGTAGGTCCTAAGACTGAAGCTATGACTGACGAAGTGCTAGACTTCGACAAAGTTTGGGCTGGTCTAGACAACTTCATGGATTGGCTAGCGAAGCAATACGTGACTGCGCTAAACGCAATCCACTACTCTCACGACAAGTACAGCTACGAAGCAGCGCTTATGGCTCTGCACGACCGTGACGTACGTCGTACAATGGCTTGTGGTATCGCTGGTCTATCTGTTGCTGCTGACTCTCTGTCTGCAATCAAGTACGGTACAGTTAAGCCAATCCGTGACGAAGACGGCATCGCGATCGACTTCGATATCTCTGGCGACTACCCGAAATTTGGTAACAACGACGCTCGTGTTGATGACATGGCTTGTGAACTTGTGACTATCTTCATGAACAAGATCCGTAAGCTTAAGACTTACCGTGATGCGATTCCTACACAGTCTATCCTTACTATCACTTCAAACGTGGTATACGGTAAGAAGACTGGTACTACGCCAGACGGTCGTAAAGCAGGAGCTCCATTCGCTCCAGGTGCAAACCCAATGCACGGCCGCGATGAGAAAGGTGCGGTAGCATCTCTAACATCTGTAGGTAAACTACCGTTTGCTGATGCGAAAGATGGTATCTCTTACACCTTCTCTATCGTGCCAAATGCACTAGGTAAAGAAGAGAACTCACAGCGCGCTAACCTAGCAGGTCTAATGGATGGTTACTTCCACCACGAGACTGGCATTGAAGGTGGTCAGCACCTAAACGTGAACGTTCTAAACCGCGAAACTCTAGAAGACGCAGTTAAGAACCCTGAGAAGTACCCTCAGCTAACAATCCGTGTATCTGGTTACGCTGTACGCTTTAACTCTCTAACTGCAGAGCAGCAAAAAGACGTAATCGCACGTACATTCACTGAGTCTCTATAATCTCAGATTAATGAATGATTGAAAAAGCCCCGCTTGATGCGGGGCTTTATTTTTTCTATCAATCATTTACTGCGTATTCAGAGATACGGTGCACATTTCACTTCACTGGTATACTTATTGCTAACGTTTAATTCAATTAATCCTGTACTATCAGAACTCTAATTGAGCTAAGCAACAAGCCTATGAAGTTAAATCGAACTCTAATTCTGCCTCTACTGCTGGTTTCTACGACTGGCCTAGCTTCAGAAAAATCGACCGTTTCTTTCTCTCTCGACAACGATGGTATTTTCGGTGTCGACCAAGACTACACCAACGGCCTGTTTCTCAGCTATTCCACAGGCGCGATTACGCCCTACCCAATTTTCGAGCCTCTCAGCCTTTCATTTTGGGGCGGCGCTTCATTGGACAAATTTGAGTTTGTACTTGGCCATAAGATGTATACACCGTCAGACATTGAGTCGACGACACCTATGGTGAATGACAGACCCTACGCAGGTTTTCTCCATTCTGAGTTCAACTACATCAGCCTGCATCCAGAGCAAGCACAACGCTTTAATCTAACTCTGGGTGTAACCGGTGATAAAGCGCTATCAGAGGATGCGCAAAAGTTAGTGCACTCCATCACTAAATCTGATGAACCGAATGGCTGGGCATATCAGGTCGACGATAGCTTTGCTGGTAGTGTGGGTTACCTTACTCACTTCAACTTATGGCGTCAGCGCTCTATTGCTAACACTGACTGGGAGATCTCTAATGTCTCAGAAATTAACGCGGGTAACTTCCGAAGTGATGTTTCTACTGGCTTTATGTTCCGCTGGGGTTCGGATCTAGGTGGAAATATGGGCGCGGCCAATATCGATAACGAAAATCCGTTTCGAGCCGGCATGCTTGGAGGCTCTCAAGGCGGATGGTTTGTCTTTACCGGTATTGAAGCTCGCTATCGCTTCAATGATATTACCGTTGAAGGAGATCGTTCTGGCGTGAGAGATTACGCTATTCAAAAAGGTGACGACCCAAGCATCTACGACGTAACGTTAGAACACAATCAAGCAACCGCAGTGGCAGGTTTTGCTTGGTACAACCAAAGCTTCGGCGCAACCTTAACCGCTACCGCGAAAACGCCAGACTACAAAGAAGCAAAAGAAAGCATGTATGGCACAGGTGGCATTGCCTTATACGCTTTCTTCTAAAGCCTTAAATTGTGAACTTCTGGCAGTCTTGATTCAAGCTGCCAGACCTTTCTTCAACCACTCCACTGACACTTCGTAGTTGTTCATTGTTCTGCTCTAACTCTTTCATAGCCGAAGAAATTTGCGTCATATTATCTGCCATCGACTGACTGGTCGTCGCAAGCTCTTTGATTGAAGAAAAAATGACTTCGGTTTGGTGCGATGCTTCATCTGCTTTTTCAGTAATCAACTTAAGCGCATCCATTGCCTCTTGACCACGGGCCCGCCCTGTTGCCATTGACGATTCAGATTGACCAATATATTGAATCACTTCAGCACTTTCTTTCTTCATGGTGTCTATAGTGTCAGAAATTTCAGTTACTGCATCGACGGTACGAACGGCTAGGCTGCGAACCTCATCTGCTACCACGGCAAAGCCTCGCCCTTGTTCCCCTGCCCTTGCCGCCTCAATCGCCGCATTCAACGCCAGCAAGTTAGTTTGTTCAGCAATACCATTGATAATTTCCATTACAGAGTCGACCTTCGAAGAGGCTTCTTCGAGCAATTGAATGTGTCCCGCAGCAGAAGTTAATATCGTCCCGACTTCTTCAAGGGACCCAATCGCAGCGCCAATAACTTTGGCTCCCTCTTCAGCCGCGTCCGTTGAAGAACGCGATATTTCGGAAACAAACTCCAACGAATTGGATACCTCTTGAGTCGTGACACTCACCTCTTCCGTGGCAGATGCCAATAGCTGAGTCTGCCCTAATACCTCTGACTGATGGTGAGCCAACATATCTAGGCCTTGGTTTAATTCAGCGGCATTACCCGATAACGCTTGACTACTGTCTTGTACGCCACGAACTAGCCCACCCAGATTTTCACAGCTTTCGTTAATGCTGCTGGCCAATTGATTAAATTCATCATTAGGGTTTTTGGTCAACGCCATTCGTTGAGATAAGTCACCACTCGATACCCCGTGCAATACCTGTCGAGTCCTCGCCAGCGATTTAGCCAAAGATGTGCTTTGCATAACAAAAATAGCGACGGTAAACACCGCTAACAATACACAAGCCACCAGCACTGACCACAAGGTTTGCTCTGAAGTGTTTTCGGCTGATGATTGGTACTGCTGAGAAATCGAACCAAGCTCATCAGTAATAGAGGCGATTAACTGTGTCAGTTGCCCTTTAGAAGTCAACAATTGCTGCTCAACGCTACCTAACTGCTGCGATAATTCACTGACCCTGACAAAGGTTGATTTATATTGTTCGATTTCCTTTTCATATAGCTCCAACATCGCATAAACATTAGACATGCTTTCAAAGCTGCCCATAGCGCGATTAAACAATTTCAAATTCTCTTCATTCGGTTGCAGCAAATAATTTTGTTGAGACTTCACCATTGCCTGAAAATCGGAATTAAGCGTTACCATTCCGGTCTCTTCGATTTTCTTTTCAATCGTGTCTGCCAATTGTTTTAGTTCACCCAGTTTTCCTTCATCAATGGTGAAGCCGAGTTCTTGTTTCAAATTTAGCCACGGAATAGCCGCTGACTCAAAATCATTCACATTATGCGTCAGTTTGTCTGCTTGCTGGGTAAGAGCAAGCTTGGAGAGAAATTCAGCATCTTTATTAACTGCAGCGACGATTGACGAGATCTCTTGCGTTGCCGTTGAAACTTGGGAGCCACTTAAATTATCCAAGTTACTGCTCAGCGTAAGAATCTTACTCTGCGTTTGGTAGATAGACATTGACCCCGTGGAGATATCACTACTCAAATGGTACTGGTCGCTCATTTGGGTCAATCTTGATGAAGTAAATCCTGCTAAAGCAACAAAACCTAATGCTAATACAACCAAAAATAGCATCACCTTTTGTTTTTGCGAAAGTGCAAGCATATCCATAAATAATCCCTTTACATCAGTGGTATGCGTTAATACTTGCCTAGCCAACAATCATCTTTTTATTATTAATATTCTTATATTTGCAACAATTTTATAACATACATTTTAGTCCAAGTACGCATTTTTTTCTTATTTCGCAAAATGTTGTTTCTCGTAATCTCTAGCCCTATTTAAACCCCACTTTTTGTAATAAAATAACAGGCAAATTACTAAATACGAGATGAGCACATGTCAACAACTGGTCGTATTCATTCTTTCGAGTCCTGTGGGACAGTAGACGGACCTGGTATTCGTTTTATTGTCTTTTTGCAAGGTTGCTTAATGCGTTGTATGTACTGTCATAATCGCGACACATGGGATACTCACGGTGGTAAGGAAGTGACCGTTGAAGAAATCATTAATGAAGCAAAATCTTATCGTCACTTTATGAATGCTTCAGGTGGTGGTGTGACTTGTTCCGGTGGTGAAGCCATGCTTCAACCTGAGTTTGTCCGCGACTTTTTCCGCGCAGCCCATGCTGAAGGTATTCACACTTGCCTTGATACCAACGGCTATATTCGCAAACACACTGACGTCATTGACGAGGTGCTTGAAGCGACGGACTTAGTCATGCTTGATCTTAAGCATATGAAAGATGAGATCCATCATGACTTTATCGGCGTCTCGAATAAAAGAACGTTAGACTTTGCTCGTTACCTACATAAGATTGGGCAAAAAACGTGGATTCGCTATGTCGTCGTCCCTGGTTATACAGATGATGAAGAAGCGGCACATATGCTTGGTGACTTCATTAAAGACATGGACAACATTGAAAAGATTGAGCTTCTCCCTTATCACAAGCTTGGCGCTCATAAATGGGAAGCTCTAGGTATCGAGTATCCACTAGAAGGGACTAACCCCCCTTCAAAAGAAACCATGGACAATATCGTATCAATTCTTGAGCAGTATCACTCAAACGTTAAATACTGATACCACTTAACGGCTAATTCGTAAAAAATACCAACCCTCTCGGTTGGTATTTTTTTGAGGTTTAAATGGAGTTAAACGAACTACTAGCGCTCTTCATTGTACTGATTGCTCTGCTCTTTGTGTGGCGTGATGTCAAAGAAGTATTCCTACCGAAATTAGTTAATGAACGTACGTTTCAGCACATTACCTTTACAATCACATTTGCTTTGTTCGTACTCTGGTCAGCAGATGCTGGGGTAAAAGAAGGGTTATCAATCCACTTTCTCGGCATAACAGCACTGACTTTGATGTATGGTTGGCAAAGTGCTTTTGCCCTCTCTATTGTCGTTGCTTTGCTCATGGCGTTATTTGGCGAGATGACCTTCTACGCGCTACCCGAATACTTACTCTTCTCCTGCTTAATTCCGATACTTATCAGCTATAGCGTGTTCCTAGTGAGTTATCGCTATCTACCAAGAAATATATTTGTGTTTATTTTCGTTGCGGGTTTTCTCAATGGCGGCCTAACAGGGACTTTTCACCTAGTCATCAACTCAGGATATTTTCTTATCGTTAGCGATTACGACTGGCAAACGATTTTTGATAACTACCTAGTGTTTACCCCCCTGCTCGCTTTCCCTGAAGGGCTTCTTAACGGGATGACAGCAGCAGTATTGACTGTGTTTAAGCCAGAATTACTGCGAGTATTTTCCGATCGCGACTACATCTACAATCACTATCACAAATAGTAACGAAATTTGTTGTCCAATCTTTGTGCTTTTCATATTAAATATGTGTTGAGATCATGTTTCAGCCCGCAAAGAACAGATAACCTAAGCACATTAAAAATGTATTAGATTATTTTAGTGAGGCCACCATGGAAATGACTAACGCTCAACGGTTGATCCTTTCGAATCAATATTACCTAATGTCGCAACTTGACCAAGAAAATGCGGCAAAATACCAACGCCTACAAACCATTGTAGAGCGCGGCTATGAACTGCAAATGCGCGAGCTCAACAAAGACTTTGGTTGTTTAGTCGAAGCGGAATGCCGCGAGATCATCGACATCATGGAAATGTACCATGCGATGCAAGAGTCAAACAAAATGCTCTCTGAGCAAGAACAAGGTGATGTTGACCAGCGCCGTTTAACCTTCCTAGGGTTTGATATTGCTTCTGAAGCGCAACTTGTTAACTACGTACGCTTCCTAGTTGACTCTGAAGGTTTATACCCGCAATTTAGTAAAGGCGAACACCACTTCAACGCGCAAATGCCAATGCTAGAAAAATATCGCCGTATGCTAAATACATGGCGTAACTGCCCTCGCCAGTATCACTTGTGTGCCAACGAGTTAAAGCAGATTTTTAACGCCTAGTTGATGCTTGAAAAAGAAACCGCCGCCGAGGCGGTTTTTTTATGCCCCAAACTGACCTGACAAAACTCTGACAAAATAAAAGTACTCACAAATAGTTTGATGACATACAATTAACAAATCATTTAACATCAAACCAATTCATTAAGTGTTTACTATGAAGCTGAAAACCATTATTGCGAGTACTGTCGCCACTTTAACTCTAGCTGGCTGTGCTACGCACGATCACATCAATAAAGATGAAGTTGCGCAGATCAAATCTGTTGCTGTTGTTATGTACAACGTTCCTGCGTTTATTGAGCCTAATACTGAAAAGCCAGAACAGATACAACACTCTCAAGGTGGCGGTTTTGACTCTGGCGACCTGTTAGGTTTGGCCGGAAACATGGTAGGTGGCATCGCTAAAGATGTTACTGACATTGCTACACAAGCGCATATTAAGAAGCGTATCGACGGTCAAGAAGCGGCTAACCTAGCCCTACCAAACTTCGTGACTGAGCTTGCCAAGAAGGAAGGTTGGAAAGTTAAAGCCCCTTCGGAAGTCATCAACAACACAATCTATCGTCAAGAAAGTGCAAATCTCATCGCTAACGATGAGATCAAGTCACTAACTAGCTTTGGTAGAGCAACTGCAGGCCCTGTAAATTACGCCAACCTAACGCTACCGAGTAGCTACAATGTGAACGTTACTTACTACGAAACTGAAGCATTCAAGCAATTCGCAGCCAAAAGTGCCCGAGCACTTGATGTTGATGCAGTAATCGTACTGAGTGACACAGGTTTTGCTACAGACCAAACGGGTTTGTTTAGCGGCGGAAAATGCTACTCGAAATCTGCATTCCACTACGCTATGTTCAATATGAACGGCGAAAAAGTCCTAGAGACACGTGCGAGCTTTGAACAAAGCAACACTCTAGAGCAAGATGGTTGTGTAAACGGTAAGTTCCACGAAAAAGACTACCGACGCGCAATGCAGCAACACGGTAAAGATCAAGCGGACGCGATAGCAACTAAACTAAAAGAGTTGCGTGCTTAAGCAATATTTTATCAATGAAAAAGCGCCCATTGTGGCGCTTTTTACCTTGTACACTTGATTAGAATACGTAGGCGACACCTAAATTGGCTGAAGTCGTCACGCCGCTTTCAATTAACGGACTGCTTTCAATGCCACCTTCAATATTGGTGTATCGCACTCCTCCGGTAACGCGTATTTTAGGTGTGATATGCATATAACCAGAAGCGCCAATGAAAAACTGCCCGTCCCAGTCTGCATCGAACTCGTCGAAGTTAGAGCGCGCCGCTTCTTCAGAGCTCACTCCGTATAAATGATTGTTCAGTCGCTCGCTGTTGTATGCAAAGCCCATTGAAGGTGTGATACCCCAGCCGTTTCTTCGAATCGGTAACCGCCATACCGCCTCTGCATAAATGCCGCTATGACGATGTAAAATGTCACTACCCACCGTGGCTTCAAACAATCCAACTAAAGTGATCACTTGGTAACTTACCCCACCCAAAACGGTCGCCTTGCGCTCATCCATAAGTCTGATATCAGGGTTGGTGGAGTCTTCCGGTTTTAGCGTACGAGGATCATATGCAGCCCTAAAAACGATGTTTTGCGGTGAAGCAATTGGGTATAAGCGATACCCAGCAGTAAAGCCACGTAAGAAAAGATGCTCACCTTCATAACCAACAAGGGGAATGATGGTTTCATTCGAAGGCGTATCTTTATAAACAGCCGGCGAGTATGAAGCAGCAGCACCAATTGACCACTGGGAAATTTTTGCCATTGCCTGTGGGGCAACTAATAAGATCGCTGCGGGAAGTAACCTTTGCCAGAGAGATTTCAAAACAACACCTAATACATAACTGGAGTGAATAACGGCGCAATTATATGGAACAGCATACATTTACGCAATAACTCATATTCACCGTAATAATCAAACCAACATCCAATAACAAACTGCTTGTATCGCTTAAATCAACCAAATGATCAATTTGCATAAGCACCCAGTTACACAGCAGACTCAATAATAACCACCACAAATACCTGATTCTGCACGTTACAATTGAGTGTGGTCTGACAACTAGCTCTTGGTCACAAATTGTAATTAAACACATATTTTTTAAGCAAAATTCTAAAAACCAACTAATCTTAAGTAAGAAAGGATTTGCTTTTCTATGCGGGTTTATTGTCAGTTTGACAGGTTCAGAGGGGAATTCATTATGAGTATTTTCGACCATTTCCAAGCGCGCTACGAAGCCTCAAAGGATGAGGAGTTATCACTGCAAGAGTTTTTAGCTCTATGTAAGGATGACAAAAGCGCTTATGCCAACGCAGCTGAGCGACTATTAATGGCAATTGGCGAGCCAGAGGTCATTGATACAGCGCAAGACCCACAACTGAGTCGTATTTTCTCCAACCGCGTGATTTCTCGATACGACACATTTAAAGACTTCTACGGTATGGAAGATGCCATCGAGCAGATTGTTTCCTACCTCAAACATGCGGCCCAAGGGCTTGAAGAACGCAAGCAGATTCTTTATCTACTTGGTCCTGTGGGTGGCGGTAAATCGTCTTTAGCCGAAAAACTAAAAGCATTGATGCAACAAGTTCCAATATATGTGCTTTCCGCTAACGGTGAACGCAGCCCTGTTAATGATCACCCATTCTGTCTGTTTGATGTCAATGAGGATGGTGATCTACTCAAACAAGAGTATGGCATTGAAAAACGCTACCTACGCTCGATTATGTCTCCGTGGGCAGCAAAACGACTCCATGAATTTGGTGGCGACATCTCGAAATTCAAAGTAGTCAAAGTTAGACCTTCTATTCTAGACCAACTAGCGATAGCTAAAACTGAGCCAGGTGATGAAAACAACCAAGACATTTCGTCTTTGGTCGGTAAAGTTGATATTCGACAGCTAGAGCACTTCTCACAAGACGATCCAGATGCTTACAGCTACTCGGGCGCACTATGTCGAGCAAACCAAGGTTTGATGGAATTCGTAGAGATGTTTAAAGCGCCAATCAAGGTGCTTCACCCGCTACTTACTGCAACCCAAGAAGGCAACTACAATGGTACGGAAGGCCTATCAGCCCTACCATTTGATGGCATGATTCTCGCTCACTCGAACGAATCAGAATGGCAAACATTCCGCAACAACAAAAACAACGAGGCATTCCTCGACCGTGTCTACATAGTCAAAGTGCCATACTGTCTACGCGTTGCGGAAGAAGTGAAGATCTACCAAAAACTGCTCGACCATTCAGAGCTATCGAAAGCGCCATGTTCACCAAGCACGCTAGAGCTGCTTTCACAGTTCAGCATTCTGTCTCGACTTAAAGAGCCAGAGAACTCATCGATCTTCTCCAAGATGAGAGTCTACGATGGTGAAACGCTCAAAGACACAGATCCTAAAGCGAAGAGCTATCAAGAGTATCGTGACTTTGCGGGCGTCGATGAAGGCATGTCAGGTCTTTCAACCCGTTTCGCGTTCAAGATTCTATCGCGGGTATTTAACTTCGATCAAACAGAAGTCGCGGCAAACCCTGTTCACCTGTTCTATGTTATCGAGCAGCAGATCGAACGTGAACAATTCCCTCAAGAAACGGCGGAAAAATATCTAGAGTTCTTGAAAGGCTATTTAGTGCCACGTTACGTCGAGTTTATCGGTAAAGAGATCCAGACTGCGTACTTAGAGTCCTATTCAGAGTACGGTCAGAATATCTTTGACCGCTATGTAACCTACGCAGATTTCTGGATTCAAGACCAAGAATACCGCGATCCAGAAACTGGTCAGCTATTCGACCGCTCTGCATTAAACAATGAACTAGAAAAAATCGAAAAAACAGCCGGTATAAGCAACCCGAAAGATTTCCGTAATGAAATCGTTAACTTTGTGCTTCGTGCTCGCGCCAACAACAATGGTACCAACCCAGTTTGGACAAGCTACGAAAAACTGCGCACTGTGATTGAGAAGAAAATGTTCTCAAATACAGAAGAGTTGCTACCAGTTATCTCCTTCAACACTAAAACCTCTTCTGAAGATCAGAAGAAACACGATGACTTCGTCGCTCGTATGATGGAAAAAGGCTACACAGAGAAACAAGTACGCTTGCTATCTGAATGGTATCTACGCGTTCGTAAATCTTCGTAATAGCAGTGTTTTAGCCCATGAAATCCCTACCAGAGTATAACGCTCTGGTAGGAGATTGGATGAATAAGTGTCTGTCGACATGTAGCGGCAGATGCATAAGAGATAAGGGGTGACTCATGGCGCAATTTATTGACCGACGACTGAACGGCAAAAATAAAAGTGCGGTAAACCGTCAGCGCTTTTTACGCCGCCATAAAGAGCAGATTAAAGAATCTGTGGCGGATGCGGTAAATCGCCGTTCAATCACCAACACTGAAACCGGTGAAGACGTATCCATTCCGCATAAAGACATCAAAGAGCCCGTCTTTCATCAAGGCAAAGGTGGCTTAAAAGAGCGTGTCCATCCAGGAAATGACCAGTTCATTACCGGAGACAAAATCGAACGACCTAAAGGCGGCGGACAAGGCGGAGGTTCTGGCGAGGGTGAAGCCAGTGCTGACGGCGAAGGCCAAGACGATTTTGTATTCCAGATTTCTAAAGACGAGTACCTAGACATTCTGTTTGAAGATCTTGAGTTGCCTAATTTAGAAAAAAACCAAATCGCCAAAATTACCGAATGGAAAACCCATCGCGCCGGCTATCAAACCGCTGGTGTGCCAGCAAATATCGCAATAGTCAAATCGCTTCAACAGTCACTTGCGCGTCGAACCGCAATGACGGCAGGCAAAAAGCGCATGTTACGTGAACTCGAAGAAGAGCTCGATCGCGTTAAAATGTCTGAGCCTGCACAAATGCTCAAAGAGAAGCGTCTTCAAGAAGAGATAAAAGCACTACGTCGTAAGTTAGATACGGTACCGTTTATTGATACCTTCGATTTACGATTCAAGAACTATGAGCGCCGCCCTGTACCATCTAGCCAAGCGGTTATGTTCTGTCTTATGGATGTTTCAGGTTCTATGGACCAAGCAACCAAAGACATCGCCAAGCGCTTTTACGTGCTTCTTTACTTATTCCTAACTCGCACCTACGAGAACGTAGAAGTAGTGTTTATTCGTCACCATACCCAAGCAAAAGAAGTCGATGAACATGAGTTTTTCTACTCGCAAGAGACAGGGGGAACTATAGTTTCAAGTGCGCTAAAACTGATGAACGAAATTGTTGCAGACCGCTACCCTGTTGGAGAGTGGAATATCTACGCAGCTCAAGCCTCAGATGGTGATAACTGGGCAGACGATTCACCGCGATGCCGTGAGCTTCTCACCAAAAACTTATTGCCAAACTGCCAATACTACTCATACATCGAAATCACTCGCCGCTCTCATCAAACCTTGTGGCATGAGTACGAAAAGCTTGAGGGAGCATTCCCTAACTTTGCGATGAAAAACATTCGCAGCGTTGAGGATATCTTCCCTGTATTCAGAGAGCTTTTCAAAAAAGAGACTGCTTAGGGAGGCTGTATGACAACGAAAACGAAAAAGCCAACAAAGAGTAAGGCGCTGCCAGATGGACCTGATTGGACATTCGATCTGCTTGACCAATACCACACTGAAATAAAACGCGTCGCTGATCACTATAAGCTTGATGCTTATCCTAACCAAATTGAAGTGATTACTTCTGAGCAAATGATGGACGCCTATTCAAGTATTGGTATGCCTATCAACTACAATCACTGGTCATTTGGTAAGAAGTTTATTCAAACGGAACAAGGCTACAAACATGGTCAAATGGGTTTGGCCTATGAAATCGTCATCAACTCAAATCCATGTATCGCCTACTTAATGGAAGAGAACACCGTTACGATGCAAGCCTTAGTGATGGCTCATGCTTGCTACGGTCACAACTCATTTTTCAAAGGCAACTACCTATTCCAGACTTGGACCGATGCGAGTTCAATCATTGATTATCTATTGTTTGCTAAAAACTACATTGCGGAGTGCGAGCAAAAATACGGTGTTCAAGAGGTTGAAGACCTACTCGACTCCTGTCATGCGTTAATGAACTTTGGTGTCGACCGCTATAAAAGACCAGAGAAGATCTCGATTGCTGAAGAGAAATCTCGTCAAGAAGAGCGTGAAGCTTACCTTCAATCGCAGGTTAATGACTTATGGCGCACGGTTCCGAAATCAACGGTAGAGCCTGAAAGCCAGAAAATACGTTTTCCGACCGAACCACAGGAAAATATCCTCTACTTCATAGAAAAACACGCACCTTTACTTGAATCGTGGCAACGCGAAATCGTGCGTATCGTACGTAAGATCAGCCAGTACTTCTATCCACAGAAACAGACTCAAGTTATGAACGAAGGTTGGGCAACTTTCTGGCACTACACCATTCTCAATCACTTATATGATGAAGGCTTGGTAACGGATAGATTCATCTTAGAGTTTCTCCATAGTCATACTGGTGTTGTCGCACAGCCGGCCTACAACAGCCCTTACTTCAGCGGTATTAACCCCTACGCATTAGGTTTTGCCATGTTCCGCGATATTCGACGCATCTGTGAAGATCCAACTGACGAGGATAAAGAGTGGTTCCCAGATTTGGCTGGAACAGACTGGCTTGAAGCGGTGCATTTCGCTATGCAGAACTTCAAAGACGAGAGCTTTATCAGCCAGTACTTGTCACCTAAGCTAATGCGCGACTTCAAACTGTTTGCCATCGTCGACGACGACCGTAAAAACTACATCGAGGTGAGTGCCATTCACGACGATAGTGGCTATCGCGCAATCAGAGAAAAGCTTGCGGCGCAATATAACCTGAGTAACTTGGAGCCAAACATCCAAGTGTTTAACGTTGACGTGCGTGGCGACCGCTCACTCACGCTACAATACGTACCACATGACCGTATTCCGCTTGATGAGGGCTACGATGAAGTTCTCAAACACCTTTATCGCTTATGGGGATTTGACGTCATTCTTGAAGAGGTGAAAGACAGCGGTCGCCGAGAGATTCTTGGTACCTGCCCTAAACGAAACGACTATGATGGCAAAATATAAAACTCAACAATGACAAAAGGCCCCGAGGGGCCTTTTTAGTATCTAGAATCTATTGCTGCTTAGCGATAATGCTTCGAACCACTTCGAGGTCCTCTGGCGTATCGACACCTGCGGCAGGTGCTTCCTTCGCCACTTCAACATGGATCTTTTCCCCATACCAAAGCACACGTAGCTGTTCTAAACACTCTATCTTTTCAAGCGCTGTTGGCTCCCAGTTGATATAGGTGTTTATAAACCCTGCGCGATAAGCATAAATACCGATATGCCGCATCAGTGGTTGTTTAATGATTTTGGCATCTTCAGCAAAGCTGTCGCGATCCCAAGGAATCGTTGCGCGGCTAAAATACATCGCATAACCATCTTTATCCGTCAGCACCTTAACCGCATTCGGGTTAAAGACTTCCGCTTCATCACTGATCTCAACGGCCAACGTGGACATAGGTGCTTGGCTATTCGCCAAGTTCTCTGCAACTTGAGTAATGATAGAAGGTGGAATTAAAGGTTCATCCCCTTGAACATTGACGATGATATGATCATCAGGGATAGCCATTTTCTCAACCACTTCAGCAAGGCGCTCAGTGCCTGACTCATGGTTTGGTGAAGTCATGCAAACTTGCCCACCAAAAGCTTCAACCGCTTGCTCTACTCGGCTATCATCAGTTGCAACAATTACCTTATCCGCACCCGCTTGGACTGCCTGTTCATAAACCCATTGAATCATAGGCTTACCACAGATATCCGCCAGCGGCTTACCAGGTAAACGGGTCGACTGATAACGCGCGGGGATAACAACCGTAAACGACATTATCTGCCCTCGTCCATACTAACTTTACGCGCTTCAGGCTCTAGAAGCACCGGAATACCTTCTTTGATCGGATATGCAAGACGGTCTAATTTACACACTAGCTCTTGCTTGTCTTTATCGAACGTTAGTTTTCCCTTACATACTGGACATGCAACAATCTCAAGCAGACGATGATCCATACTGTTCCTTAACCTCTTTAATCTTATTTAAGATGCGCGCTTTATCTGCATCTTCAAACTCAGCACTGACAGGTAAATACCACCAGTTCTCTTTCGCATAATGCGCGCATTTTACCGCGTCTTTTTCTGTCATAATCAAGTGTTCGCCTTTGGCAGCGAGCGTCTCTAAATCAGACAGTTCAAAATCTTTATGATCGGCAAAGCCTTGTTGATAAGAAGGCTTTGCACCTAACTGTTCAAGTGTCTTAAAGAATCGTGGAGGGTGGCCGATCCCCGCCATCGCGACGAGATTATCTTTCAGCCCCATGACACTCAAACGTTGACCCGTTTTCATGTTGACCGCTTGAGTCGGCTTTAACACCATAGCGGCTTCATTTTGTAATGCTTGACCACCATTGGTAATGATAAAATCTACCTCAGCTAACCTAGCGGTAGACTCGCGTAGCGGACCTAACGGAATCAAACACTCACTACCAAATCGTCTCACACCATCAACCACGACAATCTCGATATCACGCTGTAGTGCATAATGTTGAAGACCATCATCGGTAATAACGATATCGACACCTAGCGGTAGTAAAGCCTTTACAGCTTCACTTCTAACTGGTGAAACGGCTACTGGCGCGCTTGTACGTTTAAAGATTAGCTTAGGCTCATCACCACAGTGCTTAGTTGACGTTTCATTGTCCACTAAGAGCGGATAATGCGGCGCTTTCGCCCCGTAACCGCGTGACACCACCCCAGGCTTGTAACCAAGCGCTTGAAGTTGCTCAACCAACCAAATGACTACTGGTGTCTTACCATTACCACCAGCGGTAATGTTACCCACCACGATGACAGGCACAGGAGCACGATAGCTTACGCTTTTACCTGTTTGATACTTGTTACGACGAGAACGACTTACCAATCCAAACAAAATACTGAGCGGCCACAATAGCGGCCATAATAAATATTTTAGTGGATGATTCTCAAACCAGATCTTTTCAATCAAAGCTATGCACCGAATTGAATTCGATGAAGCTGAGCGTAAGCACCATCCTTCTCAATCAACTCACTGTGATTTCCACGTTCGACGATTTCACCTTCATCCACAACCAAAATTTCATCGGCATTTTCAATCGTAGACAGACGGTGGGCAATGACCAACACTGTTTTGTTCTTTTGCAGTTCATCCAGAGCCGACTGAATTGCCTTTTCCGACTCAGTATCAAGCGCAGATGTCGCCTCATCGAGAATCAGTACAGGTGCATCACGTAATAGTGCACGTGCAATCGCGATACGCTGACGCTGACCACCAGACAGACTTGCGCCGTTTTCACCAATAACCGTATCTAAGCCATCATCCATCTTCTCGATAAAGTCCATAGCATAGGCTAAACGCGCGGCTTCTTCGATTTGCTCACGACTGTATTGCTCGGTTGCCGCATACGCAATATTGTTGGCGATGGTGTCGTTAAATAGATGAACATTTTGTGATACCAAAGCGAAGTGCGAACGCAGATTACTTAAGGTGTAATCACGGATGTCATGCTCATCAAGACAAATATTACCCGCATCTACATCGTAAAAACGGGTAAATAGGTTAGCAATGGTACTCTTACCCGAACCTGAACGACCCACAAGCGCAATGGTTTTGCCTTTCGGGATTTTAAAACTGACATTATTCAGTGCTGGCTTCTCTTTACCTTCATAGGTAAAGGTCACTTCTTTCACTTCAATATCACCACGTACTTTCTCTGTTTGGTACTTACCGTTGTCTTGCTCGGTTTCTAGATCCATCAGAGCAAACAAGGTTTGGCTTGCTGCCATACCACGTTGGAAATCAGAGGTAACATTGGTCAACGCTTTAAGCGGTCGCATTAGAGCAAACATGGCAGAAAACACGACGGTAAAAGTACCTGGAGTCAACTCTGTGCGGATAGAGTCCACACTCGCTAAGAACAGGACAACAACCAGAGCGATAGACGCAATCACTTGAATCACTGGGTTGGCAATCGCTTGAGCAGCGACCATTTTCATTGATTGCTGACGCATCTGATTGCTCACTGAATCAAAACGCTCACTTTCGACATGCTGTCCACCGTAGCTCAAAACCACTTTATGGCCTTTTAGCATCTGCTCTGCGGACGAGGTAACATGCCCCATAGTTTCCTGCATGTTTTTGGAGATTTTACGGAAGCGTTTCGAAACAAAACCAATTCCCCATGCCACGATCGGAGCAACAACAATCAATACCAGTGATAGCTGCCAACTGTTCCAGAACATAAGGATAAGCAAGCCAATAATACTTGCACCTTCACGCACAATACTCACCAATGCTCGACTCGTTGCCCCCGCAACTTGTTCAGAGTCATAGGTAATGCGAGATAGCAGACCACCAGCGGATTCTTTATCAAAGTATGCGACTGGCATATGCATAAACTGGTTAAAGATAGAGCGCCTCATCTCCATAACCACGTTG
This sequence comes from Vibrio sp. SCP2, assembly GCF_059295395.1. NCBI lineage: Bacteria > Pseudomonadati > Pseudomonadota > Gammaproteobacteria > Vibrionales > Vibrionaceae > Vibrio > Vibrio sp. SCP2. The sequence continues at coordinate 349,057 of NZ_JCAFVV010000002.1, read as the reverse complement.
CCAGAAACCCAGCTTAAACAGTATGTTGAAACGAATCCACTCAGGCCTCGCACCACCATCATGCCGAAAATAATAAAAGGAAGAATTCTTAGAAAGTTAGATTCTGCATCGCCAAAACCTTCATCAAGCAAGGGTTTGACTAATGACATCATGTAAGTGTCAGCAGCAGCATTAATAATGAGAGCAACAACAGCTACAGCAAGGCCCGCTTTGTACTGTCGAATATAAATCCACAGGCGTTGAAAGGTTTGCCACGTGGTTTCGTCTTGATTCAGAGACATAGAGTTGCTTATTTTTCTTTTACAATATTGCGGCTATTCTACTCCGTTACGCAGCATCTGCCTATACCAAGTCTTACCTTTGCGCGTCCTTAGCGCACTAACCTGATAACTTTGCGGATAAACATTGAACAACACTTGACCAGAATGCCCAGTATCCATCCATTGCGCACCTGCTTTTTGGTATCTCTCAACCACATTTTCATCCGGCAACCGCCACCTTCCCCCTTTAGCCAGAGACGCAACTGCAACTTCGGGACTAACCGCTGCAATAAACGCGGGAATTGATGAAGTTTTACTGCCGTGATGGGGAACGATTAAGATATCTGAATCCAATTGTTCGCCCTCCCTTACTAAAATCCATTCTGCGATGGCTTCAATATCTCCCGCCAACAACAGCGCAGTTGGACTCTCTTGATGTTGGAGTTTAAACACACATGAGTGAGGGTTATAAGCTCTGCTGGTCAATTTGGGCGGCCATAATGACTCGATGGTGATCTTTCCCCATTGCCAAGAACGCCCTACTACACACGGTTCAAAAGACTCCCCTGACTGACTAGTCAGTATCTTGCTAGGGCTCCACTGCTGCTTGATTGCTTGCAAACCTCCCGCATGATCATTGTCAAAGTGGCTGATAGCCAGATAGTCTAATTGGGTGATACCTCTTGAGATCATTAATGGCGTCACAACCTGTTCTGCCATACTAGAGGTTTGCCAAGCGGCACCAGTATCATAAACAAGTGCCCTATTCTGTTGTTGAACAAGGATAGATAAGCCATGACCAACATCTAGCACCACAATTTGCCACAATGGCGAATCCCGCCACTCCACTAAGCTTAAGCCTGTACTAAGCATCAGTAAGATTGTACCTCGCCTTGATAACAAGCGACTTATCGTCAGCGCAGCTAAGATGCAAAGAAGCCATAACTGTGCTTGTCTCGAAACATCAAACCAAGTCCAGACAGAGTATTCCATTGCCCAATTCACTGGCATTAAACAAAGCTCTAGCAACTGCCAAGGGAATTCAAACCAAGGAAATATAAGGTGGATAGCAAAGGAGAAGAAGATGAGCGGTAGGACCACAACAGTAAACCAAGGAACAAACATTAGGTTGTAGGCAATAGCTCCGAGGCTCACTCCATGAAACAGATACATCACGATGGGCGCCATCAAAACCACCAGAAAAAGCTGCATTTTTACTGCCTGCACAATCAAATTGCCGCGTGTTTTCCCACTGACTTGATATAGAAAAATCACCCCAACCGCAACCATCGACATCCAAAGGCTAGGAGAAATAACAGAAAAAGGATCGAGAAAAAGCAGTAGGCTTAAAACCAGCAGCCATTTGAACGAGTTGGGGAGCTGACCTGCAAGCGGCATTAAAATACACAACAGCAAACACATGGTGACTGCTCGCTCCGTTGGGATAGAAAAACCCGCGAGCCACACATAGCCAATCGCAAAGGCTAAACCCAATAAAACAGGCGCGTGCAACAATAAGACATGGAGCTTAAGTAGGCTAAGTCCAATAAACCAACCGATACCAAATGCAATTCCGACGTGCAGGCCAGATATCGCAATAAGATGACTAAGGCCGCTATTTTTAAGCAATTCCCAATGTTGCGGAGTAAGCCCTTCACGCATACCAAACATAAGAGCCAGTATCATCGCTTGATGTTCGAGTAATTGTGTTTTCTCTTTAACTGATTCAATCAGCCGCGTTCGAAGCGAAGGCTGACTCGTTATAAAGAAGCTTTTCTTTCTATCGACTGAGCCAGTTCCAACAACTCCTTGAATAAGTGCATGCTGCTCAGCATCGTACCCAACACCATTCATCAAACCATAAATCGGTTTCACCGAGACACTTGCCGTCACTTGGTCACCCGGATTCAAAGAGATTGGACTGGTTAAACGCAGTTTAGGTTGGTGAAAAGTGGTCAAGGCTTCACCATTGATTGATCTGACTACAACAATACCTTGAAAGCCAAAATTTATTGGTTTAAAAAGGCTGTCAACGTCAGCGATTATGGTAATATCCTGACCAGCTTGAAAAAGTGCTTCTGTTTGATATCGCAATAAGTTGCCGTGCATCAGGATGACAACACACGCTAAAGCTAGTCCCAGACAGCCTCTTGCTCTCCTATACTTGGTTGAAACAACCAGTATAGCTAAAGCTAAAGGCACATAATCTAATCTCGGCATTATCGGCCAATACGGACTAGTTGTGATCAACAAAGAGAAAGAAATTAGCGTCCAGTAATGTAAGTAGAGAGTCATTTCCCTATGCCAAGAAAATTTATAAAGCGCTTTATGCCTGACCACGAAGTAATTAAACGTCAAAAGGCACTAAAGATTTTTGGCAATGTGCTGTATAACCCAAACCTATGGTGCCTTAACCGTCGCTCTGCGTCTGGTGCATTCGCCGTCGGTTTATTTATGGCTTTCGTTCCCCTTCCAAGCCAGATGATTATGGCTGCGGGCCTCGCTATTGCCTGTGGTGTTAACCTACCACTCTCTGTTGCACTTGTTTGGGTGAGTAACCCTGTCACCATGCCAGTGCTGTTTTACTTTGCCTACAAAGTTGGCGCTTGGGCAATGCATGTACCTCCTCAGCACTTCCACTTTGAGCTTTCTTGGGAGTTCATTCTGCATCAAATGAGTACAATAGGCCCTCCATTCCTACTCGGCTGCCTAATCTGTGGCGTTTTGTCAGCAATGATCGGGTACTTTGGAATCAGAGCTCTGTGGCGTTATTCTGTAGTACGAAGTTGGCAACAAAGAAAAATCAGAATAGGCAACCTACTTAAAAAGTAAAACGCCAGCTCGTGCACTTTCGGCTCAGTTAATATCCGCTTGAAAAATGATGAAACGAGAGTGTGACAAGCGCGGTTAGCCACCTGTAGAAAACCAAAAAGGGAAAAGCCTAAGCTTTTCCCTTTTTATTGGTGACAATGAATTGTTTTATAGCGGATTAAACTCAGCATCACGTAGGGCTGAGAGTATTAACTCTCCACTCTCTGCGACTCTGAACTCCCCATATTGAGCGGCATTTAACTTGTCAGCTTTCCCTTCTTGAAAGAAATACGCGTTGGTGGCGAATTTAACTTGCCCCGATCTCAGCCTAAACTGCAACGCGATTTCAGAGCTAGGCGAACGCTCTGTCGAAGTCGACACAAACTGCGCGACACGATTGCTATCGAGTTCGATGTTCACAAAGCCATCAACCGCCGCACTGTACCTGTCTCTCATTCCCTTGTCTGCTAATTCACGGATGACATCTTCGCCTAGCTCAAAATTGAGTGTCATGTAATCACCCTGCATCAAAGAACGAGGATCTACTGGGGCTAGCTTGAGTAGAACAACCTGCCCATGCTCCAAAAGCTGCTCTTTTTGATATATGGACCAATTGACCGCAACTAACGCCAAAACAAGCGTAACGATATAGATAGTTTTTCGCATACGACTACCCCTTTGCTTGATTTAGCACTTTGTTGAACACCAAGTAGCTAACTAACATTATCAAGGCGACCGACATCAGTACCCCAGATTTAAACAGTAACGTCGTTTCCATCATGTAATAGTAGGTTGAGCTATACACGAGCAAGGCTGTCGCCCCCACTCCCATCATCATCCGGTTGCTTTGCGCGAAAGCAGTGACGAGTATGAGCAAACTTGCTCCTACCCCGGGAGCCATACTGGTTAAAACAACCAATAGAATAGTGAAGATGACTGCGAGTTTAGCCACGTTAGAGCGGAGCCGAATTTGGTGATAGTGAAGCAAGTACCCCGCAGAGATAAACATGCTCAACATATAGGTGATAGGCGCCACCCAATAAGGCAAAGTAAAAGTGGCATCAGAGTTTGACACCAATATACTCCCAACTTCATTTCTAAAAACTTGAACACACAGTAATACAACGATCGATAGCACCAAGCCGTACTTTAAGCCTGATACAAATCGATAGGATGCTGGAAAGCGAAATTCATTCAGTGACAACCAAACCATTGGCAGTAGTAAAACACTGCTCAATAGACTGGGCAGCCCATAAGAAATCAGCACCCCAGACATAGCCGCACAGCAACTTAGGGTAGACCATACTCGATGAGTCATACTTGGCATGATAATCACAAGTACAGCTTGCAGAATTGCGAACGAAAGCAAAATAACTTGTGTATGCTCAAGTGGCAGCAAGGCCCAACCATACAGTACTTGCGCAGAAAAGCTTAACGCGAGAGCAAGGTGCTCAAAAAACTCATTATTGCGTGCTGAAAGTATTCGCTGAGCGGCGACAAACATGATCAAAGACACTACCGCCGAAGCCACCGCGCTTTGGAAAAATAGAGTAAACGCGCCGAAGAAGATGCCCAATAAACAGAGTCCGCCTAGCCAGCCTGAGATCGCCAGTAATAGTTTGATAGGCCAAGCAAAACCACTGGGGGTCTCATTAATCATACTTTCAGATACGACACCCTGATCAATCAGCTGTTTTTTTAACTGCTTACTCATGGTCTTGCTCCTCCCGCTGAACATTTTTCAGCCAAGCTGCAGCGATTAGTCCAGACACAACCACGACCACAGTGAGAATTAAGAAATAAGCCAGGTCATCAATTCCTCGGATGTTTTGTGCGACAACAGTGACCGTCACCAATACCAGTGACAAGCATCCACCAGAGAGCATAAATAGATCTAAGGTACGTCTGCGATAAAAATAGTAGACGCTAGCTAGCGAAGCGCCCCAAACTAACAACGGCATAGCAATATCGTTGCTGAAGTTAAGTAAAGAAGACCAAACGATATAGGTGATAATGAGACCAGATGCTGTCCCTAGTAGATGCAGCATCCACTTTTTCTGCATCCAAGCCTGTGACGCGCTCAGAAATTGCCACACGCACAAGGCGCCCGTGTTTAGCAAAAACAGCGCCCACGAATCACTATCTGCGAAACTGAACAACAAAAAGTGATTGGCTGAAAAGGTATTGAAGTAGAGAGCGACTGAGATATTACTTAAAGCAAGCCACAGTACCCAAGCAGGGATAAGCCGTGCGACCACCACCCAGGGTGTAATAATCGCTAGCCAGCTAGCAAAAAGCTGCCAAGTGTCGGCACCTGTTTGATAAGTTTGGCCAAATAAAGCCAACAAAGCACCCATCAATAGACACGAAACAATCATCGCCGCATTGGCGACCAACTTGTGTCGCTCAGCTTTGATATAGACGCCAACAGATGCAATTAAGCAGATTTCGATAACAGCAAACTTGGCGAATCGGCCTAGATCGGCCCAGTTGTAGGCGAAGAAGAAAATCAAAGACAGACTAAAAGCTAAGCTACCTAGCCAAACAAACAATTGATTAAAAAAATGAATCCAAGCTTGGGGAGAAGGCTTTATTTCAGCGAGCTCCTTCGCTCGTTCTATGGTGCCAGAAGTAACGATTCCACGCTCAACAAGATCAACAAGCTCTTTTCTCATTGATTTGATTCCTTTTGCTCTATTGGTATTGTCTCCTCAACCAAATACTTAGAGGCACTATCTGGCTGAGTAAACATCAGATTTGAGGCAAACGAATTTGCCTCATCATCACTTAGAGCTTAACACAGCAGCTGGGTTCAACTTACTGGCTCTAGAAGCGGGATACCAAGTAGCAAAAAGGCTCAGAGTGATAGCAGTCAAAGAGACAACAATGACATCACTAGGATTGACTTGAGATGGAAGGAAATCAACAAAATAAATATCACCAGACAAAAATTTATGTCCAATGAGATTTTCTAACGCGCTAATCATAGGGGTAAGATTTAACGCTATCAAAACGCCAAACACACTGCCTGCAACGCTTCCGAGCACGCCAGAAAAGACCCCTTGCCAAACAAATATCCGTTTGACCAGTCCATCTGTCGCGCCCATCGTGCGTAAAATCGCAATCTCAGCGGCACGATCTTTTACCGCCATCATCAGAGTTGATACGATATTAAAGCTTGCCACACCAATCACCAAAACCATCACCAAGTACATAATGGTTCTAACCAGTTGGATATCACGGTAAAGAAAGCCGTACTTCTGCTGCCAGCTACGCAAGTAAACATAAACATCCAGTGTGTTGCCTACTTCACGAATAATTTGAGTCGCATTAAGTACTTCGGTAACACGCACGGAGACACCACTTACACCTTGGCCCATTTTTGCGTAATTCTGCGCATCTTGAAGCGGTACGAGCGCCAAGTTATGGTCAATCTGGCCATTTAAAGTGAGTAAGCCAGCAACTTTTACACGCACACGCTTTGGCGCCTGAACTTTTGTCGTAGCACCAGAGGTAGGGATCATCAAAGTTAAGAAGTCGCCTTTTTTAACCTTGAGTAGATCCGCTATCCCTTTACCGAGAATGACTTGCTGTTGCCCCGCTTGGAAACCGTCCCATACCTCAGTATCAATGAAGTCACTTAAGTTGGAGACCTTACTCTCAAGTTGTGGCTCGATACCTCTTACTTCAAGGGCTTTAAGCTGCGCGCCTTTTTCAGCAAGAGCCGTAAACTTAACATAAGGAGCCGCCGCTTCAATCTTAGGATGTTTCTCACTCTGGGATACAACGTTTTGCCACTCAATCAGTGGCCCTCTTACGCCTTCAAACTCACCGTGAGAGATAACCGATAGAACGCGATTATTAAGCTCGCGCTCAAAACCGTTCATCGCAGACAAACCAATAATGATCATCGCCACACCCACAGCAATGCCTATAGTTGAAGACATTGAAATGAACGAAACCATTTTATTTCGTTGTTTGGCTCGGCTAAATCGCCCGCCAATAAACAGAGAAAGGGATGAAAACACTTACGCCCCCTCAATGTTGAGTAGCAAACCGTCTTGCATATGTAGCTGACGATCCATTTTCGCCGCTAACTCGCCATCATGAGTAACAACCAAAAATGCGGTATCAGACTCTTGATTAAGCTCGCGCATCAGATCGTAAATCGCTAGTGCCGTCTTATGATCCAGATTACCGGTTGGTTCATCCGCCAAAACGAGAGAGGGATTGTTCACCAATGCTCGCGCAATCGCCACACGTTGACGCTCACCACCTGAAAGCTCTGCTGGTCTGTGCTCAATTCGGTGACTCAAACCTACTTTATCTAGCAATGCTTTCGCTGCCGACTTGGCTTGATTCACTTTTACGCCACCAATAAGCAAAGGCATTGCAACGTTTTCTATCGCGCTGAAATCTGACAAGAGGTGGTGAAACTGGTAGACGAAGCCTAGGTGCTGATTGCGCAGCTTTGCTTGACGGTTAGAACTCAGTTTCGATAAGTCTTGGCCTAAAAACTCGACATGGCCTTCGGTCGCATCATCCAGAGCACCCAAGATATGCAGCAGCGTACTTTTACCAGAACCTGAGGTACCAATAATCGAGGCTAGCTCGCCCTTCTCGATATCAAAGCTCACACCTTTAAGAACTTGAGTATCAAATGCACCCTCATGATAAGTTTTACACACGTTGTGACATTGAAGAAGACTACTCATATCTTAAAGCCTCGGCTGGTTTTACTGATGATGCGCGGTATGAAGGGAACAAAGTGGCGACAAGGCTTAGCGCAATAGCCAATACCACAACAACAAAAATTTGAGCAGGGTTGATTAATATCGGCAGCTCACCACCCACCGCGAATAAAGCGATACCCGCACTTTCAAGTAACGCGTTAATATTATTGGCTAGCAAGACACCCAATCCACCACCAATGATGGCACCTATTACGCCACTACTTGCGCCTTGAACAATGAAGATCGAAAGAATCTGCCTGTCGGTCATACCTTGAGTTTTTAAGATCGCGACTTCAGATTGTTTCTCCATCACCACCATAATCAACGCAGAAATGATATTGAAAGCTGCAATGCCCACGATGAGACCGAGCATTAAGCCCATCATGTTCTTTTCCATTCTTACCGCTTGGAAAAGCTCGCCTCTTTGATCGCGCCAATCTTGCCATTGCCAACCGTCAGGAAGTGGGTTTTGGCTTAGTTCGCCAACCACAAATGGGTCATTAAAGAACAAGCGCCAACCTGTCATGGTGTCCGGCTTCAAACGCATCAATTTTCCAGCGTCTGAGATATGCGTGATCATCAGCTGTTTATCAACATCTGAACCTGTATTGTAGATACCCGCCACAGTAAATAAACGCTGGCTTGGGATTCGACCCAGTGGCGTAAACTGACTCGCACTCGTGACCATCAAGCGGACTTTATCACCGACCGATACGTCCATTGAACGGGCGAGCGAATGACCAATAAACAACTGGTACTCACCCGCTTGTAAATTAGATAAGTGGCCCGCAATTAAATGACGCTCAATAGGGTCATGCTCTGAAGGCTTAATACCAATCAGTAAGCCGGCGTTAAGTTGACTTGGGCTTTGGATGACAGCTTCACTCTGCACGATTGGCTCTGGATGCCCAGCAGAAGAAAGTTGCGCGATAAATTCAGGAGCACGTTCTGTTTTCGCCGTTTTACCGTCAACGTGAGAAACGATAGCTTGAGGAAGAACGCCAAGAATACGCCCTTTAAGCTGCGCTTCAAATCCATTCATAACGGAAAGCACGGTCACAAGCGACATTACACCGATCGTAATGCCCGCCGTCGACATATAAGAGACAAAGCGGCTAAACCTATCACCGGAGCGACCTCGTAAGTAGCGCAAACCGATGAAGGTTGAGACTGGATGAAACATAGTAGAAACCAATGTTAGGGTTTGATGACCTAAGTAATGGTGCTTACTCTACCGATTAAATCCCTTGGCGTGTAGTGTTTAATTGCCAATTAGTGGTTAAAATATGTAATAAACAAAGGGATAGCTTGATTACTTGTCAGCTATAACGATAATCAAAGTTATCAAGTAAAAGGAATCAAGCATGGCCGATCAAGAATTCTTTACCGTCAACCACACAATGACAGTCAATGTCGAAGCTTTGGCTGAGGGTGTGGGTTTCCCAAGTTATGAGAAATTCGAAGGGGAAATCCCAGCACCTTTCATTGTTGCTAGCGAGTTTAGCAATCTTGATTTATTGAATGACAGCGCGCGTAATGAATTGAAAAATAGCGACTTTAAGCATGTAATTCAACTGCTAGATACGCAAAATTCTAAACTCAACTTACTGTTGACCTTTATGCTATCTCAGCAAGATGATCCATCTCTGCGTCATAAAACTCACTCGTTTGGCGCCAGTCAATTTACCTATATTTCTGATGCGGCAGTGAGTCTTGATTCCAAAGTTCGTGTAAAATTATTCTTAGAGCACCCCGCCGCAGCAATATATTGTTACGGACACATATCGCAAGTAGAAGTGACCGAGGACACTCATCTCGTCACCGTGAAATACGATTTACTGCGTGATCTCGATGAAGATCTCCTTATCAAAGCTGCTCTATTCCAACAACAAAAGCTCCTTCGTCAGCGCTCACTTAATCGCGACAAATAAACAGAACTATGTCTAACACATCATTACTTAATCTGGCGTGCTCGGATCGCGCCGGAGACAAAAAGCAGATTGGTAACCTTCAAGGGGCAAGTTTAGCCCTTGCCATTGCTGAACTCGCACAACAGCACGGCTCTCACACTCTGCTCGCCGTTCCTGATCCGCAAACCGCGTTAAAACTACAACAAGAGCTAGAACAGTTCACCACTCAAGAGGTCGCCTTGTTCCCTGACTGGGAAACTTTGCCATACGATAGCTTTTCTCCCCATCAGGAGATTATTTCAGACCGAATTTCTCGACTCTATCAGCTACCTACACAATCGAGCGGGATCACCATCGTTCCGGTGAATACGCTGTTGCAACGCCAGTCCCCGCGCGACTACTTAATGCAGCATACGCTGATGGTGAAAGTCGGTGATCTGTTCTCACTGGAAAAACTGCGCATTCAACTTGAAAAGTCGGGTTATCGCCACGTCGACCAAGTGTTTGGTCCAGGTGAATATGCGAGCAGAGGCTCTATTTTAGATCTCTTCCCTATGGGCTCAAACGATCCATTTCGTATCGACTTCTTTGATGATGAAATAGATACGATACGTACTTTTGATCCTGAGAATCAGCGTTCAATCGAAGATAAACAAGAGATACGTTTACTTCCAGCGCATGAATTTCCGACTTCCGAGAGCGCAATTGAAGACTTCCGTATTCGCTGGCGTCAGCGTTTCGAGGCGCGCCGTGAACCTGAATCCGTTTACATGCAAGTCTCTAAAGGGACTTGGCCAGCAGGTATTGAATACTGGCAGCCACTGTTTTTTGAACAAACGGAGACTTTGTTTGATTACATCCCAGAAAACACGCAACTGTTAACGGTTGGTCAATTAGAGCCCGCAATAGACACCTTCTTAGATGACGTTGACTATCGCTACGATCAACGCAAAGTCGATCCGCTGCGCCCACTGCTGCCACCTGAAGAGCTATGGCTAAAGAAAGATGAGCTGTTTAGCCAGTTTAAACAGTTACCTCAAGTTCAGCTGTATGTTGAGCCAGTCAGTGAAAAACAGGGTCGCTGCAATCCTAATATCTCTCCCTTGCCAGAGCTTGCGGTACAGCACCAAAACAAAGAACCAATGGCCGCTCTGCGCCAATTTAGCGAAACCTTTACCGGTCAGATAGTCTTCTCGGTTGAGTCTGAAGGTCGCCGCGAGGCTTTGCTTGAACTGCTCCAGCGAATTAAGTTAAAACCACAAGAAAGCAGCGACTTACAACAAGCACTGAATAGTGGTAACAAGTTCAGTCTGATCCTTGGTGCCGCTGAGCACGGTTTCGTATTCGGTGACGAGCAAGTTGCACTCATCTGTGAAAGTGATTTACTTGGTGACCGAGTCATTCAGCGCCGACGCAAAGACCGCAAAACCACCAATAGTGATGCGGTCATTCGTAACCTAGCGGAATTGCAACCAGGACAGCCAGTAGTGCATATCGACCACGGTATCGGCAGATACATAGGACTGCAAACCCTAGAAGCTGGCGGTATGACGACAGAGTACGTAACGCTTGAGTACCAGAATGATGCCAAACTCTATGTTCCTGTTGCCTCACTAAACCTTATCAGCCGCTATTCTGGCGGTGCAGAAGAAAGCGCGCCACTGCATAAGCTTGGCGGTGAAGCCTGGGCTAAAGCAAGACGTAAAGCCGCCGAGAAGGTGCGTGATGTCGCGGCTGAACTTTTAGATGTCTATGCTAAACGTGAACTTAAGCCGGGTTACAAGTTTGAGTTAGACCGCGGCCAATACGCGACATTCAAAGCGGGCTTCCCATTTGAAGAGACCGATGACCAATCCATGGCGATCAACGCCGTCATGTCTGACATGTGTCAAGCTAAAGCAATGGATCGCTTGGTGTGTGGCGACGTTGGTTTTGGTAAAACAGAAGTCGCGATGCGTGCGGCATTCGTTGCGACCGACAATAGTAAGCAAGTTGCCGTTCTTGTACCAACTACCCTACTTGCCCAACAGCACTTTGAGAACTTCCGCGACCGTTTTGCTAACTTACCAATCAGAGTAGAAGTCTTGTCTCGCTTCAAAACAGCTAAAGAGCAGAAGCAGGTACTGCAAGATATTGAAGAAGGTAAAGTGGACCTAGTTGTCGGAACCCACAAGCTTCTATCAAATGACATTAAGTTCAAAGATCTTGGTCTGCTGATCGTTGATGAAGAACATCGCTTTGGCGTACGTCAGAAAGAAAAGATGAAAGCGATGCGTGCCGATGTCGATATCTTAACCCTTACCGCGACACCGATTCCTCGTACCCTGAATATGGCCATGAGTGGCATGCGTGATCTGTCAATTATCGCCACGCCACCAGCGAGACGTCTCGCCATCAAAACCTTTGTCAGACAGAGCGATGACGCAGTAGTGCGAGAGGCTGTGCTACGTGAGATTATGCGTGGTGGTCAGGTTTACTTCTTACACAATCAAGTCGAAACCATAGAAAAAGTCGCGGCTGATCTAGAGAAGTTGATTCCTGAAGCACGCGTGACTGTCGCACACGGTCAAATGCGCGAGAGAGAACTCGAACGCATTATGAATGACTTTTACCACCAGCGCTTTAACTTGCTAGTGTGTACCACCATCATAGAAACCGGTATCGATGTACCAACAGCCAACACCATTATTATGGATAGAGCAGATAATCTTGGTTTGGCTCAGCTTCACCAGTTACGCGGTCGTGTCGGTCGTTCGCATCACCAAGCATACGCTTACTTAATGACGCCCCATCCAAAAGCTATGACGAAAGACGCCGTTAAACGTCTTGGTGCCATTGCTTCATTGGAAGATCTCGGTGCGGGCTTTACCTTAGCGACCCACGATTTGGAAATTCGTGGTGCCGGTGAACTACTTGGTGACGAGCAAAGTGGCCAAATTCAGTCGGTTGGCTTTACTCTATATATGGAGATGCTAGAGCAAGCAGTTGAAGCGCTGAAAGAAGGCAAAGAGCCTTCACTCGACGAACTACTTCGAGAGCAAACTGAAGTCGAAATGCGCTTACCTGCCCTACTGCCGGATGATTACATTCCAGACATCAACACTAGGCTCTCGATGTACAAGCAAATTGCGAGTGTGACCAGTGAAGATGAGTTAGGTGAACTTAAGATTGAGCTGATAGACCGTTTTGGTTTATTGCCTGATGCCACTAAGAACCTACTCTCAGTAGCCAAGTTGAAACTGCAAGCAGCGGCGCTGAAAGTGAAGAAGATTGAAGCTCACGACAAAGGTGGCTTTATCGAATTCTATCCAGATGCTGACATTAACCCTATGTATTTGGTTAAACTATTGCAATCTCAGCCACAAAAATTCGCAATGGATGGACCCACTAAGTTCAAGTTTACGATACCATTAGTGGATAGACGTAAGCGCATCCAGTTTGTTAGTGACATGTTGGGTGAATTCCAGCAAAATTTATTGCCAAAAACGTAAAGCCAAAATCAAATGGAGGTGCCTCGCACCTCACTATGGAGTTGTAATGAAGAAACTGATCCCGCTGCTGCTCATGCTTGTTGCAATGCCTTCTATGGCGCAGCGTCAATTCGATATCGAAGTGATCATTTTTAAACGTGCCGTGGATGCCGAGCAAACTGCCGAGTCTTGGCCAACCAACGTCACTCAAGTGGATCTAGAAAGAGCCGGCTCTTTTGCTGATGCTAGTTACCGCGCAAAGAAAGGGGTCGAAATGCTACCCGCTTCTGAGTACGCCCTGAATGGCGAAGTTCAAAAGCTCAATCAGCATGCAGGCTTTCAAGTATTGATGCATAAAGCTTGGCGCCAAGGTGATCAAGGTCGCTTCGGTGCGCCAATCTTCCATGTCCAAGCTGGGCGCGATTATTCAGGTAAGTTTAATCCTGATGGCTCTATGATTGAAGATAGCCAAAGCCAAGTCATTGAGGGTATTACCGAAGAAAGCATTCCAAAGCCTTTGTATCAACTTGATGGCAAACTGCAAATCTATGTTGAGCACTATTTGTATGCCGATGTGGAGCTTGACCTTAAAGCACCAAGTGTAAAAGAAGTGACTTTACAAGAGCATCAACCAGAACTATTGCCAACAGAAGAAGTCGCGGACAATCAAGTAGTTCAAGTCGGTTTAATGGAAGATGTAACACCTACTGTCCATAAGGTTGAGTTCTTGAAAAGCTATCGATTCGACCAAAAACGCCGCATGCGCAGCACGGAAACGCACTTCCTCGATCACCCTTTAATGGGCGTGATCATCCAAGTCCGTCGAGTAAATCAATAATCGAGAGAGCCCTCAAACGAGGGCTTTTTATTTATGAGTCCAGATTACCAAATCATCACCCGAGATTTAGTCCTGAGGCTAATCACCAGTGAAGAAAGTGAATCTCTACAAGGCTGTGTGATTAACTCACCTAGCCTTCACCGCTGGATTGATTGGTGCAATGCCGATTTCTCTTTAGATGATGCCGAACGATTTATCCTAGCGACTCGCTTAAACTGGGTAAAATCCGAAGCCTATGGTTTTGGTGTATTTTGCCGTTCGAGTGACAAGTTACTTGGCATGGTCGCGATTAATGAGCTCTACCACACCTTTAACATGGCGAGTATTGGTTATTGGATTGCCGATGAACATCAAGGTAAGGGATTCGGTGTAAAAGCGGTCAATGCTTTAATCGAGTTTTGCTTCGCCCAACTTAAATTGACGCGAGTAGAAGTGGTTTGCGACCCAGATAACCTGCCTAGCCAAAAGCTGATAGAGTCTTGCGGTGGTCTGTTGGAAGCTAAAGCTCGCAATCGCTTTATCTTCAACGGTAAACCGAAAACTGGCCTTATATACTCTGTCATTCCTGATTAATCTAGACCAAACCAAAAAAAGAGCGCCGAAGCGCTCTTTTTAGTATTTGTTCATTAATTAATGAAGTTTAAGGTTCGGTCTTAACACTCGGTTAATACGTCCCATTAGGATGATCAAACCTGTCTTGAACACGCCGTGAAGCGCCATCTGGTGCAAGCGGTACAAAGAGATATACACGACACGTGCGATACGCCCTTCTACCATCATAGAACCTTTGGTCAAGTTACCCATTAAGCTACCCACAGTTGAGAAGCGACTTAATGACACCAAAGAGCCTTTATCTTTGTAGATGTAAGGCTTCATTTCACGACCATTTAGCTTAGCTACGATGTTAGCGAAAGCACGGCTCGACATCTGGTGCGCTGCTTGAGCACGCGGTGGAACAAAAGAACCATCCGCTTGAGTACACTGAGCCAAATCGCCGATTACGAAGATATCGTCATCGCGCGTGGTTTGCAGCGTATCTTTAACCACAAGCTGATTGATACGGTTGGTTTCTAGACCCGCAATGTCTTTGATAAAGTCAGGCGCTTTAATACCCGCAGCCCAAACCATAATCTGAGCTGGGATCTTGTCACCATCTTTGGTTACTAAGCCATCTTCATCAGCTTGAGTCACCATAGTCGCAGTGCGGACGTTCACCCCTAACTTAGTCAGTTCCTGATGAGCCGCTCCAGAAATGCGCGGTGGAAGCGCTGGAAGAATACGCTCGCCCGCTTCGACAAGGTTGACGTTAAGCTTGCTTGAGTCAAGGTCACCAAAACCATAAGTACGTAGCTCTTTTACCGCATTGTGCAGTTCTGCAGACAGTTCTACACCTGTTGCACCCGCACCAACAATCGCGATATCCACTGTGCCATTACCATTTTTGGCATGCAGCTTAAGGAACTCGTTGTTCATTTGAGTACGGAAGCGATGTGCTTGTTCTGGGCTATCTAGGAAAATACAGTTGTCGCGAACGCCAGGAGTATTGAAATCGTTAGAAGTCGAGCCAATTGCCATAACTAGAATGTCATACTCAAGCTCGCGGCTAGGCATCAACAGCTCATCGTTATCATCTTTCAACTCACGCAGTTTAATCACTTTACGCTCGCGGTCGATGTCTTCTAGGCTACCCATTTGGAAATCAAAGTGGTGGTTTTTGGCATGCGCGCGGTAGCTAAGTGCGTCTACACCCTCATCAAGAGAGCCCGTCGCAACTTCATGCAGAAGGGGTTTCCATAAGTGGCTCGCCTTGCGGTCAACCAAAGTAACTTTAGCACGACCTTTGCGGCCAAGTGTACGACCTAGTTTGGTGACAAGCTCCAGTCCGCCTGCACCGCCGCCTACTACGATAATTCGTGTCACAGCAACTTCCTCAAAAAATAAAATAAAACTGAATCAAGCCGAAAGTCGACTCGATGGAATTCTGTATTTTTGGTCTAGGGGCAATTTTTCTTCGCACACAGTCTAGACATAGAGGGCCAACAAATATGACACGCTTATTGGATAAAAGAGCCGAATCACTCAATGCTACAGGTTTGACGTAGCTCACTATTGGGCAAGTTTTTTACTCGCTCTCAATTTTTTTTGATATTTATCAAAAAATTTGTAGTGAGTTCATTATATAGAGCAAAACATGACGCGCAACTAAAGATTCGCGTGATCCCACTAAATTTTGTAAGGATTAGAGTTGATTGAACAATAAAAAAGCGACAGAGCCTACTCTGTCGCCTAGATATTAGAAATCGACAAAAACTAGCGATTAGTTTGCGTCTTTAAACGCTTTCATTGTTTGCAGATGTTGCGAGATTTTTTTGAACTTATGCGTCTGAGTTTCATCCCAGATAATGTCGTAGTAGCTCTCTAACTCTGAGGCCGTTTTACTGTTGTCGTGGATCTCATCGTCTTTCGACAAAATCACCAGACAATGTGCTTTGTTCTTGGTTCTAAACTCTGAAACACACTTAGTCGCAATGTCTTCGTACTCTTCAGGTCGGTCGATACGTCCTTGCATGGTTAATTCTGGGTGCAAGTTCGGGTTAAAAATAACCTGTTTAATACCGCATAAGAAACCAATTCTCTCTGACCAATAACCACCAAGACCGACACCACAAATGATAGGGTTCTTATCACCTGACTGCTCTATCACTTTGTGCACTTCTTTTAGCAAGTGCTGCATATCGTGCTTTGGATGGAGAGTACTGTAGTTAATGAAACGTACGTCATCATCAATAAACTGAAGTTGAAGTACTTTTTCATGGTTGCCTGGGCTGGTCGAATCAAAACCGTGTAAATAGATAATCATTGTAAATCCCTCGATCCTTGTGATTTTAATCTACCATGAAAAATAAGGTTTAAAAGCTCACCGCGTAACTTTAAGCGCCCTGAAATATCAAACAGTGATCTTAACTGCAAATTGTTTCTTGCAGTTGATGCGCTTGGGTCAAATATTGCTCATCTCCCCACAACTGATGGGCTAGCAGGTACCAAAGCATGGCCATCATCATTGCACGAGGTTGCCAAGCCATTACCCCTTCAACCCAATCGTCAACGCCTTCTCCCCCCCTTAACTGACAATAACGATAGACGGCCTCTAATGGCTTTTCACCACAAACATCAATGGAAAGTGTCAGGTCTAAGCGCGGATCCGCTATCGCAGCGTACTCCCAATCGATAACCTTGTTGCCAACATCTGTTTTGACCATGTTGTAACCTGCCAAGTCAAAGTGACACAAGGTTTGGCCGACATCCGCTAAGCTCGGCGAGGAGCGCCACTGATTGTAAATCGACACAAAAGGTTCAACTTTGTGCTCATCATCGAGCAGCATCCAATAATGGTCAACACGTGCAGTGAAATTGAAAGGCGCGACAGGAACACGTTGAGTGTCCATATCATGAATCGAGATCATGGTCTTGAGTAGTGAGTCGAATGGTAGCCCTTGTGTGAGTGACTCCCCTTCAACCCAAGTGACTAACAGCCCTTGGTCATTGATGTGAACGGCTTGCGGAGATAAACCGCTAGATTCGATTGCTGAGAGTATCTGATACTCTTGAAAGCGAGAGATGGAAAAGGCTTTGGTGATGTTGGTTGTTGGCCTCCAGACAAATGATTGCCCATCTGTAGTGACCACCTTCCAACAACGGTTGGTCAGTCCCCCTGTTAGCGTTTGAGCATAGTCAGGGGGAATAGTAAAGAAGTGCTCTAGTGACAATAATGAACGGTCGAGTTGGCATGCTTCACTCCACGACATTCGCGCCATAGTACACTCCTTTTGTTACATAAAGCTTAGCTTATAGGCCTAAAAAGCTTTTTGATTCTTGCTTACGGATCTCAGTCTCATCAGCCCATTCAATTAGGCCAGTTTCTAGATCCATCAGACGCATGGTCATTTTGTAGTATACGTCTTTGTCGCTACCGGCATTCTTGTTAATGCTTGATAGGTTACCGTAAAGCATGTACTGAGCTCCAACCATCTTACCAAACTGAATTGCTGTGCTTTGGTTCACTAGCTCATCATTATTTTGGAAGTTTAGCTGTTCGCGTACGGCTTCGACACGATCCATATCTACAAAACGGAACTTACCAGAATTCAGCATCTTAGTGCTGATAGAATCGGTAATTGACTCAGTATCGATATGTTCGCTTGTCTTGTTCTTGATACGTTCAACAAAAACGATCGGACGTGAGTCACGCGTGATGGCAGCAACAGAGCCCGACATCATCATGCTGTCGACCATTTCACCGGCAATTTTTTGCAAGTCTGTTGAACCAAAATCAATTGTTGTTGTTTCCACAGCTTGAGCGTCACCATAGCTTACTTGGTTAGAACAGCCACCAAGCACTACAGCCAAACCAAGTAATGCAATTACACTTTTTTTCATTGTCGGTTCCTTAGGATATCCTTTAGTTACTTCTTTAAATTAGTTGTCTAGTTCGCGGATCTGAACGCGGAATTGGCGCCCATTTGGATTTATAGAAATCTCTGAAATAGAAACCTCTTCAGCCCCGCGAAGAATGGTTTGACGCCATGGGCTAAGCTTGTTGTTCACTTCTAGCCCCTGATCGTCATACCAATAGAAACGGTATTGAATGTGTTGGTCGCCTTTAGTTTGATTCGCCAAACGCACTATGCCACGTGCGCGACCATCTACATCAATCGTTGAAATATCTTCGATGCTCACACGCCCTGCTAGCACGTTATCCCCAAACAGAACCGTTTGAGAGGCACCATCGATACGCAGCCCAGCCGTGTTGCTGTTGCTCGCACATCCCATTAAGGTCAATGCTGCCGCGATTGAAATAAGCCATTTTTTCATCGTATATTTCCTAGTTGTTTATGCCAAATGGTTGCGTTGTTACCTTGGCGCGAAAGCCAAACAAGCGTTGTACGACCAGACTCAACATTGAATGTATGAGTTTGACCAGCAACCTGTACAGATTGTTCCCCTGGTTCAACGACAGAACTTGCGCTGTAAATCTCACCAGGTAACGTTATCCAACTGCGTGTATCAGGTTGCTCCGTCAGCGTGTTCCACACGTTAAACAGCGCATTACCTAAATCGTCAGGGTTGTCTTTAGTTGCTTCTCTACGCAGTTCCTCTTTAGCCCACACTCGCAAAGCTTGGCGAATGATGATAGATGGCATTCGCTCAGTCAGATTCTGCTTGGCCATCAGATTGACATCTGTGAGCAA
Source organism: Vibrio sp. SCP2 (assembly GCF_059295395.1). Classification (NCBI taxonomy): domain Bacteria; kingdom Pseudomonadati; phylum Pseudomonadota; class Gammaproteobacteria; order Vibrionales; family Vibrionaceae; genus Vibrio; species Vibrio sp. SCP2. Next base: position 329,786 of record NZ_JCAFVV010000002.1, on the reverse strand, counting down.
GCTTCCCGACACACTGCTGTCATTAAGTATTACAGGGCTAAATTTTTCCGCTGGTACGTTTTCGTAATAAGGCAAAGAAACAGTATAGAGACCTCGGTTGCTGCCTCGCGAGATCGGAAGTGTTTGTGTCCACCCGTTCATCGCATCGACCACACCACGCTCATCAATAACAATTACCCGGCCTTTATTCGCATCTAGGTAGCTCGCTTTGCCGTAACGCTTTTCAAGCTTAACCAAGTCTTCGCGCATACCTAAGCGTTTAGCAACACGCTTAGTTCCATCAATCACCTGCTGGTTGTCCGGCATCACGGCTAACGCACGACGATAGTCAACATAAGCGCCGTTGAGATCGTTGTCTGCTTCATACAGCAGTGCAGACAAATAGAGTAAGTAGCCACTTTGCACCGCTTGCAGCTTTTTGCCGGCATCTGGATAGTTAGCAAGAATACTACCCAAGTTTGGTGACACACCTTGAGCCTGCATTTGGCTTTGAGCCGATTCAAGCTCACTCTCTCTATCTTTGCGCGCGCGTTCTTGCACTTGATTTGCACGACGCATTTCGATAATCGCACCTTCTAGGTCATTCTTTTTAAGATAGTTAAGACCTAAATAAAGATGTAAGAAACCCAGTTCGTAGTCAGCAGGTTGATACGTTTTCAAGTTATCGTTAACCGCCAGTGCACTTAAGCTCATTGCTGTTTCTGATACCGAGATCGTTGCTTGATCTTGCTGTACCCTAACCGCTCGGTCACTAACTTCAAACGCGCCCTTACTTTCTGGGTACTGTTGGTTGAGCAGATAAACCCTGCCTTTTTCCATATTATCGAGAATGTCGCCTGCTATCTCCTCAGGTAACAACTCTTCAGCTTCGTAATAGCGGCCATTCTTAACGGTTTGGTGCAACTCACTGTTTTGCGCACTGTAATGACTAAAAAGATTGCCTACAGATAAGTTGGCACAAGCGGAAAGAGCCAAGCTACTTGCTAAAGCAAACATGAGTCGAATGTGTTTATGCACTTTCTACCCCAATTTTTGTATTATTTGACACGAGGACATGTCTCACATTTTAAAAAATTTAACGTTCGACATCAAACTTTTTAGAAAGTTCCATTAATATCAAAAATTTTTAGCTCATTAGCATAGGGCCAAGCGGACGACCACCCACTAAGTGCATATGAATATGATAAACCTCTTGTCCACCATGAGAGTTACAATTCATGATCAAACGGTAACCATCCTCATCAATACCTTCTTCTTTTGCCAGTTTGCGTGCCACGGTAAACATACGCCCCATGACGAGTTCATCTTCTTCTTCGATGTCATTGACGGTTGGAATCAGTTTATTTGGGATGATCAAAATGTGACTTGGAGCACGCGGATTGATGTCACGAAATGCGGTAACTAAATCATCTTGATAGACAACATCTGCTGGGATTTCTTTGCGAATAATTTTGCTGAAAATGGTTTCTTCTGCCATGAAGGGCTCCATTGGAACATTTATTGTTGATTGAGTTGAAACGAGTATGCGTCAAGCTTCGCAAAATCACAATAAAAAACGCTGTTCAGTTCACTTATTCGACAATCCGTTATTACCCGCTAGCTAAATTTGTATTGTGCGTCAAAAAATGTGTGTCTCGGTATCAATACAATGGCTTTCTTTTTGTTAATTTTTTTAAGACTTTATAATTACAGGGAGAGATCTATGAAGGGCTCAGTGATTAGGCGCATGTACGCTGGGTTTGCATTGATCATTATTATGTTCATCGTTACGACGTTGATGATGATGCGAGGAATGCAACAAATCCACCAAAACTTCGAAGGTGTCTCAAACACCTCGCTGCCACTAGTTTCACAATCCAACCAAACCAGCGTTGCTTTATTGTCTGCCGACAAACTTTTTAAAGACTTTTTGACAACTCAAAGCTTTGAACGCATGGATCAACTTTCAGAGCAATTCGCTCAAATGAAAGAAGCATATAACCAACAGTTATCAGCGTTGGAACAAGTAAGCGTCGGCCAAACTGAACTAGAACAGTCAATTGTCCAACTAAAGGAGATGGAACTGAGTTACTTCGCTGAAGCGGAACAAGCAATGGGCAATTACCGCGCAATGTTTACCGCACAAGAAGAAGTACAGCAATCTACTCGACGCTTCCAACGCCTACATTCTGAGTTAAGTGTCGGAATGAAAGAGTACGTTGATGACCAAAGCAGTATTTCGGTTAAAGTGATGGCGAAAAGTTACTTCATTAAGTTAAAAGACGCCGAGCTTACCACTTCAGATGCCCTAGCGAGTAGCGATACCGAACTGGTGACTCAAGCGGTGGCGAAAAACAAGAAAGCCGTTACCCACCTTAACTACGCATACCGCGGACTAACAACGCAGATGCCTGAAATCAAAAAGGCATTCGACGACTCTGTACAGCAGTTTACTCGTGATGTCGGTAAGAAAGGGGGAGTGCTAGACCAACACAGCGCTTACCTACTCGCTAAAGATGCCCTATACGCCAACATCGCAAGTCTAACCCAGCAAGTTGATGCAACTATGGCAGTGCTCAACTCATTCAGTGAAGTCGCAAAACAAGGCTTAAATGTGTCGCTACAAGAAGCTGGTGACGTATACGAGCAAGGCGTGGTTCGTTCAATCGCTATTGGCGCGATCGTTATCTTGATGGCCGTTGCAATTGGTTATCACATTGCGCACAGCGTGCGTGACCCACTCACTCGCATTCTGGGCACTCTTGAGTCTCTTACTGAAGGTGATATGACCAAGCGTATCGAGATTCGCTACAACAATGAGTTCAGTCGAGTTAGCAACCACATCAACTCGCTCGCAGATAATCTTCATGGCATTTTGGTTAAACTCAATGACGCGTCCGATGATCTGACTCAAACCGCAACGACCAACCAACAAACCTCTTCGCAAGCACAATCACAGCTGAGCCAGCAACGTGAGCAAACAGCGAATGTTGCCACCGCAATGACCGAAATGGCGCACTCTGTTCAAGAGGTGGCACAAAGCGCTCAAAGCTCGCAGCAGATGGTTGAACAAGTTGAAAAAGCCTCAGAGTCTGGTCGCCATATCATGGGCACCAACATCACTACCATCAATCAACTTGAAACGCGCCTTACACAGTCTGTTGATGCGGTGAAAGATCTGCAAGCAATGAGTAGCCAAATCGGTAGTATCCTTGACGTTATACGTAATATTGCCGAACAAACCAACCTATTGGCACTCAATGCCGCTATCGAAGCGGCTCGTGCGGGTGAGCAAGGGCGAGGTTTTGCGGTCGTCGCTGATGAAGTTCGAGTGCTGGCACAACGCACAACAGAATCAACCTCTGAAATTGAAAATATGATCAGTAATCTTCAAAGCAGCTCAACGTCAGCCAATAAGGTGATTCAAAGCTGTATGGATGATATGGAGCTTTCAGTAGAACAAGCGTCTAACGCCAATAGTGCTATGGAAGAGATCCAAGGACTTATTATGGAGATTAGCCAAATGAGTGGCCATATCTCTCAAGCAGCGGCTGAACAGAGTGAAACAACGGGCGATATTGCTCGTAACATTGAAGAGATCAACCTGATTGCCGACTCTAGCTATCAAGCCATGGCGCAAATAGCCCAGACCAGTGACAACCTTTCCTCGTTGGCGAATCAACAAGGTGAGTTGGTCCATAGGTTTAAGCTTTAGAAAGTCAGAACATTGTAATTTATTGAGATTGGGCGGCTATTTTTTATAGCCGCCCTTGTTTTTTATATCCCATGTCATTATATGGTTTATAGGCTTGCCCACTTTTCTTTCACTCTCTCGCAAGCCAAACATGAGGAAAAACTATGGCTGTTCATGTTGGCATCATCGATCAAGACCCAATTCGCTTGGTCACTCCGCTTCTTGATAATCGCACCGTAAGCGATCATATCGTCTTCATTGGAGTTCCTGCTCAAGAAGATATGTATTTGCGTCTTCACAGCGTATTGAGCAAAAGAAACATCACCTCGGAGTTTTTTGAAATTCCTAACGTCGCGAATCCATCAAAGATTAAGCAAGCTGTTTCAATCCTAGCGGAAGACCTAAAAGCAAGAGGCGAAGAAGTTAAGCTTAATGCGAGCTGTGGACTTCGCCATCGCCTGTTATCAGTCTACGAGATCTTCCGTACCTATCACTGGCCTATTTTCGTTGTTGAACCCAATAGTGACCGCCTATGTTGGCTATACCCTGACGGCAAAGAAGATACTCAGGTTCAAGACAGAATTACCATTGATGATTATCTCACCGTGTTCGGTGCTCGTGGTGAATTTAGCGACCAAGAACTCCCTCCTCAACTTGACCAAAAGCTGTATGAGCTTGGCGAACGTTGGGCGAGCAATGCGTTAGAGTTAGGCCCTGGTCTTGCCACACTCAACTATCTTGCGACGACTTGCCGTAAAGAGCAGCGTCTTGATGTTGAGCTTTCGGAAAAACAGCAGGGTTATCGCGAGCTAAACATGCTGCTTAGTGACCTAGTTGAAGCTGAAATAGCGACCTATCAAGGTGGCGTATTAACCTTCGCCAACGAAGATGCACGCCGCTTCTCAAACGGTGAATGGCTTGAAACGCTCGTTCACAGCACCGTTCGTCAGATCCAGCAAGATATGCCAACCATTCAAGACCGCTCTCTCAATGTCCAAGTTTACCGTCAGCTTGGGGAGCGCGAAGTGCGTAACGAACTGGATGTTGCTTCAGTCGTTAACAATAAACTTCACATCATCGAGTGTAAGACCAAAGGAATGCGCGATGATGGTGACGATACCTTATATAAGCTTGAATCGCTTCGTGACTTACTTGGTGGCTTACAAGCTCGTGCCATGCTGGTTAGCTTCCGTCCTCTTCGCCACAATGACATCACTCGCGCTGAAGACTTAGGCTTGGCACTTATAGGCCCAGATGAGCTTAAGGACCTTAAATCGCACTTGGCGACTTGGTTCACTGAAGCAGGCGGACGAGATGAAGCATGCTCTGACTGCTAAGAGTAAACTCTGAACAATAAAAAACCGCCAGTTGGCGGTTTTTTTTAATACGAAAGCGACAGACTCTTTTTAACTGTCATCTTCAGTAAAGTTTGTTGGCAGAGTGGTCTTCATCTGATTCCAAATCTGCGCACTCTCCATACCATAGTGGCGAACGACAATCAGAATTTGATCACGATTACCGGTTTCACATACTTCAAGCAAGTCTCGGTAGAACTGTAGTGCAAGGTCACGAGCTTGAGGGTTCGAGAAGTAGTAACTACCAACGCGATCATACAGTTTCTTCAAACCATTAAAGATCAAACCATAAATTTGGTTACCTGAATGGAATGCTAAGCGTTGGAATAGCATGTAGTCGTAGAAGTTGAATGTTTTCGCAACCAGAACGGCCTGGCGCTTTAATTCATCTTTCTCACCATCGTCTTTGACGTGCTGACGAATCTTTTCAGCATACGGTGACGACTCCATGAAGACATCCCAAGACTCGGCTTGAATCAAAGCCTCACATGAGCTGATCACGCTAGAAATGGTTTTCTCAGAGTTTTCTTTGTTCGCTTTAAACGCATAGCGCATAAAGATAGGGCTGATGTTTGTACGTGCTGCAAGCAAATCTTCAACAATTGAAGTCGCATTATCTGCGTCCAACGTCATTAACGTATCAAGAATATGAAGACCAGATGTTTCCATAAACTGGTTAACACGCGTTGGTTTACCATGTTGAATCGTTAACCACCCATCACGGGCTAAACGTTGGAGTACTTCTCGTAGAGTGGTACGCGTTACGCCAATTAGTTCAGAGAGCTCACGTTCTGCTGGTAAAATAGAACCAGGTGGGAATCGCCCTTTCCAAATACTTTCAATAATGTATTTCTCTGCGAATCCCGCTGGGCTCTTTGCCTTAATGACCATTTATATCTTATCCAAACTTGTATTTTTATGGGTCTAATAGAACTCATCATACCACTAGTTTTTCTATATCGGAAACCACCACACAGTAAACGTGCGGCAAAACCACAATAGAGCATTAACTCTAACGCTATGCAGATTTTATTGAAACATATTGGGATATGAAATAGGCTTATTTTCATATTTAACAAATCAAAAACATCCCGCAGAGCCCACTACAAGGCATTTCAGCCGCAAAATTTAAGTTTGTAAAATTACATAATTAAACTGTCATTTCCATTCAATATAATTACATATTCTTTCTTATTCTATGCTTTCGTCGCTTTGCTTGCATTAACCATTATTTTTCACAACTCTCGTGATATGTTTACGCCACTTTGATCGCGTTTTTTAACAAAAGTAAGCGAATAGAATACTCAAACCAATTTTCTCGTTGACTAAATTGCTTTGAAGAGTACAGTGGCGACCAAAGTAAGGAGTGCTTGTCTTTCTCAGGGAGTGACTTGGCAAGACCACATGATCGTGAACGGAATGTTGTTTTTCTAAGTCACTGTTGAATCGGGTTTGTTTTCTACCTACGGGTATATTTCCACTGGTCAGAAATTCTCAGTTTCCGATTAAATGGATACAAGCACGTGCAGTGTCTATTCATAACAACATTAAGAGTATCTAAATCATGCCGATGTCACTCGGAAATGCATTTATTAAGAATTTTCTTGGTAAGGCCCCAGATTGGTACAAAGTTGCCATCATTTCATTTTTAATTATTAACCCAATTGTTTTCTTCTTTGTCGATCCATTCGTTGCAGGTTGGCTGCTAGTCGCAGAGTTTATCTTCACCCTCGCAATGGCACTTAAGTGTTACCCTCTTCAGCCAGGTGGTTTACTCGCCATCGAAGCCATCGCCATCGGCATGACCAGCCCGGAACAAGTTAAACACGAACTTGTCGCAAACATCGAAGTGCTGCTTCTATTGGTGTTTATGGTTGCAGGCATCTACTTCATGAAGCAGTTGCTGTTATTTATCTTCACCAAGATATTGCTAGGTATTCGCTCTAAGAGCATACTTTCTCTTGCATTCTGTTTTGCTGCGGCCTTCCTATCGGCTTTCTTAGATGCATTAACTGTTATTGCAGTTGTTATCAGCGTTGCGGTTGGCTTTTACGCGATTTACCACAAAGTCGCTTCTGGTCAAGGCCCTAACTCCTCGCACGACCATACCCAAGATGACCATTTATCTGAACTTACCCGTGATGACTTAGAAGACTACCGTGCTTTCCTACGTTCGCTACTAATGCATGCTGGTGTGGGTACGGCACTCGGTGGCGTTATGACCATGGTTGGTGAACCACAAAACCTCATCATTGCAGACCAAGCGGGTTGGCAGTTTGGTGAGTTTATCATTCGTATGCTACCCGTTACCGCTCCTGTGTTTGTTTGCGGTTTGATTACCTGTGTATTAGTCGAGAAACTAAAAGTCTTTGGCTACGGTGCTCGCCTTCCTGAGAACGTTCGTCAAATCCTAGTAGACTTCGATCGTGAAGAGCGTAAAACACGTACTAAGCAAGATGTTGCTAAGCTTTGGGTTCAAGGTTTCATCGCAGTATGGCTGATCGTAGGTCTAGCACTTCACCTTGCAGCAGTCGGTCTAATTGGTCTTTCTGTTATCATCTTGGCGACAGCGTTTACCGGTGTAATCGAAGAGCACTCAATGGGTAAAGCGTTTGAAGAAGCGCTACCATTTACCGCACTTCTCGCCGTGTTTTTTGCTGTTGTAGCCGTCATCATCGACCAACAGCTATTCAAGCCTGTTATCGACGCTGTGCTACACGTAGAAGACAAAGGTACTCAGCTAGCACTCTTCTATGTGGCAAACGGCGTACTTTCGATGGTTTCCGATAACGTATTCGTCGGCACGGTATACATTAACGAAGTGAAAACGGCACTGATTGAAGGTGTTATCACTCGTGACCAGTTCGACTTACTTGCGGTTGCTATCAACACAGGTACTAACCTACCTTCAGTTGCAACGCCAAATGGTCAAGCTGCATTCCTATTCCTATTGACCTCTGCCCTAGCACCACTTATCCGTCTATCTTACGGTCGCATGGTGATTATGGCGCTACCTTATACCGTGGTACTGGCTCTTGTTGGTCTTGCTGGCATCGTGTTTTTTGTCGAGCCGATGACAGCTTGGTTCTATGACGCGGGTTGGATTTCTGCGCACGTCGGAGAGTTGACTCCTGCCGTCTCAAGCGGACACTAATATAAATTATTAAAAAGTTTTAGTTGATACCGAAACTTTTACACGATAAAAAGCTCTGATTACCCAGAGCTTTTTTATTACAGGATATCTGTGTGAACATTCTTTCCACTCTAAAAACATTTTCTCAAGGGCGACTATCTTGGTTGCTACTACTGCTTTCCATCATTTTCTTTGAAGCATGTGCCCTGTTTTTTCAGCATGTCATGATGCTTTCACCCTGTGTGATGTGTATTTATGAGCGTGTGGCTATGTTTGGTGTTGGAGGAGCTGCGCTGATTGGTTTAATTGCTCCGCATAACCCAGCATTTCGTTGGCTTGGTTTTATCGCTTGGGGCGCAAGCGCCTATCAAGGCCTGATGCTTTCACTAGAGCATGTTGATTACCAATTCAACCCTTCACCTTTTAAGACTTGTGACTTGTTCGTCACCTTCCCAGACTGGGCACCGCTAAATCAATGGGCACCTTGGCTATTTGAAGCGTTCGGTGATTGTGGCAAGGTCGTATGGCAGTTCTTAGGTCTTTCAATGCCACAATGGTTAGTGATCATTTTCTCTGCATACCTAATTGCACTGGTACCTTTTGTGGTCGCGCAGTTTGTGAAGAGCAAGTAGCGAGAAGCGGAAACGCACAAAAATGAAGGGCTGACATATTATGTCAGTCCTTTTTGGTTTCTGGAGAACTGGAGAACTGGAGAACTAAAGTTGCCGCGCTATGACGAGTCAACTCTAGTTTTCCAGAAGGGCGAAGCCCGGGACTAGCTTTCCAGCAGCGAAGCGATCCGGCTTTCCCGAGGGCGCAGCCCGTTCCTAACGGCTTTGCCGTTAATTCATCTCACGCCCAGGCGCAGGAGCCAATACTTCGCGGTTACCGTTATGACCTGGAGCACTCACAATTCCTTGAGCTTCTAGTTGCTCAACGATACGTGCCGCACGGTTGTAGCCTATCTTAAAGCGGCGTTGTACCCCTGATACCGAGCCACGACGAGACTGCACGACATGCTCAACAACTTGGTCAAATAGCGGATCCATATCTTCCTCGCCTTCCGGTTTCTCGCCTGGCAAGAGTGCTTCTGGGCCTTGGTCACCATTGGTGATTTCGTCGATATAGTTTGGCTTACCGCGTGCTTTCCAGTTGTTGACGACCGCATGTACATCATCATCAGAGGCAAATGCGCCATGGACACGAACAGTATGGCTAGAACCCGGTGGGAGATAGAGCATATCACCCATACCCAGTAGCGATTCCGCACCACCTTGGTCAAGGATAGTGCGCGAGTCCGTCTTAGTTGATACGGTAAACGCAACACGGGTCGGGATATTCGCTTTAATCAAACCAGTAATAACATCAACAGATGGGCGCTGAGTTGCAAGGATCAAGTGAATACCCGCTGCACGTGCTTTCTGCGCTAGACGAGCAATCAGTTCCTCGACTTTCTTACCAACCACCATCATTAAGTCGGCAAACTCGTCGACAATCACAACAATGTAAGGCAACTTCTCAAGCAGAGGAGGGTGCTCATCCATGCTGTCACCTGCTTGCCATAATGGATCGTGAATTGGATGACCAGCCTTAGCCGCCATCTTAAGCTTATCGTTAAAGCCCTTAATGTTACGAACACCTAGAGCAGACATCAGCTTATAGCGACGTTCCATCTCACCAACACACCAACGCAGTGCATTCGACGCGTCTTTCATGTCAGTAACCACTTCTGAGAGTAGATGTGGGATACCTTCGTACACCGATAGCTCAAGCATTTTCGGGTCAATCATGATGAAACGAACATCTTCTGGTGTTGCCTTGTAGAGCATACTCAAGATCATCACGTTTACACCCACTGACTTACCCGAGCCCGTTGTACCCGCGACAAGCACGTGTGGCATCTTAGACAAATCAGCGACCACAGCTTCACCAGCGATATCTTGGCCAAGGACAACCGTCGTTGGCGATTTGGCTTCAATAAACTGTTGGCTACCAACAACATCAGAGAAGAACACCGTCTGTCTGCTCATGTTTGGTAGCTCAAGCCCGACATAAGGTTTGCCCGGTATTACTTCAACGACACGAACCGCCATAGCTGAAAGTGAGCGCGCTAAATCCATCGATAGACCGGATATACGGCTCACTTTAACGCCAGGTGCGAGATCGAGTTCAAATCTTGTTATTACTGGCCCCGGGAAGATATCAACCACTGTTGCTTTAATCTTATAGTCGGCCAGTTTCGCTTCAACCAAGCGAGCAATATTTTCTAACGCTTCTCGGTCGATAAAGTTCTCACGCTTTTCAGGGTGGTACAGCAACTCAAGAGTTGGCATCGGTTCAACAGGCTTTGGCAGATTCGCTTCTTGTTGTACCAAGAATGGATTTTGCTGAGCGACGACTTTGGCTTGAGCTTCTGCAACCATATTGTGTAATGCCGCCGCGTCTTCATCCTCTGGTAAGGTCGACTCTACCTCTTCGGTCACAATTGCACTTTCTTCAGCAACATCAAATGATGAAATCATTGGTTCTTGATAGCCGTCTTCAGGTTCAATATCCGATGAGATCTGTTCCAATTCAGATGGGTTGATCCTTGGTTGAACGATTTCTTCTTCAGTCACCTCTTCAATCCAAGGCAAGTCATTAGGGTCAACCTCGGCGACTGCTTCTGAAGGAACTTGCTCTGATTGGTTAGGTGCAGGTGGCTCGCTGACCACAACCTCTTCAACTTGTGGCTGAGCAAAAACATCTTCTGGCTGTTGAGGCTGCGCAACTTGAGGAAGCTCATCACCGTTCATCGCGGCTCGTTCTAGATCTTCAATAGTTGCGCCAAGATGCTTGCTACGCTCGAAATCTGGCTCAACAGACTCTTCAACCACATTATTAGGGGCTTCGCTTGCATAAACGGGCTCAGGGGAAATCTCAGCCACTTCTTCTGCCGTTGGATGGGCGATTGCGTTGGCCGCTAGCGCTGAGGTAGCCGCTGCTTCAGGCATATGAATGTTGTAACGACGTCGTTCTGCGCTGGTTTCTTCTATTTGCTCTACAGATTCGTTAGCTTCAAGCTTTTCTTCACTGAAGACTGGCGTCGTTTCGGTTTCATACTCATAGTCGTTGAGTTCAGCTTCTAGCGTTTCATCTTCTCGTCCGCGCATTTTGTTGATCAGGCTAGTGAACAATCGAATCGCGCCCTCACCCAACCAATCGACAATGGATAACCAAGAGATGCCAGTCAGGAGCGTGAAACCCGCGCCCCATAGAAATAGAAAGACAAGCGTGGAGCCAAGCACATTTAAAGTCGGTAGCGCAAGGCTGGTCAGTACATCGCCAATCACACCACCTGAAGAGAAGTACCAGATGTCATCGAAGTTGATATCCGCTAAACCACAACTGGTTAGAATAAGAATTGTTAATCCGAGTAAACGCGTTCCCCAAAGCATAAAGTCGATTGATTCATCTTCATCACGGTTACGCAGCATTGCCCAAGCTGTACCGGTTACCACAAAAGGAATCACATACGCTAATGAGCCAAAGGTAAAAAAGAGTGTATCAGCTAGCCAAGCCCCAACTAGACCACCAGCATTATTTATCTCTCCCCCCCAAGCGGTTTGAGACCATGACGGATCGGCAGCGCTAAATGTGAAAAGTGCGACTGAAAGCAAAATTGAGGCAAGAACGATTACTATCAAACTGCATTCTTGAAGGCGCTGAGGACCGCTCAGGCGGGACGGTTGAGACTCTTCTCCCGTCTTAATGATCGTTTCTACTTTATTTTTGGTCTCTTTGAACATAACCAACTTTATCTTTATAAAACACCAATCGATTCAGAAGTCATCCTGATTGGTCGGAAAAAAATAGTCCGAGCAGCTATGCTACTCGGACTATCGATTTAACCATATCAAGGGACAAAACCCAATTGCTTAAAGTCAGAATATGGAAAGCTATTAAGACTTTAAGCCAAACTCATGCTTGAATTAGCGAGTTTTGATGACCAACTGGTTCGTTTGTTTCACTTCTTCCATAACCACGTAAGTACGTGTGTCGTTTACCCCTGGTAAGCGTAGAAGCGTATCACCCAACAACTTTCGGTAAGCACTCATGTCAGATACACGAGTCTTAAGTAGGTAGTCAAAGTCACCCGATACTAAATGACACTCTTGAATGTCATCAAGTTTCTGAACCGCTGTGTTGAACTGTTCAAACACATCTGGCGCACCACGGTTAAGTGTGATCTCTACGAATACCAAAAGCGAAGCATCTAGGTATTGCGGGTTTAGCAATGCTGTATAGCCCGTAATATAACCTTGACGCTCTAGGCGACGCACACGTTCCAAACACGGAGTTGGAGAAAGACCCACTCGTTTTGAAAGCTCTACATTCGAAATACGACCATCTTTCTGCAACTCATTAAGAATGTTGCGGTCGATGCGATCTAGATCCTTGGACGGCTTTTTATTGTTGTCTGCCATTTTTTATTCCACCTTATTACTTCCTTGCAAAAAAATATACTACAACTTTTTAATATTCAGTATCAAATTTTATCCAATCATATCTATACTAGATATTAATTCGACAGAATTACCCTACACACAGTTAATACAACTAATATAGTTTATACAACCAATATAAAATGAGGAGTCAGGATGATCATTGGCGTACCTAAGGAAATCAAAAACCACGAATACCGTGTTGGCATGATCCCAGCGAGCGTTCGCGAGCTAGTGTCTCAAGGTCACCAAGTTTTTGTTGAAACTAATGCCGGTTCAGGCATCGGTTTTTCAGACGATGATTACATCGCTGTAGGCGCATCCATTCTTCCTACCGCTGCTGACGTTTTCGCGCAAGCAGAAATGATTGTAAAGGTTAAAGAACCTCAAGCTGTCGAGCGAGCTATGCTTCGAGAAGGGCAAATTTTATTTACTTATTTGCACCTAGCACCAGATTTTCCACAAACTGAAGAGCTAATCAAGAGCAAAGCTGTCTGTATAGCATATGAGACTGTAACAGATAATATGGGTCGCTTGCCACTACTTGCTCCAATGTCTGAGGTAGCAGGTCGCATGTCTATTCAAGCAGGTGCACAAACTTTAGAGAAATCTCACGGTGGTCGTGGTCTTCTACTAGGTGGTGTACCAGGCGTTGAGCCAGCGAAAGTTGTCGTCGTTGGCGGCGGTGTTGTTGGTGCTAACGCAGCTCGTATGGCTGTTGGTCTTCGCGCAGACGTAACTATCCTTGATCGCAACGTTGATACACTACGTCGTCTTGACGAAGAGTTCCAAGGTCGTGCAAAAGTGGTTTACTCTACAGAAGATGCTATTGAGAAGCATGTTCTAGAAGCTGACCTAGTGATCGGTGCAGTTCTAATTCCAGGCGCTGCAGCACCTAAACTAGTGACAAAAGAGCACATCGCTAAGATGAAGCCAGGTGCAGCAGTCGTAGACGTTGCAATCGACCAAGGCGGCTGTTTTGAAACTTCACACGCAACAACACACGCAGACCCTACTTACATCGTTGATGACGTAGTTCACTACTGTGTTGCTAACATGCCAGGCGCTGTTGCTCGTACTTCTACGTTCGCACTAAACAACGCTACGCTACCTTACATCGTTAAGCTAGCGAACAAAGGCTACCGCGAAGCGCTTCTAGCAGACAACGGCTTCCTAGAAGGTCTAAACGTAATCCACGGTAAAGTAACGTGTAAAGAAGTAGCAGAAAGCTTCGATCTAGAATACGTAGACCCAGCTGACGCTATCGCAATGTTCAACTAATGTTGAATAGTATTAAATAAGAGAAAACGCTCACTTCGGTGGGCGTTTTTTGTTTTGGAGAACTGGAGAACTGGAGAACTGGAGAACTGGAGAACTGGAGAACTGGAGAACTGGAGAACTGGAGAACTAAAGTTGCTGCGCTATAGTTGAGATGTCAACTCTAGCTTTCCAAAAGCGAAGCGCTCCCGCTCTCCATAGGGCGTAGCCCGTTCCAAAATCCCGAGAGCGCAGCCCGTTCCCTCTCTTAAAACCAACGCTCCAAAGCATTTTTATCTAGCTGACGAAATGCTCGGTTAAGGATCTGAGCGAGCTCTTTATAACGAGGGCGAGATTTCATAGGCTCTAGCGCGCAGCCGCTTTCAACTATTTTTTGGTAGATTTCGCGATACCAGCCAGCAAGGGCTGGTGGAAGTTTCGTGTTGGCACGGTTTCCAAGCCACCACATGCCTTGAATAGGCATACTAATAGCAAACAGTGCAATGATGACAGCTTGAGGCATAGATTGATAATTGTTGAACGCCATTTGAGTTAAGACACTGATTGCCGCGATCGCTGGCATCACTTTTACACCGAAACGCGTCGCTTTAATGATTCGCTGCTCTGGAAACAGCAAATTAAGCTCTTTACGCATTGGCCAAGTATCCATGTACTTTTGTCCATCTCGTAGACTATGAACTAAACCGGCTTTATTACTCATAGGGCTCTCTCACTCCAGTACAGGGTCCTAAACTAAAATTTAGTTGAAACTTTCAACTAAACGGACAAAAAATTGATGAAAGTTAATATTCTTTCAAATTTTTTTTGTTATCATCGCTTATTATCGTTATCCTTTGCGGACCCACAATCTCATTGTTGCCGTTATTTACAATTTAAGCAACTCTTGAGACCTTTCTGCAGCGGATGCAAGGGTGGTGATTTGGATCATCACTGTCTTTTATACGGAATTCGAAGTTTTTTTGACCAAGATTAGTACGCAGCTTCTATAGCATCGTCTATTCTTGTGATTAATTTTTATCCTAACTGATTATTACAGGTAGTCACTCATGTCAAAGCTAGTTTTAGTTTTAAACTGCGGTAGTTCTTCTCTTAAATTTGCTGTTGTTGATGCAGAAAACGGTGATGAGCATCTAACAGGTCTTGCAGAATGTCTGCACCTTCCAGAAGCTCGCATCAAGTGGAAACTTGATGGTAAGCACGAAGCTCAACTAGGCGACGGCGCAGCTCACGAAGAAGCTCTAGCGTTCATGGTAGAAACTATTCTTGCTTCTAAGCCAGAGCTTTCTGAGAACCTAGCAGCAATCGGTCACCGTGTTGTACACGGCGGCGAGAAGTTCACTCAGTCTGCACTAATTACTGACGACGTGCTTAAAGGCATCGAAGACTGTGCAACACTAGCACCTCTTCACAACCCTGCTCACATCATCGGCATCAAAGCAGCACAAAAATCTTTCCCAGCACTGAAAAACGTTGCTGTGTTTGACACTGCTTTCCACCAAACAATGCCTGAAGAGTCTTACCTATACGCTCTTCCATACAACCTGTACAAAGAGCACGGTATCCGTCGTTACGGCATGCACGGTACTTCTCACCTATTTATCACTCGTGAAATTGCTAACATCCTTGGCAAACCAGTTGACGAAGTAAACATCATTAACTGTCACCTAGGTAACGGTGCTTCAGTTTGTGCTGTTAAGAACGGTAAGTCAGTAGATACTTCTATGGGTCTAACTCCACTAGAAGGTCTAGTAATGGGTACGCGTTGTGGTGACATCGATCCTGCGATCATCTTCCACCTACACGACACTCTTGGCTACTCTGTTGAGAAAATCAACAACATGCTAACTAAAGAGTCTGGTCTAGCTGGTCTTACTGAAGTGACTTCTGACTGTCGTTTCGTTGAAGACAACTACGGTGAAAAAGAAGAAGCAACTCGCGCGATGGACGTATTCTGCCACCGCCTAGCGAAATACGTTGCTGGCTACACTGCATCTCTAGAAGGTCGCCTAGACGCGATCGTATTCACTGGTGGTATCGGCGAAAACTCTGGTCCTATCCGTGAAATGGTTCTAAACCGCCTAGGTATCTTCGGTATCGAAGTTGACGGTGAAGCTAACCTGAAAGCACGTTTCGGCGGCGAAGGTACTATCACGACTGAAAACAGCCGTATCCCAGCAATGGTTATCTCTACTAACGAAGAGCTAGTTATCGCTGAAGACACTGCAGAACTAGCAGGTCTTTAATTGACTTAACCGGCTGACAATCGTCAGCCGGTTTTCTAACTAAGGGGCTTAACTCCTATTCCACACAGTAAGGAATACGCAGTTAAGCTTTTATCCCAATAGCTATAGGTACTCTACGAATGTCTCGTACTATTATGCTTATCCCTGCAAGTGCTGGTGTTGGTCTTACTAGCGTAAGCATGGGTGTTCTTCGCGCAATGGAGCGCAAAGGCGTTAAAGTTTCTTTTTACAAGCCAATCTGTCAGCCACGTTCTGGCGGCGATCAACCTGATCTAACTTCAACTATCGTTGGCGCGAACAGCGATGTGAAGATCGGCCAACCAATGATGATGTCTGTTGCTGAAAGCCTAATCGGTAACGACAACATGGATGAGCTGCTAGAAACAGTGGTCGAGCGTTACAACCAAATCAACAAAGATGCGGACGTTACGCTAATCGAAGGTCTTGTACCAACTCGTAAACACCCATTTGCCAACCAAGTGAACGCAGAAATTGCTGCAACACTTGGCGCAGAGATCGTTCTTGTAGCGACTCCTGGCACAGATAACCCAGCGCAACTTAAAGAACGCATCGAAGTAGCATGTTCTAACTTCGGCGGCACTAAGAACAAAAACATCTCTGGCGTTATCATCAACAAGCTAAACGCACCTGTTGACGAAGCGGGCCGTACTCGCCCTGACCTATCTGAAATCTTTGACGATGCAGATAGCGCGAAGCAAAACGAAATGAAAGTGATGGAAATCTTCAACACTTCTCCAATTCGTGTACTAGGTTGTGTGCCTTGGAGCATCGACCTAATCGCAACGCGTGCAATCGACATGGCTGAGCACCTAAACGCTGATATTATCAACGCTGGTGACATCGCCACGCGTCGTATTAAGAGCATCACATTCTGTGCACGTTCTCTGCCAAACATGATTGAGCACTTCAAACCAGGCTCTCTACTTGTAACTTCAGCAGACCGTCCAGACGTAATCGTTGCAGCAGCTCTAGCAGCAATGAACGGTGTTGAAATCGGTGCAGTACTTCTAACTGGCGGTTACGACATTCCAGAAGAAATCGCAGGTCTATGTAAGCCAGCATTTGATTCAGGTCTACCGATCTTCAAAGCACAAGGTAACACTTGGCAGACGTCTCTAAACCTACAGAGCTTCTCTATCGAAGTACCTGCAGACGATAAAGAGCGTATCGAGTTCATCAACGAGCACGTTGCTGGCAACATCGATGGCAACTGGATCGAGTCTATGACTGAGGGTACGCAGAAGTCTCGTCGCCTAAGTCCACCGGCATTCCGTTACCAGCTAACTGAGTTCGCTCGTAAAGCAGGTAAGCGTATCGTTCTTCCTGAAGGTGACGAACCACGTACAGTTAAAGCTGCGGCTATCTGTGCTGAGCGCGGCATCGCTGAATGTGTGCTTCTAGGTAACCCAGAAGAAATCAAACGTGTTGCAGCGCAGCAAGGCGTTGAGCTAGGTGCTGGCGTAACTATCATCAACTCTGATGAAGTGCGTGAAAACTACGTTGCTCGTCTAGTTGAACTACGTGGCGCGAAAGGCATGACTGAAGTTGTTGCTCGCGAGAAGCTACAAGATTCAGTATTCCTAGGCACAATGATGCTTGAAAACGACGAAGTTGACGGCCTGGTTTCTGGCGCTGTTCACACCACAGCAAACACTATCGTTCCTCCGTTCCAGATCATCAAGACTGCACCTGATGCGTCTATCGTATCTTCTGTATTCTTCATGCTACTACCTGACCAAGTATTGGTTTACGGTGACTGTGCGATCAACCCAGATCCAACCGCTGAGCAGCTTGCTGAAATCGCTATCCAATCTGCAGACTCTGCAGCAGCATTCGGTATCGAACCACGCGTTGCAATGATCTCTTACTCTACCGGTGAATCTGGTAAAGGTGCTGACGTAGATAAAGTACGTGAAGCAACTAAGCTTGCTCAAGAGAAGCGTCCTGACCTAGTGATCGACGGCCCTCTACAGTACGACGCGGCTATCATGGAAAACGTTGCTGCTTCTAAAGCACCAAACTCTCCAGTAGCAGGTAAAGCGACTGTATTCGTATTCCCAGACCTAAACACTGGTAACACGACTTATAAAGCAGTACAACGTTCAGCTGACCTAGTGTCTATCGGTCCAATGCTTCAAGGTATGCGTAAGCCTGTAAACGATCTGTCTCGCGGTGCTCTAGTTGACGACATCGTATACACAGTGGCTCTAACTGCAATCCAAGCAGACCAAGCGGCTCAAGCAGAAGAGAAAGTAGTTAACTAATCTCTCCTATCTGAGTAAATCAAACCCTCGCACCTTGCGAGGGTTTTTTATATCTACGGTTTTCCCTATCTCGCTGATATGTCCACCTTTTCATAACTTATTGCTACACTTTAGGTTCATCGATTGAAAAGGAATTCAAATGGAGCTCAAGCTATTTTCCACTAAAGATACCGTAGAAAAGAGCGTCCTTAAGACCACCAGCTTTTTCCTCGCAATTACTGGCGCTGGCTTCACTATAGTTAACTTTTTTATTTGGGATGTACCAAAGTTTGGCTACATAGACTTTGCTTATACCCTACTTTGCTTGTTTATCTATCTGAGAATTCAATTTGGCCATTACAAACCTTGGTATTCGGCTTTATTGATCTGCGGTTTGAGCCTAATTTTGATCTATAGCTTAGCTGTGGCAAAGGGGTATTCGATACTGGTGTTCTGGACATTTTGTATGCCGCCCGTCTTCCACATTTTATTGAATCGCTATGTCGGTTCAGCGGTCACTTTCGCTTTTTTCCTTATCGTTGTATCAATATTCCTTTCCTATCCGCCCATCGTTCATTCAACCGCACATACGACGTTTAACTTCGCTATCCCCTATATTTTGATTTGGGCCATCGCCTTTGTGCATGAAGATGTTAGAGCGAAAACACAGCAAAAACTCAGCGATGCCGCTCTACTCGATCCTTTAACTGGCGCGAGAAATCGATTGTGTATGGAGAATGATTTCTCCCATCATCCAGAGTTTCTGAGTCATCACTACTTACTGCATATTGACCTCGACCATTTTAAACAGGTCAACGACAATTACGGTCATGCTTGTGGGGATGAAGTATTGAAGTCGGTGAGTCAAGCGGTGCTTTCACAACCTAATGCTGAATACTTTTATCGCGTGGGTGGTGAAGAATTTTGTGTTTTGCTGTACGCAAAGAATGAAGAGCAAGCAATGGAGATGAGCGAATCAATTCGACTCGCGGTAAAGCGCTTAAAAATCGACTTCAATCATCAAGAGATTCGCGTCTCTTTCAGTGGTGGATTAAGGGCGTTGGTCGTGGTGAAAGACAGCATTCTACTCGATCAAACCATGGCAGAAACGGATCAAGCCCTGTACCGAGCAAAGGCACAGGGCAGAGATCAAATCGTGTTATCAAGCACCACTAACCAAATCTCGGCCGTGGGGTGAAGTTAAATCTAACTCAGGACCAAGAGGAACAACTTGTGTCGGGTTAATCCCCGTGTGGCTAAAGTAGTAGTGGCGTTTAATGTGGTAGAAATCGGTTGTCTCTTTGATACCGGGTACCTGATACAACTCTTTCATATAACCGTTGAGATTAACGTAATCCGCGATACGTTTCTTATTACATTTAAAGTGTCCAACATAAACGGCATCAAAACGGATCAGCGTGGTAAACAAGCGCCAGTCGGCTTCAGTAATGCTGTCACCAGCAAGGTAGCGGCTTTTCGCTAGATGAGCATCCAGTCTGTCTAGCGACTCAAACAGATGGTTGTAGGCTTCTTCATAGGCATCTTGGGTTGTGGCAAATCCACAGCGATACACACCATTGTTAACATGTGGGTAGACATAAGCATTCCACTCTTCAATGATTTCGCGCTTCTCTTGCGGATAGTAATCTGCTGTATTACCCGTGAGTTCATTAAACTCAGAGTTAAACATGCGAATGATTTCAGAAGATTCATTGCTGACGATGGTGTTATGTTTCTTATCCCAAAGTACTGGTACCGTTACGCGACCCGTGTAGTCTGGTTTGGCTTGCGTATAGATTTGGTGCATGCGTGTATGACCAAACAGAGGCTCAGGCAACCCCATTTGCCAACCTTCACCCATCATGTCAGGGCAGACAACGGTGACGTCAATATGCTCTTCAAGCCCTTTTAGCTTTCTAAAAATCAGAGTGCGATGAGCCCAAGGACAGGCAAGCGAAACATAGAGATGATAACGCCCTGATTCTGGTTGGAACTGAGCATCAGGTTTGTTTTCTACCCAATTTCTAAACCCAGCATCTTCGCGAACGAACTTACCATTGCTCGATTTAGTGTCGTACCACACGTCATGCCATACGCCTTCAACTAGCTTACCCATTATTTTCTCCTAACCCGCATTCTTTGAATAATTTGAGTATAAATAAATACTCAACACAGGTGATTAGAGACAGTTGGCTTAGTTGTTCGAATTATTTGAATAGTAGAAAGGTAGCGATACAAAAAAAGCGCGACCCCGTAAGGATGCCGCGCTTAAGCCCGTCACAGGCTGAAATTATACGCTCACGTGCAAGCAAGACACGGCATGAACGTCGTTACCTTCAATAGCAGGCTTAGTTTGAGCACACGCTTCCGTTGCCTGAGGACAACGCGTACGGAACACACAACCCGAAGGAGGACTGATTGGTGATGGAAGGTCGCCCTCTAACATCTCAATATGCTTGTTGCGCTCAAGCTTTGGATCAGGAATTGGTACTGCGGACATAAGCGCGCGAGTGTACGGGTGCTTTGGATCCGCGAACAGGGCTTCGGCTTCACCAAGCTCAACCGCATTGCCAAGATACATAACTAGCACTCGGTCAGAGATGTGCTTCACTACTGACAAATCGTGGGCGATGAATACTAGTGATAAGCCAAGTTCTTTCTGTAACTCTTTAAGTAGGTTTACAACCTGAGCTTGGATTGACACGTCTAGCGCCGATACAGGTTCATCACAAATGATCATCTTAGGCTTAAGTATCAACGCGCGAGCAATACCAATACGCTGACACTGACCACCTGAGAACTCATGAGGGTAACGGTTGATTACGTTTGGCAGTAGACCTACTTTAGCCATCATCTCTTTAACACGAGTTTTCACTTCATCTTTCGAAAGCTCTGGATAAAAAGTTTCCAAAGGTTCAGCAATGATGTCACCTACTGTCATACGCGGGTTGAGCGATGCCAAAGGATCTTGGAAAATCATTTGAATTTCTTTGCGCGTTTCACGGCGCTGGATTTCTTGCATCTTAGTCAGGTCTTGACCAAGCCACATTACGTCACCGTCAGTCGCTTCGACAAGGCCAATGATTGCGCGCGCGAAAGTCGATTTGCCACAGCCAGACTCGCCTACTACGCCTAAGGTTTCACCTTCATATAAACGGACGTTAACGCCGTCTACTGCTTTAAGGTTTGCAGGCTTTGACCAAGGCCAAGCAGATTTTGATGCGATACTAAAGTGAACTTTAAGATCTTTAACATCTAGGATTAGGTTCTTATCTACACTCATTTGCTCCAAGCCTCCCATTCAGAAAAACATGCGCGCTGACGACCATCACCAAATGGCGTTAAGATTGGCGCTTCTTGCTTACAACGATCCATTACACGGTGGCAACGCTCTTGGTAAGGGCAGCCTTGTGGTAGACGAAGTAAGTTAGGCGGGTTGCCTGGAATCGTTGGTAGAATTTCACCTTCGGTATCCAGACGAGGAATTGCTTTTAGCAGACCTTCAGCATATGGGTGGCTTGGGTTGTAGAAGATTTCATCGACCGTACCGTATTCCATTGTACGACCCGCGTACATTACCAGTACTTTGTCACATGAACCTGCGACCACGCCAAGGTCATGAGTAATCATGATAATTGCAGTGTTAAATTCCGATTTCAGCTCGTTAAGTAGATCCATGATCTGAGCTTGTACCGTTACGTCTAGCGCCGTTGTCGGCTCATCCGCAATCAAGAGTTTTGGACGACACAACAGAGCCATTGCGATCATCACACGCTGACGCATACCGCCTGAAAACTCGTGTGGGTACATAGTGATACGCTTACGCGCTTCTGGAATTTTCACCGCTTCAAGCATGCGTACAGATTCTTCGAACGCTTCCGCTTTACCCATGCCTTTGTGAAGCATAAGTACTTCCATCAACTGATCACTCACCTTCATGTAAGGGTTAAGCGACGTCATTGGGTCTTGGAAGATCATTGCGATCTGTTCTGCACGTACTTTGTTGAGTGCTTTTTCTGGAAGGTTAAGAATTTCATTACCTTCGAATTTTGCGCTACCTGAGATAATACCGTTCTTTGCCAGTAGTCCCATGATAGCGAATACAGTCTGAGATTTACCTGAACCAGATTCACCTACGATACCTAGAGTCTCGCCCTGATTCAGAGAAAAATTTAAATCGTTTACTGCGGTGACGATACCATCTTGAGTGGTAAATTCGACACGCAGATCTTTGACATCTAATAAGCTCATCATTGCTTCCTTAATCTTTTTTATAGATTTTGTAATTTATTGCTTTTTGATTATCTGTCTTTTGGATCCAGCGCATCGCGCAGGCCGTCACCGACATAGTTGAAACAGAAGAGAGTCACAACCATGAATATTGCTGGGAATGTAAGCTGCCAGATTGCTACTTCCATTGTCTGTGCACCTTCTTGAAGAAGCGCACCCCAACTTGTCATCGGCTCCTGAACACCAAGACCAAGGAATGATAGGAATGATTCAGTCAAAATCATGCTTGGGATTAGAAGCGTTGAGTAAACCGCTACAATACCCAGTACGTTTGGCACGATGTGACGAGTGATGATTTTCCACTTGCTCACACCACAAACGTGCGCTGCTTCGATGAACTCTTTACTGCGTAAGCTAAGTGTCTGACCACGTACAATACGTGCCATATCTAGCCATGCAATCGCACCGATAGCGACGAAGATAAGAATGATGTTACGACCGAAGAAGGTTACTAGTACGATAACTAGGAACATAAACGGTACTGCGTAAAGGATCTCAAGGATACGCATCATAATACGGTCTACTTTACCGCCGATGAAGCCAGAAGCTGCACCGTAAAGCGTACCAATCAATACCGCTACAAACGCCCCCATCACGCCGACCATCAGAGAGATTCGGCCACCAATTAAGGTACGAACGTAAAGGTCACGACCTAAGCTATCAGTACCGAACCAGTGCTCTGCGTTTGGACCAACGTGCATCGCGTACCAGTCAGTATCATCGTAAGTGAATGGCGCAATAGTCGGTAAAACGATTACCGCTAGCGTCATTAAGAATAGGATAAACAAGCTCACCATCGCCGCTTTGTTACGCATAAAGCGGATACGAGCGTCTTGCCATAGACTGCGACCTTCGATCTCTAAGTTTTCAGAGAACTTTTCAATCGCTTCTAGGTTTTCTTTTTTCGTTAACATAACCAAACGTCCCTGTTAGTAGCGAATTTTCGGGTCAATCATTGCAAGTAGGATATCTACAATCGCATTGAATAGGATGAATAGGAAACCAATCAAGATGGTTACACCCATTACTAGCGAGTAGTCACGGTTAAATGCAGCGTTAACGAATAGCTTACCAATGCCTGGTAGACCAAAGATGGTTTCGATAACAACTGAACCTGTGATGATACCTACGAACGCAGGACCCATGTATGAAACAACAGGAAGAAGCGCTGGTTTAAGTGCGTGCTTGATGATGATGTAACGGTAGCTTAGACCTTTCGCACGAGCGGTACGAATAAAGTTACTGTTTAATGTTTCGATCATCGAACCACGAGTAATTCGTGCAAAAGTCGCGACGTAGAGTAGTGACATACCAATCACTGGCAGTACTAGATATTTCAAACTACCGTCATGCCAACCACCCGCTGGGAATAGGTTCCAATGTAGCGAGAAGAGATAGATCAGTGCCGGTGCCAATACAAACGATGGCATTACAACACCTAACATGGCGGTGGACATTATGGTGTAGTCAACCCAGGTATTTTGCTTTAACGCAGCAATCGTACCAACTGTGACCCCCATGATGACCGTGAAGATAAACGCAATAAAACCAACTTTTGCCGATACTGGTAATGCAACAGAAATCAGCTCGTTTACAGAGTAATCTAGGTACTTAAATGAAGGACCAAAATCACCTTGAATAACGTTTGTTAGGTAAGTGGTGTATTGCTCAAATACTGGCTTATCAAGCCCGTATTTAGCTTCGATGTTCGCCATAACTTCTGGCGGTAATGGACGCTCGCTTGAGAATGGGTTACCCGGTGCGAAGCGCATAAGAAAGAAAGATACGGTGATCAAAACCAACATGGTTGGGATCGCCTCAAATATCCTTTTCGCGATGAATTTAAGCATAAACTCACTCTTTCAGTCTGTGACAATTAAAAATTAAGAATCAATCAAATTTCTACGAATTTAGATTGTATAAAGGCACTGCATGTAATTTCTCACATGCAGGCCAATATTTTTATAGTTCTATCAGTTCAAGATTTACTTGATGATGTATAGATCTTTAGAGTAGATCTTCTCTTCTGGGTTGTTTGCTGGGAAGCCACCAACCTTAGGAGAAAGTAGACGTGATTTCACGTACTGGTAGATAGGTGCGATAGGCATGTCTTTCGCTAGTAGCTTCTCAGCTTCTAGGTAAAGCGCTTGACGCTCTTCTTCCGAAGTTGAAGCAATCGCTTTTGCCATGATTTCATCGTACGCTTTGCTGTCGTAGTGAACACCACCAGTCGTGTTGTTACTCTTCATTAGAGTTAGGAATGAAGATGCTTCGTTGTAGTCACCACACCAGCCGGCACGTGCCACTTCAAAATCACCTGAGTCTTTCGTAGATAGGTATGTTTTCCACTCTTGGTTTTCTAGAGTTACATTTAGACCTAGAGTCTTCTTCCACATAGAACCTAGGGCTACAGCAATTTTCTTGTGGTTCTCAGAAGTGTTGTATAGAAGGTTAAACTTAAGTGGGTTGTCTTTTCCATAACCTGCTTCGGCTAGAAGACGTTCAGCTTCCGCGTTACGCTCTTTCTGAGACAATTGACCGTAAGCTGGCATTTCCGGGTTGAATCCAGCTGTGATTTCAGGCGTTAGGAAGTAAGCTGGTTTTTGACCTTGCGCTAGGATAGCGTCAGTAACGATGTTACGGTCAATTGCGTAAGAAATTGCTTTACGCACACGAACGTCATCAAATGGCGCTTTCTTAGTGTTGAAAATATAGTAGTAAGTACATAGGTTGCCTGTAACCGATACTTCTTCTGGGTGCTCTTTCTTAAGGCGCTTGAAGTGCTCAACAGGTAATTCGTATGAAACGTCAATTTCACCGGCTAGGAAGCGGTTCATTTCTGCTACCTGGTTTTCGATAGGTAAGAAAGTTACGTGGTTAAGAACAGTCTTATCATTATCCCAGTATTGCTCATTACGCTTCAGAACTAGACGCTCGTTTACAACCCACTTATCTACTACAAACGCACCGTTACCAACAAAGTTTTCTGGCTTAGTCCACTGGTCACCGAACTTCTCAACGGTCGCTTTGTGGACAGGTTTCACTGTAGTGTGCCCCATCATCATTACAAAGTAAGGAACTGCCGCTTCTAGCTCAACAACTAGCGTGTGGTCATCAACGGCTTTAACACCTAACTCGCTCTTGTCTTTCTTGCCTGCAATGATGTCTTTCGCGTTCGCCATCTTGGTGTATTCCATGTACCAAGAGTATGGAGAAGCCGTATTTGGATCAACTGCGCGCTGGAAGCTGTATACGAAGTCACCTGCTGTCACAGGGTCGCCGTTAGACCACTTTGCGTCTTTACGTAGGTGGAAAGTGAACGTTTTGTTGTCTGTTGTTTCCCAAGACTCTGCAACACCAGGGATAGTGTTACCATCAGCATCTTGGTTCACCAAGCCTTCTAGAAGATCTCGAATTACGTGAGACTCTGGTACACCTTGAGATTTGTGCGGGTCGATAGTCGCTACTTCAGTACCGTTACCACGAACAATATCTTGTTTTGCTGCTAGCTCAGTACCTGCTGGTACATCTGCTGCGATAGTTACGGAAGAAGTTGCGGCCACTGCTAGACCTGCACCTAGAAGAAGGGCTTGTGTGATTTTGTTCTTATACATGTGTAAAACTCCAAGTTTTTCATTTGCATCCATGACTTCTTTGTACAGTACTAGAACGGACAGTGATTTAGATCTGTTTAGCTCAAAATTTAAGCATAAAAACCTAAAACCGTACAAAGATTGCGGCACACAGTATCAATCATTGAAGTAATTTGCCATAAAAATGTAGCAAAAAATCGTATAATTCCACGGTTACTTCAACAAAATGGTAAAAAACACCAGTAAAGACAAAATAGTCAGTTAATTAACTTATATTTCCCTCAACCAGCAGACTGAAGTGCCAAATTATCTAATAAGACACCATTTTTTAGCATCTTATGCTAGATATTGTGCGGAAAAATTAACAAAAGTAATGTAATCTAGCTAACAGTTAGCTACATTTATCTCCGTAAAAACAACGTTCTGTGAACTTAGTCACTCAGGTGCACTTAAATAGCGATCTTCTCCCCAAAACAAAGCATGCCTGCAACAAATTTCTATTCAGAAACTCATTGAGACACGCTATCTAAATCACCATTCCCACAAGCCTTTAGATTTTTTTAGTGTTAAACATTTGTAAATAACCCCCTATTCGCTCGATATATCAGGTCAATTTGAGCAACTAAACGGGTATCTCCTATGAGAGGATTTCATTCTCTACCTTTAGCTATTTCGGCTATCACACTACTTAGTGGGTGTGGGAGCGAGGAAAGCACTTCTGATAATATCGCTGTAGAAGTACCTTTTTCGTTGAGTAGCATTCCTATGCCAAATGACGGTTATGGATATGATGCTGACGGGACAATCTCTTTGCCGGGTGAACCTTCTTCACCCAATGCATATTCAACCAACGCTGAATATGATGCTTATTACCAAAACTTCGAGACCAGTTTCGCCGCTGTCGACGGCTGGGGCTTATGTGTCGAACCGATTGAGATTCCGCTTAGCAGTGTCGGTTCTGAACAGGTTATTGCACTTGTTCCGCAAAGCATTATCACAGAAGCAAATAGCGCGTCGGATACTGTGATGTTGTTTAAAGAAGGCGAACCAACGCCTCTCGATATCAAGGTTACTAACGATGGTCGTAGTCTCTCTATTCAGTGTGGAGAAGCTCTAAATCTCGATACGCCAACTCGATATCACCTTGTTGTAACTAACGGGGTGACAACGGAAACAGGTCTGCCTCTAAGTGCGAGTAGCGAATTTACTCGCCTGATGAATAGCTCCGATGAAGAGTTGAGTGATTCAGAACTAGTCGTAAAACGAGACTCAATTGACCCAGCAGTAACTCATTATCGATCGCTGGCGAGCGCGGGTATTGCCTATGCCGCAACCTTTACTACCCAAGATGCTTACTCTCCTCTTGATGAGATGGTTGAAGCAAATTCTAATGCTTTAGTAGATATCAAGACTGTCACCTTTGACGACAGCAACTCAAACTATGAGTTCGTTACCGGAATTCTAACGAGTAAACAGTACCTTCCATTTGACCAGCAAACAGCTGACACTGACCCTGCCGGATGTGTGCTTGATGAATATAACCCAATAGCATCTTGCCCAGCTATGTATCGTTGGATTACGCCCGAAGACACTAGTAAGGGAGAACATTTAACCAAGTTTAATCCTAATCCCAAAATCCATAATCCCACCAAGAAGCTCCCAGTGAACATTTATCTTCCAAAAGGGACCGCTCCACAAGATGCAGAACAAACTGCTAAAAATAATCCCGCAGTAATCTTCGTTCATGGCTTGGGGGGTGATATGTCGTCTACAAGCTTAATGGCAGCAGACTACACCAATAAAGGCTATGTAGTATTTGCGATTGATATGCCCTATCACGGCTCACAGATAGTGAAAGATAATAATGGTAATGAGATTAGCGCAAATGCCAATAGAGCCTTCTTTATCAATATTACCTCTCCACTCACTCTGAGAAGCAATCTTCACCAAGCTGTAGCTGACTTCATTGGACTGCGTTACGCATTAAATTTTGGAAACCCTCAAGCTCAGCGCGAAGTTAGCCTAATCGGCCAATCTCTGGGGGGGATTGTCTCTGTGATGATTTCTGAAATGACTCAAGGTAGAGATGATTTACAACTCAAAACGGCAAATTTTGTTGTCCCTGGGCAGGGGCTGGTTAACTTAACGCTTAACTCATTGCTTTTAGGTCCAGAGATGGAGCGAGCAATCAAAGACTCTCCTGATATTCAGCGTGCTATCGCCGAGACCTTGGTTCCCAACCTTTGTTACGAAGGGGTAAGTAACGAAGATTGCATAACTGCACTTAACGACCATTCGGCAAGCTTTCCAGACAGCATCACTATGCTAGAGGAAGAGATCTACGCAGCGGTACTGCCATTGCTGAAAAAGGGTGTTCAAAGAACGATCGATAGTGCCGACCCGGCAGGTAAAGTCTACCGCCAGGTTTCAGAGCAACAACCAACACTGCTGCTTGAAGCGTTCGGTACCTGTAAAAACGACTGTGAAGTAGGTGTCGACTATATCCCAGACTCAGTCGTACCGAATTCAGCGCCAAACAATCAATTGACCGGAACTGAACCACTTATCCGCGCTCTCAAGCTCGACCCTATTCTTGATCACGTTCCAGTTTCTGAAATCCGGGGGGTAGTAAGAGCAACCAAAGGTGGACATGGCACCTACCTGTTTCCTTATGAAGGGCCAGTCAACGAAGAAGGCGTCCCTGAACAAGAAATCACAATTGAAGGTATGCAAGCGATGGCTGCTCAGCAACTCGCCATTTCAAGCATGGTTATCGATCAGAAAGTCACATTAAGAAACAACTACTTTGTCGACAGCAGTGACTTCAATTAATTGGTAGGATTTATAATGAAAAAGTACATCATTCTTGGGGCAGGTCTTGTCTCTATCTCGCAAGTCCACGCCGCAGGCTTTCAACTTAATGCTCAGTCGGCGACGGGTTTAGGTCGTGCATTCGCTGGAGACGCAATTATTGCAGACAATGCTGCTGTGGTGTCAAAAAACGCGGCAGCAATGAGTCTAATCGACCAACCGATGATATCAGTGGGTGCAGTGAACATAGCTAGCCAAGTTGAGTTTAGTGATATGCGTTACACAACGCCAAACACAGTCACTCAATCGCTCGATGACACGACTCTCGACAACAATACCTTAGTACCTAACGCGAATATGGTGTTTCCGATAGAAGGAACCTCTTGGACGCTTGGCGCTACCATCCATTCGAACTTTGGTACCGACGTTGAATTTGAACAGGAGTTTGCCGCGCCAATCTTTGGCGGCAAAACTTACTTAAGTAGCATCAATGCGGGCTTTTCTGCTAGCTATCAAATTGATGACGCATGGTCGGTAGGTGGTGGGCTCGATGTTATCTATGGAGAGGGCAATATTGATAGAGAATATCAAAATGCCTCTTTGCTTAAGGTTGATGCTGATGGTTTCGGCATAGGCTTCAACCTAGGTGTGGCGTACGTCCTTGATGAAAACAATCGCTTTGGTTTGTCTTACCGTTATAATCCTGAACTAAAAGCGACTGGGCATGTATACCAGATGGGACTAAGCGTGGCAGATTCAATTGACATCCCGCTACCCGATATCATTGAGTTTTCCGGTTATCACCAACTCAATCCTAAATGGGCAGCGCACTACAGCTTACAGTATGTCGCTTGGTCTGAATTTGATAGCTTAACCTCGGAAGGTTATTCAGAAACAATCAAAGACTACCAATGGCAAGATGCCGGCCACGTTTCAGTGGGTGTTACTCACTATCTGAATCGCTCTATCGAGCTAAGAGCGGGCTACATGTATGACTTGTCACCCGTTGATCAAATCAGTTCGCTGTCGATTCCTGATACTGACAGACATTGGTTTACCTTTGGTGGTACTTATACAGCAACCGAAAACCTCAGCGTCGATTTAGCGCTAGGCTACTTAACAGGTGAACAAACCACGATTGATGAATCACAGGTTCTTGCTAACCCAGAACCTTTCAATGTCGTTTCTACCGTCAACACCAGTGCTTGGTTAGCAGGTCTTCAGCTTAACTACGCTTTCTAAGTTTCTCCAATGCAAAAGACGGCCTTCTCACTTAGAAGGCCGTTTATTATCAATCAGTTCCGAATCTCGCGCACAATTCTCAATGTAACAATGACACTTCGTGGAACTGTCATTTAAGCCTGCTACATTTATACATCTAATTACATATAAATTAACGTCATAAAGGCTTATTATGGGAATCGCATATCACACCTATATTGGTAAGCAGGTAACGCAATTACCTAACCTCCCCTGTCGTGCGGCAGGCAATGTTTCACTCAATACCCCCGTCGGCAACTGTGTCGACAAATTTGGTCGAATATGGTTGGCGGATACAGCACACAATCGAGTACTCGTCTTCGACCGAAAAATGGACAAGGTGTTGGCTAGCTTTGGCAGTGTTGGCAATGGCAGCCAGCAGTTCAATATGCCCTTTCGCCTGTTACCCCATCCGGATAAACCTTGGATTTACGTTAGCGACATTGCCAACAAACGTATCCATATCCTTGAATACGATCAAGCGCTCAACATCCGCTCAATCAGCAACTTTGGCAGCGGTGATCCTATCAACTTACAAGGTCCAAACGGACTAGCTTACTATCAGGGTAAGCTTTGCGTGGCTGATGAGTTTTACGAAGGAGAAAACGGTGAAAGTCGATTGGTGATTTTCAATGAGGAAGGCAAATGGTTAAGAGACATCACAGTCATCGAAGCCAAGGAGCCGGTTCACTTTTTATGGCCTCAAGGACTGAGTTGCGATCTCGACGGGCATCTATACGTCGCCAATACTGGCTTTGCGACGGTAGTTCGTTGTGACTGGGAGGGAAACCCTGTCCCATTCGCGAATGGCAAAACCTATTTAGATGGTATCGACCTCGCACGCGATGTCTCAATCATTAATAACCGAATCCTTATCCCGGGAGCCAAGCAGTATTCAGTGTCTGTTTACGATATTGATGGCCATTTATCAGGTAATCTCACCGGCTTCTTTTCACCAATACAAATCACCAAACTTGACCAAAATCGCCTGTTGATCACCGAGCCCATTCTCGCTTCTTTACAGATTCATCAGATTGACTGGTCAGATTTATCCCCTCAACTGCCTATATCGACATTAGTGGTTGAGCAATTGGGTGATGAGCGAGATAAAAAGGGACAGCTGCACTTTGTCACCTCGGTGGCTAGCGATACCTCTCCGGTTCCGACAAACAACTCCCAAAGCCGTTACCCTATTATCAGTGAATGGTGGGAAAACCACTTTGAACAGCAAGATAAGTGGCTCAATTCGATCCACCAAATCGATGCGCCTTCATGGGTCTCAATGACCTTAAGTACCCAAATGGAGTGGACGCAAAAATGGCAACAAACCTGGGTACGAATATTCCTTGGCGATAAGTTTAATGACCCAAATCAACTGCTTTGGCTGGTTGACGCTGGCAACTATCAACTACAAGCGACAGAAAGCTCTCAACCCGATGCGGCTAGGCCGGGCAGCTTGCCTCTTTTACCCGGATCACTTGGCATCTGTTCTTTAACTCCTTCGTCGCCATTACTCGGACAGCTCAACCCAGACATACCTTTACTGGTTGTCAGCAATTACATCAGCGGTATTGTGACGATTTATCAATATGACGAGTTAATTGGCGAGCTCGTACCCTTTAGCTATTTTGGAGGTTTGGGTCACCAAGAGTGGCAGTTATTCAAGCCTCAAGGTGTTGCCGTCGATCCGATAAGCCGCGATATCTATATTGCCGATTCTGGCAATAATCGCATTAGTCGTTGGCGGCTCAATCAACAAGGAATCGCTGGCTTAGTCACTACCTTTGGTGAAAAAGGCCATGGTGACAATGAATTTTTCACACCAACCGACATCACGATTACACCGGATGGTCAAAAGTACATAACCGATCAGAACAACAATCGCGTGGTGATTTACGATCGTCATGATCAATACGTTGGCAGTTTCGGTCAGCAGGGTTACGGAACGAACAATGACAGCTTCCTGCTACCAACCAGTATAGACTTTGACCATGGTAAGTTATTTGTGTCTGATTTGGTTAATCGAGCTATCAAGGTCTTTGACCAACAAGGGCATTTCATTGATAGTTTTAGTGGCTTTGGTGCCGACCCAAGTAAAGGCCAGCTATGGATGCCATACCTGCTTCACGCACACAATCATACCCTCTACCTACCCGACTGCGCTCTTAACCGAGTTAACGTTTATAAGATTAGCTAAGGAGTCACTGATGACATCAGTATTCGACAAAGCCAAAGCGAAACGCTTAAAGCAGACAAGTTCAGTCTCTCAGCAAGCAACGGAGGCGAGCGAAAAGCTTGCCAATCAATATCAATGCGTGACTCAGTATTGTTTAGAGCAACCTTCTTCGCAGCATACACGGGAGAAACTGGAACAGTGGCACAAAGCTCATCAAGAGCACGCCAATCACCACATTATGTCTCCACCTCACGAGAACTAAAAAAGCGAGCCAAATGGCTCGCTTACTCATGCAACTTGTGCAATAGGTTTTCGGTCAGAAATTACTTTGCCATCTTTAATCGTGATAATGCGTTTGGTACGTTCTGCCAGTGCATTGTCGTGCGTCACGATGATCAACGTTCGCCCCTCAGCATGAAGCTGATTAAACAGGGCTTCAATCTCTGCGCCAGATTTTGAGTCTAACGCCCCAGTCGGTTCATCGGCGAGAATAATTTGCGGATCATTGACTAAGGCTCTGGCAATCGCCACCCTCTGCTTTTGACCACCCGATAATTGATTGGGCTTGTGGTCAAGGCGATCACCCAGTCCCACTTGTTCAAGCAATTTTGCTGCTCGTCTCCGGCGTTCTTTGGCTTTCACGCCCGAATAAACAAGAGGCAACGCCACATTGTCGAGTGCTGTCGCGTATTCGAGCAAATTAAAGCTCTGAAAAACAAAGCCTATTCTTTGATTGCGAATCCCCGCGAGCTCATTGGCACTTAAGCTCGCCACATTCTGCCCCGCCAATTGATAGTCACCTGCTGTCGGCTTATCCAAACAGCCTAGCATATTCATCAGGGTCGATTTACCCGAGCCAGACGGACCTAAAATAGATAGAAACTCACCTTGATTAATCGTGAGCTCTACGCCATCAAGCGCGCGAACTTCCGCTTCTCCGCTCGAATAGTATTTGCAGATATTACTCAGCTCGACGAGTGCTTGGTGTGACATCTTCTCTCCACTATTGTTCTTACTCACTTTGTAACGCCTCCAACGGACTGACTTTCGCTGCTCGATTCGCTGGCAACCAGGCTGACGCAACACCAATAATGATTAAGGTCGTGATCACCACCAGCACCACAATCCAAGACAGTTCAGGAACCGGTTTGCCTAGCTGCTCGTAAAACACATTGCCTTCCAAGCTTATTGCACTAAGTGCGGATACCAGCCCATAAGTCACGCCAAGACCGAGCACTCCCCCTAGCATCATGGTCATAAGTGACTGAACCAGATAATGCAAACGGATTGCAGTCGGGGTTGCTCCAACCGCCATTCTCACGCCAATATCACGGGTCGAGCGTTTCACTGTTGCGTACATAACGTTGGCAATGCCTACTCCCGCTACAGCGAGCGTGACAAAGCCAATAATGCCAAGAAAACTCTGCAAACCAATTAGGAACTGCTGCATGCTTTTCTGTTGCAGGAACATATCTTCGATTTGCACAACCTGCTCATCATTAACGCTTGCGCCATGCTTACGTGCGATCACTTGGCGAATCGTCTTTGCCAACGCCTTTCTGTCTGCATTCGCTTTAGGCTCGACATTGATACCTGCAATTTCACCGTTGGCGTGAAAACGCTGCCAAGTAGCCAGTGGAACAAAGCTTGAGTAATTGATTTGGTCGCCCTGCTCAATTTCAGCGCTGTTCTTTTTTAGTACCCCTACAACCGTAAACTCTTCGCTGCCAATCTTGACCTTTTCCCCGACAGGATTGACTTGCAGTGTCACTGCCGCGAACCAACTAAAGTCTTCTACAGGGTTAAATAGATCAGCCGCTAACGAGTAACCTAAAACCACAACTTTACGCATCTCTTTTTGATCGAGAGGGTTGAGCCAGCGACTACCAGCTAAAGGTTGCAAATTGGTCAAAGAAGCAAATTCCGTCGTCACCGCCAACGGCTCTTGCCATGAGCCTCGATCACCAGCACTAATACGCTCATTCCATCTTGCAGTGGGTACTACTCCCTTCACCTCAGGTAACGCTCGAACCACATCCGCATCTTGCGCTTTAAGGGTTAAGAACTTACCTTGATGAAAAGCGCCGTAATCGACGGTCGCCATACCACCGGTCAGATAGATTAAATTTCCGTTGCCATTTTGCGCGGTTCTCAATACACCCTGACGGATCCCTTCGCCAACAGATAACATCGCTGCGATACAAAGTGTCGCCCATGCCACAGCTAAAATTGTCAGACCCAATCTGAGCTTTTCTGCTGCCATCTCTTGGAAGATTTGTCTCATTGGTAACAGCATAATTAAGCCCTCGCGCTCAAAGCGATAACCGGAGTCAAGCGTGACGCTCTCCTCGCAGGGAAGTATGAGGCTAGCAGAGCCAAAACAAGCGTTACTAACAGTGACCAAGCAATTGAATCTGGCGTAATCACCGGCGAGCCAAGCCAATCAGGTAAAGTTACTGTACTTAACAAAGACACAAGCGCGTAAGAGATGGTTAACCCCAGCCCTGTCCCAACGGCAACTAAGATTAACCCTTCGAGAATGAACTGACCCAATATCGAATTTTGAGTTGCACCAATTGCCAATCGAACCCCTATCTCGCGCGTTCTTTCCGTCACAGATAAGAACATGATATTAGCCACACCTAATGCGCCAACAGCCATCGTCATTGCCCCACTCGCGCCAAGGAAAATCTGAATACCGCGGAAAATCCCAGTAATCAATGCGCCGCCTTCACTGAAGTCGGGCAGATTTATCGCCTCTTTATCGCTCGGGTCAAAATGCAGTTGTTTGGCAAAGAAGGTAACTAAACTCTGCCTAAAAGACGCGCTATCCATACCTTCAACAGGCTTCAGTAATAGCATCCACGGCTTTGCATCCCACAAATCGAGATAAGTGGTTTGCGGAACAAAGACCTTGCGGCTATCACCAAAGGAAATCCCCGCATCTTCGTCCTTAATCACGCCTATAACCAAGAAAGGAATACCATTGACTTTGACCTGTTCGCCGACCTTAATATTACCCATTTTGGCAATTTGGTCGCCGAGAACAGCCACTCGCGTATGGTTAATGACATCACTCGGCGAGATGTTGCGCGAGCCAGATTCAAGTTTACGCTGCACTAAAGAAAAGTAAGACGGATCTATCCCACTCACAAAGCCAGACAATTTCTGCCCTCTAACATTGGTTACACTGGCGTCCCATTTCGCGTACACCGTCGATGCTTGCGCGACAAAACCCGACTGTTTGAGCATATCGACCTTATCTTGCTCAATAGTGATTTTTCGTCGTGAGGGCATACCGTGCCAAGGCTTACTGGTACTTGAAGGGAAAGCGATTTGCACATTGTTAACCATAAACGACAATGACTGAGTTTGATGACGATAGAAGCCTTCACCGAGCGCAATCAAAACAACGACAGAAATCACTCCCCATGCAATGGCAATGATCGCTAAAATGCTTTTTAGCCTATGTGCCATCAAGGTTTGCCATGTTTGCTGTAACAAACTGCTCATGAATCAAAAGCCTGAGAAATCAAAGCCATAGTGCTGTCATCTAACTTACCAGCGGTTTGCAGTAGTCCGACTCTCTGACGCCAGTAGTTATATAGGTTGGTTTGCAGGCTATTCTTTGCATCGAATAAACTGTTGTGCGCATTGATCACTTCCGACACTTCAAGAAGACCAGCATCATAGAGCTTCTCTTTACTGCGCAGCACCTTAGCTCGTGATTCGACGAGTTCATCCGCCATCAATACCTGACTCCAGTTGATATCAACCTGAGTAAAACGTTGGATGATGCGTTTCTGGATATCTATTTCTACTCGACGCAAATCTTGTTTGGCACTTAAAATATTAAGCGATGCTTCATCAACCTTAGCGCGCGTCGCCCCATTAAGATCAATCGGCACACTGAGTGTAATCCCGGCATTGAACTCACCGCTTGAGCGTCTATCGTCATCGCTGTAGCCTAGCTTACCCTTAACCGTCGGGTAATACCCACCCTGCGCAGAGTCTTTAGCAAATTCACTCGATTTCACATTCTGCATGGCAACCAATAACTCTGGACTACTGTCTTTGGCTAACTTGAGCCACTGTTCTTGAGAATCGACTAACATTGGCGGCTGAACAAGCGAGTCTGTTCGGACTTGGTCTACCTCTTCGGGCATCTGATTGATCAGTGCAGCAAGCTCTGCTTTTTTGCTTTGCAGCTGAGCTTGAGCCTTGAGAATCGCAGCTTTTTCCGAAACTTGAGTCGCTCTAATTTCTTCCACATCAATGGATTTCACTTTGCCCGCTTTGTATCGTTTCTCGATGATCTTAAGTAACTTAGCCCCTTCTTCTAATTTGTTTTGCGCCAACACAAGGTCCCCCTGAGCACTGGCCATATCGAGATAACTAGAAAGTAGTTTTTGCGCCAATTCATTGTGTGTTTGAGACAGCTCTAACTGAGCTTTTAGTAAATTAGCTTCTGCTCGGTCTAAATCTGACCACAAGCTGCTATCCCAAATTGTCTGGGAAAGGTTGGCGCCATAGCTGTTAGTATTGTGCGTCGTTTCGTTCCAATTAGCAGAAGCATCGGCACTTAATGAAGGCAGTAGCGAACTACGGCTAGATGAAATACCCGTTTCACCTAGCTGAACACCTATCTTGGCTTTTTCGTAATTAGGATCGCTCTGTTTTGCTTGTTGCCATGCCTGCTCAATAGATATCGCGTAACTCGGCAAACTGAGGGTTGTTGCCAGTAACACAACACTGATTTTAGATAGGTGCAACTTAGCCATGGGCCGCCCCCATCATCATGCTGTTATCAATGATTTCTTCATCCAGTTCAACGCCATCGAGCACTTCTACATTAATGCCGTCTGAAAGACCTAATTTCACTTTCTGTTTGTGGAAACCTTGCTCCGAATTATCAGGGATCAGAACATTGGGCGTCTCACCCTCAAACTGAAGTACACGTTCAGGTAGAGTCAGTACATTTTCCGACTTTTTAAGCGTGATTTGTGCGGTTGAAGAGAACCCTGAACGCAGCATAATATCTTGAGGAATTTTCAGTTCACCGACTTCTACCCCGAAGCCATTATCGAAACTCTTGGCTGTGGTCGAACCCGGAGAGTTGAGGTTTTCTGACTGGATCGCCACCTTAGTCAGTACACCTTCGATTTCAACCTCAGGGTATGGCGCTACCGTAAGAATCACAGGCATACCCGGTGACAACTGAGCCGCATCATGCTCACTGACACTGCCCTTAAAAATCAGACTTTTCATGTCCGCCAGCGACATCATCTCGGTCGCAGCTTGGCTAGACTCGGTGGAAATAATTGGCTCACCGACTTCTACTTTTCGATTCAGCACTGTGCCGTCAATCGGTGCATAAATGGTGGAGGTTAAACGAGCATTACCTATTGAAGCCTCACCACTTCGGATCAGCTCGAGGTTTTGGCGTTTCTGTAACACATTGGCTTTAGCCGACTTAACGACCGAACGCGCGGTAACATATTCATCGTAATTACGAGGAATAATGTCTTGCTTAACCAAGCTCTCTAAGTTGGCAAGTTTTTGCTTTGCCGACTCCAGATCCGCTTCGCTACGCATTAATTCAGTTGAGGCATCCGTTAGAGCTTTAGGCGTTGGGTTTGGGCGTACTTTGATCAAAGGCTGGCCCTGTTTTACTTTCTCACCCACTTGGGCGTAGATTTCTCCAACAATCCCATCAATTTGTGACTTTATCGATACTGAGTGCGCCGGAACGATTTTGCCTACCGCAACCGCCTGTTTTTCAATGGTTCCTTTTACGACCGCCAGCTTAGGAAACGCTTGTGGCTCAGAAGAAGATTGCAGATAAAAATACGCGCCGCCACCTAGCAATGCGACACCGACAGCAGATAAAAGCCAACGTTTAGCCATGGTTTACTTCCAAAAATTGTTTTGCGTAGCCATCTGACTACCTCAAGATTATAAAGTTCCGGTGATAATACAGGATGTAAAATCAAATAATACATATGAAGTTTGTATGAGTTTGTCGTGCTAAATTGACAATAAAAAACGGCCAATTGAAATTGGCCGTTTTTTGCTACGCTAATCGGTCTATAAAGTGGCGCTTTTTACCATGCCAGCTTCAGCGTGTCCCGGAATGTTGCAGGCAAATTCCACTTTATTGTCACCATGGAAATGCCACAGCAGCTGTTTGGCTTTTCCAGGTTCTACGGTCACTGTGCTGCCAGAATCATGAGCATGACCCGCCATTGTTTTCATCATCTCGCGGTGTTTGAGCTGCTCTTTTGCAGAACCAATTGAAAACTCATGATCTATCTTGCCTGTATTCATCACCACAAACTGGACCACATCATTAGGCTCAATCTTGACCTCTTTCTTAAAGCGAATGGTCATATCATCGCTGAGAACAACGTGGACGACCTTGTCAGGTTTTGCACCTGTCGCAGGCATACCAACGTCTGACATGCCTTCCATATTCATCATATCTGAATGATCCATGTTGGAGTGGTCCATTGCCATCATCTGACCATGATCCATATCTCCATGATTCATCATCGAATGGTCCATCTGAGCGAAAGCGTATGAACTAACCAAGGCTGTTGTGAGCAATGCGAATGTCTTTTTCATCTTTTATATCCTTACGATTAGGTTGTAGGCAGCAACAATGACATTGCCACCTACGATTGAAGTTATTGGTTTGGAACTTGTTGATTTGAAGCTTGTTGTTTGTCATTAGATAGCTTTGAAAGCTCTCTTTGCTTCCACAGCTTGAAGATTGCAGGCAGTACTAGCAGAGTCAGCAGAAGCGCTGATGCCATACCGCCAATCATTGGCGCTGCGATACGTTGCATGACTTCAGAACCAGTACCATCGCCGTACATAATTGGCACTAAACCTATGATGACTGTCAGTACCGTCATCATCACCGGACGAACCCTAAGCCCCGCGCCTTCACGAATCGCATCCGTCAAATTACCTTCGTATAACGATTGCTGGTTTTGCGCGGCTTCGAGTTTACGTTGGTGCCAAGCTTGATTGAGGTAAACCAGCATGATGACGCCTATCTCTACTGCAACCCCAGCAAGAGCAATAAAGCCCACACCGACCGCGATAGAAAAGTTGTAACCTAGGTAGTGCATCAGCCAGAGTCCACCGACCATCGCCAATGGCAGAGTACACATGATGACCAACACTTCTCCTACTCGGCGGAAGCTGAAGTAGAGCAGCAACATAATGATGGCAATGGTGATTGGCACCACTACGCTCAAGCGCTGCTTAGCACGTTCCATATATTCATATTGACCAGACCAAGTGAGCGAGTAACCCGCAGGTAGCTGGAGCTGTTCACTGACAACGGCCTGCGCTTCGTTAACGTAGGAGCCTAAATCACGACCATCAATGTCAACAAACACCCAGCCGTTTGGTCGAGCATTCTCGGTTTTGATCATCGGAGGGCCATCTTCATAACGAATGTCAGCCACATCCGCCAACGCGATGCGCGCACCATTAGGTGTTACTAGTGGGAGGTTTTGCAGTTTCACCACCGAATCACGGTAGTCTTGTGGGTAGCGAACATTGATTGGGTAACGCTCTAACCCTTCAATTGTCTCGCCAACATTCATTCCGCCAATCGCCGTAGAGATAACTTGTTGGACATCCTGAATATTGAGTCCATAACGAGCAGCAGAGCGACGCTTAATATCAATCGTCACGTAACGACCACCAGCGACACGCTCAGCGTAGACTGACGCCGTTCCACTGATTTGATTTAAAAGCGGTTCAAGCTCGCCACCGATTTGCTCTATCACCTCAAGGTCAGGCCCAGCGATCTTAATGCCTATCGGTGTCTTAATCCCCGTCGCCAACATGTCGATACGCGTTTTGATCGGCATGACCCATGCGTTGGTTAAACCTGGGAATTGAACCAGTTGATCAAACTCTTTACGTAACGACTCCGTTGTTACCCCTTCTCGCCATAGCGCTTTGGGTTTAAGTTGAATCACAGTCTCGATCATGGTCAGCGGCGCCGGGTCAGTGGCAGTTTCTGCCCGACCAATCTTGCCCCATACCGTCTCAACCTCTGGTACAGACTTAATTAACTTGTTGGTCTGTTGTAATAGCTCACGCGCTTTACCAATGGAGATCCCCGGATAGGTGGTCGGCATATACATCAAGTCACCTTCATCTAGAGGCGGAATGAATTCACTGCCGAGTTTGCTCATTGGATAGTAAGCAGAGGCAAGCAGACCTAATGCCAATACAATCATGGCTTTAGGATAAGTTAAGCTTAAGTTGAGTAGCGGACGATAAAGCGCAATGAGCGCCTTGTTTACTGGGTTTTTGCTCTCTGGCAGCACTTTGCCACGAATGAAATAGCCCATTAGCACAGGCACAAGCGTAATCGCTAAGCCTGCTGAAGCCGCCATCGCATAGGTTTTGGTGAACGCAAGCGGTGAGAACATCTTGCCTTCTTGACCTTCTAGCGCAAACACAGGAACAAAGCTCAAGGTAATAATCAGCAGCGAGAAGAACAGTGGTGCCCCCACCTCTTGCGCAGCCTTACCTATCACTTCCCATCGGTTGTTATCATTGAGAGGCGTACGCTCGATGTGTTTATGGACATTTTCGATCATCACGATCGCCCCATCGACCATTGCACCAATCGCAATCGCAATACCGCCCAACGACATGATGTTGGCGTTAATGCCCTGCCAATGCATCACAATGAAGGCAGACAGAATCCCCACAGGTAAGCTCAGCGCAATTACCAATGACGAACGGATATGGAACAAGAACAAGGCACAAACAATCGCAACGACGATGAACTCTTCTGCCAGTTTTTTCCATAAGTTCTCTACCGCCGAATCAATCAATGTCGAGCGGTCATAGGTCGCTTTAATCTCAACACCAGGAGGCAGACTTCGCTGCAGATCTGCGAGTTTAGCTTTGACGTTAGTGATCACTTCACTGGCGTTTTCACCAAATCGCATCACGATCACGCCGCCAACCGCTTCACCCTCACCATTAAACTCAGAGATACCTCGGCGCATTTGAGGGCCTAGGTTAATATCTGCGATGTCACCGAGTAGCAAAGGCGTCCCTTTGTCTGTCACTTTAAGTGGTAAGGATTGAATATCTTCAACACTCGATAGGTAACCTGTGGTACGTACCATGTGTTCCGCTTCCGCCACTTCGATGACTGAAGCGCCCGTTTCTTGGTTGCCTTGCTGAATCGCCTTATTGACTTGTTGCAGCGTCAGGTTGTAAGCACGGAGTTTGGCCGGATCAATTTGTACTTGATACTGTTTGACCATACCGCCAACAGTCGCAACCTCAGATACGCCATTAACGGTTTGCAGCTCATACTTCAAGAACCAATCTTGCAGCGAACGTAACTCAGCGAGATCGTGTTGACCTGTTTTGTCTTGGAGCACATAGCTGTATACCCAACCTACCCCTGTGGCATCTGGCCCGAGCGTGGGCTTCGCCCCAGAAGGAAGATTCGGAGCCACCTGACTGAGATACTCAAGTACGCGTGAACGCGCCCAATACATATCGGTATCATCGTTAAAAATGATATAGATGTATGAGTCGCCAAAGAATGAATAACCCCGCACGGTTTCTGCACCAGGAACAGCAAGCATGGCCGTTGTCAGTGGGTAGGTGACCTGATCCTCCACCACCTGAGGCGCTTGACCTGGATAGCTGGTTTTGATGATCACCTGA
This sequence comes from Vibrio sp. SCP2, assembly GCF_059295395.1. Classification (NCBI taxonomy): domain Bacteria; kingdom Pseudomonadati; phylum Pseudomonadota; class Gammaproteobacteria; order Vibrionales; family Vibrionaceae; genus Vibrio; species Vibrio sp. SCP2. Next base: position 287,503 of record NZ_JCAFVV010000002.1, on the reverse strand, counting down.
ACATCGGAAAGATCAGGGATAGCGTCCACTGGGGTATTTTTCAGGCTATAAAGGCCGCCCAAGGTTAAAGCTAAAGTCGCAATCAGTACTAAGAAACGATTACTGATCGACCATCGAATAATCGCGCTAATCATACTGGCTCCTCACTCACCGTGATTTGCTTAAGTAGGTAATCCGCCCCTTGTTTTTCAACTAGAAACCGAACTTTCTGACCTTCTTCAAACCCAGACAAATCCACTTCATCACCCACCGAGAAGTTCATCTCTCCGGCCTGCCAATCCCATTCCGCGACAGGTAAATGTTGTAAGGTGATCATGCCGAAGTCCGCCATCAGCATAGTGATATCTCCGCTCACCCACACCTCATTGGCGACAACACTGTCACCGACTCGATAATCAACAATTTGATACTGACCTTCAGGTGTCTTTTGCATCTCAAATTCTATGGCTTGACCTGATTTCAGCTCTTGCATGTTTAGCGGCTCAGCTACAGTAAAGTTCATCACCATTCCCGGCCATTGCCATTCAGGAACGGCTTGGTGATTGATGGTTAGCATTCGATGCCCTGCCATTACATCGGTAATTTCACCTTGAGCCCAGACGGTATCAGCTGGTGGCTCAGTGCCATTAATTCGCGACAGATCGGCAGATTGGCTAGATTCTGAATCCAACATAAAGTGCGCCGACGTCACAACACTTTCGCCTAGGGTGAGTCCTTCAAGTACCTCGACACTCTCGCCTGCTTCTCGACCCACATTGATGCGCGCAGAACGATACTTTCCGTCACCTTCTGCAAGTACTACGCGGGTCATTCCTCCCGAACGAATCACGGCAGATTTAGGGACGGTCAATACTGACTCTTGGGTAACGGGCTGCAGGGCAATATTGGCAAACATATTCGGTTTGAGTTCGCCATTAGGGTTGGGGAATTTCAGACGTACCCGCAAAGTACGCGTACTCGGGTCAAGAATGGGATAGACATAGTCCACTTCCCCTTGCCACTGGCCATTGGGGATAGCGTCAAGTGTCATCGTGGCAATACTGCCTGCTTGCATCCAATGGGCTTGGCGCTCAAAGACTTCCGCATCAACCCAGACTTCTTCCAGCGGGCCTGCACTGATCACCGCTTGCGCTGGAGATAAGTACCCCCCTTCGCGAATATTCAAGCTCGCGATAACGCCATCCGCTGGCGCTTTAATTTCGATAGATTGAGACGCTTTACCTCGCTTCTTGATTGCTTTAATTTGTGAGCGATCGACCCCTAAGGTAACCAAGCGCTCGGTCGCCCCTGTCACCAAACCACTTCGGCCTGTTCGATAAGCGTTGAGTAACTCTTCTTGCGCTTTAATTAGCTCTGGAGAGTAGAGCGTAAATAACACTTCACCCTTAGCGACTTTTTCTCCTACCGCATTGATATTGAGCTTTTCAACCCAGCCGGCAACACGCACATTGGTTTGCCATAAGCGACTTTCATCAAACGCAACGTAACCAACGGTTTCAATCCTCGGTGACAAGCGCTGCTTCTCAACTGCCGCGGTTTTTACTCCGAGGTTGTTTTCTACCGATGGGTCTATCGTCACTGTGCCCGGCTTGCTGGCACCTGAAGCCAAATCCTCGGCATAGACAGGGATAAGATCCATCCCCATCGGCGATTTACCGGGTTTATCGCGTTGGTAATTTGGGTCCATCGGTGCCACCCAATACAAGGGCTCATTTGAGTCCTTACTTGGAGCCGCAGCATCCGCCATTTTCATCAATGAGTGACTAGGCAAAAACTGGCTCACACCGAAGCCAATGCCACCACCAATCAATACTGCGATCGTCGCTACCTTAAATGTTTTCATCATCGTTCCTTATTGTTCTACTGAGTGATTTCAGGTAGCGAGACCTGAAACTCGAAAGCGCTAAATAGCGTCGCTAAGTTACTCTTGACGATGTTTAGATCGGTCAATAAGCGTTGCTGTTCTAATTGCAAGGCAAGGTCATCTCTCGTGGCGGCTATCACGTCGCTAAACTGCGCTGTGTTATTTTGATAACCACGTTCGACGGCGAGAATTCTTGCTCGCGCTTGAGGTAGTAAGGTGGTTTGGTAGCGTTCAAGTCGTTGATTTAAATTACGCTCATCAACCAGTAACGCGTTCACTTTGGCATTCATCTGCGCAAGCAAAGTGTCTTTCTGAGACTTCGTCGCCCCAACTTGATACTGCGCTGCGGCAAGGTTTCTGTCTTGTCGATTGCCCGTAAACAGCGGAACATCGACAGTCAGATAGGCGCTGACAAGATCAGAGGCAGGTTCGCCCATCATGTTGTTTGCCTGTCTATAGGCATACATCACTTCAACACCAACTTGAGGCGTATAAGCTTGCTCGGCGATATCAACTTGAGTTTGATTTACAGCAATCGAAGCATCGATCATCTGCACCATTGGGTGTCGCTTAAGTAACTCGAAATGGTCGGTTTGGTTTGCGCTGCTATCCAGCTTATTAGCCAAACTGTGCCAATCTAACTGATTACTCGCTCGCAAATCACTGTGTTGATTGAGCCAGCCAATGCCTAGCCACTCGGAGAATTGAGAGATCAATCGAGTTTGCATTTGGCTGTTGGCTTGCAGTTGCTCATCAAGCTTGCTGACTTGAAGCTGGGCATTGAGTAAATCTTGAGATTCACTCTTACCAATTGAATAGTTGGTTTGAATAAAGCCCTGTAGCTCGACGAGTAACTGTTTATTTTCTCGCAGAATCTGCTCAGCTTGCTGCAAATAACCCAGCTCTAACCACAGCTGAGTCATTGCATTAGCAACTTCAAGTTCGCGCGATTGCAATTGTAGTGTCACGCCATCCGCTTGTTGGTTCGCTTTCTTACGTTGCAGTTCAAGTGTCGAGCCCCGTTCAAACTGCTGCATCAAGCCGACCGAGATGTTGGTCATTGGATCTTCATCAAACTTAAAGCTTTCGGTTGGCAAACCGCCAAACCCCACTTTCAGTTTTGGGTCCATTAAGGTTGAGTTAGCAATACCCGTTTCTCTCATTGCGAGTGATTGGGCGTAGAGCTGCTTACGATTGGTATCATTGTTTAACGCAGTATCAATCATCTGCGCCAGTAAATCGCGAGGTGGCTGCGCAGCTAAATCGGCTTCAGCCAATACAGCAGTCGGGGCAAACCACAACGCCGCACTTAGCGTAAGTGCCAGACAAGTTGGTTTAGTCTTCACGTAGTAATCCGTTTCTATGTGCCTAAAAAGGCATAAAAGCGCCTCTTCACGAACAAATCGTAAAGAGATGAAGTAATAGAAAACGATTTACGCTATTGGGGGGCGATACAGGGAGGACGTTTGGTTGATCGGCACGCTTCTATCGTCACGGACAATAAGAGCAAGATGACTAGAAGTCGAGTGGACTGGCTGATAGTGATCAAGCAGGGCAAAGACTGTCATGCACATCACGTCGCAGCACATGTGCTGACTAGGCTCGGACTCACACTTCTCCATCATCATCGGGGAATGTTCTTCTAGATTGGATTTCATCGGCATATTGCATGCGCTTTGAGAATGATGCATCGAGCTTGCGTCCATCATTTCAAAGCTCATTAAAGGCGCGCTGCTAGATAGCGTCGAGAACAGCATAGAAAACATGCTGATCGCAACAATCCAGATTTTTTGGCTGACTCTGAACGTCATAGCGCACCTAATAATGAACAATCTCGTTTATGTTAAACCTTACCCTAGGGGGAGGGTCAATCACTCTTTACCTATCCAATGACAAAAACTTAGACCCTAAGCCAAAACTCTGCGGCTTAAACCGCTTGTAATGAAACAAAAACGTCATATTCAGGTCCCAAACTACTTATTAAGTAAATTGTCATCTAAATTTGTAGGTAGGAATAATCAAGGTGCACACTATGGGTAAGCTTGTCGCATTACTACTGTTGTTGAGTTACTCATCGTTTTGCAGCGCAGAGGTTGTTAACAAATCCGTTAACTTTGTGATTGGCGATTGGGAACCCTACACCAGTAGTCAAGACAATCCCAACTATAAGATCTCCGAAACACTAGTCCGCGCCGCCTATGCGACCCAAGGTTATCAAGTGAATATCGAATATCACCCTTGGAGCCGCGCCTACCGCTATGCACAAACGGATAAGTACGACGGAACTTTTCCTTGGTTTAAGAACAGTGAAAGGGAAGTCTTATTCCTATTCTCATCACCGTTATTTGTGCAGAAAATCGTGTTCTTTTATCACAGCAATAGCCAATTTGACTGGCAAGAAATGGCTGACCTCAACCAATATCAAATCGGTGCGACTCAAGAATATGAAGTGACGCGTTTAATGCAATCAAACGGGGTAAAGCTTGAGATATCAAACTCTGATGATGTGAATTTTATTAAACTCGGCAAACATCGAATCGACGCCTACCCCGCAGGGCTTGAACGCGGATACTATATGCTCGGCAATTTACTTCCTGCCATGCAAATCAATCAGCTCAAGGTGCACCCCAAACCGATTATCGAAAATGACATGTATGTGATGTTCTCAAAGCAAAACCTCAGCCGCAGCCAAGAACTCAAAGAAGCGCTTCGTTTAGGGATTGAGCAGTTAATAAAATCTGGGGAGTATCAGAAAATCATTGATGTAGAAAAGCAGATTAGAACAGACTCCTCAGTGCAGAATTAGTCTTTGTCATATTTCTGTCGCAATCTTGGCGTAAAAGACATTGTTCAACATAAAACAATAAAGGCCATCCTTTTGAAATCGCTATTTTCTGCCACATTACTTTCACTGATTGTTTCCTCACATCTTCATGCTAAAGGCATGCAACTTGAAGTGTCTGACCTTATATTAAATAAAGAGTTTCCTTCCGCTTCAGGCGCGGTATTTAGCAATAACAAAGTCTATGCGATTGGGGATGATTCTCCCTACCTCTTTGAATTGGACGCTGATCTAACCATTCAAGACAAGCAGCTCATCAAGCACTACCCTATCGCCAAAAACGGTCGCATCGTAAAGAAGGTTAAGCCTGATTTTGAAGCCATGGATGAAGTGGATTTTTATGGTAAACCTGCGTTCGTGATCTTAGGTTCCGGAAGCAAAGCGCATAAACGTGAATGGGCATTTTTAATCACCCAAGATCAACAGACCAAGATTGAACGTTCTTTACGACCTCTTTACCAGCAGCTCTATAAGCAGAGTGGTTTTAGCGGTAAGCAAAAGCTCAACATTGAAGGGCTTGCAAGTACCGATAAGTACGTTTTCGTACTCAATCGCGGTAATTCAGGCACTAATGTCATCTTCCGTCTACGTCTCGATGAGTTTGTCCAATATCTAGAAGGTCAAACCGATAGCGTTAACGAAATTAATGTTACCCATGTTCAGTTACCGGTTTATCAAGGCTTCGAAGCCACATTATCCGGCGCGGAATATTGGCCTGAGGCTGAGCAACTCGTTTTTACCGCTTCAATAGAAGCCACAGGGGATGCTTACAACGACGGAGATATTTTGGGTAGCTTTGTTGGCACAGTGCCCGTCAACCAACTCGGCGTTCATGGCAGTAAACTGGACCTGACCGAAGCCACCATACCAGTAATGAAAAATGGTCAGCGAGTTATCACCAAGGTGGAAACCGTTGCTATCGCTGAAAGTAGTAGCGATAAAATCAAAGGGGTATTGCTGAGTGACAATGATGATGGAACAAGCGAGCTATTTCGCTTTAAGTTAACTCGCTAGGAACGATTTTACAAACAAAGCCCCTGCTTAAGGGGCTCTTTTTTAACAATCTTATTTATCTAACTGATTGAAAATATTAAGAATAACTTGCTCGACGTAAAGCAGAACCATAGCCTGACCAGACGGCTCACGATATGCACCTGTCAATGCAATGATGTTACCTGTTTTGTGGTCAAACGCTGAGAACTGACCGTTCACACCAATCATGGTAGAGAACTTGCGCCCACCAAACTCAACGGTGCGCCATTGGTTTTTGTAGAAAGCCGTTGGCATTAATAGATGTTCGTAAGAAATACGACCCCAAGCTTGTTTTACTTCATCATCGCCATTCTTAACTTGCTCGATGTATTTTTTAGGCAGAACTTGCTCACCTTTAAAGTTCTTACCGTCGTTAACCATTAAGAAGCTACCAATAGCAAAATCACGAGTGGTCATGTTCGCGGCGCCAGATGCCATAGACTCTTTATTCACGCTGGTATACATTGCCATATCGCTAGTAAAACCACCTTTTTTCCATAGGTACTTTTCGTAAAACTCAGCGAGTGTCATGCCACTAGCACGTGAAACTGCCAGACCTAGCATTTCCGTATTGATATCACGATACTCATAGCCAAAGCCCGGTGGGTTTGCTGGTTTCGCTTGCTTCACGAAAACTTTTGACAGGTACTCGCTAAAAGAATTTATCTCACCATTCGCATCTGGGCGTGGGATTAGCTTGCCATCTTTCTCTACGTGGCCGTTATACCCCATCGCTGACGGCATGGAACTATCCCATGAACCATCTGCACCAGCCGCATAGTTTGACCAGTGGTACCCTTCTCGGCTCTTAGGTAGCTTCACGACGCCCGCAGTCATATCAGCATAGTAATGAAGAGGAATATTAGCCCACTCGCTACCTTTCAGTTCAGGTGCATACTTACCGATTGGATCATTCATGCTCAGCAAACCTTCTTCTTCAGCAATAAATGCAGCCATGCTCGAAAAAGACTTAGTCGAAGACATAATATGGTTCAGCGTATCTTTATTGGTACCATTCCAATAATCTTCGGCGATCACTTCACCTTTTTTATTCATGATGACGTAGTTTTGGATACTGGCACGATCACGCATCACATCGTACAACGAGATTTTGTGTCCCGGAATCACATCGTCCAACATTACTTTAGCTGGGTCAAAGCTGTTTAACACCTTGATAGGCATCGCTTTATTTGGGTTATTCTCTACCTGAGCCCAGTGATGATAAAGATGCGCATCTGCCATGGTAAACTGGACAAAACGCTTCTCTTCCCAGTTCTCAACACCCGCTCCGTAATGGTTAAGATTTGCTTCCATTTGCTGATTGGGCTCATGGTATGTCACAGCCTGTACTGGAACAGTGATACCGACGCTAGATAGTAGGGTTAGTGCAAGTAGTGTCTTCTTCATGTGAAAGTTCCTTTATTAAGTTGTCCTAATCTTACTTGCGAGCATCGAATAGTTTAAATTAGTTACTATTCGATTTTCGAATACTAAATAAATCAATGATAAATTGGCCGACTCTGCCCATATCTCTGTTCGCTGCCCATACCAAGTCTAAGCCTGAGTACATCTTAGTTTGATTGAACTCTGGCTTTATGGAAACAAGTGACCCTAACTCGATACGTTCGTGGCACCAATCTGATGGTAATATTCCCCACCCCATACCGAGTTCAATAAGATGGCTGCATTGAACCAAGTTATCCGCTTGCCAAGTATCTTGCGAAAAAATAGAGGTTTTACTTAACACGGGATGACTGCTGAGTGAGCGGCCGATGATTTGCCGCGCAGCAAGCAGCTCTTCATTGGAGACTTCTGATAGATCAGCCAGTGGATAGTCAGGACTACACACACACTGCCATTCATATTGATGAATGGTGATAAAATTGAGGTACTGAGGGTAAGCATCAGCGCCAAAGTGTACACCGAGATCAATCTCATGATTGAGTAGCGCTTGCTGCAAGGCTAAGTGATCGAGAAGCTGAATTTGTACTTCGGTGTTGGGAAACTTTTCTTCTAATCCAATCAAGACAGAGTCTAAGCAACTTAGCGGTGCCATAGGGTCAACACCGATAACTATCTTGGTTTCGACCTCATTGTATACCGCTTGAGCAAAGCTGTTCATCTTATCAGCCTGCCGCAGCAAAAGTTTGGCCTGTTGATAAAGCCTTTCACCCGCCTTAGTTAAAGTGGGCTTACGAGTTTGACGATCAAATAAACTTAGGCCTAACTCATCTTCTAAGTTACTTACCCCAATACTGACTGAACTCTGGCTTTTATTGAGCTTTCTCGCCGCGGCTGAAAAAGAGCCGGCTTCTACCGTAGTAACAAAAGCGATGGTTTGTTCCAAATTGATCATGTTGCCTTCACTAGACCGAATGTATGACAGATATGTGCAACTCAATGCTACCCCGTTCTTTCTCTTAAGCAAGCATTGAACAAGTCTAAGCGTGAACCTTCTCAACTGCGATATCACACTAATAAACAGTTACGTCAATTGATGTATTCATCACTTACGAGCCACATGGTGTTATTAGGATGAATGTTAACAACATGTTACGGAGAAGACACCATGGAGAAGGTAGCTCTAAATAGCAAAGCGGTAAAACTGACTACGCTGGCACTTGCTGTCGCGGCAAGCAACCAAACCTATGCACTCGAAATGTATAATGACGAAACCACCAGGTTTGATATCTACGGTGCGATTGGCGCGCATATCACACGCAATAACTTTGATAATGGGGAGACGCTTTTTATTGAAGATGGAACCTTAGTTGAAGACCCTGGCTCTTACGTGGGCGTCTCGGCGTCTCACACACTAGCCCCCTTCAGTATCTATGCAGCGTTAGAGGGCGAGCTAGAGTTCAATTCATCAAGCGACTCGTTACTCTCAAATTCAGAAGATTTTCTTGTTAGTCGTCAAGTTTACATAGGAGTAAAACACGACGACTTTGGCAGTGTTTCGATCGGCAAGCAAGAATCCCCCTACATGGTGACAGACATCGGCTACTTCAGTTACTGGGCTGGTGGCAGTGCTTTGTTGCTGTCCGATCAGTTGGGTAGTAGACGTACCGCGAATACAGTGGTGTGGGGTAACACATTTGAGCAACTTGAAGTCCGTTTACAATACCAAGCCAAACGCTCTGAAGATCAGATCACGTTTGGTAATGGTTATAATGCTGGCGCTCTATTTGTTGGTAAGAATGCCCTTCCACCATCAATGGGAGGTGACCCATCGAGTATCTCTGCAATCAGTGTCAAGGATGGATATGCAGCCAGTTTGCGTTACACGATCGACGAAACAATTCAGCTAGTTGCCGCCTATAACCGCGCCAACGATATTTCTGGTCAAGGGCTAGACCTATTGGGTCAAAAGCCAATGACGTTAACCAATGCAGACCATTCAACCTGGGCCGTAGGCTTTGTCGCAGGCATCGGTGAGTCAACCAAAATCGCCGCAAGGTACGAGAACGCAACGAACAACTACGAAGATGGTAACCCAGAGGAGCGCTACCAAACGGCAACACTGGGTATTCAACACAATTGGCTACCCCACCTTCGCAGCTACGCCGGTTTTGATACCGTACGCGATAACACTCAAAATGCCGCGCATAAAACGCTTTTCAATGACTTTCACCTAGGTACGGCTTTCGCACCTGTCCCTTGGGGTGAAATTTATCTAGAGTATTACAACACCGATCATCACACGGTAACGGGTGACGCCATTTACCTTGGTGCTGGTTTGATGTTTTAACTGCCTTAGACGATATAGAGAGTGAGCTACTGTGGCTCACTTTCTACTTCTTGTAGTAACCTTTGCAGCAATTCAATCTGCCCACCGATACCCAGTTTAGAATAGATGTTAATGCGGTGAACTCGCTCTGTGGCTGGCGATATAGATAACGCTTTTGCCGCAAGTTTCGAGGAATAGCCTAAAAACATCAATTTAACTAGCTCCGCCTCTCTTCGTGTTAAATGCTTACGTGAAAATCCGTCTATAGCTGAGTGAACAAGCTCAGGCAGCGGCTTGTTTAAGTCGAGGTCGCGATGATGTTTGTAAAGCAGCTTTTCGACAGTGGGTAGCCAATGTTTGATTCGATTAACGTGCTCTTCTGTAAAGAAAGGATAGCTTTGTTTAAGATCGACAACGATCCAAATTCTTTGATCACGGGTAATTTGCATCCATATCAACATCTGATCTTTGATTCGATAGTTCTGACAGTATACGAGCCAACGCTTCCTACAAATTGGCTGAGCAAGCACTTCTTGGTGACCCATCTGAGACAATACCGACATACCTGAAACCGTTTGTCTTGCCAAACTTGGTAAAACAATCTCGCTTTGTAAATCTTGATACTGGCTATCTGATAAATCTCCATAGACCACCTTTATCTGATCATTACTTTCCAACAACACTGAAAACGCATCGAAAACGATCAACTCAGCATATTGTTCGGCCAATTTAGCGTAAAAACCTTCATAACCACAGTGATCAAACATGGTTGCAATGTGCAATTGTTGAATTTGGCTTACATCTCTTAACATGCCGCGCTCCTTGTCAACTAAAGGCAAAAAAGCCCCTTGTCTAAACAACTAAGGGGCTTGAAACTAACTTATTGTGCTCTATATACTTCTTCACCACCGACAACGGTTCTCAGAACTTGAGTTTTATGTATTTCGGTTGGCGAGACCTTAAACGGGTTTTGGTTGGTGACAATAAAATCTGCTAACTTACCAGGTTCAATGGAGCCAAGATTATGTTCTTGGTATTGAGCATACGCTCCACCTAACGTATACGCTTTTAGAGCAGCTTTTAAACTAATCGCTTCTTGGTGAGCAAGAGAGCTACCTTCGCCTCCAGGTTGCTTGCGTGTAATCATACTTTCGATTGCTGGCCATGGATTTGGGCTAGCTGAAACTGGCCAATCCGAACCTACCGAAACATGAACACCTTTATCAACCAATGAACGAAATGGGAATACCCAAGACAAACGCTTCTCACCGACATCTCCTTTGATCATGTCAGTGTGAGGACCTGGATACCAAAAGTAGGGAGAAAACTCCGCGACAGCTTCATATTGCTTAAACAGTTTTTTGTCCGCAGGATTTACGAACACGGTATGCGCCACGCTATGACGAAGCTCGCTTCCATTCTGCCTTGTGTTACCTATCCCTTCTAACGCTTTGCGAATCGCCATATCACCGACTGCGTGGATCTTAACAGTCAGCCCTTTTTTATCGTACTCTGATATCTTTTCGATAAAGTAATCCGGATCATCACGCCAGTAGCCTCTATTATCTGTCCCTTCAAATGGATCCACCATGACCGCAGTTTGCCCCCCGGCAGAGCCATCTAAAACAAATTTGACGCCAGAAACAATCACTCGATCTGCGTTATAGCTTTGGTAGTTTTGGATCGCTTCCGTCGCTAGTTCTTGCATCCATTTTGACTTCCACTCTATCGGATCGGCGATATAGGCAAAAATTCGTACATTCAGCGCATCATCTTTTGAAAGAATGCCGTAGGACCTAAGAATCCATTCTCGTGCCCACACATCTGAAATGCTGGTAACACCAACACTGTTCATAACATCAAACACGGGTTTAAGCCCATTATACGCAAAGTCTTTATTCGAAGGCCTATCTACAAGAAATGATTCCCAAACAATCGTTGCAGCATTTTCTCTCAGCACTCCTGTCAGTTCGCCATCGGCGTCTCTAACATAAACTCCCCCTTTAGGATCAGGCGTATCCTTTGTTATTTTGAGCAACTCTAGCGCCTTACTGTTAACAAGCGCAGCATGACCGCCAACATCCCAAAAAAACGCAGGTTTATCACTTACAAGCTGGTCGAGAATCGATTTGTTCGACGGCTGATTGAAGACCTCAATCAGTCCGTTATCATCAGACAACCAGTTAAGTGGCCCACCATAAATCCACTTAGAATCTGGGTTGTTTTTGCGAAACTGAGCCACTTTTTGACCGAACTGCTCGTAAGTCATTGCGTATTCAGTACCAATGTTCATGACCATTTCAGCACCAAACCCAGGATGAATATGATCATCAATCATTCCTGGCATCACAAATTGCCCCTGAAGATCAATCACCTTTGTTTTAGCGTTTGCTAGTTTTTTGATTTCTGCACCGCTGCCGACCTGAGTAAACTTACCATCTTCGATGGCAAACGCCTCAGCCCAAGGTTGTTGAGTATTCACAGTATAAACTTTACCGTTTAAATACACTTCGTCCGCTGATATTGCTGCTCCAGATATCAGAACCGCGAAAGCTGACAAGCAAGTTCGTAAGCTCATGACTTCTTCCCTAAAGTTGCTGCCCTTCTATGGGCTGTGAATGAATATTCCGTCAACATCTGCGTACTACAGCTCAAAACCGCAAAACGAAATTAACAATTAATTAACAAGGCTACTCCGCACCACTTACTCAATCAATAAAAACTCGAATAAATTCGATTTAACTGTGATTTAGATTTCGCTACAAGATTTGAACATTTTCGATTAGCTCCAACCGAACACCAATTAGAGTAAACATTCCAATCAGAATGTGTATTTCTGTCCCCCTTAAAAATCACATTGTTATTGATGAATTTGTTACGTCCCGCGCGATTTAGAATCGCTAAAAATTAAAATTTGGCACTCACCTCAATCCATTGAGGACATACATCATTTGGCGTATTGCTCGCCATTTACACCCATCACAATGTTTAGTCGGATTAGAAATTGCTCAATAAAAAAAGACCTAGCTATAAAGCTAAGTCTCTTTTGACAGTGGTTAACGCATCCTATTTGAAATCATCTCTCAGCTTCTTCGGTCAATAAGACCTCCCACTTCAGATGTTCCTCCATAAGCGTCGCCAGCATCACTTAACATCTGACTGACCATCTTTGACATCGCCTCCATTTCAGCTTTATCAAACTTGTAGTCATTCATTTGCCCATCAATGTTAGTACAGCGGCCAATCATCGTATTGCCTGAAGCCTTCTGATATTTGACCTCCGCGACAGCGTCAAATGCCCCTTCATAGTTCAATTTAAACTGCTTAGATGGATCATCTGGCTGGAACTTAATCAATACAAAGCGGCTATGCGGAACTTGGGCTTTTACTTTTGCAAATAATCCATTCGAACCGTCGATCAAAGATTGAGTTAACAAGTCCTGACGAAAATTTTGCCCATGATAATCTTTGCTTAGTCGCTCAAGCTGCGTATCTGCATTCGGCGTATCTGGGCCACCAGCGATAACCACGAACAATAATGGCTTTTCACCACTGTGGTGACGCATTTCTTGTAGGCCACGCAAAATACCTTGAAACGATGAAGTCCACGATCCTAGATACTGCTTCTCTTGTCCATCCATCGCATGCTGAGCAAAACTACCAGAAGTAAACGAGCGAACTTGCGCGGTAAAAGGGTCATAGAAGCTGCCGTTCTTATTCAGCGCGCCTTGATTCCATTTATCGTTAAACCCAATGCTACGCATGTTGCCACGACAAATACGGTTAAATGGCATCGTCATCGCGCGAAAATCATCAATAGGCAAGTCAGCATTGGTATTGCGGGTACTGACCATAGAGAGAATACGCCGCTTGGTTGCTTCTACATCCACTTCTTCTTGATTGTAAGGCAGCCAATCAACCACTTTTTGCCCAGTTGCAGGTACGACATGACCCTCTGTAAATAGCGCGGCCTCAACAAATGGTTGCATCACTGAGCCACTATTAGCAATTTGCAGAGGAGAGTCGATGCCACGGCGACGCAAGGTTGCCAACTCATTTCGCCAATTAAACTTATCGTAGCTATTAGCACCTTTGTCTTTAAACACGAGATGGTTTTCACAATTGATGACCCCAGGTTGACCGCTACGTATATGGCTACGAGTCGCATTTTCATAAGGAATCACCGCAACTCGGCCGAGCTTATCTAGATCTTGCGTATCGGGTTTACGCACTTGTTCAATGAACATTCTTGTTAGCTGGTGAGCCACCGCTAATTTAGCTGACTGCAAGCGACGAATATTGTTTGGATAATACTGAGTGCAGGTGTTTTCATTCATTGACATAGAGTGATCCACAACCAGAATCACATCCCCGAGATCCCCTCCTCCTGAACCAGTCGTAGTTTTTGCCGCCGCAGCAAAGTTAGAGACATCTTGAGTTTCATCAAACGAAGGTGCAGAGCTATAGTGCATCCAACTATTGTGACGTGTCATCGCTGCCACTCGATAGCTAAATGCCTTCTGCTCCGGGATCGGTTTAATATCTATGTTTGTCTGTGGAATCGCCTCAACATCATGCAGGTAAGAATGAATCGTCTTTTCAACAATTTGCTTCGACTCTTCACCTCGCGCTTGTCTCTCTGCACCCTGTAAGATTAGAACCTGCTCCGCTTGATCCGCGGCTAAAAGCAGTGATGACGTTTCTAGCGCATCACCCAATCGCGCTTTGTAGTTGAGATAGCGCGAACCTTCAATACCAAATGCCGTAAATCCAGCGAGGGCAACAAAGACCAAAACAAACCAAATAGAAGCGGCACCGCGTTGTTTGTTGTACATATTAACGCCCCACACTTAAACTACTTGAAACCAATACCGCGCCCTGCTTGTCTTTGCCAATCACTGAATTGAAGATTCCGTGAGAGCGGTAGTAAATCGTCACACGATACATAGGTGCAAAACGCTTCTTACTAGTAAATGGGGCAAGCTTCACCATCTCAGTCACCGGTTTTCTTTTGCCAAGAATCTCTTGGTTGCCGAAATGGAAGTATGCTTGGCGCCTAAGTGCAGGTTTATCTTGCTGATTACTCATATTACGATTTACCAAAGTAATCCCTTCAACACTCAGCGCATAGCGGCTATCGTCGAAGTTCGGAATCTGTTTTTTTAGTTCCGCGCGGACAATGTCGTGAATGATTTTGGCATCTGAATAACTAACCGGCCTGTCTTGAACGACATCAATTTTATGATCGAACAGCAACTCTCTTTCGCTAAGCAAGTTTACGGCTGCATAACTGAGGTTATCTAGCTCACCCTGCATGCTTGTTTTGCGCGATAAATCGGCGGCAAAGCCTAGGCAAACTGACAAGCCCATCAAAACCAAGACCATTTCAATTGCGATTGAGCCTCGATGTTTATACATGTTTGGCACCTTCTTGCACTGAAATGACACTACGCACCACTTCATGCGTAGGCATTAAGCTGACGCCAAGCAAAGGTCGGTAAGTATAGGTCACTTGATAACGGGCGATGGGCGCAACATTAGGATCAACACTAGAACTTATTTGTTGTTGAGCCAGAGCTTTTAGATTCGCATAGCGTTTAATATCAACACTTACACTTCCCTTGTTAAGCAGAAAGCCCCAAAGTGAGAAATGGTTTTTGTCGATGATATGGCGAAAGTGCTGCTCGAACTCTTTTTCAGTTTTAAAGTGACGAGCTTTAACGTCACGCGCCGATTCAGAGACAGCAAAGTTAACCACTGACGTAGAATAGTTTTGTAGGCCAATATCCATTACCAAGATTGTAACCAGCCACAGCGCGAGGAAACTCAAGGCAAATTCGATACTGACGACTCCGCGAACAGAACTCTTAGGTGTCAAAATTTGATTCCCATTCCAAAATTTTGACAGATACTACGACATCAAACTTATTTTTCGCAAGAAAAATATCAAATTAATTGACTCAAAAAGTCACCACAATCGACTTAAATCGATCAATTAACATTCGATTGAGAGTTTACTACGCACAGATAGAGGTAAGATTTTTCGCCACAAAAACTAATGCGTAAGGTAGAAAGAGAGGGATGCTTATAAAGCAAAGGGGTTGATTGGGAAAGTTTCAGATAGCAAAACGCCGCTAATAAAAGCGGCGTTTTAAATGGGTGGAAGCCCCAGCCACATCCCGGCACACAAGTCACACGCTGCGGCTGCTTCCTTCCGGACCTGACCGAGTTCACGAGCTATTGTTGCGGGAGGACCAGGGCCTCCATAGATTCTGTTTCCTTAGCATCGCTAAGGAGTGAGGGGATTATCAAACATCCGATGGGGTATTTCAAGTCTAACACCGAATAAAACGCCTCTTTTCGTTTCAACTGCTTAGTCAGTAACCATTAATTGAGATAATGGACGTTTTTACCCTCATTGATGTCTTCGTTAGCGCACTGTTTTGACTGTTGTTTATGCTGATACATGGCTTCATCGGCTTCATTAAGCACTTCTTGCAGGCTCATAAAGGTGCGACGTGGTAGCGAAATACCTATTGCAATAGAGATGTCAAAAGAGAGTTTGTACGCTTGCGAGGAGAAAGGAACCACCTTGAGCTTTTCTAGCATGGTACACACACTTTGTTTCTCAGCCTTGCCGACCAAAATAAACTCATCGCCACCGATTCGATAGCAGCGCCCTTTCCATACTCGCTCAATATGTTCGGCGACACTTTTCAGCACTAAATCCCCTACCTCATGACCATAGGTATCGTTAATGTGCTTAAAATGGTTCACATCAAGATAGATGACCGTCATATCAGCACTGACACCACTGCTAAATCGTTGATGCATTGCACGGCGGTTCTTTAAGCGTGTTAAAGGATCAGTATTTGACTGACTGTGCAGGTACATAGAGACGATCAGCATAAAGCCAATCACCATTACGAACAGAATATGGCTTTTTCGTGAGAATGCCTGTTCAGCTTGCAGTGTCGCGCGCCAATTGGGTTGATAATCATACCGTTCGACAGTAGATGCGATATCAAGCATTTTTATAGCTCGGCTAAATAGAGGGGCAAGCTCGGCACCGACTTCGTTTTTAACAAAACCAATCGCGACATCTGAGCGGTAAAAACTGCCAATCAGCTGATCCTCTTCGAGCGGGAGTAAATCTTTCGATTCGCGTAACTTTTTATTGAAGCTTGCTCGGCTGGTTGCCATGTAGTCGATATCACCGTTTAGCAGCGCAGTATAAAGTTGCTGGGAGGTCGAGAATGACTTGAGCTCCTTATTAGGCAAGAGCTGTGAAAGCAGATCTGCGAAAAAGTCATCTTTTAAAACACCGATTTGCTCAACAATCAGCTCTGACACATTGCTGTAGACATTATCCTTGTACCCTTCGCGTTTAATCATTACCACTTCAGGGAAGTAGTACGGGTCGCTAAACTCGGCAATCTGTTTTCTTGGCTCCGAAACAATCAGTGGGGCAATAATATCAATCCGCTTGGCAACAAAATCTTGGTACATGCTCTCCCAAGTTTCATCGGCATTACTCACCACTTGGCAGTTAAGCATTAATATTTGACAAGACTGCATGACTACATCGGCGCTTATGCCCGTCACCTGACCATCTTTATGGTAAACCGTGTACTGGCCAACATTCTCTAGCTTAACTTTGTAGGTTCGATTGAGGTTCAAGTTGCTATCAATAACAGACTGACGCAAGGCTTGTTGACGCAGTTCAAACTGGTATTGCTTCACCGACTCCCTTAAGCGCTTCTGAATTTCCGCGGTATGAATGTAAGCTTCGATAGTCGCAAGTAAATCCCTATGCACATCCTTGGGTGCAATGATTGAAACAGGTTTAATCGACAATTGATTGTTAAGCAATTGAGCATCGTAACCCGCCAGCAACATAGGTTTTAACTGATTGATCGCATCCACGATGCCATCAACCTTATTCTGTTCAAGGAGTGCTTTAGCGTGATCATGCCCAGTGTATTCAATCTGGGCGATATCTGGATAGTTGACGGAAATGAGCTCACCGTAGATCGTGCCTTGCGGAATACCAATAACCTTTGCAGAAGCTAAAGTGGCGTTTTGTGAGCTATATAGGTAAGTGAACTCAATATTGGTTGGGCTTGAAAAATCAAAATACTCAGCACGCTCTGGGGTAAAAGTCACGTTAGCAGCAAAGTCTGCATTTCCTAACTTAACAGCTTCAAGAATGTCATTGAAGCTTGGGTAATAGACGTATTCAATCTCAACCCCAAAGCGTTCAGAAACCGAATCAAAAAGGGTGCGCGTAACAAAATCATCGGCCTCAATCCCTACTTTATAGGCAACACTACTCATCGCCACGGGTGCGCTGAAAATAGTCATGATGAGAAGAGTCATTCGCCAGATAAGGCCCATTTCGCCCAAAATCCCTTTTGAATAGTTATGATAGGTCAGCAAACTGCCCTATTGGTGTAAGCCTTTCCTTGACTGACTAGAGCAGATTTTCGGCAATTCTGACACAACAAGTTACATATGCCAAGCCTGCATTTTCAGTCAAAAAAGTGGATTTATTATATATCTTGATTTTCTTCTACACTGCGCAGAATGTAGTCTGTCATCCAAGCTGTACCTAGTAGGCAAATCCATACGACAAACACCGGATTCGGTACTTCGATATTGGGTGAAACAACCAAGGCGGCAAAGCCAACCGTTGGCAGTGTCCAGCAAAGCAGCTTACTCCAACGAAAGGTTTTCAGCTGAGACAAGCTCTCCATCGAAGCCATGATTCCGGTGATACATAAAGCAATTAATGCAGCGTAAGAGAGGTCAGCGATCCAGAGCGGAAGAATCAATCCAAGCGCCCACCAGCTATGATTATTTGATGGTTTCCAATGTGAAGCCGCCCACCAGATTACCGCAACCGATAGAGTTTGAACGAGAGTGACGACTGGCTCTCCTGCTAGCTTATCTCCGGCTTGCGTGACCATAATACCTATCAGTAAGGTCGCAACAATTAAGAAGCTGGTGAGGACCACGCCAAGACTACTGCGTCTTGAGAAGGCCACCATTAACAAAGGAAATAACACCCACAAGCTCACTGAAAGTGTGATAGGTTGATGAGGAAGGGTTAAGCCATAGGTTGTCATTGCGGCCATTAATACCAAGCCAACAAGACCGCCTTGAGGGAAAATCCATAATGCAGGGATTACCAAGGCTAATACCGGAATATCGCCTTCACTTATGCTGATAGCTCTAGCACAAACTACAGCTAACAGAGTTGTCACTAAGAACTGAAATGTAGAAAATACCATGCCCTCTCCTTATCCATTCCTTGGAAATCTGTACTAGGACACAGTCATTATGGACCAGTTTTTAATGCAAATCTTTGCAGTAATTCACCAAATTCCCTTAGGAAAAGTCAGTACTTACGGTGAGATCGCAAAAATGGCGGGTTATCCCGGTTACGCACGCCACGTAGGAAAAGCGTTGGGAAACTTACCTGCTGACAGTAAATTGCCTTGGTTTCGTGTGATTAATAGTCAGGGTAAGATTTCACTTAAAGGGCAAGATTTAGTACGCCAACGTGAAGCGCTGATCGCTGAGGGGATCGAAGTCAGCAACGATGGAAAGGTGAAGTTAAAAAAATATAGATGGCAGCCGTAGCGCTACCACCTTTTCTATTGAGGTTTGCTTGCCTAGTGACGCACTCCAACAAGACGTAAATCAACCTTATTGGTCTTCTCAGCATCCGTGATCACTGGGTAAATGGTATCAGAGATAAAGCGCAGCTTACCATTCACTTCGATACGAGCGCTGACACTGTAACGGTGGCGTGGATCGATCTTTGAAGTATGGTAAGCCAAATCAAACTCAAACGGCGATTGCGCGCCATTGGTCTCAAAGCGGTGTTTAGCGATAACCTTAGCAGGAGCATCAGCCAAAGAGACATCTTGCAAAGTAACAGTAATCAATGAACCTTTGGGCAATGCAATTCGCTCTCGGTAAGAGACGGTTCCTGTCACGCTTTCGACTTTATTTTGTGATTGAGTTGTCTCGGCAGATTGGCAGCCTACCAGTACCAAACCTAGTACTGCTGTAGCGACTAACGCGAATATTTTCTTCATTGAGCACTCTCTTAACTTATTAGATTTTCGAGAATTATAAGTAGACGCTATTTGCTTGTCATTGCAATTCGATGATTATTGACAAGACTTTAACTATGTTGAGTTTTGCCTGACATAGAAATCAAACAACTGTTTTATTTGTCACTAAAGCGGGTAAAATGCCACCTAGATACAAAGAATATAAGGTAGAGAAAATGAGTAAACCTCTAAGTGAATTGCTGGACTTGCTCCAACTTGAAAAGCTAGAAGAGGGCCTGTTTCGAGGTCAAAGTGAAAACTTAGGGCTTCCTCAAGTTTATGGTGGTCAAGTGATTGGTCAAGCCTTATCAGCAGCGCGTTATACCGTTGATGCAGACCGTACTGTGCATTCATTTCACAGTTACTTCCTCTACCCTGGCGATCCTGAAAAACCGATTATTTATGACGTAGAAAATCTACGTGACGGGCGCAGTTTTAGCACCCGCCGTGTTAAAGCCATTCAAAATGGTCGCCCAATTTTCTACTTAACCGCGTCTTACCACGGTGAAGCTCCGGGCTTTGAGCACCAAAACACCATGCCGGATATTCCGGGGCCTGAAAACTATGCCTCTGAGTCAGAACTAGCGGAACGTATTGCCGACTTTTTACCAGAAAAACTAAAGAAGACCTTCTGTGGTGAGAAGCCAATTGAAATGCGCCCTGTCACTGTCGTTAATCCTCTAAAACCAGAGAAAGTTGAAGCTAAACAGTATCTGTGGATCCGAGCAAACGGCGAAATGCCAGATAATCAATTGATCCATCAGTACTTGCTTGGCTATGCCTCTGACTGGGGTTTCTTAGTGACTGCTCTTCATCCTCATGGCGTCTCTTTAATGACTCCAAAATTCCAAGTCGCCACCATCGATCACTCGATCTGGTTCCACCGCCCATTCAAGATGGACGAATGGTTGTTGTATGTCATTGAAAGCCCAACCGCGAGCAATACGCGTGGTCTGGTGCGTGGTGAGATTTACAATCGCAATGGTGACTTGGTGGCCTCCGCGATACAAGAAGGTGTCATGCGCTTTACTGAATAAAATCATCCTTCCAAGACTAGCCTCCTAACGGAGGCTTTTTAATGCGTGTGCCCGTGCGAACGCTCAATACTAAAACCACTAAAGCTAGTATCAACACTACCTTTGAAGCAATTAATCACCCAAGGGAATGCGTCGGTAACGTAATAACCGTACTGACCATTCACCGTCATGCCGTTACATTCATCGAGGTCTCCCAACCCTGCTGAGTACTCCCAGTCGCCACGAAACTGCCCGTCATAATTGCTGCTCGCAACGTTGCCACCCACAACGGGAGCCGTATAGCTTCCCACATCAACACGCGCCCCCGTTTTCAAACGGTAGCTTGACGTCGCTTTACGAACCTGGCTGGTTGAACTATCTAGGAAACAACTGCCATAAATTGGGAACCCATCAGCGGCAAAGCCTATCACTGGAGAGGCTTCTCCCCCCACACAATCTTGGACAAACATAGCAACGGGATTACCGTGATAATGATACTCCCCAGTAGGTTGAACATGTGCATTGTGAATATCGGTACCAAAGCCGTTTAGAGACGACATCGGGTCGTAGCGCCAAGGATTGTTGATTTCACTTTGACCACACCCCGTACGTTCATCTCCCACGCCGTAGCAAGCCGCCGCCAACAGATCGACTTTAACACCGTTGAGAAGAATGGCTTCTGAGGTCCCTAAGCTTAACGCAGTAGTAGAACCTGCAAAGCTAGGTGAAGCGGTAAACTCATAGTAGGTCGATTGCTCGGAGACGTTGGTGGCAAATGAAGCCGTCACATCATTGAAGTCATGGTTAGGAATCGCATTCGACTGAATAATGCACTTACTACCGCTCGACGTTATCTGCGTTTGACCGGTGTATATGAGTGAGCGTTGGATGTCATTCACAGTAGAAAAAAACGTACCCAGATATTGTTGGCAATCACCTGAAAGATTTGTAAATAAAAGGTTAGTGATGTTATTGCCTGATACCGAAGGCGTTGATGTGGCGCTGCTTGAGTCATCTCCGCCATTGCAGCCACTAAGTAGTGTCGCTGCAATGGTTAAACTCAAGACATTAGTTGATGGTAATGCTGACATTTCATTCGTCCTTGTTATGTGTATTTACTGTTAGATTAGTCACACTTAACAAGTTTAGAAATGAGCTTTACTTGGCTTTACCCTGCCATACACTTCTTTACGTATGGCATATTGGAAGAGCTGTAGTGTATTTAAGAGGTTCCATGGCAAAGGTAGAGGTCACGTTAGAAATACCTTCGACGGAATTCACCAGTTTTTTATAAAAATGATCAAAGCACTGCATATCTTTAACCAGCACTTTCATCATGTAATCATACTCCCCCGCCATGCGGTAGAACTCCATCACTTCGGGGAACTCTGACGCAGTGGACACAAACTGGCTATACCACTCGTGAGAGTGATCACTCGTCTTAACGAGTACAAACGCAGTGAATGAAAGATCGAGTTTTTCTGGGTTAAGCAAGGCGACTCGCTTTTGAATAACTCCCGCTTCCTCAAGCTTCTTCAGGCGCTTCCAACACGGTGTCGTGGTCAGGTTAACCGCTTCCGCCAGTTCGTTGAGCGACAGTGTTGCGTCGTTTTGCAATAGATCGAGCATCTTGCGGTCAATTTTATCAATATCCATATCCACACACTTCTCAAAGTAGAAAATTTTTCTCCATAATAAGCAAATGACAACAAAATTAGCAAAGCTTTTCTCTCTATAACTAGGTAAATTAACCTCATAACGATTTGAAGGAGAAACCTTATGTGTACTGATCATAACTGGATTAACAATGCAGTTCGCAAAATCGAAGCCGATTACCAACGCAGCGCAGATACTCACCTAATCAAGCTAGACCTTCCAAGTATTGAGGGTATCGACGTCTATCTGAAAGATGAAAGTACACATCCTACAGGTTCTCTAAAACACCGCTTGGCACGCTCTCTGTTCCTGTATGCCATTTGTAATGGCTGGGTAGGACCAGAGACAACAATTATCGAGTCATCTTCCGGTAGCACTGCCGTATCAGAAGCCTACTTTGCTCGCTTACTTGGTCTGCCTTTTATTGCTGTGATGCCAAAGTCGACAGCACGTAAGAAAATAGAGCAGATCGAGTTCTACGGCGGCCAAGCTCACCTTGTAGATCGCTCAGATCAAATTTATGCGGAGTCACACCGCCTAGCTAAAGAATTGAATGGCCACTATATGGATCAGTTCACCTATGCTGAGCGAGCAACCGACTGGCGTGGTAACAACAACATCGCCAACTCGATTTTCAGCCAGATGGAAATGGAAGATCACTCGGTACCCGCTTGGATTGTAATGAGTCCAGGTACTGGTGGTACCTCAGCGACTATTGGTCGTTTCATTCGTTACCAACAACACGACACCAAATTGTGCGTAGTCGATCCTGAAAACTCAGTGTTCCATGACTACTTCAAAACAGGTGATAAGAGTTTAACCGGTAATAATGGAAGCAAAATTGAAGGTATTGGCCGCCCACGCGTAGAGCCAAGCTTTATTCCTGGTGTCGTTGATGAAATGCGCACTATTCCAGATGCAGCGTCTGTCGCAACCGCGCATTGGCTAGAGAAAATTCTAGGTCGCAAGGTGGGCGCTTCTACCGGAACAAACCTTTACGGCGTACTTCAACTTGCCAGTGAAATGAAAGCGCGTGGAGAAAAAGGCTCTATCGTTACTCTACTATGCGATAGCGGTGAGCGTTACTTAGATACTTACTACAACGCAGAATGGGTTAAAGAGAATATTGGTGATACCCAGCCTTACTCTATCAAGCTAGAAGAATTTGAAACGACAGGCCAGATTAGCTAATGGGCAGTGATACCTCCGCTGTAAATGGCTTAAAAAAAACCGCCACTCATTGAGTGGCGGTTTTTGTATGTCTAGGATCCGTGGACCTAATGATTACTTTTTGTTTTGACGCGCTTCGAATGCCGCTAATTGCTCTGGTGTCGCTTTCGGTTGATGGTTTTGCTTCCACTCATCGTAAGTCATGCCATAAACACGTTCGCGAGCATCATCAATATCTAGATCTAAACCTTGTGTTTCCGCCTCAGCTTTGTACCACTTACTGAAGCAGTTACGACAGAAGCCTGCCAAAATCATTAGATCGATATTTTGCACATCTTTGTTGTCATCCAGATGTGTAAGAAGACGACGAAACACCGCTGCGTCTAGCTTATCTTGCTCTTCTTGGGATAGATTTTTGTATTTAAATTCAGCCACTTTACTTACCTTCTCATCGCTTGTTCGTTGTTTTTGTTCCAGGATTGTATCAGCCTACTTAGAGTAACCTCAATACAAAAACGCCCGAGCAAAATGCTCAGGCGTTTTTCATTTTCAGCGTTGATTAAGCTTGAATACCAACAATTAACCAAGGCGCATTTGGTACAGTAAGATCACGCTCTAAGTGCCATACGTCGGTAATATCTTCTTCAATACCTTCAACCGCGTCACGGTAGCGACCGCTGAACTGAAGGCTTAGCTGAGCTTTGCTTGCATCATAATCCGCACGTACAATCTCGGCATCAACATACATCACATCAGTGTGCTGCTCACCTTCAAGCTTAGCGCGCTCTGATTTGAGGTCTTGGTACAAGCTTGGCGATACGTATTCTTCAATCGTTTCAAGTTGATTGTGGTTCCAAGCACCTTGTAAAATACGGTAATGCTCACGAGAGCCATTAACGAAAGCCGCTTGGTCAAAGCCCGGTGGGTAGTTATGTGGTACATCTGTTTGAGCACCAAAACCGAAACCACCCGTTTGAGCACCACTGTTTTGTGGCTGTTCAAAGTTGTGAACATTAGGTTGTTCAAACTTAGGCGCAGAAGAACCACCAAATGCTGGTTGTTGACGGTTCTGATTCATACTGCCCTGCTTAGCACCAAGCATGCCGCGCATCAGTTTAAAGATAACAAATGCAATCAGACCCATGATAAGAATATCCATAAACTGGATACCTTCAAATGCACCACCAAAGAAGGCAGCAAGTAGACCACCTGCTAGTAAACCACCTAGCAAGCCGCCCATCAGACCTTTTTTGCTTGAGCTTTGTGTTTTACCCGTTTGGTCTTTACCAATCGAGTTTGTGTTTTGCTGTTGCTGCTTAGGCGCTGGCGCCGTTTTGAAGCTCTTGCCGAACGATTTACCGCCGCCAAACTTCTTAGCTTCTGCTACTGGCGTAATCGCAACCGATACCATCAGTAGAGCAACAAGGGAAAAGAGTCGTTTCATATTCTTCCTTTGAGGTTCCTGTCAAGGTTATAAACTTATACTTATTACACTATATTAACTCTAGCAGCCCCATATTCAAACCAAAACGTCTCCGACACATGTATCAGAATATTGCAAATAACCCATGCGGTTGTTGACGATATAGGTAGTGGCTCATTAGAATATTGAACATTGTTCATTTTAGATTACTCACCATGGCCCGAAGAAACGATCATACGCGAGAAGAACTTATCGCGCTTACGCTAAATACTGTTAAAGAATTTTTGGCAAGCAACACCTATCACGAGTTGAGCTTGCGAAAGATAGCGACGATGATCGGCTATGTTCCAAGTACTCTAGTGAATGTCTTTGGTAGTTATAATCTATTACTACTTCACGCGGTGGCTCAAACCCTAGATGAACTTTCGGAAGAAGCGAAAGAAGTGGTTTCTCAGTGCCAGGATCCAAAATCAGCGCTGTATGAACTTGCCTACTGCTATCATGATTTTGCGCAGCATCATCCACATCGCTGGCAGCTAATCTTTGAGCACAATATGAATGGTGAAACGCTGCCAGAATGGCAAGCCCAACGTATTGATTCCATGACAGGTATGCTTGAACAACTGTTGCAATTGATTGGACCAGAGCGTAGCCAAGCGGAAGTGCTTCAAGCAAGTCGCGTATTATGGTCTGGCGTTCACGGTATAACACTGTTAAGTGTCGACGATAAATTCTTTGCTGCTGAACCGATTGATGGAAAAGAGCTGATCGAAAACCTACTCTCTAATTATTTGAGCAACTGGTAATCTGTGCATGTCGAATAGCCAAACTTCCCTATTAGGACAGAAGCGCTTTCTGCCTTACTTCGTTACTCAGTTTTTTGGTGCCTTTAACGATAACATTTTCAAAAATGTCTTATTACTGTTCGTCGCATTTGCGGGAGCAGGTGCGCTACCTATTTCTAGCAACTTATTTATCAACCTAGCGGCAGGGCTGTTCATTCTTCCCTTTTTCCTTTTTTCTGCCTCCGCAGGTGTTCTTGCCGACAAATACGAAAAGGCTTGGTTCATTCGCAAGGTGAAGCTCGCGGAAATCGGCATAATGTGCTTGGGCGCAATCGGCTTTATTACCGAAAGCTACGTTATCTTGCTGATCCTACTGTTTCTTATGGGCACACAATCGGCGTTTTTTGGCCCAGTAAAGTACGCCCTACTACCCCAGCAGTTAAAGCCTAACGAACTGGTTCCAGGTAACGCGTTAGTTGAAACCGGTACTTTCCTCGCAATCTTGTTGGGTACGCTTGGTGCTGGGGTGATTGCGTCAGCTGAAAACGCCAAGTACGTAGCGGCGGCTTGTGTGGTGCTCTTTGCCGTGTTTGGTTACATCTCTAGCCGTTCTATTCCTGAAGCACCTGCCAGTGCGCCGGATCTTAAATTTAAATGGCAACCTGTTAAGCAAACTAAGAAGACCATCGCTATTGCTAAAGCGGATAAAACTATCTTTCGCGCACTAATGGCAATCAGTTGGTTTTGGTTCTTGGGTGCGGCTTACCTCACGCAGTTCCCGAATTTCACTAAGCTCCATCTTAACGGAAGCGAAAGCGCGGTATCTTTCTTACTCGCATTGTTTTCTGTCGGTATTGCGGTCGGTTCGCTAGCTTGTGACAAGCTGTCTAACCATAGAATTGAAGTCGGTATTGTGCCGTTAGGTAGCTTAGGCATCACCATTTTTGGTGCTTTAATGGCAACGTCCGTTCCTCAGCAGTTACCTGAGCTTGCGAGCTTTAGCGAATTTGTCATGCACAAACCTTTGTGGTCAGTGTTTGCTTATCTGCTGTTACTTGGCGCTTCTGGTGGTATCTTTATTGTGCCCTTGTATGCTCTTATGCAGCAAAGAGCAAAAGTTACTGAGCGAGCGCAGGTTATCGCTGCACTAAACATCTATAACTCGCTATTTATGGTTGGAAGCGCAGTGTTAGGCATTGTTTGCCTCACCATTATTGAGCTAACCATTCCGCAGCTTTTCTTGCTGCTAGCAGTACTTAACCTGTTGGTGGCGGGCTACTTGTTTATACAAGTGCCTATTTTCGTGGTGCGTTTTTTAATGTGGGTTATCACTCATACCATGTATCGAGTCAGCCATAAGAATACGCATAACTTACCAGAGAAAAGTGGCGCCTTACTCGTTTGCAACCACGTAAGCTATATGGATGCCTTGTTGCTCAGCGCGGTGTGTCCAAGGCTGATCCGTTTTGTGATGGAAGAAGAGTATGCCAACTTGCCACCACTAAAACGTTTCTTACAACGTGCTGGAGTTATACCGATCTCGGCCAATAACCGCCGCTCAATCGTTAAGGCATTTAATGATGTTGAACAAGCGCTGTCTGAAGGTCATATCGTGTGTATTTTCCCAGAAGGACGCCTCACTTCCGACGGTGAGATGAATGAGTTCATGCGCGGGATGGATATCATTATTAAGCGCAGTCCTGTGCCTGTCATTCCAATTGCACTTAAAGGACTTTGGGGTAGTTACTTCAGTCGTCACAAAGGTTCTGCATGCAAAGGGTTACCAACACGTTTTTGGTCGAAAATTGAAATTGAAGTCGGCGAGCCGGTTGACCCAGAAAATGCTTCTACATCCGTTATGCATGATAAAGTAGCGACATTACGAGGCGATTGGCGTTAAACCTAATCACGATGCTTTTAACATGCGTTAAGTTTTTCTTAACGCATGTTCAATTCATTCAACTCTCTTTATCGTTTTGGGTTCGCTAAACTAGCGCTTTCCAATTTAATCTCCCCCTACACCAATAAAAATAATGAATGACTTCAATAAGCAACTCCCTTTTTGGCTTGCACTCACGATTTGCTTAACTCCATTTATCACCTCCCCCACCGCTTTGGTAATTGGGTTTCTACTCGCCTCACTTGGTTTAGTTCCAAAACAGTTCAATCTCGCTAAGTTAACCAAAAAGCTCTTAGCCTACTCAATCGTTGGCTTAGGGTTTGGCATTCACTTCGAACAAGCGTTAGCCGTAACCTCTGATGGCATTGGGCTTATCATCGCGACCATTGTTGGCACGCTGGTTATTGGATGGTGGCTTGCAAGAGCAATAGGGTTAAACATGCAGACGGGGTATCTTATTTCTTCAGGAACGGCTATCTGTGGGGGTAGTGCGATTGCCGCGGTATCTCCCGCTATCAAAGCCAACGACGAGCAAATTGGTTTATCTCTCGCAACGGTTTTTGTGCTTAACTCTATCGCGCTATTTGTTTTTCCAGTGATTGGACATGCACTCAATTTAGATCAACACACCTTTGGGACTTGGGCCGCGATTGCCATTCACGATACCTCTTCAGTGGTGGGAGCAGCTTCAGCCTATGGTGAAGAAGCATTAACGACGGCAACGACACTTAAATTAGCACGTGCGTTATGGATCATTCCTGTCGCCTTTGTCAGTGCATTCCTATTTCGCAGTGAGTCGAAAAAAGTCACCATTCCTTACTTTATCTTGTTTTACTGCGTGGCTATCGCTGTAAGCGATTTGTTGCCGCAATTTGAAGTCATTTATCAAGGAATATTCGATATCGCCAAGCGAGCGCTCGTCGTTTGTTTGTTCTTGATTGGATGCGGAATTTCAGTGGAAAAGCTTAAGTCATCAGGCCCGAAACCTTTGATGTTTGGTGTTACTCTGTGGGTTCTAATCTCAACCACATCTTTGGCTTGGTTGTTATTAGCCTAAGCGGCCGATATCTTTTGCAGCTTGAGCGCGCTTTTTCTGTTTAAAGCTAAATACGATCCCTAACACGAGCAAGAATGCTGAAAGTTCGGCTAATGCTCGTGTAAGCCCCTCACTTTGAACTGCAGCAATGATCTGTAAGATCACCGCAATAACCAAAATCACTCTCATATCCTTATTCCCTCGCTCTTAATTTTCTTGAGATATTATGAGTTAGGGTTATAAGAAAGCTAAATTCAGATTTGGACTATGAAATTGCTAAATTAACTAAGTTGCTTTTTCTATTGCAACTGCCCATCAATCCAATTAATAAAGGTACGAATTTTCGGCCTATCTTCGGTTCCCAAAGGGCAAAGCAAATCATAACTCTTGCTCGTAGGCATACTTGGGTATGGGGTGACTAGCTCACCAGATTCAATCAAATCTTTGACAAAGTGGTATTTGCCCATACCAACACCAAGATTATGAAGCGCACTGATAAAACCCATCTCTCGGTGGCTTACGCAGTAAAACTGATTAAAAATATCAATATCGAGCTGCATATAGTCACGCCATCGCTGCCACACGTCTGAACCGACTGCATGAATAAAATTAATTCGTTTCAGCGATTCTAAACCATCTTCATACAGGCGATGTTTCTTCGCATACTGCGGCGTACAGACAGGAATGTACTCATCTCCAAACAAACGTTTTCTATACACATCTTTCATACTGGCAGAGTCATAATATATCGCTACTTCAATGTTATTCTTGTGGAAATCTTCCTGCTCTTGGTAGCCCCAAATATTGAGATTGAATTTGGGATACTTGTTTTTGAAATCAGATAATCTTGGCAGCAACCATCCATTTGCAAAGCCTGTCGAGGTTGCAATGTTTAGCTCCCCCACCATGTCTGTTGACTTTATCTCTTCAATTTCAGAGAAGATGCCATGCAAATTTTTTGACAAGGTACTGTGAAACCTAGCCCCTTCTTCCGTCAGTTCAAGCTGGCGAGTTCCTCTGACAAACAGATTAAACCCCAACTCCTTTTCCAACACTTTAATTCTATGGCTGACCGCTCCTTGTGTAAGGTGAAGCTGCTTACCTGTAATGGTAAAGCTTAACGTTTTTGCCGCCATGTCGAAGGTATGTAGATTTCTGAGCAACAATTGTTGATTGGCCATACTGCCTCTATGGATTAATATTTTTAATTTATACTACTATCTGATTCGTTTGTTCGCACCATGAAATAAGTCATAAAATGGCCCCAATCTATTAAATGTGACCTAGCGCTAGAGTGACTCTCACCGCGCTGGCTCATCAAAAAATCAATAATTGAAATCTAGGGGCATAAATGAACATACTCGGATACATGCAAAAAGTCGGTAAGGCACTGATGGTGCCAGTCGCGACCTTACCTGCAGCCGCAATATTGATGGGAATTGGCTACTGGCTCGATCCTGTTGGCTGGGGCTCAGAAAACATTCTCGCCGCTTTTCTGATTAAATCAGGCGCAGCCATCATTGATAACATGGCAGTGCTGTTTGCTGTCGGCGTTGCCTTTGGTTTAAGTAAAGACAAAAACGGCTCGGCTGCGCTATCGGGTTTTGTTATGTTTTTGGTCGTGACAACTCTGCTAGCGCCTGGTTCTGTAGCTCAGTTGATTGGTGTCAGCGCAGATGAAGTACCCGCCGCGTTTGGTAAGATCAGTAACCAGTTTATTGGTATTATTATCGGTATTATCTCAGCTGAGATTTACAACCGATACTCTAGCGTTGAACTCCCGCAGGCACTCGCTTTCTTTAGTGGTAAACGCCTAGTTCCAATCCTTACTTCCGTGGCAGGTATGGCACTCTCTTTTGCCCTACTTTACATCTGGCCAGCGGTTTATGACGCTTTGATTATTCTAGGTATTAAACTCGAAAGCATGGGCGCTGTAGGTGCTGGTCTATTTGGCTTCTTTAACCGTCTATTCCTATCTATCGGTATGCACCATGCGCTTTACCCAGTGTTCTGGTTTGATGTAGTCGGTATCAACGATATCCCTAACTTCTTGGGCGGTGCTCAATCTATCGCTAACGGTACGGGTATTCCTGGTCAAACAGGTATGTACCAAGCGGGCTTCTTCCCAATCATGATGTTTGGTCTACCTGCTGCAGCTCTGGCTATGTACCACTGCTCTGATGCGAAAAACAAGAACCAAGTGTTTGCGATTATGCTTGCCGCAGCGATGGCCTCTTTCTTCACAGGTATCACAGAGCCACTAGAGTTTAGCTTTATGTTCCTTGCACCTGTATTGTTCCTAATTCACGCTGTGCTAACCGGTTTGTCTTTGTACATTGCTGCAACGATGGAATGGATGGCAGGATTCGGCTTCTCAGCAGGTTTTGTTGATTTCGTTCTATCAAGTCAAAACCCGTTAGCCACTAACTGGTACATGCTGATTCTTCAAGGTTTGGTATTCTTCTGCCTATACTACGCCATCTTCCGTTTCGCTATCGTCAAGTTTAACCTTAAGACACCAGGTCGCGGCGAAGATATGGCCAGTGAGTCAAATGAAGACATTTCAGGCCTTGCTAAGGAGTACATTCAGGCTATTGGTGGTGCTGAAAATATCCTAGAAGTGGACAACTGTATTACTCGTCTACGCCTAACAGTAAAAGATTCTGCTGTGGCAGACAGTGAACGACTTAAGAAACTTGGTGCGGCAGGGGTAGTTCCTGTTGGCAAAGGCGGTCTGCAAGTTATCGTTGGTCTTGGCAAAGTAGACAAGGTGGCAGAGCAGATGAAAACCATCCTTGCTAGCTAATCCAAGGTTTACTGAAAAATAGTTGATAAAGAATTGCGGTGACTTCACCTTCATCGCATCCCCCTGAAGTGCATTTTCGCTTAGTCACCGAGTCTGCACTTCTTTTTGGTTACTGAGCGAGTTGATCCAACAACCACTGTTTTACTTTCTGTCTTGAGATTTTAATCCCACCCTGTAACAGTTCATCCGGCATCGCATAGTAGGCAACAGGCCATTTGAGTTTGGTTAGTGACCCTTTTAGATGCTCTGTTATTACTAACTCATCAATCTCATCTGTTACCTTGATAACAGCGATAGGTCTGTGACCAAATTCGTTATCTGGTATCGGCACAATGACCGACTGGCTGATAAAAGGAATCTGATTAAGCGCTTGTTCTATCTCTTCACAGTGGATGTTTTCACCGCCCGAGATAAACAGATTGTCTGCACGGCCGATGATCTTTAGCTCTCGCCCGACCATCTCGCCCAAATCTTTACTATCAAACCAACCCTGTTCAGTAATTGGTGTTAGCTGCCCTTGTATATAGTAACCGGAGGCTAGCGTCTCACCGCCTATATAAATTCTTTGCCCTTTAAGGCAAAGCTGACGCTTTGGTAGCAACTCACCAGCAGTGTATTCGGAGTCAATACGTTTTGCCGTCACGGTTGACGCGGCTTCTGTCATGCCATAACCAAGCCATGTTTCAATACCGAGTTTTTCAGCTTGCTGACTGAGTTCCATGGGCACATGGCTGCCACCGAGTAATACATGACTGAGTGACAGTTTCACTTCATTGTCGAGAAGCCGTTTAAGTTGGGTGGAAACTAAAGATGCGTGAGTGACGCCCTGAATATCTTCTGCTAATTCCCCTTTACCCATTTTCAAGCTGGCGCCACTGTGCAGCCAGCGATAAATAATCGCCAGTCCAGAGACATGGTACATAGGTAGGCTTAGCAACCAGGTGTCTCCTTGCGTAAACGCAAAGCGCTGTAGCAAACCTTGAGCCGAGGCCAAATGTTGCTTTGAGGTATGAGCTACCGCTTTAGGAACGCCTGTTGAACCCGACGTAAATACAATCGAAGCAAGCGCCTCGCTGCTGAACTTGCCTTGACAACATTCAGTCACCAAAGGCTTCAGCTCTATGTTTTGCAAGCTTCGCAAGTCTGGAACGTCTGTTGATAGCCACACTTTGGCCTGACTGGGTTCAGGATATAATGTCGCGAGTTTCTGGTTAAATTCAGCTTGTGTTTGCGGCATGGTTATCGCGCAGATTGCTTCTAGCTCTAGACAGGCGAGATATACCAAAGTCAGCTCAACACTGTTTTTGCCAACACAAGTGAGCACGCTTCCCGAACCAACACCTTGTCTTGCCAACGAAGCCGCCACTTGGTCAACGGCAGTTTCAAGCTCAGCCCAAGTGTAACTTTGGTTGGGGGTATAGAGAGCATATAAAGATGGGCTCGATTGAGCCCATTGACGTAGAGGAGATAACTGACTCATTACGACTGCCAGATTAATGCCTGATCAGACAGGCTTGCGACAGGTAATTCACAACCCGGCCAAGCAACTTCTAACTGCTGAGCAAACAGCCCCACAGTATCCAGTCCCGGTACTTCTTCTGGAAGTTGCCAGTGCGCTAATCTTGCTAACTGGGTTAAACCAAGGCTAGATTCAATACTCGAACTTATTACCGCTTTAATGCCAAGTGATTTGGCTTTATCAATCAGTTCAATACAACGCTCAACCGTTCCAATCAGAGTCGGCTTAATCACAATCGCTTTCGCACCATTGAGGTCTTCTAACTTGAAGTCTTCTTTGCGGATCGCGTGTTGCAGCGTTTCATCCCAAGCAATCGCAATGCCTGTATCAATGGCAAAAGAGAAGCTGTCTCCCGGTGCTTGGCATGGCTCTTCGATAAAGGCGATGCGGCCACGCAACGAAGGGGCAATCTTCTTAGCAAATTGCTGCGCTTTTTCTGCAGTCCAAGCGCGGTTAGCGTCTAAACGGAGTGTTAAGTCTGGAATCGATTCTAAGAAAAGGCTGACTAGCATCCCATCACGAATCGGCTCATACAGACCGACCTTAATCTTGGCCACTTTCTCACCCGTCATGGCATTCAGCTTAGGCAGAAGTTCGTCTGGATCACCAGAACATAGCGGCGCAGCTTGAAAGCAGCCTTGTTCTGGCAGCTGATTGCTAAGCTCTAATTCCGCCATTGATAGGCCAAAAGCAACCGATGGGTAGAGCTCATCAAAGTTGAACGCTTGCCCTTGCTGCCACAAAGCCAGTTGCTCGACCAATTGCGAGTAAACATCGTCCATCGTCTCAATACTAAAACCAGGCAAAGGGGCAATTTCGCCTCGACCAAGCTCACCATCAAGAGTTAGCTCAACGACAAATCCTTCTCTCTGCTTGAGCTTTTGTTCACGCAGTATCACGCCACTGTCCATCGGCAATTCATAGCGATACAGTTTGGCTGATCTCATAGCAATATCCCTTTTTCAATTAATAGATAATAGACAAGTTGTAGATAGGTTTCTAAGCCAGAATGCAGATAGCTAGGAGAAGACGCGGAGTTTATAAGCATAGATGAGCATCTTCGACAACGCTATCGGGATTCTGGCAACGAAAGCTATGACAACTTAAGGATTGCGTGGAAACTTATTAAACTCAGGACGACGCTTCTCATTAAACGCATTACGACCTTCCTGACCTTCTTCAGTCATGTAGAACATCATAGTTGCATTACCTGCTAGCTCCTGAAGACCTGCTTGACCATCACAGTCTGCATTCAGCGCCGCTTTCAAGCAACGAAGTGCCATTGGGCTGTGTTGTAGGGTTTCACGACACCAGCGAACGGTTTCTTTCTCTAAATCTTCTACTGCGACAACTGTGTTAACTAGCCCCATATCAAGTGCTTCTTGCGCGTCGTAGAAACGACATAGGAACCAAATTTCGCGAGCTTTTTTCTGGCCAACGATACGAGCCATGTATGACGCGCCCCAACCGCCGTCAAATGAACCCACTTTAGG
Source organism: Vibrio sp. SCP2 (assembly GCF_059295395.1). NCBI lineage: Bacteria > Pseudomonadati > Pseudomonadota > Gammaproteobacteria > Vibrionales > Vibrionaceae > Vibrio > Vibrio sp. SCP2. The sequence goes on along the minus strand of NZ_JCAFVV010000002.1, from coordinate 253,107 downwards.
GCCAGTTTGACCAAATTGTGCATTTTCTGCAGCAATCGTTAGGTCACACATCATATGCAGGACGTGACCACCACCTACTGCCCAACCTGCAACCGATGCGATCACTGGCTTTGGACACGTACGAATTTGACGTTGGAAATCAAGAACATTTAAGTGGTGAGTACCAGAATCATCTTGGTAGCCGCCGTAGTCGCCACGAATCTTCTGGTCACCGCCAGAACAGAATGCCTTCTCACCTAAGCCGGTAAGGATAATAACGCCAACCCCTTCATCGTAACGTGCGTCTGCCAGAGCATTGATCATCTCTTTAACAGTTTGAGGTCGAAAAGCGTTACGTACTTGAGGACGAGCGATAGTGATCTTAGCGATACCATCTTCGGATTTGTGGTACTGAATATCTTCATATTCACCTGTGCAGTCATTCCAGTTAACTGGAGCGTATAGTTCTTCTTCTGAGATACCGACTGTTTTTGCCATGGTGATTCCTAGTTTGTTTACTTATTGGCTCAGCATACTAACCAATGGTGTTCAGCTGAGTTTTAACAATATTTGCGAAAGCTTGTGGCTGCTCAATATGAACATTGTGCCCTGCTTTCGCAACTTGGCTAAAAGACAAACCGCTTCGTTTGGCCAACTGACTAAACTTATTGTCTTTTTCGCCACATATATAATGAGTTTTGATCCCCGAACCTTTCAGGGCATCGAGTAAATAGTCTTGTTTCGCCAGCGATGTAGCCTCAAGCATATTCGCTACCGATGGGCCTAGATTAGCACTGCGTTTATCTATCAGTTTTTGTCTTTGCGCATGATTTAGCGAACTAAATACTGGCTGTTGATACCAGTCGCTTAATACCTGCTCAATAGGCTCGTTGCGAAATCGATTTGCCCATTGGCTATCGTTTTGCCATCTTTGCTGCTTATCTGAATCGCTTTGCAAACCAAAGTTGCCACCCTCAACAATAAGTGACTGAATATTCAGGTTAGAAAAGTAGCTATTGGCAACACCAGACATCGCAATACGACCGCCCATTGAGTAACCAACCAATACTATAGGCTGATGTGGCGTCACATGGGTAAGAAGAGTGTCAGATATTTGATCGCAGCAGTGCTTAAAATTGCAACAAATTTCTAAAGCACTGAGTCCATGTCCCGGCAGATCAATGGAAATCGCAGGATAATGAGATAAATAGGCTTGCGTTTCTTTCCAGTCCAAACCAGACCCAAGCAAGCCATGTAGAAAAACGATCACTGGGCGAGTGGAATTGAGGTTTGAACTGGCGAGACTATAAAGCATGAACTTGTTGGACGAACTCTTTCAGTAGAGATGACGCTTGCTCTGGAGGTGTTTGTACTTCAACAACCAATGCACCTTCACCATTCCATAGGTGGTCATTCACCAAATGGGTGTAGTGCGCTAAGGTTTCTGGCTTGCTGTAACCCAGTTTGAACTGCTTGGCGGCACTTTCAAAATCATAGCCATGTGGCATTTGATAGAGTGACTGCTTTTGCTGCTCCGGTACTGGCAGTAAATCAAAGATTGCACCACCATCATTGTTAGTCACAACCACCACAACAGGTGTTTTTTCGTGAGTAAGCAGCGCAAGTGAATTGATATCATAAAGCAGTGATGTGTCACCGATATACACTAGGGTCGGTTGTTGGTTAGCTCGTACCACACCCGACGCCGTGGCGATGAGCCCATCTATGCCAGAAGCGCCGCGATTGCTATACACTGCATAATCATCAAGACCACTAAACATGTCGACTAAACGTACAAACAAACTATTACCTAGAAAAATCTGTGCCTGCTTGGCAACTAGGTTAACGCTTAACGCAAGTTCAATCTCATCGAGTGAGGAATCGGCATTGAGATGGAGCGCAGCTAGGTTCGCAACCTGCTGAGACACTTCCGTCAGCTCATTCGCCCAACCAGATTCCGTGTTACAGAGTACTGGAATTGACTCAATAAAGACCTGTAGCCAAGCTTCAATATCAGCAACATGATGAGTTTGCATCAAATGCGATTGGTTGTTTCTATCGGCACTTGGAGCAAGGTAATGATACTGCGCATTACGCTGCTCAACCTGATCAGTAAGCCACTGGTTTAAGCGCTTCGACACGATTCTTGAACCGATCTGCAATACTAGCTCACACTGATTGAGCAATTCCGAACGCGCGCTGTTTTGGAGCCATAAATCGTAATGAGCCCACGCAGACGTCACCCCTGATTGAGGATCGCTCAAAAACGGCCAACCTAACGTTTCGGCTAACTGTTTTGCCATTCGCGCTTCACTTAAGGTAACGCTACCGAGCACAATCGCGCCTTTTTTATCAGCAAATTCGCTAAAATGAACCTGTGGTTTAACACTGGTTGGCAAATGGCGGGTATAGGTGGTATCGATCTGCCACCAGCTAGAAACGGTTTCTATATAATCTTGATAAATTGATTTGTCTTGAGCGCTATACAAGGGCTCAGGAAAAGGGCAATTAATATGAACCGCAGACCCTACCTTCGCTTGACTGTGCATGAGGTTATCAATGGAAGTAAGTAACCACTTCAAAGGTGTTGTCAAAGAGGGACTTGGCAGTTCAAGCGATGCACTGACATGCGATGAGAAGATCTCCGATTGATTAATCGCTTGGTTCGCTCCGCACCCAACTAACTCGACCGGTCTATCAGCCGTTAACACCACCAGTTTTTCCCCAGTGAGCTTAGCTTCTGCAATTGCTGGCAATAAGTTCGCGACAGCCGTACCGGAAGTCACCACCACAGCGACAGGTTTTCGGCTTGCTTTCGCTAATCCAAGCGCAAGAAAGCCTAAACCACGTTCATCAAAATGGGTATGTAAGTTCAGGTTAGGATTTTCATCGGCTTCTAAGGTCAATGGCGTTGAACGTGAGCCTGGGGCAACGCAAACCTCACTGACCCCAAAGCGCGATAGCTCTTCCAAAATAGTCTGACACCAAATGCGATTTACCACCGCCTGCTCAATTGAGTATGGACTGCCACTCATCTATGAAGCTACTCCCAATGGAGGATTGTCAGAAATTAAAGACAGTAACGTCGACATTTTCTTATCGAGCTCCTGCCATTCATGTTCAGCAATAGAACCAGGAACAATTCCAGCTCCAGCAAAAAGCTGAACTTGATCGTTGAGTACTAGCGCACTGCGTATAGCGACGCAAAACTCCGCCCTTTGGTGACTAATAAAGCCCATTGAACCTGCATACCAGCCCCGAGCAAACGGTTCATGCTCTTGAATGAATGCCATGGATTCTTCACGAGGTAACCCAGCAACGGCAGCAGTTGGCTGCAAAGCGCTAAGCAACTGCACCCCGTTAACCCCTTTATTGAGATGAGCATGAATACTGCGTTTTAAGTGCTGAACTTTACGTAAGCGAACTAACCTTGCTTCTTGCTCTACTTCAACATGCTCAGAATGTGGAGTTAGGCGCTCAATAATATCGTCGACCACATACTGATTTTCATTAAGGTTCTTAATGTCATTCGACAACCAGTTCGCCAACTCCATATCTTGACTGGCATTAGTGCCGCGCCCAATGGTGCCTGCAAGCGCCTCAGTGTAAAGCTCCTGACCTTGACGTGCATACAAACGCTCTGGGGTCGAGCCTAAAAAACTGTGTTTCTTATCTAATGAGAGTAAAAAGTGAAAACTGTGGTGGTTTTGCAGATAGCTAGCTTTCAGTAGCTGAGATGCGCACAGCTGTCTATCGAGGTTCACCTCGGTTTTACGCGCCAGAACCACTTTCTTGAATTCATCGTTTTTGATGCCAGTCAGTACCTTATCTACCAACTGAGACCACTGCTCTTTTTCAGGCGTATGCTGGATGGTTTCTATATGCGAAGAGACTGGCAATATAGGAGAAACCTCAAGCTGTAGCTTATATAAGCTCGCCAAAGTGCGATGTTTTTCTGCGTTAAGGTTCACCGCGAGTGACCATTGCTGATCAAAACGGATCAGTTCAATTTGCGGTAAGAAGAAAAAAGAGGACATACAACGGCGATTTTTACCCGTATGACCATCAAAGGAGCGGCCTCCCCAAATACGCTGATCGTCGGCGAGAATAGTATAGGCAGGCGCAGGTTCGACAAACGTATGCAGCTGTCCTAACGCTACGACCTCTTCTCTAGTATCACGAGATTGCCAGTAAAACTTTGGAAATAGCGGCTGCGCTTCCAACCAATCTATAAATGCAAAGTCAGGTTTTTCCTCAAGAACTTGAACCAGACGGTTTACACCATCTTCTGCTTCCTTTACGCGTTCAATCAGTTCAGCTACGGCTTGATGAAAGTATGACAAATCAGCCTCGTATGCATGGGGGTTATTATTTCATTATATGTCGCTACTCTATTTATAGACCCTACTCAAATCAAGGTTGAAACCAATGTTTTGCAAAATCCTGTGATAACGGGCGTGCTACAAGAGATTAAATGTTGTTATCTAATCAGATTTTTATTCTAAAGAACCTCTTTTTCAGGTACTTTAATAAAGAAATTCAATAATATTTAGGTTTTAATCAATGCAAAATATCGGGATGTCGTCAAAACTCGACAATGTCTGCTATGACATTAGGGGTCCTGTACTCAAACATGCTAAGCGCATGGAGGAAGAGGGGCATAAAATACTGAAATTGAACATCGGTAACCCTGCCCCATTTGGCTTCGACGCCCCTGACGAAATTTTGGTTGATGTAATCCGTAATCTGCCAACTTCGCAAGGTTACTGTGATTCAAAAGGTATCTACTCTGCTCGTAAAGCGGTGGTTCAGCATTACCAACGTAAAGGTATACGCTCTCTTGATGTCGAAGACGTCTACGTAGGTAACGGTGCATCAGAGCTTATCGTTATGGCAATGCAGGCTTTGCTAAACAATGGTGATGAAATGCTCGTCCCTGCGCCTGACTACCCACTCTGGACGGCTTCAGTAGCCTTGTCCGGTGGTAAAGCCATTCACTATATGTGTGATGAAGAAGCGGATTGGTATCCAGACCTAGACGACATTAAAAGCAAGATCACGCCAAAAACTCGCGGCATTGTTCTGATCAACCCAAACAACCCAACAGGTGCGGTTTACAGTCGTGATTTCTTACTGGAAGTCATTGAGATTGCTCGCCAACATAAGCTGATCATTTTTGCCGACGAAATTTACGACAAGGTTCTCTATGATGGTGCGACACACACATCGGTAGCGACCTTAACAGAAGATGTGCTAGTCGTGACTTTTAACGGTTTATCAAAAGCCTATCGTGTTTGTGGTTTCCGTGGTGGTTGGATGTTCCTTACAGGACCTAAGCATCAGGCTCAAGGGTACATCAATGGCCTCGATATGCTTTCATCGATGCGCCTGTGTGCCAATGTGCCGATGCAGCATGCTATCCAAACCGCATTAGGTGGCTATCAGAGTATTAACGAACTGATCCTGCCTGGCGGGCGTTTGCTAGAGCAGCGAGACAAAGCTTTTGAGCTAATCAATCAAATTCCTGGCGTCTCTTGCGTTAAGCCAAAAGGTGCCATGTACCTGTTCCCGAAAATTGACACCAAAATGTACAACATCAAAGACGATCAAAAGATGGTGCTCGATTTCTTGATCCAAGAGAAAGTACTGCTAGTGCAAGGAACCGGCTTTAACTGGCCGAAACCGGATCACTTCCGCATTGTGACCTTGCCGCATGTCGAAGACTTGGAAATGGCGATTGGTCGTTTTGAACGCTTCTTATCAACTTATAGTCAGTAGTAATTAGCGCTGAACTTTCATATGCTTAAAGGACACTCATCGAGTGTCCTTTTTGTTTAGGGAGGAACAAATGCCAAACAGTAATCCAAAGGAAAGTCACTTTTTTGCTCACCTAGCACGTATGAAGCTGATTCAGCGTTGGCCTTTGATGCGTTCAGTTTCGACGGAAAACATCTCAGAGCATAGTTTGCAGGTTGCGTTCGTTGCCCACGCCTTAGCTGTCATCAAAAATAAAAAGTTTGGCGGAACATTAAATCCGGAGCGAATCGCCATCCTTGGTATGTATCACGACACCAGTGAAGTGCTTACTGGTGATTTACCTACCCCAGTGAAGTACTACAACCCAGAGATCGCTAAAGAATACAAAAAGATCGAAGCTGCGGCAGAGCAAAAGCTACTCTCTATGTTGCCTGAAGAGTTTCGTGATGATTTCGCGCCCTTTCTAGTCTCTCAGTCTGCCCATGCCGAAGATGCCGCCATAGTGAAGCAAGCAGACACCATCTGTGCCTACTTGAAATGTCTAGAGGAACTCAGCGCCGGAAACCATGAATATGCGTTAGCCAAGAAACGTCTCGATGTCACTTTAAAAGAACGTCTCACACCAGAAATGGATTATTTCCTCAACACTTTTGCGCCTAGCTTCGAGCTATCATTAGATGAAATCAGCTAGTACGTGGATGCTCTTTATGGAAAGCATCTAACAAGTAGTCGATGAACACCTTCTTACGCTTTGGCATTAATCGTCTGTCTGCATAGACTAAGCTCACACTGACTTCTGGCATCGAGTATTGAGGCAAGAGATGTTTTAATTTGCCACTGTTAAAATGCTCTAAACAGATAAACTCTGGAAGCACTGCAATACCTAATCCGTCAATACAGGCATTAAGGCAAGATGTAATGGTATTCACTCTTAATTGATACGGTAAGTCGATCAAATAAGAGAATCCATCTTCTAAACTGAGTTGCCACTTCGGCAAACGTGCACCTTTGTTAAACACCTCAATCACTCGATGAGGCTCAGTGAGATCGAGATGGCTATCAATCTGACCAAATTTCCCTAGATACTCCGGACTAGCAACCAAAACCCGCTTTGATGACGTCAGATACCTTGGAATAAGACTCGAATCTTCCAACTCACCAATTTGCGCGTAAAGATCTATACCTTCGGTAATAATGTCCACCTCACGATTCGTCAGCTCCAGATTTAACGTTACATGAGGATAATCGGCCAAGAACTGGTGAATGTATTTACTTAACACTTGCTGACCAAGCTCGACGGGAAAAACGACATTGAGCGGTCCTCTGATTAAGTCTTGGTTAGCACTCACTTCCAGCTCAGCCTGATTGAGAAGCTCCAGCATCTGCTGGCTAGATTGATAAAAGCGCTCCCCTTCCGGGGTTAACATTAGGCTACGAGTGGATCGAGTGATCAACCTCACACCTAGGTGTTGCTCTAACTCCCCTAACTTTCGACTGACCGTGGATTTTGTCATATTCAATGCCTCTGCCGCGTGGGTGAAACTTCCACACTCAACCACTTGTGCAAAAACGGCTATAGCGTTCAAGTCCATTGAATTTCCTCTCTCTTCATTAGAACGATTTGTGCAACAGTGTTTTCATTTTTTCCTATCTTATCAACCAATCCAATTCCTTTACAATTTGTTACATCCTTATTCCCCCAACGAGAATCACTATGACCGAAAACCATAACGCCCCAGCCATGCCTCGCAAACGCAACAAAGCCCCATTAATTGCCACCGCAATTATGCTGTCACTAGGCTTGCTGGGTGGTGGTTACTGGCTCACTTATGGTCAATACTTCGAGTCTACCGATAATGCCTATTTGCAAGGTGATATCACCAGTATCAGTCCTAAAGTTTCAGGCTATATTGCTAAGTCTTACATCACTGATAACCAAGCGGTAAAACAGGGTGACCTACTAGTACAAATAGATGACCGCGATTATCAAGCGGCTCTAGAGCAAGCTAAAGCACACCTAACCGTCACCGAAGCGAGTGAGCACAACCTCGTTGCTCAGCAAAAACTGCAACGCAGCCAAATTCACCAAGCTGAGAGCCAAGTTGAGTCAGCGCAAGCAGAGTACGATCGCGCCGTTCAGCAAGTGGCACGTTCACGCAGCCTGCTAAAACGCAACTACGCTTCTCAAGATGAAGTAGACAGCATGCTCGCTCAGCAAAAAGTTACAATGGCACAACTTGACGAAGCGAAAGCTAGCCTAGATGCAGCAAACGAGCAATTGAATGTCATTGCCAGTGAAATTGAACAAGCACGTGCTTCAGTAACAGAAGCGCAAGCCGGGCTAAAACAAGCTCAGTTAAACTTGGATTACACCAAAGTTTACGCACCAACGGATGGCATCATAGGCAAACGAAGCGTTCGCGAAGGTCTGTTAGTTCAGGCTGGCGCACCATTGATGAGCCTAGTACCAAATAACGCAGTGTGGATCGAAGCCAACTTCAAGGAGACTCAACTGAGCGGCATTCATAAAGGGCAAAAAGTCGAAGTCGAGCTGGATGCTTTTCCTGGCAAGCATCTAGAAGGCGTTGTTGATAGCTTCTCTCCCGCCACTGGTGCGAAGTTCGCTTTACTGCCACCTGAAAATGCGACAGGCAACTTCACCAAAATCGTTCAACGTGTCCCTGTCAAAATCACTATTCCTGATGCTAAAGAGCTAAAAGGCCGCTTGCTTCCAGGTTTGTCTGTTATCGCGACCATTGATACGCGAGGCTAATCATGGCGAGTGCTGCAATTAGTCCTACTGTTGAAGAGCAACAAGTACCGACGCGTCACTGGATAGCCCTATTTGGCGGCCTTATCGGCGCGTTTATGGCGATTCTTGATATTCAAATTACCAACTCTTCACTTAAAGATATTCAAGGTGCACTTTCTGCCACATTGGATGAGAGTTCTTGGATCTCTACCTCTTATCTCGTGGCAGAAATGATCGCCATTCCGCTCAGCGGTTGGCTATCAAAAGCATTGGGAAAACGCCGATATCTCACTTGGACAACCGCGATCTTTACCCTTTCGTCCCTGTTATGTTCTTTCTCATGGAATATGACCTCGATGATCGTGTTCCGCGCGATGCAAGGCTTTAGCGGTGGCGCTCTGATCCCTCTTGCCTTTTCATTGGTGGTGCAGCTTTTGCCCCTCAATAAACGTGCGGTGGGTATGGCACTGTTTGGTGTCACTGCCACCTTTGCACCATCTATCGGCCCCACTTTTGGTGGCTGGCTGACGGAAAATCTTTCTTGGCACTACATCTTTTATATCAACATTCCGCCCGCTTTCTTAGTGATTGCGATGATTCGCTATGGTTTGGATGATGAACCTCTAGAGCTAGCAACACTCAAAAATGCCGACTGGTTTGGTATAGCCACGATGGCTCTTAGTTTAGGTTGTCTAGAAGTCGTTCTTGAAGAAGGTAACCGCGAGGAGTGGTTCAGCTCTAGCTTTATCATTACCTTAGCGATCATATCCGCAGTGAGCTTAGTCTATTTTGTGATTAATGAACTGCAGCACAAAAAACCATTGGTTAACCTACGGCTACTGAGAGACGGGCAATTTGCGATGTCTTGTATCGCTTATCTGATTCTTGGTATGGCACTATTAGGTTCGATTTATGTCCTACCGATGTACCTCACCCAAATTCAGCAATACAACGCGATGGAGATAGGTGAAGTGTTAATGTGGATGGGCTTTCCGCAGCTGCTGATTTTTCCGCTTGTGCCAAAGTTAACTCAAATCATTAAGCCCAAATACTTAGTGACGTTTGGCTTTGCTATGTTTGGCTTGAGTTGTTACGTCAACACTCATATGACCGTTGATTTTGGTGGTCAGCAGCTGATTTTATCCATGGTACTGCGCGCCATTGGTAGTCCATTTATTATGGTTCCATTGTCCTTAGTCGCAATGAAGAACATCGCCAAGCATGAGACGCCTGATGCCTCCACCCTCACTAACGTAATGCGTAATTTGGGTGGTGCTTTCAGTATCGCGGTGATCGCTACTTTGCTTGATAACAAAACGCGCGAACATTTGGCTCATATCAAAGAGTCGCTACCCACTGTCAGTCAGTTAGGTTGGCAAACTCTGCAGCAACAACAGAGTTTCTTTATTCAAGCAGGCAGTGATAGTGCAACAGCGTTACAACAAGCCCAAGCCAGTTTGGTTGCTACAATGCAAAGAGATGCGGCGATTATGGCTTATAACGATGTGTTTCTGATGATGACTGGCTTTCTCGCTGTCGCAGCAATGCTGATTCTGACAATGCGCGACTGATCTTGCAGTCACTAGCGTATACGTGTACGGTAAGAAAAAACAGGGGAGCGCAGCCTATGACGTTTAAAATCAGCGATTTATGGCATGAACGCCACGATGATGAACATAAAATCCGTCGTGATGACCATCGCAGTCCATATCAAAGGGATCGGGCGCGCATCCTTCACTCTGCCGCTTTTCGCCGCTTACAAGCAAAAACCCAAGTACATGGCAATAGCTTCGACGATTTTCACCGGACTCGCTTAACCCACTCATTAGAGGCCGCTCAATTGGGCACAGGTATAGTCGCCCAGTTAAAAAAGAAACAGCCTGAGTTTAGGGACTTATTACCCAGTGACAGCCTGATCGATTCGTTATGCCTTGCTCATGACATTGGTCACCCACCATACGGTCACGGTGGTGAAGTCGCTCTCAATTATATGATGCGGGAACATGGAGGCTTTGAAGGCAATGCCCAAACCTTTCGCATTGTGACCAAGCTGGAACCTTACACTGAACAATTTGGTATGAATCTAGCGCGCCGTACTTTACTTGGCCTAATCAAATACCCTGCGATGATTAGCCAGACTCGCGCCGCAAAGATTCCAGACAGTGTTTCCCACCAGCGTAAATTAAGAGCGAAAGATTGGTCACCAGCAAAAGGCTTGTATGACTGCGATAAAACCTTATTTGACTGGGTTGTCGAGCCTTTAAGTGAACAAGATAAATTGCTATTCAGCCAGATGCGTGAAGAGAAAATCAGTGACACCCAACATAGCAAAACTCGCTATAAATCGATTGATTGTTCAATCATGGAACTCGCAGACGACATCGCTTACGGCGTGCATGATCTTGAAGATGCGATTGTACTGGGAATGGTTAATCGCCACCAATGGATTGAAGGCGCTTCTAGCCACTTGTCGGAATGTGGTGACCCTTGGTTTGAAAAACACATCGCCTCGATCACCGAGATGCTGTTTGCCGGAACTCATTACCAGCGCAAAGATGCGATTGGCGGCATGGTTAACGCGCTACTGACCAGTATTTCTATGAAGCCAATTGATGCCCCGTTCCAAAGCGAACTGTTGGCTTTCAATGCCGTACTCGAACCCTCGATGGCAAAAGCACTCGATGTATTGAAGAGGTTTGTCAGTGACTACGTAATACAAGTGCCTCACGTTCAAGTGGTGGAATACAAAGGTCAGCAGATCATTATGGATATTTTCGAAGCACTTAGCGCTGACCCAGAGCGATTATTACCCATCAATGTGCGCCAGAAATGGTTAGACAAAGAGAGTGAGAGTGAGGGCTTTCGAGTCATTGCTGATTACATATCTTCGATGACAGATGGACACGCACAAAGACTCCATCAGCAACTGTTTTCCTCTCACTAAACATAAAGGGCAGCGTTATCGCTGCCCTCTTGATTCATACCAGCGAGTTAACTTACTGAACTAATAAATTCGCCCAGCTTTTCTCTTAGTTTTTGCTTCTCTTCATCACAGATGAAACTGGCGGCAATCGCATTGCGAGTAAACTTCGCCAGCTCTTGATTGGTCATTGAATGTGCTTCGGCGACAGCCAAGAAATTATCTGTCATATAACCACCAAAGTAAGCGGGATCATCAGAATTGATCGTCACGCAGATACCACGTCTTAGCAGCTCAACAATATTGTGCTCATGCATCTCTTCAAACACCTTGAGCTTAGTATTGGATAGTGGGCATACCGTTAGTGGCATCTGGCTTTGTGCTAAAGCGTGCAATAAGTTTTCATCATCTGAGCATCTCACACCATGATCAATACGGCTTACCTTCAATAACTCTAAGCTATCATAGATATTACTTACAGGGCCTTCTTCCCCTGCATGAGCCACCGTTAAGAATCCTTCCTCTATCGCTTTAGCAAATACGCGGGCAAACTTCTCTGGCGGATGACCAAGTTCAGAGGAGTCCAAACCGACACCAACAATCTTGTCTTTATGTTCAAGGGCTTGGAATAAGGTATCAAAGGCACTTTCTTCATCTAAGTGTCGCAGGAAACACATGATAATCTGGCTAGTAATGCCAAGCTGCTCACGACCATCTTCTAGTGCGCGGTGAATACCGCTGATCACGGTCTCAAACGCAATCCCTCTCTCAGTGTGAGTTTGCGGGTCAAAGAATATCTCAGTATGGATGACATTATCTTGCTGACAACGTAACAAGTAAGCCCAAGTCAGATCATAAAAATCTTGCTCATGAATCAGAACATTTGCACCTTGATAATAGATGTCTAAAAAGGACTGAAGGTTAGTAAACTGATACGCGGCCTTCACTTCCTCTGGGGTAGTAAATGGTAACGCGATATTATTGCGCTGAGCGAGTTCAAACATCATCTCTGGCTCAAGGGAGCCTTCTATATGCAAATGCAACTCAACTTTTGGAAGTTGTTGGATAAATTGGGTTTGGTTCATGCTTGTCTCTCCATTCATTTCGATTAACAAGCACTTTTCTCTAATCAGGGTGCATACAAAGAGAAAAGCGCCATGCACTTAACTCTTCGTAATCTGAAATTTGAGGTTCCAGGTAGAGACTCCCGCACCTTATCAGCGGGATTATACGAAGCTTCGCCTAGTTGTAACTAAACGATTGCGCGGCATTGTACTTGGATAAAGTACTCATTGACAACATCGCACTTGGATCAAGTGTAGTCGCTTTGTTGAATTTTGCCGCTTACTCCCAATTCGCCTGTTCACTCTGCGCGATAGTTTTTTTCAAACACGCCCGGTGGCATTTGCTGAATTTGAAACTCGATCATTTGGTTGAAGGCATCGATTAAAGGTAGGAAATCTATCTCTGGTTCTAGTAGAGATAGAATGTGGTAGCCTGCCTCGACTGTCGAGAGACTATTATCGCTTGGCGCTTTGCGAATACGATAATTACCTTGCAAGTCATCAGGTAAGTGAATTAACGTAAGAGCGTGTAAATTGGTTGATAGCTGCCACATCTTATAGGCTTTTTTCCAAGTGCCATCTAACAGGATCACCCTTACCTTTTGCTCGGCAGATAACTTTTCGGCGACTTGTGTATGGCTCACAGAGCCTTCTCCCGGATAGAGCACAAAGTGATGATAGGAGTCGTCGTTCAGCAATTGGTTGAGCTTATCATGAGCAGAAAAGTCTTCCCCTTCAAAGCAATAGCTATTGGTGAGTGACAGCTTGAGTATTCGCGCCGTTCCCATTGGTCTGTTTGTTTCACTGTGGTGTTGTAGGATGACCAACTCGACATTCGATGTTAGGCTTTGTATCCACTCACAGATACAAGCTTTGAGTGACTTTCCACATTGAGAACAGTATCGGGACATAGTGTGCGCTTATTACTTCTGTTAATTGTTATCAGCTTAGTTTGCCTAGGCCTTCAATTCGAACCTTTCGCTTCCCAAGTTAACTGGCAACGCTATTTTATTCTTGAAGGTCAGTGGTGGCGAATCCTAACAGGAAACTTCACGCATACCAACTTTGCCCATCTAGGGATGAATTTAGCTGGTCTTTGGGTGATCAGTTTTATCTTCAAGCCGTCACCCAAAGCCCTCCTTTTTAGCTTGATTACCGTTAGTCTTGCCGTCGGCGGACTGAACTTCCTTAGCAGCATGAATGGGTATGTTGGTCTTTCTGGAGTGCTTCATGGACTGTTTGCTTATTTTGCCCTTCAGGAAGCCTTAAACGGCAAAAAGAGCAGTTGGCTGTTGGTCGTTGGCGTACTAGCAAAAGTTGGCTGGGAGATGACAATGGGTGCGTCAGCTTCGACGAGTGAGATAATCAATGCGCGCGTGGCAGTGGAGTCTCATCTATTTGGTGCTCTATCTGGTCTTGTCTTGGCGATGACGGTTTTTCTGCTAACAAAAAAAGGCGTACTTTCTTCAACCAAGTCATAATTTGGTTGATGTTCACCGCTAAAGGGCTCAGAATGGCGCCCTTTTTCGTGGCGATACCTTTTTGTTGAGGTCTTGCCCGATCACACACCACTTACAGAGAACAATATATGGGTTTTACCTCTTTAGGCCTTTCTGCCCCAATCCTCAAAGCTATTGAAGAACAAGGCTATGACAAGCCGTCTCCGATTCAGGAGCAAGCAATTCCTGCCGTACTAGCAGGTAAAGATGTTATGGCAGCAGCGCAGACGGGTACAGGTAAAACTGCAGGCTTCACATTGCCGATCCTTGAACGTTTGGACAATGGTCAACGCGTGAAAGGCAATCATATTCGCGCCTTAGTATTGACCCCAACACGCGAGCTTGCCGCACAGGTTCAGGAAAACGTGTTTAAATACAGTCGCCACCAAAAACTGACCTCTCAAGTTGTGTTTGGTGGGGTTAAAGTTAACCCACAAATGATGAAGCTGCGTAAAGGCTGTGACGTGTTAGTGGCCACTCCAGGTCGCCTACTCGACCTCTTCCAACAAAATGCGATCAAGTTCGACCAACTTGAAGTATTGGTACTTGATGAAGCCGACCGCATGTTGGATATGGGCTTTATTCGTGACATCCGTAAGATTCTCAACTTACTGCCTGCGAAGCGCCAAAACTTGTTGTTCTCTGCAACTTTCTCACCTGAGATCCGCGAGCTAGCAAAGGGCTTGGTCAACGACCCAGTAGAAGTCTCGGTGAGCAAAGAGAATTCAACTGCGGTAACCATCGAGCAAAGCATCTACCCAGCAGACAAACGTAAGAAAGCGCCAATGTTGGTCAAGCTAATCAAGGATGGCAACTGGCGACAGACACTGGTTTTCTGTCGCACTAAGCATGGTGCGAACCGCTTGGCTTTCTTCCTCAATAAAGAAGGCATTACAGCGGCGCCAATTCATGGAAACAAAAGCCAAGGCGCACGTACTCGTGCATTAGCAGATTTTAAATCGGGCGACGTTCGCGTATTGGTTGCTACTGATATTGCCGCGCGTGGTATCGATATTCCTCAGCTTCCTCAGGTGGTCAACTTCGAACTGCCGCACGTCTCTGAAGATTACGTTCACCGTATTGGTCGCACTGGTCGTGCGGGTGAAGTCGGTAAGGCATACTCTTTAGTCGAAGCCGCTGAAGCAAGCGAGCTATTTGGTATTGAGCGCTTAATTCAGCAAGTGCTTCCTCGCCTTGAATTAGAAGGTTTCAAACCCGTCAACGAGCTTCCTGAGTCAAAGCTAGATACTCGCCCAATTAAGCCAAAGAAACCTAAGAAGCCGAAAAAGCCTAAGCAACCTAAAGCCGAACATCAGGACGGTCAGCGCTCTGGCGATAACGCTCGCGGTAACAAGCCAGCCAGCAAGAACAAGCGTCATTTTGGTCACAGTAAGCCAAAGGGCGAAAACAAAAATGGCAACAGCCAACGCGGAGAAGGTAAAGCGAAACCTCGTTCAGGCAACGCGAGTAACAAACCTCGCCGTCCTGCTAATCGCAAGCCAAACGCCTCACAGCCAAAAGCTCAGTAACAAAGACTTTTAGCAAGCAGCAAACCCCGCCGACTTTGGCGGGGTTTGTTTTTTCTTTATCCTCTCACTTCTAATCGAAAATCAACGCCTGTAATTCGGTGTTAGAATAAGTAGATATTTGCCTAAATGTAGCAACCAGATGCCGCCTCCTCCGAAGACATTTTACGAGCAAGAGATCACTCGCTTATATAGTGAGATACCCTTACGCCCCGAGCAATACCTGCTATTTAGGCAATCCAAGGCTTTTATGGAGAACTATTATTCGGAGCAAATTGAGTTGGATGATTTAGCCAAAGCCGCATTTATGTCTCGCTTTCACTACATTAGAATTTTCAAGCAGATTTACGGTCGAACGCCAAGAAATTATCTAAGAGATATGCGGATTAAAAAAGCCAAACACCTCCTTAAAGAAGGTAATCCGGTGACCTATACCTGTATTGAGGTCGGTTATGAGAGCCTGACTACTTTCTCTTCTGTCTTCAAAAAGTGTACTGGGTACTCACCAAGAGAATTCCAGAATTTGCATAAAAGCAATCGGGAATAAGTTTTGACTCGATGAATCCGTTACTTTGTATTCACTCCGAAACCGAAGAGGTACTTAGGTATGATCAAAATTAGTCTAACAAACGTTCCTGTTGATGATCAGGATAAAGCATTAAATTTCTATACAAATATTCTTGGGTTCATCAAAAAAACCGACGTTCCTTTAGGAGAGCACAAATGGTTGACCCTTGTCTCTCCACAAGAACAGTCAGGAGTTGAACTACTGCTTGAACCAATGGCTTTTGAGCCAGCAAAAGTTTATCAACAAGCTTTAAAAGAGGCGGGAATTCCGTGGACATCTTTTACTGTGGGCGACATTAATAGTGAATATGAAAGACTATTGAGCCTAGGCGTTGAATTTTCTATCCCACCTAGGGAAGCAGGGCCAGTCATGATCGCTGTATTGGATGACACCTGTGGTAACTTCATTCAGTTGATGCAAGAGATTTAGAGATCGCCTTTAAGCAACAACGTGATTGAAATACAAAAGCTAGCCCAAGTTTTCTCGGGCTAGCTTACATTAAGTTAAAGCACTCTCTTCATTTGAGAATAATCTCCTTTGGTCCTTAAAATGACCATCACTGTGTTGTCGGTACGATTTCTAAAGAACCAACCATGATTACCGGTAAAAGCAGCGGTTAACTCACCTTGGTCGTTTGGAACTCCACGACCTTTCTCGTAACTTATTGACTGACCATTTCCGTCACCATGTGTATCAAAATTAACAGCGCCACCTTTAGCTGACCAAGTAAATTGAGCTATTTGACCCTTGTCCATAACCAGTTTGACCTCTGCGCCTTGTCCTGGTTTTAGCGACAGCAGGATCTTGTCCTTCCATGCCACTTCAACAGCATCGTTGCTGGCATTACTTAGCGTCGTTGAGTCAACGGTATCTGTAGAAGGTTGCTGTTCAACTTTCTCCACTGTCTTCATGGCTTCAGATCTCGCTTGATCTTCAGCCGCCTCTTGAGCTAATTGAGTCTTTATCTCCCCCATGTCGGTCAAACCTATCACTCGGCCCACTCCTGTCGGGTCAATTGCATATTCTGCAGGAAGAACGACAGTAATAAGAAGTAAAAAGGCACCAACCAAAGCAAGAAGCGTTGAACGAATTAATTGCTTGGTTGTTGGCAGTTCTGCTCGATTTGGCATATCTGAGTTATACATAATGAGTTCCTTATATTACTGAGCGACAACATAGCCCGTTAATTGATATCCAATGAGCATGAAACCTAAGCTCATCATAACGACATTGACTGAGTAAGCTTGACGGACAAAGCTTGTATGCCTGCGCCAAAAGCCCATCACAATCAATATGGTGCCAAGCGCAATCAACTGCCCTATTTCTACACCTATGTTGAACGCCAATAGATTAGGAACTAATCCATCAGGCGAAATATCATATTCAATGATCTTCGAAGAGAGCCCGAACCCGTGGCAGAAGCCAAATATTAAGGTAGCAAGCTTAGTATTGGGCTGAACGCCGAACCAGCGCTGATACGCGCCTAAATTGTCTAAGGCCTTATAGACTACCGATAGCCCGATAATGGCATCAATGATGTAGCTGTTAATACCAATATTGAAGTACACGCCAATCAGCATCGTTGTCGAGTGACCAATAGCGAAAAGACTGACGTACAGCGCGATGTGTTTCATTTTATAAAGAAAGAAAATAACACCTAATAGAAACAGGATATGGTCATACCCCGTCACCATGTGTTTTGCTCCCAAGTACATGAAAGCAATAATATTAGTGCCTGTTATTTCTTGTATGTAGCCTTTGTCACCTTGTGCTACAGCATGAGCCAAGGCATCTGAGCTCAAAATAGTCAGCGAGGCTAAAACGAGATAAAGCGCCCCTTTACGCAGTGACGCTACCCAATTTACAGGCATAGCAATCACTTCGTCTAAAACGAATAAATTCATAGATAAACCATTGTTTGTTAATTGTTGAGTTACCGCTTATCGCGGTGTTTTTTTAAGCAACTAACAAGACTCTTGGGGGGCGCTCTATTTTGAAGGGTTGATAACTAGGGGTTCCGTCCACTTGCAGGGTGTAAGAGGAATCCATTAAATCAGACAGAGATATAACACTACTGCCCTTGATAGAAGCACTATCATAGCTGTGATGGTGGTTACTTTTATCATGCTGGAACAAGTGCTCGCTATCGACTTCATGGTAGTGACCATGTTCGTGAGAGTGAGCGATTTGCAGTGACTCTACCGCTAGTAAGCCGTGAGATCGAAACTCTCCAATTGCAGACGAGGTCATACATACTGCAACGATAAACAGCATCAGCAAGCTAACCGATTTTATTGTTACTTTAGAGACCATAACCACACAATCAATTGGAGGACAGATAAAAAACCAACATTGTTATATTATAACAATAGGAACATTTCAACAGGCAGTGCTCGTCATCATGTAAGGTCTATTCCAAACTGTCTGACCAAAATAGCGACCAATGCAAAGCAAACTATTGAGATAACGGCACAAATAGACAAAGAAATCCAAAATGGATAGCGCGTCAGAAGCCAAGGAAAAACCAGAAACATTGGTAATGTAGGCAGCACATACCAGAAGGTGTAGAACGCGTGATTAGCAAGCTTTTGTTGACCTTGCCCTTCTACATACATCCAAATCAGAGCCAATATTGTTACGGTTGGAAGCGCTGCGATCAAAGCTCCAGCCTTATCACTTCTTTTTGCGACCTCGGAAATAAGCACGACAACGCCAGCAGTGAGCGCGTATTTGGTAATAATCCACATCATAAAGTTGCAACCTACAATTAGCCTTAAGACAAACTCGTCGCTACCTGTGAGCTTAGTTCATGAGTGAAGTGTAGCCATGCATTCCCATATACAAACCCACCGCACTGATTAAAACGCCTGATAGATAAGGAGCTCGGCGAGCGATATCATTCAAACCACTCCATTTCGATGTCGCCTTGTGTACGCCGATAGCCGTAACGACTCCGACTGCAACTAGAGTCAGCGCTAAGCCAATACTGAATGACACCACTAAGGTCGCGCCTAATGTCATTGCCTTTAGTTGCAAACAGATCAAGAGAACGGTGACCGCTGCTGGGCATGGAATTAATCCCCCCGTTAGACCAAACAGAAGTATTTGTCCGTTAGTCACCTCTCTGTCTGCAAAACGTTTTTGAATATCCATTGCATGAGCGCGTTCATGGGCATCTTGGTACTCTTTCTCTTCATGGTTCAAATCCGAGTTAGAGTGAAAGTGCACATCGAAGTCATGGGTATGATCGTGATGTCCAATCATCAGCTTGACCTTCACATCATCCCGCTGTATCAGAGATGAAGTCGATTCTAGGTAACCATCACGCTCAATAAATTCATAGACATCAATAGCTTGCTGACCTACACCAAATGGCACCAATTTTACGCTTTCAGCCTTTAACTGCTTACTGTTTAGCGTTTTCAACTGGAATCTCTGGTCACCCCCCTCTCCCACAAGCGATAGCGCCACATGACCATGTCCGGTATCAACCACCTGAGTTTTCCAATCCTTTGAGTGATGGTGAGCACTATGCCATGCGCGCTCTTCACTCCATGTTCTCCAGAACATCCATAGCCCGGTTGCAACAATGATGACACCTGAGATGAGCTGCATCCAAGGCTCGGCAGCTTCAGCAGTAAACTTCTGGCTGATGTACATACCACCAACAGCGATTAGCCACACGACAGCGGTATGAGAAAGTGTTGCAGCTAGCCCAAGCATCACTGCCTGTTTAACAGTACCTTTCACCGCCACGATAAACGCTGCCATCATGGTTTTCGAATGGCCGGGCTCTAAGCCATGTAAAGCACCAAGTAAGATCGCACTTGGGATAAAAAACCAGCCGTTACCTTGTTGTAAAAGTGCTACAAAATCCATTGCTGTTCTCTATTGTTGTTTCAATCTGGTCGAAATCATACTCCCCCCTAGTACAAAATACTACCCCCCAGTATAATTTAGGTGCTACATTATCGGTTAGAATCTTTCCGCCTAACACGTAAAGAAGATATGCCATGTCACACACAGTAAAAGATCAGAAAAAACTTAAGGCCCGAGTAAGTAAGATCCAAGGTCAGGTCAATGGTCTAAAAAAGATGCTAGATGAAGAGCATGAATGTCAGGATGTTTTGCAGCAGATCGCGGCTATTCGTGGTGCCGTAAATGGTTTAATGCGGGAAGTGATTAAAGGGCATTTAATTGAACACGTCGTGCTCGAAGAAGATAAAGATCAACGCGAAACAGATATGGAAATCGTACTCAAGGTTCTCGACTCCTATATCAAATAAGGTTGAGCTTAAGCAGATACAAAAGCGCCCACCAAAATAGGTGGGCGCTCTAGTATTCAGTATGCAGAGAATTAGACAATCGGACGTTGGCCGCGATCAATCAGCTTCATTAATACGTTGTCTGCCGCTTCACCTGCTAATCCAGCAAGCTTTGAGGTCAGTTTCTTTTTCTCTACGTAGTGAATCGCAAGTACGGTTTTGTCTTTACACGCTTCAACCACAAGATCGTCTGAAGTTTTGATCTCATCAACCAAGCCTAGACCATGAGCTTGGGTACCAAACCAGTGCTCACCTGTTGCCACTTTATCCAACTCAAGGTCAGGGCGACGCTCACGGATAAAGTCTTTAAACAGGCCATGTGTTTCTTCTAGCTCTTGTTTGAACTTGTCACGCGCTTTGTCTGTGTTCTCACCAAACATGGTTAAAGTACGCTTGTATTCACCCGCTGTTAGCTGCTCATACTCAATATCATACTTTTTCAGCACTTTATTGAAGTTTGGTAGCTGGGCAATCACACCGATGGAGCCAACAATGGCAAAGGGTGCTGACACAATCTTGTCTGCAATACATGCCATCATATAACCACCACTTGCCGCGACTTTATCGACTGCAATGGTCAGGGGCAGATTGGCAGCTTTAATACGATCTAGCTGTGATGAAGCAAGACCATAACCATGCACCATGCCACCACCAGACTCTAAACGCAGTAGCACTTCATCACCTTCACGTGCCACAGCTAAGATTGCGGTCACCTCTTCACGTAATGAAGCGACCTCTTTAGCATCAATACTGCCTTTAAAGTCGAGAACAAACAGGTGAGGTTCACGTTTACTATCAAGATCGCCCTCTTTTGAGGCTTTCTTGATCTCTTTCTCGCGAGATTTGTTTTTCTCTTTCTCTTGTTTCTTTTCTGCCTTGTCACGCGCTTTAATAAACGCTTCATCATGCAGATGGTGCTCTAACTGCTCAACGGTCTGCTTGTGTTGATCCGTTAAGTTAGTAATTTCCAACTCACCTTTCGCGCCACCGCTTTTACCACCAACGGCTTTAGCAACCACTAAAATCGCTACAATCGCGACCACAACAGTCACAATCTTGGCTAAAAACAGCCCATAGTCCAACAAAAATTCCAATGTGAGCATCCTCTATTGTGCGAATTAGTGTATTGTAACCACCATCTTACGGAATCATAAAGTAAATCATTACAATAAGGATACACATCGTGGAATATGCTGTTTCTTCAGATGCCTTGAAAGGTAAAGTCATACTGGTGACTGGCGCAGGTGCTGGCATTGGTAAGCAAGCTGCTCTCTCTTATGCTGAGCACGGTGCAACAGTGATTTTACTTGGTCGTACAGTGAAAAAACTGGAACAGACTTACGACGAAATTGAAGCGGCGGGATACCCTCAGCCAGCAATTATCCCACTCGATATGAAAGGCGCGACTAAGCAAAACTACCTTGATATGGTTGATACTATTGAAGGTCAATGTGGTCGCTTAGATGGCGTTTTACACAACGCAAGCTTACTTGGTGTGATTAGCCCATTCGACCAAATCGGTGAAGACACTTATGACGATATTATGCAGGTCAACGTCAAAGCTCAGTTTCTGATGACTCAAGCATTGCTGCCTCTACTGCATAAATCAGAAGACGCGCGTATTGTCTTTACTTCATCAACCGTTGGTCACAGTGGTCGTGCCTTCTGGGGCACTTATGCTATGTCGAAATTTGCCACTGAAGGCATGATGCAGATCCTTGCTGATGAGCTTAGCGATACCACAATCCGCGTCAATGCGATTAACCCTGGCGCAACTCGTACAGGCATGCGTGCTAAAGCTTACCCTGCTGAAGATGCAGACTTGCTCAAAACACCGCAGGATATTATGCCTCTCTACCTTTACCTGATGGCACCAGAAGGTAAAGCAGTCAATGGCGAATGTATTGATGCTCAGCCAAAAAAATAGATCCTAATGTCTAGGTGACAAACTCCAATTAAATTCAACGCTTTGTGTTTTTATGTATAAACACAAGGCGTTTTTTGTCCAATAGCGCTAATGCCATATATGGCCTCTCTCTAGTGAACCCAATCTTCAAGCTTTAAACCTTCTACACGCTGAAACTCTCTAGTGTTGTTCGTGACAAGCACACAACCTGCTGCAATGGCATGACCTGCAATAGCGGTATCATTGCTACCAATCGGTGTCCCCTTAACCATTAAGTCGCGCTTAACTTCCGTCGTTGCATCAACAGCCGCTTTGTCCCATGGTAAAATCTCATCAACTCGCTTGAGAAAGGCTTCAACAAGCACTTTATGTTTCTGTGAGGCTTTTTTCCCCAGTAGTCCATACTGCATTTCTTGATAGGTAATTGCTGAAATAACGATTCGATGTTGCTTACCGACCACGGCTTGAAGTTTTTTAAGCACTGTAATTGGTTGCTCTCTCATAATGAACGAACAAATACACGTATCGAGCATGTAGTTGATTTTCTTACTCAAAATCGAATCGCCCTTCATCTGTCATTACATCTTCACGGTTAACCATGAAATCATCATCAGCCTTTTCTTGCTCACCAAAAGAAAGCCAATCCGGGCGAGCAGGACGTAAAGTGATGACGTCCCCCTCTTTGTGAATTTCGAGCTCATTCACTCCATCAAACTCAAAATCCTTTGGCAAGCGCACCGCTTGATTCTTGCCATTTTTAAAAATTGATACTGTTCTCATAACATCCTCTCTTTAGGCATATGGTCAACATATGCTTAATATATATTCAATATAAGACGCATGCTACATATGTCAAGCATATGCATAAACCTTGCAGCGCAATTTCCTATTAAGAAGGCGCTATAAGCAAGCAAAATAACAAACGACTCTGTTTTCCCTTGCCGATAATTAATAATAATTTATACTGTACATATATACAGGTATCTTGTTATGTATGAATTAATCGAACATCTTAAGCAAAAACAATGGCTTTGGTCGGGTTCTCAAACACCTGACAGCGGAGACTATTACTCAACTGGGCATGATCTTTTGGATCAAAAGCTTGAAGGCGGCTTTCCTAAGCATGGGGTTGTCGAGCTGCAAGGTGCCTCCAGTATTGGTGAATTACGCCTACTTTTACCGCACCTAAAAAACACCAGCCAAGAGAGGTTATCTGTTTTCATTCAACCTCCTGGTTACCTGTGTGCTGAGCAGCTTAATAATGAAGGTTTAGATAACAATAAAGTCCTGCTCATCTACCCACAAAATGATAAAGAGGCACTTTGGGCTGCCGAACAATGTTTACGCAGTGGTGCATGCAGCAATGTATTGCTTTGGCATCCCGAATTAGAAGTTCATCAAGCAAGACGCCTACAGGTTGCTAGTGAACATGGAAACTGCCTGCACTTTATCTTTAGAACGGCCAAAAAAAGTCTGTTTTCACTGCCTGTCAGTTTAAGTATGACACTCCTTCCACACGCGTTGGGAGTCGAAATCACCATCACCAAGCGTAAAGGGGGTTGGCCGCAAGGTAGCTTTGTGATTGATATGAGTGCAGCTTGGCCTAGCCTGACGTTGCAACCTAAACCGCCTGTAATTATCCCTTTCCCAATTCGTCAGCAAGGGTAGTTATGCAAAGCTGGATCTATCTACACTTTCCAACTTTACAACTTGATGCACTTTTCTCAGAGCAGGCATCTTTGCCACTGGCGATTGTTGAATCTAAGCGCTTTAAGATCGTCCAATGTAATGAAATCGCACATCAGCAAGGGGTACAAACGGGCATGGGTTTAGGCAGTGCTAGTGCGATGTGTCACCAGCTTCAAGTTCACCCTTATAATGAAAAGGTTGAGCAGCAAACTCTGCTTGATATTGCCCAGTGGCTATATATGGTCACCTCAGATATTTGTCTGTTGCCACCGCAAGGCGTGTTACTCAAAGCCACTAATATGTTGTCACTCTACGGTGGGCTAGAACCCTATTGGCAGCGCGTTTCACAGCATTTAACGCAACTTCAGCTTAACTACGCTTATTCGAGCGGCTTCTCTCCTTTCTCGGCTATCGCCTTAGGAAAAGCCAATGCAGCCCTACTGACTCTAGAGAAAGAGCAACTTATCAAGATCATCAAGCCTTTTCCTCTTACGGCAACCGAGCTTGATAACAAGACGGTGGAAAAGCTCCAACGGGTTGGCATCACAACACTCAGCGACTTGCTCGATATCCCAATCAAAGATCTCGCTCGCCGCTTTGATATTGATTTGGTCAACTATGTTGGCAAATTGATGGGACAGTTTAAGCACCCTATTGATTTCTACCACCCACCAGAGCACTTCGAAAACTATCAAGAGTTGCTCTTTGATATTGAAAACATTCAGTGGCTAGAAAAACCGCTCGCTAAACTGCTCAACAAGCTGGAGTGGTTTCTTACGCTACGTAACCAAGTTGGCTATGAGTTAGAGCTGATCTTACATCAAAGAGACAAAGACGATGCTTCGGTGACATTTTACTCTGCCAGTGGCGATTACCTTGCCACACGTTGGATGACGCTCTGCCAGCTCACAATGGAATCATTAAAGCTCGATGCTCCCGTTCAGGGGCTGACGCTGCGTTTAATTCGCAGTGGAGAGCTTGAATCCACCAGCGCAGATCTATTTAAAGGCTTTCAAGGCGCACAAACTGAGTTAGAGCTGATTGGCTTACTACAGGCAAAGTTGGGTAAAGATAAGGTGCGTAAAGTCGCGCATAGTCACGACCCTCGTCCAGAAAAAGCCACCTTTCTCTGTGACCCTACCTTGCCTATTCCGACCAAGGCAGCAAGCCAAAGATTACGACCAAATATCGTTTTGCCTGCACCAGAACCTTTACAAGAGAAAGTCTCCATCATGCAAGGCCCAGAGCGCTTCGTGACAGGCTGGTGGGACGGTGATGATATGACTCGCGATTACTTTGTCGCTCGTAGTGACCAAGGGCGCTGGTTATGGATATTTCGTAATCAAGACAAGCACTGGTTCGTCCATGGATTGTTTTGTTAGTCCGGAGCACATGTGATGTCTTACGCTGAGCTTTTCTGTCAAAGTAACTTCTCTTTTCTCACTGGCGCCTCACACGCTGAAGAGCTGATCTTGCAAGCAGATTTCCTGCGTTATCACTCCCTAGCCATCACAGATGAATGCTCGGTTGCAGGTGTGGTACGTGCTTACACGGCAAGTAAGAAGCATGAGCTGAATATTGAGCTGATTGTCGGCAGTATGTTCTGGCTCAGCCAAGAGTGCCAAGTCGTATTGTTGTGCCCAAACCGAGAAGCTTACGCTGAGCTCTGCCGTATTATTGCCAATGCGAGAAGGCGCTCCGAAAAAGGCAACTACCAACTTTCTGAGTGGGACTTAATGTCCGCCAAGCACTGCCTCATTCTTTGGTTACCCAGCCACACATCCAGTGACCATAAATGGGGAAACTGGCTTGCTCAGCATCATAAACACCGACTGTGGCTAGGTATTCAGCGCCACCTCAAATCTGACGATAAGCAATACCTTGAGCACTGTGAGCAATTGGCACAAGAGTTACAGCTACCGATTAGCGCCTGCGGTGGCGTGCTCATGCATACTGCAACCCGTTTGCCTCTACAGCATACGCTGACCGCGATTCAGTCTGGGTGTAGCGTCAATGAATTAGGCGATCAGCGACTAACCAACACAGAAAGAAGCCTGCGTAGTCAGGAAAAACTCGCCAAGCTATTTAAACCTGAATGGCTGCAAGAGAGCGTCAACATCGCCGAGCGCTGCGAATTTAGCTTAGGTCATCTGCAATACGAATACCCTAGCGAGCTAGTTCCCGATGGCTATACTCCCATGAGCTACCTCACAGCCTTGGTCGAATATGGCAAGAAGTTGCGCTTTCCTGAAGGCGTTCCAAGCGATATTCAGGCAACAATAGACAAAGAACTTACACTGATTGATGAGCTTAACTATCCGTTTTATTTTCTTACCATCCACGACATTGTGATGTTCGCTAAACGTCGCCGAATCCTCTACCAAGGGCGCGGTTCTGCGGCCAACTCCGTGGTGTGTTATTGCCTTGAAATCACCTCTGTAGACCCTAGACAAATTTCGGTGCTATTCGAGCGATTTATCAGTGCCGAACGCGATGAGCCGCCCGATATTGATGTCGATTTCGAGCATGAACGCCGTGAAGAAGTCATCCAGTACATTTACCAAAAGTATGGTCGAGAGCGTGCGGCTCTAGCGGCAACCGTGATCTCTTATCGCTTCAAAAGCGCGGTGCGTGATGTGGGCAAAGCGCTAGGCATTGAAGAGAGTCAGCTCGATTACTTTATTAAAAATGTTAATCGCCGTGACCGAGCTCTTGGTTGGCAAGCTCAAATCGTCGAGTTAGGGCTGCAGCCTGACTCTCTCAAAGGCGAACAGTTCATCAATCTAGTTAACGAGATTCTTGGCTTTCCGCGTCACCTTTCACAGCATGTCGGTGGTTTTATCATTGCTGCAGGGCCTTTGTATGAACTGGTTCCGATAGAGAACGCGTCAATGCCCGATCGCACCGTTATTCAATGGGATAAGGACGATCTCGAATCTCTCAAGCTGCTTAAAGTCGATGTACTGGCCTTAGGTATGCTCACAGCTATTCGTAAGTGCTTTGATTTAGTGCAGCGTCTGCATAACCAGACACTGACGATTGCTGAGATTACCCGCCGCCAAGATGATGAGCAGGTGTATAAAATGATCCAACGAGCAGACACAGTAGGCGTATTTCAAATAGAATCGCGGGCGCAGATGAGCATGCTGCCACGCTTAAAACCCGCCACTTACTATGACTTAGTGATTCAAATCGCCATTGTCCGCCCTGGCCCGATTCAGGGGGATATGGTGCACCCATTTCTGAAACGAAGAAATGGAGAAGAAGCGGTCGACTACCCTTCCGAAGAGGTTCGTGCCGTACTAGAGCGCACCCTTGGCGTGCCGATTTTCCAAGAACAAGTGATCAAGATTGCCATGGTTGCGGCAGGTTTTAGTGGCGGTGAAGCGGATCAACTGCGCCGAGCGATGGCGGCTTGGAAAAAGAGTGGCGACCTAGTCAAATTCAAAACCAAGTTGGTAGAAGGTATGCTCAGCCGTGGCTATCAATTGGAATTTGCCGAACGCATCTTTGACCAGATCTTAGGTTTTGGTGAGTATGGCTTTCCAGAAAGCCATTCCGCTTCCTTTGCCGTGCTCGCGTATTGCTCTGCCTGGCTCAAACACTATTATCCTGAAGCCTTTTATACTTCACTGCTCAATAGCCTACCGATGGGTTTTTATAGCGCCTCACAGCTTGTACAGGATGCGCGGCGACATAAGGTCATCGTGTTACCTGTTTGCGTTAATGCTTCCATGTACGACCACCAAGTTGTCCATCAGCAAGGTAAATTGGCGATCCGACTGGGTTTAAGACAAGTGAAAGGACTCAGTCAGCAGAGCGCACAACAACTATTGCACGCCAGAGACAAAGGCCAATTTACCCATGCAGGGCAAATCAAACACATCGGTTTATCCAAGCGAGATGTCGAATTGCTCGCCTCAGCCAATGCCATGCATTCACTTAGCCACAACCGTTATCAGACTCGCTGGGCAATGATGGATTCGCTTTCGGACTTACCTCTTTTTCAAGACACCGAAGAGCCTGAAAGCCAAGTGATTACCACCCCCTCAGAGAGCCAAACATTACTTGAAGATTATGCTGCCACTGGATTGTCACTCGCTAAACACCCTGTCACTTTGCTCGATGACGCTGGTGAGTTGGGGCGATTTACGCGAATGAAAGATTTGGTGCAAAAAGATCACCAATCTTTAGTCACTGTGACTGGCGTTGTGACTGGAAAACAAGCGCCGGGTACGGCTGCTGGCGTGACATTTTTCACGCTTGAAGATGATACTGGCAACATCAACGTCGTGGTGTGGAAAGCAACGGCTCGGGCGCAAAAGGAAGCCTATCTAACTGCGAAGATCTTACAAGTAAAAGGGACTTTGGAAAAAGAAGGCGAAGTTCATCATGTGATTGCAGGAAGGCTGATTGATATGACAGATAAACTGCAAGGGCTCAGAAGTAAGTCACGCGACTTTCACTAGAGCGATAAAGCAAAAAAGGGAGCACAGGCTCCCTTTTGAATTAACGCTGACAAGTTACAACTCGTCTTCAGCTTCCATACTTCTTTTCTTGTATTCCCTGTACAGTAACATGCATAAGGTCATAACAACCTTAGACGTAAACCATATCATGAATAGAAACAACCTTAAGATTCTGATGAACAGTTGTATTTAATCGTTCTCGTCATTTCGCACTGCAAAATAACTTGGTTACTATAGCAGCAATGCAATAAATAATCATCAGCAATAAGTGTTAACAAGTATTATCAGGATAATATATCTCTTAATCGATCCTGAGCGACCTCTACAAGCAAGTCTGGCTGGAATTTCGAGATAAAGCGATCACAGCCTACCTTCTCCACCATAGCCTCATTAAAGCTGCCACTCAGTGACGTATTAAGAGTGATATAGAGGTCTTTCATTCTAGGGTCTGAGCGCACTTCATGAGTCAACTTATAACCATCCATTTCTGGCATTTCAGCATCGGTGATCATAAGTAGCAACTCTTCGACCACATTCTTCCCTTCATCACTCCAAGACTTAAGCAAATTCAAAGCTTCAAGCCCATCTCGACACTCAATGATGTTAAGCCCCAACTGAGAAAGCGTACCCTTAACCTGAGAGCGGGCTGTTGAAGAATCATCAACAATAAGGACATTACGTCCTACCATCTCATTGACTAAGTTGTTGTCTAAAACGCCTTCAGAAATTGAAATATCGTAATCGATAATCTGTGCGAGTACTTTCTCCACATCAATAATTTCGACAATTTCAGAGCCTTTGCTGTCTTTGATTTGCGTAATTGCGGTGAGATAGTTCGCTCTTCCTGCCGTTTTCGGCGGCGGCTGAATTTCTGTCCACGCAGTATTGATGATGTTTCGAACCTGACCCACAAGAAAACCCTGAACAGTACGATTGTACTCAGTGATGATTAGGTTCTCTTCTTGGTTATCTAGGCGAGATGGCGGAAAACCGATTGCAGCACGTAAATCAATCACAGGAACAGAAACGCCACGCAAAGAGGCAACACCAGTGATATGGTGGTGAGAGCCTGGCATTTTTGTCAATGGAGGAACTTTAATGACCTCACGCACTTTAAATACGTTGATGGCGAAGACCTGTCGGCTATTCAAACTAAACAGCAACAACTCTAAACGGTTTTCACCGACAAGGTTAGTTCGCTGATCGACGGTATTTAATACTCCAGACATACTGCTTCCCAACAAATGTGTATATAACAAAAGTAGTCTATAGCAAGACTAAGATAAAAATAAACCCATATATCATTCAAGATTATATGGGTTTACTAGAAAGATAAAGGAGAGCGACAGCTCAGAAAACACTATCCTTCAATTACTTTCATCAATAGCAGGCCGTCATATAAGGCTTGCTTAATCAAAGCAGCACCAGGCATAGTGGCTTGTTTGTAGAAACGTGACTCCACCAGCTCTAAGTCTTGATGGTAAACGGGTAAGCACTGCTCTTCGATACAAGTCTGAATAGCTGGATAGAGCACCTCTTTGGCCTGATTAATCGCACCACCGATCAACACCTTCTCAGGGTTAAACAGGTTAATCACAATCGCAATGGCCGAGCCAAGGTAACCGCCGAGCTTTTCAATCACATTGACTGCTAAAGGATCGCCATTCGCCGCCGCTTCACAGATATCTTCTACCGAAATTTCTTCAATTTCTGCCAGTGATGACGCCTCTCCCTGAGCAATTCTTTCAGCGACCTCGTTTCGAATCGCTTGCGAACTGGCGACGGTTTCCAAACAACCCCGGTTACCACAGTGGCACTGCTTACCATTCGGATCGATTTGGATATGCCCGAGTTCACCAATATTGCCGTGGCGACCTTGCAAAACGCGGCCATCAAGAATAATACCTGCACCTAAACCGTGGTGGATGGAAATCAGTACCGAGTTTTCGTTTTCTTGTGAATGCCCAAATAGGCGCTCTGCTAATGCCCAAGCGCGCGTATCGTTAGCAATAAAGACCGGAAGCCCCGTCGCTTTATAGATCTCAGGGCCAAGGGGTAGATTCTCGACATTGTAGTGAGGCATTTGCAATACAACCCCACTTTCTGAGTTAACCAAGCCAGGCAGCGTAATCGCAATACTGGTCACGCGATCAAGTTGCTCTGAGTAGGTTTGGAAAAACTCATCGATTTCATGCAGTAGGCGGGCTAATACATCATCTTGGTCGACTTCATGAATATCAATCTTGGTATCAATCAGTACATCACCACCAAGTTCGTGCAATGCAATCGTCAGATATCCGCGCCCCAGACGCATCGACAAAAACTGCCAACCTTCGTTATTCACTTGCAGACCGACAGCAGGACGGCCACGGCTAGTCGCTTCCTGAACCGTCGTTTCATGAATAAGGTGTGCCTCAATCAGCTCTCGGGTAATTTTGGTGATACTTGCAGGCGCAAGCTCACTCTGTTTCGAGAGATCGATACGAGAAATTGGGCCTTTTTGATCAATGAGTTTATATACACGGCCAGCATTGACCTGCTTGATATGATCAATATGGCCAGGTTGAGCCATGTACATGGAGTGCTCCGAATATCAACAACCTGGTAATTTTTTTACTTTGCGAAGTAATTGTGAAGAGCTTTGATAGATTGCCGTGACAAGTGTCACGTATAAACATGTTTGTTTGTGTACCTAATCAAATAGCGAAGGATTTATCACAAATCCATTCCTATTTTTTTGCATAAATAAATATGTCTTCCATCACCTTTTCAGAGGCGCATACAAGAATGTCATCTGAATTGTCAGCACAGATGCTACGCCTGTATATACTTAATGCTAATGCATTTAGGAATGGAAACCGAATCATAGCTGTCGCTCCCAATTTATCTAGCGACAACATCAATCAAGGAGATCCGAATGACCTCAATCCAAAGAAGAACAAAAATTGTCTCTACTCTTGGACCTTCTACCGATAAACCTGGTGTACTTGAAGCAATTCTCGAAGCTGGCGTCAACGTGGTAAGAATGAACTTCTCTCACGGAACCGCTGATGATCATAGAGAACGAGCTACGAGAGTTCGCAACATCGCCGCCAAATTAGGCACTCATGTCGCCATTCTCGGCGACCTTCAAGGCCCGAAAATCCGCGTCTCTACGTTTAAAGAGGGTAAGGTTCAGCTCAGCATTGGCGATATTTTCACCCTAGATAATAAACTCGAAGCCGGTCAAGGCGATAAAGATGCCGTCGGGCTCGACTATAAAGAGCTACCTAACGATGTCTCTGCGGGCGATATTTTATTACTCGATGATGGCCGTGTTCAGCTTCAGGTCATGGGCGTTAATGAGTCGCAAGTAAGGACTAAGGTGATTATTGGTGGGCCGTTGTCGAACAACAAAGGTATCAATAAAAAAGGCGGTGGCCTATCTGCGGAAGCCCTGACCGAAAAAGATAAGAATGATATTAAGCTCGCTGCTGAAATCAAAGTCGACTATCTGGCCGTCTCTTTCCCACGCAATGGCGAAGACATGAAATACGCGCGCAGACTGGCTACAGATGCCGGACTACAAACGCGCTTGGTTGCAAAAGTAGAACGCGCAGAGACCGTAGAAAGCCAAGAGAACATTGACGACATCATTCTTGCCTCAGACTCTGTGATGGTTGCGCGTGGCGACTTGGGGGTAGAAATTGGTGACCCTGAACTTATCGGGGTGCAAAAACAGCTGATTCGCCGCGCTCGCGCTCTCAATCGAACTGTCATTACCGCAACACAGATGATGGAATCGATGATGGAAAACCCAATGCCGACCCGTGCAGAGGTTATGGATGTGGCCAACGCGGTATTGGACGGCACCGATGCGGTGATGCTTTCTGGCGAAACCGCCGCAGGCAAATACCCATTGGAAACCGTGCGTTCTATGGCTGAAGTCTGCTTGGGCGCTGAGAAGATGTCGTCTGTTAACCGCTCTGGTTATCGAATGGACTCCGTGTTTGAAACTGGCGAAGAAACCATAGCCATGTCGACCATGTTTGCCGCTAACCACATGCGTGGAGTTAAAGGGATCGTCACTCTCACTGAATCAGGCCGTACAGCGCTAATGATGTCGCGTTTGAGTTCAGGACTACCTATCTTTGCCTTATCTCGCAATGAGAGCACACTGAACCTCTCAGCGCTTTATAGAGGTGTTTTCCCTGTGTTCTTTGATGATAAATCTGATATTGGGCTAGAAACGGCTGAAGCTGCGGTTGCCACACTCAAACAGCGTGGTCTACTTGATGACGGCGATCTGGTGATCATCACCCAAGGGGACGTAATGGACGTCGTTGGCTCGACTAACTGTATGCGTATTCTTGCGGCGTAAATTAATTGATAGTAGAAAATAGCAAAGGGAGCATTGTGCTCCCTTAATTATTTTAGTTATTTCAAAGAGAAAGTCGGTTTAGCGATACATTGGGAAAAGGTTTCGACAAAACGAAAACCAGCATCGAGCCCCATTTGATAATCGTGGAGTAAATCCTTTCTCTCACTCATGAGCGAACTAGAACGTAAAGGTTGATCGGGTTTGATCTGGATGATGAAACAATCATCCGGTGGTGAGTGCAAAAAGTCTTGAGTCAATGAATAAGTTTGATAATGCACCATCAGCATATCTGCTAAACCGGAATCAAACTTATCTCCGAGCAAATGACTCAGACGGTAAATATCATCAGCCCCAAACAACCAGCGCCCGCCATTTAGGGCTTCTAGGTGTGTTTGTTCGGTTTTTTCCTGCCGAGATTTCTGTACTTGGTCACTAAAAAACGAACTCCAGTCTTGCTTCCACCGAGTTAACTTTTCTTGCCAGTGATCTTGGATCACATTGAATGAATCACGTAACCACTCGACAGGAGGCTCTTGATTCACCTCAACCGTATCCGTTGCTAAATCCTCTCCCTCGGTACGGATCACTACAATACAACGGGCTTCTTTGCGCCATGCCTCCTGAACTGGAATCGAAGCAGAAACACCGCCATCGACATACTCCCCATGGTCAAACTGAACAGGTTGATCGTAAAGGCGGGGAATCGCACAGGTGGCGATCAGTACTTTTTTCCAGTCATCTTGCAGCATAGGAAGGTAATGGTCAGATAACCTATTAGTATCTGTAACTGCTGCATAGGCCTGACGATTAGCAAGCACTTTCTTACCCATATCAATATCAAGTCGATAGGGATAATCGCAGATCTTATCGAGCGCCCAGTCCAGTCCCATGTATTTTTTATGTCGGATATAACGAAACAGATGGAAGAACTCTGGATCAGTGGTGAGGTCGAGAATGAAGGATTGCCCTATTCCTCTTTGGCGACATAGAAACGCACACAAGTTAAGTGCACCTGCCGAAGTGCCATAGAAAGAGTGAAACGGGTCAAAATTAGAGAGAAGGAATGCATCAAGCACACCAGACGTAAAAATCCCTCTTTGGCCGCCCCCTTGAGCAACCAATGCATTTTTACCGCCGGTGTACTTTTTTAGTCGTTGAGCATCAAGTTGTACAGCAGCGTTGGTAATAACACCGCAATTCTTCATTGATAGGCTACGCAGTAGTAATTGCTGTAATGCCAAAACCTAGTAAAACAGCGAAGATAACAGCCGTAATCACTAGCGCAAATTTTAGATTGTGTTCCATAGACACCTCCTTATTGTGTAACAAAGTAATAACATCCTTGTGAGATATCTTCAATTAATACCTATTTTCCGTGCGGAATTATGGCGTTAGCGTCACAATTAGTAGCATATGGTTACCAAATGAAGGATATAAAATGAACGCATCGAAGCATATATCTTTAACCTTAGCTTTATCGGCCATTAGCACTACGGCAGTTGCCGAGGTTTATCTCACTCCTTGGGTTGGATACACAGCTGGCGGTAGTGTTGAAACCCAAAATCAACAAGAGCTCGACCTAAAAGGTTCTGAGAGTTTCGCACTATCGGTTGAAACCGACTTTGATACTGGGCGACTTGGCCTATTCTACTCAACACAAAGCACAGACGTAGAAAACACTAATGCCAGTAGCACCACGCATTACTTACACTTTCAGAGTAGTGTCTACTACCCTATAGACGATAAGTTTTCTTCTTACTTAGGGGTTGGCTTGGGAGGATCGTATATCGATGCAGATTGGGTCGATAAGGAGCTAGGATTTTCAGCCAGTATCTTTGGCGGTTTTGAATACAAGTTTTCCGATACGGTCGCGCTGAATACTCAGCTACGTTGGTTGGGAACAGTCGTTGACAATGACACCAGCGGGGTATGTAACTTGCCAACAACTGGCGAGGGTTCGTGTGTTATCAAGTTTAAAACCGATTGGATGAATCAGTTTTCAGCAAACCTAGGTTTAACCGTCCGTTTTTGAGTCTCCTCTGCTCAGACCGTTAAACCTACGCCTGTTTTAGTACTTAGAACGAGTATTTCACACCAAGTGCACCACCAATTTGCAGCTCTGGGCCGCCATATAGGTTTAGCTCTGGGTGTACTTGACCGTACATATTCCAGCCTTTACTCAAGTTCCAATTCAGCCCAAGAGGGACGCGAGCACCAAACTCTTTACCATCCCACTCACTCCACGCACCAGCGCCAACATACCAAGTTACCGGCGTGTTAGCCTCAAAAGAGCCACGCTTGAGAATATAATCAAATGCACCGCCATCATTGCCGGCAATAAAGCGGTATTGGTCATCGAGTTCGACAACAACACTAAGCCCTTGGTCCAATGCCATTCCTAGCGACAGGTCTGTCGATTTAGGCTCTTCTGCCGCGACAGCAACACCACTCGCTACCGCTAAAACGCCAACCAAACCAGAGATTCCATATTTCTTCATGCTAATGCCATCTAATACAAATAAAACAGCGTGCAATTGTCCAGATTTGTAGGAAAAAGATGTCAGAGAAAGGTGAGGATGAGGAAAATTAAGAGAGCTGGATAACTGGATAACTGGATAACTGGAGAACTGGAGAACTGGAGAACTGGAGAACTGGAGAACTGGAGAACGGAGAACTGGAGAACTGGAGAACTGGAGAACTGGAGAACTAAAGTTGCTCCACTGAAGTTAAGTGGTCAACTCTCATTTTCCAGAAGGGCGAAGCCCGATCCCGCTTTCCAGCAACGTAGCGACCCGGCTTTCCAGGAGGACGAAGTCCGTTCCCAATTCTCGAAGCGCAGCGTTCTGTAAGGCGTAGCCCGTTCCATAAGCAAAGCGCTCCCGTTCCAAAAACAAAAAGGAGGCCGAAGCCTCCTTTGTCAAATTAGATGAGTTAGTGGGAATTAACCGTGGTTACGGATCCACTCATCCATTTCTGTTTTCAGGTTGTCAGATTTAGTACCGAAGATAGCCTGAACACCACCTGCTACAACTACTACGCCTGCTGCGCCTAGCTGTTTTAGCTTGTCTTGGTTAACAGCTTCTGTATCAGCAACCGCGACACGTAGACGAGTGATACATGCGTCTAGGCCAGTGATGTTTGCTTTGCCGCCGAATGCTGCAACAAGCTCACCTGCCATGTCTGAACCAGCAGCAACAGTTGCTTCTTCAGATTCGTCTTCACGACCAGGAGTCTTAAGATCCATTGCCTTGATTACAGCGCGGAATACTACGTAGTAGATTGCTGCGTAAACAAGACCAGTCACAACCATTAGGCCAATTTTCTGAGAGTTACCAGAAAGAACTAGGAAGTCGATTAGACCGTGTGAGAATGAAGTACCGTGTACAAAACCTAGAGTGTTAGCAACAACGTATGCAGAACCCGCTAGAAGAGCGTGGATACCGTATAGTACAGGAGCTACGAATAGGAATGAGAACTCGATTGGCTCAGTGATACCTGTTAGGAATGAAGTCAGTGCAGCAGAAGCCATGATACCCATTACTTTCGCGCGGTTCTCTGGTTTAGCAGAGTGAGCGATAGCGATAGCAGCAGCTGGTAGTCCGAACATCTTGAACATGTAACCACCCGCTAGCTGACCGAAGCCATTACCAGCAGCACGAGATGCTTCATCAGCAACTAGGTAACAAGTTAGTACGCCGTTTTGAGTTTCGCCAGCAGCGTTAACACAAGTACCTGCTTCGAAGAAGAATGGTACGTTCCATACGTGGTGTAGACCGAATGGAATTAGAGAACGCTCAACGATACCGTAGATACCGAATGCAACTTGTGGGTTCTGGTGAGCAGCCCAATCAGAGAAAGATGCAATCGCGCCGCCAATTGGTGGCCAAACGATAGAAAGAACAATACCAAGACCAATAGCAGTGAAACCAGTGATGATTGGCACAGCACGCTTACCAGCGAAGAAGCCAAGGTATTCTGGAAGTTGGATTTTGAAGAAACGGTTGAATGCCCAAGCAGCAACACCACCGACAAGGATACCACCTAGTACACCTGTATCGATTTTTTCAACGCCCATAACACCAGCCATAACGCCTAGTGTTGCAGTCATGATGCCGTAACCAACGATAGCAGCAAGACCTGCTACACCGTCGTTGTTAGTAAAGCCAAGTGCAACACCCACAGCAAATAGCAGTGCCATTTGACCGAATACTGAACCACCCGCTTGTTCCATTAGGTTCGAAACGATCTCTGGAATGAAGCTTAGGTCGGCAGCACCGACACCTAGTAAAATACCTGCAACTGGTAGAACCGATACTGGTAGCATCAGAGCTTTACCAACTTTTTGCAGGTTAGCAAAAAGATTCTTAAACATGTTTATGCTCCTGAAAAGTTATAAGAATTATTGGGCTCTAACGGCACACCCCCGTAGCCTTAAATGTTAGCACCCAGAAAAAATGTAACCACTTATGTCACTATATTTTCTGCCTCTAAATATATCTTGTTGGTGATCAATCTTTCTACCGAGTTACGAAATTTAGTTTCAAACTAATAGCTAGATCACAATCAAAAACGAAGTGTGAAATGCATTTCAAGTCTACAAATGACTGTTTTTATTGATAATATTAAATCTATCGATTAATTTTGATGGGTAAATAAAATAGATACAGTTGTTATTTTATGTAACAAAATTACATAGGCGCTTTTTTTAGCTCTCAACTTCAACATTTTTAGTAAACAACGCCTAGAAAGCGTTTGCCTGTGATACTAATTACAAAAAAAAGGAGCCGAAGCTCCTTTTTTATCCAAAACTCATTTTCTATCTCAAAAAAAGATTTCTGAAGTTTTCGCTGGTCTTTTCTCCAACTTCACCCAATGAGCAGCCTTTGAGCTGCGCAATGTAGGCGGCAACCTCGACAACATACGCAGGTTGGTTCTGTTTTCCGCGGTGAGGCACTGGTGCAAGGTAAGGCGAGTCAGTTTCAATAAGCAGTCTATCAAGCGGCAGTGCTTTCACTACCTCTTTTAGTTCGGTCGCTTGTCTAAAGGTGACAATCCCTGAAATTGAAATATAGAACCCAAGATCCATTGCCGCTTCAGCAAACGCTAAGTCCTCTGTAAAACAATGAATCACGCCACCGCACTGTTCAGCATTACCATTTTTTAGAATATCTAGCGTATCTTGTCGCGCATTGCGCGTGTGGATAATCAGTGGCTTGTTCAACTTAACTGCCAAATCGACTTGTTGCTCAAACCTCAATTTTTGCAGTTCCGCAGTTTCTGGCTGGTAGTGGTAATCGAGGCCTGTCTCGCCTACCGCCACTACTTTCGGATTTGATGCGTACTCATGTAAGCGGTCGAGAGCAAAGTCACTCTCCACATCAAGAGGATGGACACCACAAGAAGCGTAAATGTTGTCATAAGGTTCGATCATTTCCAGCATGTTAGGAAAAGAATCTAGAGTCACGCCGACCGAAAGCAACTCCGTAACATTGGCCGCTTTGGCTTTAGCAACCACATCTTCTATACCTTGATGAAGCTCTTGATAGTCTAATTTGTCTAGATGACAGTGAGAATCTACAAACATGTTTCCCCGTTAAATTTGAAAAGCCAATCTAAAATCAGAAGCTCTGCATTTAGCCCTGTGTGTGTTCTTAATTGTTCGGAGAGCTTTAACAACTCCTGAGCTTGAACATACAAAGATTGGTAACCAACAACCTCAGCTAACAGATCAGCGCCAGGTGTAAAGAATGGCATCGCCAAGCCGTAGTGCACTTTCTGCGCATCAGTGAGTAAGTACCATAACCAACTTAAATATTCAGTCGGCTCTGACGCTAACTCTTTAGCAAGCTTAGTCACATCCGCTTGATTCTGACAATGTGCGATAAGCTGCGACTCGATTGAAAGATACTGCGATACTTTATCTTGATTAACGAAATCAAGCGTGGCTAACGGCGCATTACCATTTATATGAGAAGCGTAAGCAGGCACTGGCTTATTGGCTTGTTCACTTAACCAACTAGCCACCGATGAGGACTCGGGCGCAGTAAGGTGCCATTGTTGGCATCGGCTAGTAATCGTTGGCAACAATGCGTTGTTGCGGTGGGTGACCAGCAAGAACATACAGGTTGCTGAGGGCTCCTCAAGCGTTTTTAGCAAGGCGTTCGCAGCCGATTCGTTCATGGCTTCAGCAGGTTCGATGACAAATAGCCTTAACCCGGAAAGCTGTGAAGACTCCTGAGCGATTCGATTACACTGACGGATCTGTTCGACTGTAATAGCCTTACCCTGCTTCTCTGGTTTAACAACATGGAAATCTGGGTGACTTTCAGACTCCATCAGTTGACAACCGTGGCAAAAGCCACACGCTTCAGCGGGATAGTTCTGACACATCACCGCTCGGCTAAAATGTTCGACTAAGCGCTCAGAACCCATCCCTTCATCAGAAATCAATAAAGCGGCATTGGAAAACCGATCCGCTTGAAGGTTTGATTGCCACTCTGTCCATAATGGAGAGAGCCATGGGTAAAGCTCATTCATGCTATGCGCTCACCCAATTGGTCACCACAGCCGAGATGTCTGCGGCAACTTGCTCAATACTTTGCTCTGCGTTGACAACAACGACGGAGTTATCATTCTCTGCAAGTTCAAGGTAACGCGCACGTGTACGATCGAAAAAGCTCATGTCCATTTTTTCTATGCGATCTAGCTCGCCGCGACCACGAGCACGTTCAAGACCAACTCGCGGGTCAAGATCAAGATAGATCGTTAGATCAGGCTTAAATTCACCTAAGGTCGTTTGCTTAAGCGCAGTCATGGTTTCACGAGGAATTTGACGCCCGCCACCTTGATAAGCTTGAGATGACATGTCATGTCTATCACCAACGACCCAGCTACCAGAAGCAAGTGCAGGTTTAATCACGTTTTCAACTAACTGAACTCGCGCTGCATACATCAGCAGCAGCTCTGTCATATCTTGCAGCTCTTCACCTTCATGCTCTTGTTTGACCAAAGTACGTAACTGTTCAGCCAAGGCGGTTCCACCTGGCTCACGTGTATTTTGGATGCGCTCAACACCGGCATTTGTTAGCGTTTCAAGTACCGCCTTAATCGCTGTACTTTTGCCTGCGCCTTCTAGGCCTTCAATGACGATAAATTTGCCGTTTTTCATTTCTTACTTCTTAATTGCTTTAAATATGCTCGAACTGCTCGGTTATGTTCAGCCAATGTTTTAGAAAATACATGTCCACCATTACCACTTGCGACAAAGTAAAGGTAATTACTGTCTTCCGGGTTAAGAGCAGCTTGAATTGAAGCTTTCCCCGGCATAGCGATAGGTGTTGGTGGCAAGCCGAAAATCGTATAGGTATTGTATGGTGTTGGCGTACGAAGATCTTTCTTACGAATATTCCCATCGTACTTATCCCCCATTCCGTAGATGACGGTTGGGTCGGTTTGTAAACGCATTCGCTTGTTTAAACGATTAACGAATACTGCCGCAACGCGCTCGCGTTCAGACTCTACTGCGGTTTCTTTCTCAATGATGGAAGCTAAGATAAGCGCTTCATAAGAAGATTTTAGTGGCAATTTCTCTTGGCGAGTTGCCCAATGCTCATCAAGCACCATTTGCAGTTTGTCAGCAGCACGCTTCAAAATATCAAGATCAGATGCACCGAAGGTGTAATGATAGGTTTCCGCAAGCAACAGTCCTTCTAACTTTTCGTGTGGCACTCCGAGTTTTTTTGCGATCTGAGCTTCACTTAATCCGTCTAACTCATGCTCCAAGTAAGGCGCATTGTTGATGATTTGCTGCCACTCTTTAAACGTAGAACCTTCGACGAAGGTTATCGAAAACTGGTGCTCCTTGCCCTGTTTAAATTGCTCTAGCGTCGATTTCAGAGTTGAACCTGAATCCAGTAGATAAGTTCCGGCGCGTAATTGTGTCAGTTCAGGGTGGAATCGACGAACAAGTTTAACTACATCACTACCAGTGATCATTTCAGACTCGGTAAGCTGTTCGAGGACGCGATTAAAGCTCGTTCCGGAAGCGATGGTAAATATCTGTGACTGCTCGATTTGAAGAGGCTGGTTTACATACTGCTCTACTTGTTTAGCGACATACACATAGCCGCCCGCTGCCAATGCAGCCACTAACAACAAAAAGAGCGTGATTTTTTTAATCACGAGTCAATCATCTCCTGAATTCGTTTAGTTGTTTTTCCAATATCAAACTGGTGTGAATCAATAGCACAAATCGGCGCTGCGCCTAAGATAGAGTTTGTCATAAACACTTCATCAGCGTTAAGCAAATCAGAGAGTTTATACTCCCCTATGTGAGTTTCAATCCCCTCTGACTGCGCCCATTCCAATACAACGCGTCGTATAACTCCGCTGACACCTGCTTTATCTAAGCTGGGAGTAAACAGTGTTGCCCCCTTTAGCCAAAACAAGTTTGCCATGGTGGTTTCAATCACGTTGTCATCAATATCAAGCGCGATCCCGTCAGCCAACGAATGCTGCTCTAGCTCAGCTTTAAGCAACACTTGCTCAAGACGGTTGTTATGTTTGTGTCCCGCCAGTAAAGGGCTATGACCAAGTCGTCGCTCGCAGACACCCAGTTTTAAGCCTTGCTCACTCCATTGTTCATAGTGAGCAGGATAAATAAAGTCGCTAATAGTAACATTTGGTGAGGCTACATGAGTAGGGCTATATCCCCTTCCTCCCTCACCTCGGCTGATATGCAGTTTTAACCCCGCTTTTCGGTCGTTGCGAACTGCCTGAGCTAGCCAACTTTCAACTTGAGTCCAATCAGGGCGAGAGATAGACAGTGCGTCCAAGCAAGCATTCATGCGGTCAACATGCTTCGACCAATGAGCAATGTGCCCCTCTCGCGTCAGCATAGTGGTAAAACAACCGTCACCATATTGAAACGAACGATCTGTCACCGAGATTGACTCACAATAGACACCATTGACTATGAACATTAGAATTCCTTTATATCACCATTGCTTGAGCGCCGAGTTTTGAGAGACCATTAAATAACAAAACGGCTTAATGCCAAAGCATTAAGCCGTTTATTTAGTCTAATTCAGGCGCTTGTTTAGATTTTTTTAAATACTAGTGAGCCGTTAGTACCACCGAAGCCGAATGAGTTACAGATTGCGTAATCCATAGACACTTCTTTAGCAGTATGCGGAACTAGGTCAATATCTAAACCTTCTTCAGGGTTGTCTAGGTTGATTGTTGGTGGAACCATTTGGTCAACCAGAGACATCACCGTGATGATCGCTTCTACAGAACCCGCAGCACCAAGCAAGTGACCAGTCATAGACTTAGTTGAAGACACTTTAACTTGCTTAGAACCTTCTTCGCCTAGCGCACGTTTAACGCCTTTAATTTCAGCGACATCACCGGCTGGTGTAGAAGTACCGTGAGCATTCACATAGCCGACTTGAGTACCTGTGATACCTGCATCACGCATTGCCGCTTCCATCGCTAGTGCACCGCCTGAACCGTCTTCACTTGGAGACGTCATATGGTAAGCATCACCAGACATACCGAAACCGACAAGCTCAGCGTAAATTTTTGCACCGCGAGCTTTTGCGTGTTCGTATTCTTCAAGAACCATCATGCCCGCGCCATCACCAAGAACAAAACCATCGCGGTCTTTATCCCATGGACGAGAAGCTTTTTGTGGTTCGTCGTTACGAGTAGAAAGTGCTTTCGCAGCACCAAAGCCTGCCATACCTAGAGGTGTAGATGCTTTCTCTGCACCACCTGCAACCATAGCTTCTGCATCACCGTATGCAATCATACGAGCCGCATGGCCGATGTTATGTAGACCTGTTGTACACGCCGTCGAGATCGCGATGTTTGGACCACGAAGACCACGCATAATAGATAAGTTACCTGCAACCATGTTTACGATGGTTGATGGAACGAAGAATGGGCTCACTTTACGTGGACCTTTCTCAACAAGCGCTGTGTGGCCTGCTTCGATAAGGTCTAGGCCACCAATGCCTGAACCGATTGCAACGCCAACACGAGCAGCGTTTTCTTCGTTAATTTGTAAACCAGAGTCATCTAGAGCTTGGATACCAGCTGCAATGCCGTATTGGATAAATAGATCCATTTTACGTGCATCTTTTTTAGACATGTATTCAGTACAGTCAAAATCTTTTACTAGACCCGCAAAGCGAGTAGAAAAGTTTTCAGCATCAAAGTGCTCGATATTCACGATACCGCTTTGACCTGCTAGCAGGGCTTTCCAAGATGATTCTACGGTGTTGCCTACCGGTGACAACATACCCATGCCAGTGACAACAACACGACGCTTGGACACGATATTATTCTCCGGAATTGAAATGATTCTATGGAAGGATAGAAGGGTTAAAGAGAACACAGGCGGCCAGAAGGCCGCCTGGGAGAGATATTACTGAGCGCTGTTTACGTAGTCGATTGCAGCTTGAACAGTAGTGATTTTCTCAGCTTCTTCGTCTGGAATCTCAGTGTCAAATTCTTCTTCTAGAGCCATTACTAGTTCAACAGTGTCTAGAGAATCAGCACCTAGATCGTCAACGAATGAAGCTTCGTTCTTAACTTCAGCTTCGTCTACACCTAGCTGTTCAACAATGATTTTCTTTACGCGTTCTTCGATGTTGCTCATTTTTTCTTTTCCTTTACAGATTTCGCCTAATGCGATGATTCAGTAGTTTATTCGAACTACCAAAAGTTGCAAGAGGGACCTTGCTGGTCAAACCACAATTTTAGCGATTTTAACCGAAATTCAATACATTTTTGACTTAAATCATGCACAAATCTTGCGCACGTTCATATCAAGAATCTCAAACTATAGGCCATTTTAATGACAATAAATAGCCAAGTTGGTGACATTAAGTGCAAATTCACTCTACCCGCAGAAATTTGAATGAAATTTAATGAAAAAGTTCACTAATCCTGCAAGGTAAGCGATTTACACCATGTACATGCCGCCATTTACATGCAAAGTTTCACCAGTAATGTATGCCGCTTCAGGAGAAGCAAGGAATACCACTGCCGATGCAATTTCACGTGGATCACCTAAACGACCTGCAGGAACTGCAGAAAGAGTCGATGCACGTTGCTCTTCGTTTAACGCTTTAGTCATGTCTGTTTCGATAAAGCCAGGTGCAACAGTGTTAACAGTTACACCACGAGAAGCAACTTCGCGTGCCATAGATTTAGTGAAACCAATGACGCCCGCTTTTGCTGCAGCGTAGTTTGCTTGACCTGCGTTACCCATAGTACCAACAACAGAACCTACGTTGATGATACGACCAGCGCGTTTCTTCATCATACCGCGAAGCACAGCTTTAGACATACGGAAGATAGGCGTTAGGTTGGTATCAATGATGTCATCCCACTCTGAATCTTTCATACGCATCAGAAGGTTATCACGAGTGATGCCTGCGTTATTTACTAGGATATCAATCGCACCAAACTCATCGTTGATGGTCTTTAGTGTCGCTTCAATCGACTCAACGTCAGTAACGTTAAGTGCTAGACCTTTACCATTTTCACCAAGGTACTCGCTGATTGCAGCCGCGCCGCCTTCAGAAGTCGCAGTACCTATTACTGTCGCGCCACGCTCAACCAATAGTTCAGCAATTGCACGACCAATACCACGGCTTGCGCCAGTGACTAGAGCAATCTTACCTTCTAGGTTCATCATGTTCTTTATTCCTATGTCCTTTAATTACTTAGCAGCTTCTAGAGATGCAGTATCATTCACTGCAGCGCCACTTAGTGTCTTAACAATTCGTTTTGTTAGGCCAGATAGAACCTTACCAGGGCCAAGCTCTAGTAACTTCTCTACGCCTTGCTCGCTCATCAGTTGCACGCTCTCAGTCCAACGAACTGGGCTGTATAGCTGACGAACAAGTGCATCTTTAATTTTCGCAGGATCGGTTTCCGCTGCTACGTCAACGTTGTTGATAACAGGGAACTGAGGTGCGTTGAATTCGATTTCTTCTAGTGCCACTGCTAGCTTGTCTGCTGCAGGTTTCATCAGTGCACAGTGAGAAGGTACAGAAACAGGAAGTGGAAGCGCGCGCTTAGCACCGGCTTCTTTACATAGTGCGC
Organism: Vibrio sp. SCP2; assembly: GCF_059295395.1. Taxonomy (NCBI): domain Bacteria; kingdom Pseudomonadati; phylum Pseudomonadota; class Gammaproteobacteria; order Vibrionales; family Vibrionaceae; genus Vibrio; species Vibrio sp. SCP2. The sequence goes on along the minus strand of NZ_JCAFVV010000002.1, from coordinate 208,176 downwards.
CCGCGCGCTCTACTGCATCTTTACTACCCGCAATCACAACTTGGCCAGGCGAGTTAAAGTTTACTGGTGAAACCACTTCGCCTTGCGCTGCTTCTTCACAAGCTTTTGCGATAGCGTCATCATCAAGACCAATGATCGCGTACATTGCGCCTGTTCCAGCCGGAACCGCTTCTTGCATTAGTTGACCACGTAGTTCAACCAGTTTGATCGCTTGCTTAAAGTCAATCACGCCAGCACATACTAGTGCAGAGTATTCACCTAAGCTGTGACCTGCTAGATTAGCTGGTTGCTCTAGGCCTTGCTCTTGCCATACGCGCCAGATCGCTACAGAAGATGCTAGCAGTGCAGGTTGAGTACGGTGTGTTTGGTTTAGATCTTCTGCAGGACCATTTTGAACTAGAGCCCATAGGTCGTAGCCTAGTGCTTCCGATGCTTCTGCAAATGTTTGTTTAACGACTTCAAATTGTTCGCCAAGTTCAGCAAGCATACCCACAGCTTGTGAGCCCTGACCTGGAAATACGATAGCAAACTTGCTCATTTTCTTTTCCTTAAAACCGTTTCTTTATTTAAAAGAAGAAAGAAAAGATGCCTATCAAGGCATCTTAATTTTGAATTCTATAGCTTAGAACTTAACCAGAGCTGAGCCCCAAGTAAAGCCACCACCAAATGCCTCAAGCAACAATGTTTGACCACGCTTAATTCGCCCATCACGCACCGCTTCATCCAGTGCTGTTGGTACGGTTGCCGCAGAAGTGTTGCCATGGCGATCCAATGTAACGACCACTTGTTCCATCGGCATTGAAAGCTTCTTAGCCGTTGCGGAAATAATACGTAGGTTTGCTTGATGAGGAACTAGCCAGTCTAACTCTGACTTGTCCATATCATTTTCTTTAAGAGTCTCTTTAACTAAGCGAGAAAGCTGAGTAACGGCAACTTTAAATACTTCGTTACCGGCCATATGCAGCCAGCTATTGATATCTTCGCTATGCTCAGATTCGCTTTGTACTTTCTCATGGCGATCTGGGAATTTGAGGCTTAATAGCTCACCAAAGCGGCCATCAGAGTTAATCGTGGTTGATAAGATACCAGGCTCTTCACTCGCACCAACAACAACAGCACCCGCAGCATCCCCGAAGAGAATAATCGTTGAACGATCGTTAGGGTCACAGGTTTTAGACAAAGCGTCAGCACCGATCACTAGGATATTTTTACAGTGACCTGTTTTGATGTACTGATCGGCAACCGACAAGGCATATACAAACCCTGAACACGCTGCTGCCATATCAAATGCAGGGCAATGCTTAATGCCAAGAAGCGCTTGAACCTGACATGCCGCTGATGGGAAAGCGTGAGAACCACTAGTCGTCGCTACAAGAATCATGTCGATATCGTCTTTATCGATACCTGCCATCTCGATAGCATTCTTCGCCGCTTGGTAGCCCATATCTGCAACTGTTTCGTTTTCAGCTGCAATGCGACGCTCTTTAATACCAGTACGAGTTACAATCCACTCATCACTTGTATCTACCATTTTCTCTAAGTCTGCGTTTGAACGCACCTGAGATGGCAGGTAGCTGCCAGTACCTAAAATTTTGCTATACATGAAGACTAATAATGCCTCTCGAGTAAAACCGCTTCCAAACGATCGCTAATACGGCTTGGTACTTGTCGTTTGACCTCATGTAGTGCCTCACCAATTGCATTGATGACGGCCTCTACATCAGCACTTCCGTGGCTTTTTATGACAATGCCGCGCAATCCTAGCAAACTTGCGCCGTTATACTGGTCGGGGTTCAATGTTTTTAGTTCATTAAATAGTCCGGAAAACAATTTTCTTGCAATCCAACCCTTTATAGATGAGGTCATCATACTCGATTTCAACTTATCGATAAAAAGTTGCGCAGTGCCTTCACATGCTTTTAGACAAACATTGCCCACAAAACCATCACAAACAACGACGTCTGCGGCATCATGGAGTAATTGATTACCTTCAATATAGCCAACAAAGTTCACCGAACGAGTATTTTCCAACATTTCTGCACAGCGCTTGACGAGGTCATTACCTTTTATTTCTTCAGCGCCTATGTTGAGAATGGCTACTCGGGGTGGCTTACCTACATACTGCTCTACAAGTGCACTACCCATAACGGCAAATTGAAACAACGAATCCGCATCACTTGATACATTGGCCCCTAAGTCCAACATCCAAGTTCGACCACCGGAAGCGGTCGGTAAGGCAGAGATAAGCGCAGGGCGTTCGATACCCGGTAACAGCTTCAACTTAAATCGCGATAAGGCCATCAAAGCACCCGTGTTTCCACAGCTAACACATGCATCGGCTTGACTATCGGCAACAAGATCAATCGCCATGCCCATAGAGCTGCCTTGATTGTTACGGAGTGCGAGGGAAGGTTTTTCTGTGTTGGAAATCACTCGGTCTGCGTGCTCAATACTCAAACGAGCATCTGGCTGGTAACCAAGAGAAGATAATTGAGATGTGATCGCGTTTTGATCACCAATAAGGATCACTTTTAGCTCTGGGAAATGCGACAGTGCCTGCACGGCGGCAGGCACTGTGACGCGAGGACCGAAATCCCCGCCCATTGCATCAAGTGCAACGGTTATATTTTGCAAAGGTCAACCTTACTTGTTGATAACCTTTTTGCCACGGTAGTAACCTTCAGCAGTTACGTTGTGGCGCAGGTGAGTTTCACCTGAAGTTGCGTCTACAGAAAGTGCAGCTGTAGTTAGGGCATCGTGTGAACGACGCATACCACGCATTGAACGAGATTTCTTGCTCTTTTGTACGGCCATTGACCCTACTCCTATGTAAGTATTAAAGAATTACTTCTTTAAGCTTTTTAAAACGTCAAATGGATTCGGCTTCTTTTCTTCTTCCACAATTTCTTCTGGAAGTTCACCAAACACCATATTATCTGAATCAACGCTACAGTCCGCTTCATCGTGCATTGCTATTTGAGGCAAGTTTAGAATGAACTCGTCTTCAACTAACTGTATTAGGTCTAACTCACCGTACTCGTTCAGATCTACCAAATCGTACTCTTCCGGTGCTTCCTCTTCAGTCTTTTCACCTTTATAAGGTGTATAAGTGAATTGGACCTCGCACTCATGTGCGAAAACCTCATTACAGCGCTGACACTCTAAGTCGACTTCGATGTTAGCTTTACCAGAGATAACAACGAGTCGCTGCTCATCTAAGTCAAATGACAGTGACACTTGGGCGTCGCGTTTAACGCCTTCAACTGATTCATCTAAGCGCTTAAAGAGACTAACTTGAATAATACCTTCAACATCTAGTCGCTTCTGTGCAGCGCGTGACGGATCAATCGTACGCGGTATTTTTACCTTTTGCATAGGGCGCGAATTCTATCTTCCAAATCGTTTATAGTCAAAGAAAAAGGGCAAAAAATTGTACTTTTTTTCCTTATCAGCTTGAGAGCTAGTATAGAAGACATAATATGAATTAAGCTCTCACCAACTCTTGTTTTGATTGTAAAGAAAAATGCCGAATTACCAACTAGTTTTAGCCTCTACATCACCATATCGTAAACAACTGCTCAATAAACTAGCGATAGAATTTGAGACAGCTACTCTCGATTTCGATGAAACTCCGCTAGAGAATGAAGCGCCTATCGACTTAGTAAGAAGACTCGCCAAAGGCAAAGCAGAGTCTTGCTCAGTGAGTCAGCCAAGTTTAGTTATCGGTAGCGATCAGGTTTGCGTAATCAACGGCAACATCATCGGCAAACCGCATACACGCGAAAAGGCGATTGATCAGCTACTTGACCAAAGCGGTCAATCTATTCAGTTTTATACCGGCTTAGCTCTGCACAATACTCATACCGGGCTCACCGACATAAAGGTCGATACCTTCACAGTCCACTTTAGAGCTCTAAGCAAAAAGCAGATCGAAAACTATGTCGATCAAGAGCAGCCTTTTTACTGTGCGGGAAGCTTTAAAAGTGAAGGCTTAGGTATTGCTCTGTTTGAAAGATTAGAAGGTAAAGACCCAAACACCTTAGTTGGACTACCACTGATAGATTTGATTGATATGCTCGCAGCACAAGGGGTAGAGGTGCTTTAGGGGAATGCGGGAGAACTGGAGAACTGGAGAACTGGAGAACTGGAGAACTGGAGAACTGGAGAACTGGAGAACTGGAGAACTGGAGAACTGGAGAACTAAAACTGCTCCACTTCTATTGTGGGGGCAACTCTAGTTTTCCAGCAGCGTAGCGATCCAGCTTTCCCTAGAGCGGAGCTCGACTCTCGAAGCGAAGTGTTCCATAGGGCAACGCCCGTTCCACTCGCGAAGCGATCCATAGGACGAAGTCCGTTCCCATCCCTATAGCTTACGCAGCCCCGCTAGCGCTTTTTCCAACTTTGGCTCCATCGGCGCGTTAATTTCCATCCACTCATCATTTGATGGGTGTTGGAACTTAATATTAGCCGCATGAAGGAATAAGCGGTCTAAGCCAACTTTGCCCGTGTAGGCATCAAATCGTCGGTCGCCATAGCGATCATCCCATGCAATTGGGTGACCCGTGTATTGGGTATGAACGCGAATTTGGTGCGTACGACCTGTAATCGGACTCGCCTGAATCAGCGTTGCATTGGCAAACTTCTCAATGATCTTAAATCTTGTTTCCGAAGGTTTACCGTTGGGGTTTACTCGCACAATACTGTTCACCTCGTTCTTAAGCAAAGGGGCGTTAACCTTTTTACAGCTCGCTTTCCATTCGCCCATCACCAGTGCAAAATAGTACTTCTGTACTGTCTTTTCACGAAACTGGGCTTGCAAATGACGCAATGCCGAACGTTTCTTTGCCACCAGTAAAATGCCAGACGTGTCTCGGTCAATACGATGCACTAATTCTAGAAACCTTGCTTGAGGGCGCAGAGCACGAAGTGCTTCAATCGCACCAAACTTTAATCCGCTACCACCGTGAACGGCGGTTCCTGAAGGTTTGTTAAGGATTAACATATGGTCATCTTCATGGATGATCATATTTTCAAGCTCTGCGACCTTATTTAGCTTGGTACTCGGTGCGACTTCTTCAGGCTTCTCTTCAATCGTAACCGGTGGAATTCGGACAAGATCACCGGCCTGCAGCTTATATTCGGCTTTTACGCGCTTTTTGTTCACTCGCACTTCGCCTTTACGCAAAATACGGTAAACCATGCTTTTAGGGATACTTTTCAATTGGTTGCGTAAGAAGTTATCAATACGCTGCCCTGCCATGTCGTCGTCAATGTCAACGAATTGGACTTTTGTTCTAATTTCACTCATGAAGTTATTCTAACACTCTAAGTTGCGCAGAATCACATTTTCTTCGCAACAAAATGGAAAATTGCTCGATAAGAGTGGATTCAAATTCTGCTACGAATAAAAATCCATCAGTTTTATTACAATTTTCAAAAACATCTCTAATTAAACAAATAAAACAGTTACTTACGAAAAATAAAATCAGCTTTTTTAGCGTTTTATTATAAAGCAGATTGCTGAGTTTAGTGGGTACTGCTATAGTTCACACCTGCAATATATGATTTGGTTGCATTTTATACAAACCACCTCATATTTGAGCAATAAATTGAGTAGCCCGTTAATTTACCAAAATGCAGCACACGGCGTAAGACATTTTCGGGATTAACAAACTTGTCACCCTACTCGTCGCTCATCATGTTGAGTGTTTACCGCCGCCGATGCGGCGCACAAGCTGAACGAGAAAAGTTTGTGAGACTGAAGTGCCCCAGAGCATCCCTCCAGCCGGGAGGCTGCACCGATTAAGCCATGGGATCAGGCACCTTGAAAGCGATCGCAGTGACAAGAAAAACAAAAGAATGACAACGAGATTTATCAATGAAAAGAATGTTAATTAACGCAACTCAAAAAGAAGAGTTGCGTGTTGCTTTGGTTGATGGTCAGCGCTTATATGATTTGGATATCGAAAGCCCTGGACATGAATCTAAAAAAGCAAATATCTACAAAGGACGTATCACACGCATCGAACCAAGCCTAGAAGCGGCTTTTGTTGACTACGGTGCAGAAAGACACGGTTTCCTCCCTCTTAAAGAAATTGCCCGCGAATACTTCCCTGAAGGTTACACCTACCAAGGCCGTCCTAGCATTAAAGAAGTGCTAACAGAAGGCCAAGAAGTAATCGTACAAGTAGAGAAAGAAGAACGTGGTAGCAAGGGCGCAGCTCTAACTACGTTTATTTCTCTTGCGGGTAGTTACCTTGTTCTTATGCCTAACAACCCTCGTGCCGGTGGTATTTCTCGCCGTATCGAAGGCGACGAGCGTACTCAACTTAAGGCAGCTCTAAGCACATTAGAACTACCTCAAGGTATGGGTTTGATCGTACGTACTGCAGGTGTTGGTAAAAGTGCTGAAGAGCTAGAGTGGGATTTAAACGTACTTCTGAACCACTGGGGCGCAATCAAGCAAGCTTCTGACTCAAACGCTGCACCTTTCTTGATTCACCAAGAAAGTAACGTGATTGTTCGTGCAATTCGTGACTACCTACGTCGCGATATTGGCGAAATCCTTATCGACAGCAACACAATTTACGAGCGCGCACTAGACCATATCCGCCTAGTTCGTCCTGATTTTGTAAGCCGTGTTAAGAAATACGATGGTGAAGTGCCGCTGTTTAGCCACTACCAGATTGAAAGTCAGATCGAATCTGCGTTCCAACGCGAAGTTCGTCTGCCTTCTGGTGGTTCTATCGTTATTGACCCAACAGAAGCCCTGACTTCTATCGATATCAACTCTGCCCGTGCAACTAAGGGTGGCGATATCGAGGAAACCGCTTTAAACACCAACCTAGAAGCAGCAGAAGAAATTGCACGTCAACTTCGCCTGCGTGACTTAGGTGGTCTGGTGGTTATTGACTTCATCGATATGACGCCAGTTCGTCACCAACGTGAAGTTGAAAACCGCTTACGTGATTCTGTTCGTATGGATCGCGCTAGAGTACAAATTGGTCGAATTTCTCGTTTTGGCCTTTTAGAAATGTCTCGTCAGCGTCTAAGTCCATCACTGGCAGAAGCAAGTCACCACATCTGTCCACGTTGTAGTGGTACGGGTGTTGTTCGTGACAACGAATCTCTGGCACTTTCTGTACTTCGCCTGATCGAAGAAGAAGCACTGAAAGACAACACAGCTCAGGTTCTTGCAGTTGTGCCTGTCCCTATTGCTTCTTACCTACTTAACGAAAAGCGTCGTTCAATCAATCACATTGAGCGTATCCAAGAAGTTAAGATCACGGTTGTGCCAAACTCAGACATGGAAACACCGCATTTCGATGTAATTCGTGTCCGTGAAGGTGAAGAGTTCGACCTACTTTCTTACCTACTTCCTAAGAAGCTTGAAGCGATGAAGGAAGCAGAAGGTAAAGAGGTAGCAGTTGAAACTGAAGCCAAACCTAAGAAAATTGAAGAGCCAGCTCTAAAAGGCTTTGCGTCTCCAAGCAACTCTGCTCCAGCGCCTGCTAAGCCAGCGCCAAAAGCACCAGAGAAGAAGAAAGAATCACAAGAACCTCAAGAAGGTCTTGTAAGTCGCTTCTTCAAAGCTCTAGGTGGCTTCCTATTTGGTTCTGCCAAAGAAGAAGAGAAGCAAAAAGAGCAAAAACCTAAAGAGCGTAAAGAAGGTAACCGTAACAACCGCAATCGACGCAACCGTAACGATAACCGCCGTCGTGGCAATCGTGACAACCGCAACGATAACCGTGAAGACAAACGCGATAACAAGCGTAAGAACACACGTGATGAAGCGGCAACAGAAGCGAAACCTAACGAACGTAAGCAGCAGAATCGCAAACCTAAGCAAGATCGCCGCAATAAGCGTGACGATACTAAACCGAGCAAGGTAGCTGAAGAAGGTCTTAAGTTAGCGGCTGACGCTCAGCAAGGCGACAAACCTGAAGCACGCAAAGAGCGCGCAGAAGAGAAAGCGGCAAAAGTTAAAGAGCGCCGTCAACGTCGCAAGCTGTCTAAGCAGGTTCGAGTTAAAGACCAAGCTGCAAAAGCTCAAGCTGATGAAGAAGCAAAGCAAGTTTCAGTAGAAGCGAAAGCAGACGCGGTTGAAGAAAAAGCACTGGATACTGAAGCGGATAACGCTGAAGAGCAGCCGAAGCAACGCCGCAACCGTCGTTCTCCACGTCACCTACGTGCAAGTGGTCAACGTCGCCGTCGTGGTCGTGATCGTCGCCCTAACCCATTCCGCCTACGTAAAGGTGGTGTTGCATCTCCTGAAATGGCGATGGGTAAAGTGATGCCAAGTTACGGTATTACTAAGCCAGCACCTAAGCAGCAATCAAAAGCTGACAAGGTAGAAGCCCCTGTAGAGGCTACTGTGACTTCATTGGGTGGTTTTGCATGTCCAGAAATGGCGATGGGTAAAGTAATTGTCCGTCGTGAGCAGCCTATCATTGAAGAGCCTGTACAAGAAACTGTAGTGGCTACTCAACCTGAGCAGGTAGAAGTAGCACAAGCGGCAGTTGCCTCTGAATCTGTTGAAGTGGTTGCTGAAACCGTTGAGCAACCAGTTCAAGCTAAAGCAGAAGTTGAAGCAACTGAGGTTAAACAGCCTGCTGAAGAAGTAAAAGCTGAAACTTCAGACATCGTTGTTGCGCCGAGCTTTAAAGGTCACGCGTCAGCAGCTATGGCAAAAGCGCCTGGTAGCACAGAGATGAAAGAGATCACTGTAATTGCAGCTCCGTTTAAAGCGCAGCGTTACGAATCTCGCGGTGCTGGTAGCCAAGTAGCTCGCAACCAAGCGGGTGCAGCAATGACTAAGCCTCAATTTTAGCCATTCGCTTTTCGAATAGAAACAGCCTCCTCGTGAGGCTGTTTTTTTATGCCTATTGCAAATAACTAGGTAAACAAACCGTTATCACGCTGCTAGGTTTATAGAGATTAATTATTTGTCACAAATATTAGTCAATACCTGTATCAATCTTGAACTTAATCACACTTTTCGGTAGCATGCGCCGACTCGATCTGAATTGTTGAATTTGGTCTTTCTGCTCTTTTACATTGCATTTTTGCCCGGTGGCGACTAAATACAATTCAGAATACTTTTAAACACTTAGCCAAACTGAGCAAATATGTTTGAATTTCCCCAATTTTCTAAACACTCTGTGAAGAACGATGTGTTGTCAGGTTTGACCGTTGCACTCGCTCTTGTCCCTGAAGCCGTCGCTTTTGCCTTCGTTGCTGGCGTTGACCCTATGGTTGGTCTTTACGCTGCATTTATTGTAGGTTTGATTACCTCAATCTTCGGTGGTCGCCCTGGTATGATTTCAGGTGCAACAGGTGCCATGGCTGTTGTTATGGTGTCACTGGTTGCTTCACATGGCGTACAGTACCTGTTTGCCGCAATTATGCTAGCGGGTATCCTGCAGATTGCAGCAGGTATATTCAAACTGGGTAAATTCATCCGTATCGTGCCTCACCCAGTGATGATTGGCTTCGTTAACGGCTTAGCGATCGTTATTTTCCTCGCTCAGTTAGGCCAATTTAAAGCACCGGACTTAACTGGCGCATTAACATGGCTACCAGCAGACCAAATGATGCTAATGCTGGGTCTCGTTGCTTTAACCATGGCAATCATTCACTTTTTGCCTAAGTTTACTACTGCTGTACCGTCATCTCTTGTTGCTATCGTAACTGTCACTGCGCTAGTGGTTGGTTTAGATCTAGAAACTCGTACAGTGGTTGACTTCCTGCGCACTATGTCAGGTGACGAAGCAGCAACACTTGCGGGTTCATTACCGACTTTCTCTATCCCTACCGTTCCACTAACACTTGAAACGCTACAGATCATTCTTCCGTACGCGATTATTCTTGCTGCAATCGGTTTGATTGAATCACTACTGACTCTGACGGTACTTGATGAGATGACCAACACTCGCGGCCAATCGAACCGCGAATGTATCGGTCAGGGTATGGCAAACATGACATGTTCTGTGTTTGGCGCTATGGGTGGTTGTGCGATGATTGGTCAGTCGATGATCAACGTAAACTCAGGTGGTCGTGGTCGTCTATCTGGTATCGTTGCCGCTGTGGCACTACTGATGTTCATCTTGTTTGCCTCTTCGTTGATCGAAATGATCCCTCTGGCAGCACTAGTAGGCGTCATGTTCATGGTCGTGATTGGTACCTTTGAGTGGGCAACGTTCAAACTAGCTCGCCGCGTACCAAAACAAGATTTCTTCGTTATTGTTCTAGTAACAGTAGTGACAGTTCTTACTGACCTTGCGATTGCGGTATTCGTTGGTGTTATCGCCTCTGCACTTATGTTTGCATGGCAACACGCTAAGCACATCTACGCTGATACCAGCATCAATGAAGAAGGCTCAAAAGAGTACAAAATTCACGGTCCTGTTTTCTTCGGCTCAGTGGCTAACTTCCTAGAGATCTTCGATGCACACGAAGACCCAAGCGATGTGATTGTCGATTTCGCTGATTCTCGCGTGACAGACCACTCAGCCATTGAAGCAATCGAAACGCTTGCTGAGCGCTACTCAGCTCAAGGTAAAACACTACACTTGCGCCACCTAAGCCCAGACTGTCGTAAACTACTCGACAAAGCAGGCAGCTTAGTAGAAATTAACGTTAAAGAAGATCCAAGCTACAAGGTAGCGACCGACGTTCTAGCAGGTTAATTAAACTGAATATAAAACGGGCTTCCAATTGGAAGCCCGTTTTTTGTTTTCTAGAGAAGCTTATTTAGCTTTTCACCAAACAGCTCTAATCGCCAGTTTTGCATCACGTCAGGTAGCTTGGCGGGATCTCTGTCCTTTTTCCACACCCAGCTCATTAGCTGATTAAGCTGCTTCTTAGAGGCTAAAAACTCAGTGGCTAATCCGCTAGCCTGCGAAGCGCGTTTAACTTCATCTTTTAATACTTTGAATTTCTGTTTGTAACCCGGCATATCCATTAGGCGTTCGATCTTTTCTGGATACTCGTCGACGGGTGTCTTCTTGGCGGATTTTACGATTGAGATAATACGTGCGCTGTGACGCTGTACCGAACGGTAATCCATACCCTCTTGTTCCATTTGGCTATGGTTTTGAATACCCAAACGCGCCACAGTGAGTAGGTCGTTTTCTTTAAAGATAAAGTTAAGTGCAAGATCTCGACGCAATGCTTCTTTCAAACGCCATGTAGCCAAAGGCTTAAGAATTGAAAGCTCTTTTGGCTTAAGCTGCCAAGCGCCCTTCACATCAAGGTACGCCATCTCTAGATTGACAGTTTTAATGCGTTTGGAAGCGAGTAAGTCACTCTCTTGCTGCGCGGCGTCCCACCAGCCAGCTTGAGTAATTTTCTCAAACAGTTGCTCGTACAATGGTTGTAAGTAGTACACATCCGCAGCTGCGTACTCTAGCTGCTTGTCTGTGAGTGGTCGCGCCAACCAATCGGTACGAGACTCACTCTTATCTAGCTCAACACCTAAATAGCTTTCCACTAAAGCGGCAAAACCTGTCGATAAACCATGGCCAAGGAAAGCAGCCATAAGTTGGGTGTCGACCATAGGATATGGCAAGCACTCAAAGCTATTGTGGAACACTTCCAAATCTTCACCGCAGGCATGAAGCACCTTAAGAACGGAGGTATCTTTAAGCAGTTCAACAAACGGAGCCATATCTTCTATTACCGTTGGATCGATAAGAGAAAGGTTCTGTCCATCAAAGAGCTGGATAAGGCCAAGCTGCGGATAGTATGTACGGGTACGGACAAACTCTGTATCCAACATAACAACATCCGCTTGTCGTGCACTTTGACAAACGCTATCGAGCTGCGCCGTTTGAGTAATAATCTGATAATTCACTAACTTCTCACCATGAGCGATTTCTTGCGGCCATAAAAAATGCCGACTGGATATAGTCGGCATTCTACCATCAAACACTTAACTGTGCGTAACTCTCATCGAGTTACTTTGACTTAGCAAGGTTTGCGTCATTTTCTTCACGTAATACACGGCGCAGGATCTTACCAACATTGGTCTTTGGTAAGTCATCTTTAAACTCGACGATTTTTGGCACCTTGTAGCCTGTCAAGTGTTCACGACAGTGAGCAATAATCTCTTCTTTAGTTAAGCTAGGATCGCGCTTAACCACATAGATCTTAACCAGTTCACCCGACACTTCATGTGGCTGACCGATGGCTGCGACCTCTAGCACTTTACCGTGAAGCGCGACAACATCTTCTATCTCGTTTGGATAGACGTTAAAGCCAGAAACTAGAATCATATCTTTCTTACGATCAACAATGTGGATCAAGCCTTCATCGTCAAACTTAACAATATCACCCGTCGATAACCAACCTTCAGCATTGATCACCTCTTTGGTCGCTTCTGGGCGCTGCCAGTAACCTTGCATAACTTGAGGGCCACGTACCTGAAGTTCACCCACTTCTGTATTTGCCACTGGGTTGCCTTCATCATCGACAATGCGCACTTCAGTCGAAGGGACAGGTAAGCCAATCGCTCCTGTATATTCTGTCAGGTCATATGGGTTGACTGTCACCAATGGAGAGCACTCTGTTAGGCCATAACCTTCAAGCAAATGAACGCCTGTGGTTTTCTTCCATTGCTCAGCGACGGCGCGCTGCACTGCCATACCGCCACCCACTGCGAGTTTCAGGTTACTAAAATCTAGCTCGTGGAAATCTTCATTGTTAACCAACGCATTAAATAGCGTGTTTACACCCGTTATCGCCGTAAATGGGCAACTCTTCAGTTCTTTGACAAAACCAGGAATATCCCGTGGGTTAGTAATCAATAAGTTGCGTCCACCTAATTCGAGGAACAACAAACAGTTAACCGTTAATGCAAATACGTGATAAAGCGGTAGTGCGGTGACAACCACTTCGCGTCCATCCTGTAGGACAGGACCATACATGCCTTTTGCTTGCATGATATTGGCAATCATATTGCTGTGAGTCAGAATCGCGCCTTTTGCGACCCCTGTAGTACCGCCTGTGTACTGCAAGAAGGCGATGTCATCACCTGACATGAAAGGCTTCACGTACTGTAGACGACGACCATTGTGAAGCGCCTTACGCATCGAGATTGCGCCAGGTAGGTCGTACTTAGGCACCATGCCTTTAACATACTTAACGACAAAATCGACCAAAGTACCTTTTGCACGAGGCAACATCTGCCCGAGACTGGTTAGCACCACATGTTTAACCGGCGTGTTATCAACGATTTGCTCAAGCGTATTGGCAAAGTTCGATACGATAACTATCGCTTTCGCGCCAGAGTCATTTAACTGATGCTCCAACTCACGCGGGGTATAAAGCGGATTTACATTAACTGCGATTAAACCTGCGCGTAGCACACCAAACAAGGCTACCGGATATTGCAGCAGGTTCGGCATCATTAGAGCGACGCGATCGCCCTTTTGTAACTTCAGCTCATTTTGCAAGTAAGCCGCAAACGCTCGGCTACGCTCTTCCAGTTTGCGGAACGTCATCACCGAGCCCATGTTCATAAAAGCAGGCTGGTCGGCATACTTTTGAACGGACTGTTCAAACATTTCCACTAATGATGGGTATTGTTCTGGGTTGATATGCTCTGGCACATCTTCTGGATAGCGTGATAACCAAGGTTTATCCACGGTAAAACTCCTCGAAATTAACTGGCTGTCATCTGAGTGAAAAGCTCTATTTTCAACGTCGTCTATTACAGCACAGGCGAAGCCCTTGAGCACGAAAGTCTCAAACACTTGTTTAAATTTTGTTAACTAAACCAAAAATTAGGTTAGATACTCTAGAAGGAGCTTGCAGATGACAGTGATGACCCCCTTCGATCATCTCAAAATGAGTGGAATCTGAAGCATCATGCTGAAAAGACTGCAAATAAGAAAAGCCTTCGTCACCAAGGATGACAAGTTGTGGGCAAGTCACTTGTAGGCGAAAAGACTCGGCGTGTTCAAATGACATTCGATAAAGAGACTGGCTTTGCAGCTTTACATCGTGCCGCCATATCCAGCCAGACTGATGAGCTTCAAGCCCACGCAGTATAATTGGAGCAATTAACTCAGAATCTATCTGATTTACCTTTGCCCGCCTCTCTATCGCTTCTTGTTCAGACAACATAACGCGAGTTGGCTTTCTACGAATTCTTTGACGACTCAGCACACCTTCCCTTAAACGAGAAACTGTCTCTTGCGCTTTTTCAGCCAAAGGTCCGTATCCTTCTATCTGAATCAAGCCACTGACTTGTTCAGGAAAGGCGGCACTATAGCAACTTGCAATCAAAGCACCAAGAGAATGCCCTACTAGTACCAGTCTGTTTGGTGATAAGTTAGCCAAAAACTGATAAACATCGTCAATATAGTCGTGAAAAGGATAGAAATTACTAGCTTCCTTGTGGCTAGAAAGGCCGTGACCCGGTAAATCGATTGCGCATAAATGCCAATTCGGATTGAGAGCGTGGAGAGAAGCCATCACAGATTCAAAGCTCGCCGCATTGTCTAACCAGCCATGTAAAAAAACGACCGAAAGTTCGGCCGTTTCACTGCATCCATATTCGATGGTTGCGATATGTCCATTAAGGATCTCGCGTTTTCGTTCGTCGCGCATTACTTCACTTCTTGAATCACTTTGCCCTGCCTGGTTCCATAACGAACATCGCTACAGTAGAGACCGCGACAAGGATAGAGGTAGCTGTCGAAATCATGGACTATGATACGCTCTTCAATACGCCACAAATGAAAGCCACTCGCCTTCATCACTGGGAAATCATAAGAATAGTCACCAACTTTACCTTGTTCTCGGCCTTGGCTTTTTCCAAGTAACGAGATAAGACGTCCCTCAGACAAGGTTACCGGATCAGCAAAGCCATCAACGTAGGCGACAAAACGTCCTTGGGGCTCTTGGTTGATATCTGGTTTGCCCACAGAATTTATCGGCAGATTAACCACTTCTATGCGAGTTTGATTTTTAAGATTCTTTACATCAGCGATCAATCCGCCAAGTCTTACCTCAGCGTTGGCTTGCGCCTCCGGTTGCCACTCTTGATAACTGGTAACAACATCTGGGTTTTCGGTTTTGAGGTTTTCAGGTAGAGAGCTACAAGCGGAAAGCAAAACTACGCCAGCCAGCGCACACAAAAAGCGAAAAGGTCGTTGAGTCATAACGTCACACAAAGTCTTAATTTAGATATAGATATCGACACCCAGCAGCTGTGAAAGTTCCTCGCGCTTAGCTTGGTTCATCACATCCATATACTCCTCCATCGCTTTACGGCTGCGGCCTTCAGGAAGATCATATTGGACTTGCGCTTTATGAATCTCGGACTCATTGACATGACGGATAGAATGCGCCACCGCGTTAGCCACCTTAGTAGGTTGGCTAACCGCAGCTTTATCGCCAGATTTTTTAACCTCGTTCTTCTTATTGGTTTTGTTGGCCCTATTTGGTCCGGGAACCGAAGGAGGTAATCCGTTGATTGATACCATACTTTCCGCTTATGCCTTATTTGTCCTGTCTAAACTACTCTCTACCTGGTAGTTTTTTCCAAGCAACCGTATCACGCAGATAAACTGGGCTTGCCTCTTCCGCGTCAACCGTATTGCCTTTAGCTAGCTCAAACTTCGCTAGTTGCACGATGTCTTCTGCGTCTGGAAACAAAACATCGCTCTTTTCTGTGGTAAATTTTACGCCAGCAAGTTGCTCAGAATACGCATCCCAACCGGTACCCGCAGTTAACCATTGCTGATCATCCGCAGCACTATTGTCCGATACCAATTGAGGAGGGGTGACACATTCAGCATCTACAGCATGCCAAGTGCCATCTTCTTGACGAGTAAAACGTCCCCAGTAAACCTCGCTCATACGTGCGTCAATCGCTGTTGCCACATGGCTTACACCGTGTTTTCGGTATACACCTTGTGCCATTGCTTCCAACGTAGACACGCCAATCATTGGTAAATCCGCACCGAACGCTAAACCCTGTGCAATACCAATGCCAATTCGAACACCCGTAAAGCTGCCCGGGCCGCGACCAAATGCGAGCGCGTCCAACTCAGTAAGGTTAACCCCAGCTTCTTTTAGTACTTCATCCACCATCGGCAGTACTTTTTTGGTGTGGTCTCTAGGTGCAACTTCACTGCGCACGTAAACTTTATCGTCAACTAAAAGAGCAACAGAACAGTTCTCGGTTGCTGTATCTAGAGCAAGGATCTTTACACTCATTGATATCTCTGGTTATTCGTTTGTATTGGTTGTCGGCTTGTGGGCACAAACGGCTCAAGCGAGTCGTTAGCTTGTCACAAACCATCATTGATTATGTTCGAGAAAATCCTGTACCAAAGCTAAATCTCGGGTACGAGGTATCGGTGGTAAACTCGCCAGGAAAACGCCACCGTATTCACGGGTCACTAGTCGATTATCACAGATAATCAGTGCTCCTTTATCGTTCTTATCTCGAATAAGTCGCCCTACCCCCTGCTTCAAAGTGATGACCGCATCCGGAATTTGTACCTGAGAAAACGGGTCACCGCCTTTAAGCTGACAATCTTCGATTCGCGCCTTTAACAGCGGGTCATCGGGGGCAGTAAACGGTAATTTGTCGATGATAACACAGCTCAGCGCGTCACCTCTAACATCTATCCCTTCCCAAAACGCCCCTGTTGCAACGAGCAAGGCATTACCTAGCTCCATAAACTCAGCAAGGGTTTTCTGTTTACTGGTTTCCCCTTGCATCAATACATGGACAGTCAAACGTTCTCTGAATCTTTCTCCTAGCTCTTTCATCATGCTGTGAGACGTGCAAAGGAAGAAACATCGGCCTTGGTTTTGCTCAATCACTGGCGTCAGCATATTAACCAGTTTATCCGCCATACCCGGACTATTAGGCTCTGGGAGATACCTTGGCACACATAATCGCGCTTGAGTTTGATAGTCAAAAGGGCTTGGCAGTGACATTTGTGCCTGAGGTTTTAAACCTAAACGAGACGTAAAATGGCCGAAGTCATCATTCACAGCAAGCGTCGCCGAAGTAAATACCCAAGCCCCCTGCTTTAACTCAATCTGTTCGTGGAACTTATCGGCAACCGTAAGCGGCGTAATGTGTAAGGTGAAATGGCGCGGTGTTGTTTCGTACCAGTATGAATATCCTGTAATGGAGACGTCACAAACTCTATCTAGTCGTGCCTTAATGGTATTGGCTCTTTCAAAAGCGCTATCGAGTAACTGGCTACGACCAAGAGCGAGTTTGACTACTTCAATAACAAAATCGAGCGAGTCTTCTAGGCGTCGTAACTCACGCCCGATAGATGGAGAAGTGACCGCCTCACGCCAATTGCCACGAAATCCAGGCTCTCCCAGTACGATTCTCAAATCCATTGCGGTTTGATAAAGCTTTTCTCCCGCTTTTTGCAATTGACGCATGTCTTTTGCTTCCGTGCGATAAGCAATCTCAATATCTTTGCATAACTCTTGAATCTGGCGGCTAGAGAGCGACTGACCGAAGTACTGGCTGGCGATATCCGGGAGCTGGTGCGCCTCATCAAAGACAAACACTTCGGCTTTAGGAATCAATTCACCAAAGCCGGTTTCTTTAATCGCCAGATCTGCAAGGAATAGATGGTGGTTAACCACGACTACATCTGCATCCATGGCCTTTTTTCTCGCTTTAAGTACAAAGCACTCTTGGTAACTTGGGCATTCTTTACCTAGGCAATTGTCGTTGGTTGAGGTAATGGTTGGAATAACCGGACTGTCTTCAGCGATGGCATCACAATCACCAAGATCGCCAGTTTTGGTTTCTGACGACCAACTGCGCACCTTTACCAATTGACTAAGCAAAGTTGGATCCGCACTTTGGTTGTGGCTTTCAACCATCTGACGACTCAAACGGTCTAAACAAAGGTAGTTGGCCCGACCTTTCAACAATGCAACCTGACCGTAAAAACCTAACGCATTAGTCATTAACGGCAAATCACGGTGAAACAGTTGTTCTTGGAGGTTTTTCGAGCCCGTGCTGATAATGGTTTTCTTACCACTTAACAGAGCTGGCACCAAATAGGCGAAAGTTTTACCTGTCCCTGTTCCGGCTTCAACGACCACCTGACTTTGGCTTTTGATTGCACTTGCCACCGCTTCAGCCATATCGAGCTGAGCTTGACGCGGTTGAAAGCCAGGTATTGCTTTACCTAGCGCTCCCTCAGAGGAGAAGGTCTTTGAAATCATGCACAACAGAGAGTTAATAAAGGGGGAGAGATTATGGCAGTTTTTGCACCAAGGCGCGAATGAGATTTTCGCGCCTAAGCAGCCTCAGAGATTAGCGTTTATTGAGGTAACGGTTTAACCAAGCAGGACCAGAGAATCCGTCTTGTTGGTCATCCATCATGGCACGTGCGGCTTCACTTGGGGAGGCACGGTTTTCCCACATTTCATCTAAGATTTCTTCGTCTAGTTCTTTACCGCCGGTTAAGGCGCTTACTCGTTCAGAATACAATTTACGGGCTAGTAGCTCTTTATCCATACATACCACCTAAAAGACACGCTAAGAGAACAAACACTCTTCAAATAACCTCAGCCAATCGGTTAACTCAGATTAATTGTTGAAACCAACTCGATATTAGTTTAATTGTAGCTTCAATACTGCGGGTGACCTCACCGTTCGGATGCCCGTAAAAAATTCACAATACAAAAAAAATAATTCACGGAAGTTTGAACCTAATGGAAAAGAAAACACTACTGACACACTGCACTGACGCCCCAGGTCTTATTTCAAAGATCACCAACATTTGTTACAAACACCAACTCAATATTATTCACAACAACGAGTTCGTAGATAACACAAGCGGTCACTTCTTTATGCGTACCGAGCTTGAAGGTTACTTCAATGATCAGACCTTTTTAGCCGACCTCGACCAAGCTTTGCCAGAGGGTACTAAGCGTAAATTGATAGGTTCAAATCGCAAACGAGTCGTCATTCTTGTCACCAAAGAAGCGCACTGCTTGGGTGACATCTTAATGAAGAACTACGACGGAAGCTTGGATGTTGAAATCGCAGCTGTCGTGGGTAACTACGATACTTTACAGAGCCTAACTGAGAAATTTGATATCCCTTATCACCACGTTTCTCATGAAGGGTTGAATCGTGAAGAGCACGAGAAAAAGATGCTGGAAGTTATCGACCAATACCAAGCGGACTACTTAGTTCTTGCTAAGTACATGCGTGTACTGACTCCTTCTTTTGTCGAAAAGTACCACCATAAGATTATTAATATTCACCATAGTTTCTTGCCTGCTTTCATTGGTGCTAAACCATACCAGCAAGCTTATGAGCGCGGTGTAAAGATCATTGGTGCCACAGCACACTTTGTAACTAACGATCTCGATGAAGGCCCAATCATCAAGCAAGACGTTATTCCTGTTGATCATAACTTTAGCGCCCAAGATATGGCACAAGCGGGCCGTGACGTTGAAAAGAACGTATTGAGCAAAGCTCTCAACAAAGTGCTCAATGATCACGTCTTTGTTTACGGCAATAAGACCGTAATCCTTTAAGACGCACAGATACGAAAAAGGTCTCTTCGAGAAGAGACCTTTTTTATGATAATCAGATCGTAAATTACAACTTAACTGCCAGTTCTACACCTTGCTTAATCGCGCGCACCGCATCCAACTCACCTGCGTAATCAGCACCACCGATCACATGAAGCTTCTCGCCTAATAGATGCCATTGATTTTCAAATGGTCGAACCGATTCCTGTCCCGCACAAATGATAACCGTATCGGCCTCTAGCAATTGTTGCTTGTCATCGACACTGATATGTAAGCCTTGCTGATCTATCTTGTCATAGCTCACGCCACCTAGTAGGTTCACGCCACGTTTCTCTAAAGTACGTTTATGAATCCAGCCCGTTGTTTTGCCTGGCCCTTTACCAACGCGACCTTTACGTCGCTGGAGTACCCAAACGGTTTTATCACTCATTGAATCTGGATACGGATAGAGCCCTCCAGGATGGGAGATTTCTTTATCAATTCCCCACTCATGCAACCAATCGTCCAGATTGTGACCAACAGGTTCAGTCAGCATGGTCGCTACATCAACCCCGATACCACCAGCACCGACAATTGCAACCTTATTACCGACGTAAGTCTTCTCTTTGATAAGCGTTTGGTAGTCAACCACTTTTTCTGGCGTTTCGATACCATCAATTTTAACCTTGCGCGGCTCTACCCCTGATGCCATCACCACTTCATCATATTCAGCAAGAAGGTCGTAATTGGCATCGGTTTCTAGGTGAAGCTTCACCCCTGTTTCATCAATTCTATTGGCAAAGTAGCGAATCGTTTCTCTGAACTCTTCTTTACCCGGAATTTGCATCGCTAGACGGAACTGGCCACCAATTCTGTCATTACGCTCAAACAGGTCAACATGATGCCCTCTTTCCGCTAATGTTGTCGCACAGGCTAAGCCAGCTGGCCCCGCACCAACAACCGCAATATTCTTTTTCACATCGGTCGGTATCACCGTTAGTTCTGTTTCTCGACACGCGAGAGGATTCACTAAGCAACCAGCTCGCTTGCCTTTAAACACATTGTCTAGACACGCTTGGTTACAACCGATACACGTATTAATCATTTGAGAGCGATTTTGCTCAGCTTTAATCACAAAGTGAGGATCAGCAAGGAACGGACGTGCCATAGAAACCATATCGGCATGGCCACTGGCAAGAATGTTTTCGGCTTCCTCTGGGGTGTTAATACGGTTACAAGTCACAATAGGCACATTGACATGAGGGCGTACCTTTTCTGTTACCCAAGTAAATGCCCCGCGTGGCACCTGAGTCGCGATGGTTGGAATCCGAGCTTCATGCCAACCAATACCCGTGTTGATAATCGTCACACCTGCATTTTCTAGCTCTTTTGCCAGCATAACCACTTCATCAAAAGTACTGCCTTCCTCAACCAGATCGAGCATTGAAAGGCGGAAAATGATGATGAACTCTTTTCCTGCTGCTTGGCGTATCGCTTTCACTACTTCGAGAGGGAAACGAATGCGATTTTCATAACTACCGCCCCATTCGTCATAACGTGTATTGGTGCGCTTACAAATGAACTGATTCAGCAAGTAACCTTCTGAGCCCATGACTTCAACGCCATCGTAACCTGCTTGCTGCGCAAGGGCGGCACTGTTGGCGAATGCATCAATGGTCTTTTTAATTTGACGGGTGCTCATTTCACTTGGCGCAAAACGAGCAATTGGCGCTTTAATCGAAGAGGCACTTTGCGCAAAAGGGTGCATTGCGTATCGGCCAGCATGAAGCAACTGAAGCGCGATTTTACCACCATGCTGATGCACGGCTTCAGTAACGACTTTATGTGCTTTGGCGTGTTTTGCTTTGCTAAACTCCGCACTAAATGGATGTAATCGACCACGTAGATTCGGTGAAAATCCGCCTGTTACAATAAGCCCTACACCACCTTTTGCACGTTCTGCGTAAAAGGCTGCAAGCTTACCCAGCCCTTCTTTATGTTCTTCTAATCCGGTGTGCATAGAACCCATTAACACTCGATTGCGTATTTGGGTAAATCCTAGATCCAGTGGCTGAAGTAAATTCGGGTACATGGTAGACATCACTTTACTCTTTTATTGTTGTGGTCTGACCACAATATGAAGAGCTTAAATAAAAATCAAACACCTGTTTACATTTTTGTAACACCGATCAATCTTCTGGTTGTTTGGGTATACTAGTTTAAGTAGGATGGAACTTATCTGAACTTAAATGCTCATAGAGCGGATAAGCCTTAATCTGCGGTTTCCGTAGCGGAGAAAAAATGAAAAAAATATTTAAATTCGTTGGCCTGTTTTTTAAAGGGATTTGGAAGCTCATCACTTTCATTCGTCTTGCCCTCGTCAACCTGATCTTTTTAGCGAGTATCGGCGTCATCTATTTCATCTACACCAGTGCAGATACACCAACGCCTACAGTGCCAAAAGAGTCGGCACTGATTCTGAATATTTCAGGACCTATCGTCGAACAGCCAACCTATGTAAACCCTATGGATTCATTAACAGGATCTTTCTTTGGTCAAAGCCTGCCTAAAGAAAACGTCTTGTTCGACATTGTAGACACCATTCGTCACGCCAAAGATGACTCCCAAGTGAGTGGAATTGTCTTAGCACTGCGTGATATGCCAGAAACAAACCTCACTAAGCTACGTTACATTGCAAAAGCGTTGAATGAGTTTAAAGCCTCTGGCAAGCCTATTTATGCCGTGGGCGATATGTACAACCAAAGCCAGTACTACCTTGCAAGCTACGCAGACAAAATCTACCTCGCTCCAGATGGCGCAGTGATGCTCAAAGGCTACAGTGCTTATACTCTGTACTATAAAACCCTGCTAGAAAACCTAGATGTGAATACGCATGTCTTCCGAGTTGGTACTTACAAGTCCGCTATCGAACCGTTTGTACGTGACGACATGTCTAAAGAGGCTAAAGCGTCAGCCTCGCGTTGGCTTGGACAGCTTTGGGGCGCATACGTAGATGACGTTGCAACAAATCGCCAGCTCTCCGCCGATGCAATTACGCCAGATATGGATGAGTTCCTAGCGCTGCTCAAAGAAAACCAAGGCGACCTTGCTGCTCTTTCACTCAATGTTGGCTTAGTTGATGAGCTCGCAACACGCCAACAAGTGCGTAAACAGCTAATCGATGTCTTCGGTAGCAATGGAGAAGATAGCTACAACTACGTTGATTATTACGAATATCAATCAACCATGAGCCCAAGCTTTGACTTAGCGGCAGACGATATTGCTGTGGTAGTGGCAAGTGGATCTATTATGGATGGCTCTCAGCCACGCGGTACGGTTGGTGGTGATACGGTAGCAGCCCTTCTGCGCCAAGCGCGCAACGATGACAAAGTGAAAGCGGTTGTTCTGCGTGTAGATAGCCCGGGCGGCAGTGCATTTGCCTCTGAAGTGATCCGCAATGAAGTTGACGCGCTTAAAGAAGCAGGTAAACCTGTGGTGGTTTCTATGTCGAGCTTAGCGGCCTCTGGGGGTTACTGGATCTCAATGAGTGCTGACAGCATTGTTGCACAGCCAACCACGCTAACCGGCTCCATTGGTATCTTTAGTGTTATTACTACCTTTGAAAAAGGACTCAACAAGCTAGGCATCTACACTGACGGTGTGGGCACATCACCATTCTCTGATGTTGGTGTTACCACCGGACTTTCGAAAGGCGCTTCGCAAGCTTTCCAAATGGGCATCGAGCATGGCTACAACCGATTTGTCGGCTTAGTGAGTCAATCGCGCGAAATCCCTCTCGATAAAGTAGATGGTGTTGCTCAAGGTCGAGTTTGGACAGGACAAGATGCGTTAGAGCTTGGTTTAGTTGATAAAATTGGCGACTTCGATGATGCCGTGGCGTTAGCCGCTAAAATGGCTGAAGTAGAAAGCTACAACTTATACTGGGTTGAAGAGCCGCTTTCACCTGCGCAGCAATTTGTGCAAGACTTTATGAATCAAGTTAGCGCATCATTAGGCATCAATGCCACAGCGTTACTGCCAGCCGCATTACAACCAGTTGCAACACAAGTGATTCAAGATGCCAATATGCTGCAAAGCTACAACGACCCTAAAGGTCAGTACGCTTTCTGTTTAAACTGTCAGGTTCAGTAGTCAGTAACTCTGGTCAGACCTAGATTAGTTTCGCAGCGACTACAATGCTGAGTATCAAGATAGGGGGATTCCTGTGCGGAAGCCCCCTTTTTATTGGCTTGGATTAATATATAATCCCACGCTCTGTTCCCCCTACAATTAACTGGTTTCAAAGCAATGGCAAGAAAACATATTTATATCGCCTACACTGGCGGTACCATTGGTATGCAAAAATCCCATGATCACGGTTATGTCCCAGTGGCTGGTTTCATGGAAAAACAACTAGCAAGCATGCCAGAGTTCCACCGTCCAGAAATGCCTGAGTTTACCATTCATGAGTACGATCCACTTATCGACTCATCGGATATGACACCAGCAGATTGGCAGCAAATTGCAGACGATATTCGCGCTAACTATGATAAGTACGATGGTTTTGTCATCTTGCATGGCACCGATACTATGGCATATACCGCCTCTGCACTTTCGTTCATGCTCGAAAACCTTGGCAAGCCGGTTATCGTCACTGGCTCGCAGATCCCTCTGGCGGAACTTCGTTCTGATGGTCAAGCAAACCTGCTAAATGCGCTGCACATTGCCGCTAACTATCCAATTAATGAAGTGACGTTGTTCTTCAACAATAAGCTTATGCGTGGTAACCGCAGCACTAAATCTCATGCTGATGGTTTTAACGCCTTTACGTCACCAAACCTTCCACCACTGCTTGAAGCGGGTATCAACATCCAAATTAGTAGTGAGATAGAAGTGGGCGCTAAGCCTGAAGGTGAGTTCAAAGTTCATGACATAACACCACAGCCAATCGGTGTCATTACTATGTACCCTGGCATTTCGCATGAAGTCATTCGCAACACGCTACTGCAACCTGTAAATGCCATGATACTCTTGACGTTTGGAGTAGGTAACGCACCGCAGAACCCTGAGCTGTTAGGACACCTGAAAGATGCGTCTGAACGTGGTGTTATTGTCGTTAACCTAACTCAATGTTTAGCTGGTAAAGTCAATATGGGTGGCTACGCGACTGGCTGTGCTCTCGCTGAAGCAGGGGTGATCAGCGGTTACGACATGACACCAGAAGCGGCTCTGGCGAAACTTCACTTCCTACTCAGCCAAGGGCTTAGCTACGAGCAAGTAAAAGTGAAGATGCAGCAAGTTCTGCGTGGTGAAATGAGTATTTAAGTACCAAATCCTATTAAAAAACCGGCGACTATGCCGGTTTTTTGGTAGTTAGGTAAACGCGATACTAGAAAGGAAATACCGTATTCATATTGGACGACATTAAATCTCTTAGCTTGAAGAGCCCTTCCTCTAAACGCTCATCAGTACTAACTGACATCAGCGATAAACGTATATGGTTTGTCCCCTCACCACTTGCGTCAAAGTAGCTCCCACTGCTAACAATAACACCACGATTTTTGGCTTCCATCATGAACCGTTCCTGTGGCCACGATTTTGGCAAAGGAACCCATAGATGATACCCAGCCGCAGAACTATCAACGTCAGTCAAAATTTCTCGCGCTATTTTTTGCCGCTTCTGGGCAACACTTCTTTGATTTGCAGCGATTTCGAACGCCTCGCCAGATTCGATCATATTTGTGGCAGCAATATAATTAATCGGAGAAGATAACCAGATGTTTGCGCGTATATGAGCATTGATCAACGCTACCTGTCTATCAGGTACTTTGACATACCCGCAACGCATTGCGGGGCTGATTGCTTTGGAAAGCCCCGAAATATGAAATGCATAATCTGGTGCAAAGTTACTCACTGCTGGCAAAGTCATTTGATCCAGAAAACAATAAATATCGTCTTCTATAAGCCAAACTTCATTGTCATTGACTACTTTAGCAATCTCTTTTCGGCGAGACTCTGGCATTGTTATCCCTGTCGGGTTTTGGTGAGAAGGAACGACAATGACAGCCTTGATATCGTGTTGAAGAATTGAATTCTCTAGTTCCGTAGGCGACATCCCTTCTTCATCCATAGGTATGGCGACTACTTGTCTGCCAGACAAACTGGCAATCGCTAAAATCCCAGGGTAGGTCAGCGCCTCAACAGCAATTGCATCTCCAGGCTTCGTTAGTGCGTTTATTAGCAAAGATAAGGCATGCTGCGCCCCATTCGTGAGCAGGGTATTTTTCGTGTTCCCACCTTCAAGGCCAAAATATTTCGCCCATTCAACACCTGCTCGCCTATGTTCTTCATGCCCCGAATGCTCCGTATAACCAATCAAATCAGCAGACAGCGTTTGACTAGCCACTTCTAATGCTTTCTTTAGTTGTGGAACATTTTTGTATAGACAAGGCTGAAGAATCGAAAAGTTGTAATCCTTCTCGTCTTCTGGAGGTTGAATCGCTTGATTTAGTGTTACCTCACCACATACAAATGTGCCTCTTCCGACAAAAGACTCCACTCTTCCTTTTTCAGCCAGCAACTTGTAAGCCTTCGCGACTGTCGCGGGCGTGGTATCAAGTTCATCAGCAAGAGTACGGTGCGGTGGCAATTTAAAGTTAACTGGATATTCACCTCGGTCAATTCGTAACTCAATTGCCTCGGCTATCTGATTAAACTTATTCTCGCTCACCTTGAATTCCTCTCTGTCTCACGGTTAAGAACATTATGACCTAGTTTAATTAGCATTGAAATGTAATTAACATTTTAAAACAAAATTATTGACATATGTCATTATCAACAATTACATTAGCCAAATAAATAATAACAACGTCAAACTAGGCATACGGAAAATGTTACATTTAAAAAAAGAGCCTCAAGAAACGCTCGAAATACAGGAAATCTACATCCCATACGACTCTTCCCAGAAGTTGAAAAGCGCATTTTCACATCTACGAATGAGTGATGATAGTACATGGTTAAATTCTAAAGAGTGGCTAGGAAGTACTGTTAAACATAGCCTTCCCAATAATATTGTGGAGGCCATTGAAAATTTCACCCGCTCAGAACAACAGTCGGCGTTAATCATTCGAGGGCTCCCTGTCGATGCTGACCTGTGTTCAACTCCTTACCAAGGCTACCTACCTCCAAGTAAAACACCTTTAGCAAGCGCTTGTCATATTGGCATATATCAATTAGCCAAAATTGAACCTATCGCCTATAAAACCGAAAACAATGGCTTTCTATTTAGGCATGTTGTTCCTTCCATTCATTCTAGGAACGAAAAGTCTTCTCACGGTTCAACACATACTTTTGGCCACCATGTCGACAATCCTGACCTCCCCTTATTGAGTGAAGATGTAAATCAGAAAAGTGGTTGTCCTGAATACCTATCACTCATGGCCCTTCGTACAGATCTAAGAGTTCGCTCTAACTTCGTGCTGCTAGACGATATCCTGAACAACCTAAGTCAAGGAGTCATCGATGCATTGAGCTTACCTCAATTCCAAATAGCTCGACCTGATTCATTTGGGCAAGACATTCGCACTGTGTTGCCTCTCCTAACTTTCAATAAATCAGGGACCGCACTTTGCCGTTACGACAAAGAGAATACAACGCCACTCAATGAACAAGCTGCTGCAGCATTGGTGATGCTAGATGCCCAGCTGAAAGAGACTAGCTTGCAAAACTCAATCACTTATCAGCCAGGAGACCTGCTGATTATTAAGAATCAAAGGTTGCTGCATAGCAGAGAAGGGTTTTCTCCACGCGACGACGGTACCGATCGCTGGCTGATGCGTCTGTTTGGTATGGAGTCTTTATCACGACTAGTACAAGCCTACCCAGACGTAAAACACATAGGAAAAGACTAAAAAGGAAAATTATTATGGAAATCAAAAATGTAGCATTTCTTGGCTTAGGTGTTATGGGTTACCCAATGGCCGGACATATTTCTAAAGCTGGGTTTAACACTCGCGTTTATAACCGTACGGAAACCAAAGCGAGAAAGTGGGCGACTGAATATTCTGGTGAATTTGCCAATACACCAGCTACAGCGGCGAAAGGCTGTGATGTGGTTGCAATCTGTGTAGGAAATGACGACGACGTTCGAAGTGTTGTCTTTGGGAAAGATGGTGCGTTAGTCAGCATGGAAGCTGGCTCAGTGCTGATTGACCATACAACCACTTCTGCTGAATTAGCCCTTGAACTCGCAGACGCCTGCTCGGCTAAAGGAGTACAGTTCATCGACGCTCCTGTTTCAGGCGGTCAAGCAGGTGCAGAGAACGGTGCGCTGACCATTATGTGCGGAGGAGATTCAAATACGTTCAAAAGCCTATCTCCCTTGCTTGATGCATACGGCAAGCAATCTGTGCTGCTAGGAGAAAATGGGCAAGGTCAGCGTTGCAAAATGGTGAATCAAGTTTGTATCGCTGGGATATTGCAAGGCTTAAGCGAAGCACTTCAGCTCGCTCAATCTTCAGGCTTAGACGTAAAGCAAGTCGTCGATGTACTACAGCATGGCGCTGCGGGGTCTTGGCAAATGGAGAACCGCGCAGTCACCATGTCTAAAAATGAATTCGACTTTGGCTTTGCCATTGACTGGATGCGTAAAGATTTAGGCATCTGCTTAAACGAAGCAGCGAAGAACAGACTGCATCTCCCAATGACCAAAGAAGTGGATGGCATGTATCAAACACTTCAAGAGCAAGGTTTTGGTCGAATGGATACATCCGTTTTAGTAAAAGCATACCAACAGCAATAAGGAGCAAAATACTATGGAATGGCTAGGTAATGATATTACCCTTTGGATTTTAATTGCTCTGATGATTTCAGCATTTGCTGCTGGTTTCATTGACAGTGTCGCGGGTGGTGGTGGTCTTATATTAGTTCCATCTTTTATATTGGCAGGGTTACCGCCTCAGATCGCTTTAGGCCAAGAGAAGATTGTCAGCACTCTAGGCACTATAGCTGCGATACGTAATTTCATGCGAAATAAGTGCGTCGTTTGGACCGCTGTTGCAACGGGTATCCCAGCAGGGCTTGCTGGGGCTTACTTCGGTGCTGAGGCTATTTTATATTTCGAGCCAGAGACTATTGGTAAAATCATTTTGGGAATGCTGCCTATTGGTATCGTTTTATCGTTTATTCCCAAGAAAAACAACGCTTCATCTGAAGAGAAACCAATCAATAAGCATGTTATTTTGTTCGGCGTTCCTTCGGCTGTTTTTGTCATTGGTTTTTACGATGGCTTCTTCGGACCAGGAACCGGAAGCTTTTTAATCCTTGCGCTACATTACCTTTTAAGGTTTGACTTAGTCTCTGCATCAGCAACATCAAAGTTGTTCAACTTTGCCTCCAATATTGGTGCGCTGATTGCGTTTATGCTGGCAGGTAGCGTCCTCTATGCGTTGGCATTGCCTTTGGTTGCAATGAACTTACTAGGAAATCACTTTGGAAGCGCTTCAGCAATGAAATATGGTGCAA
Source organism: Vibrio sp. SCP2 (assembly GCF_059295395.1). Lineage (NCBI taxonomy): Bacteria > Pseudomonadati > Pseudomonadota > Gammaproteobacteria > Vibrionales > Vibrionaceae > Vibrio > Vibrio sp. SCP2. Next base: position 179,127 of record NZ_JCAFVV010000002.1, on the reverse strand, counting down.
AGCTTATCCAACGAACAATCTCACTCTCGTTGACGCTTCTCATGTGCTCACTTGGCTATAAATTTTTAGTCGCATAATCTATGTATAAGTTAACCTCTTACTAAGCGGCCTATCGGCCGCTTTTAATTTGTAATTAGTTTGAAGAAGCTTGAAGCATCACACCAGTATAAGGGCTGTAAGCATCAAGCATGACATAGTAAGTACCTGGCACAGCTTGGTTAAAGCGACAAGTCTCACTGTTGCCATTGCGATAAGGTCGACAATCCCAATTTGACTTCGATGCAGGAGAGCCGTACTTAACATAGAGGTCAACATCACCGCTGCCTCCTTGAGTTGTAAAGGTTAAGCTCTTTTGAGTGGCAAGTTCGAAGGTGTAACTTTGCTGACTTGAGCGTGCTCCAGACAACCCTGTTTTCGGCACGCCATCTTTTAGCACGTTGTCAACGGGAGGCTCAATATCGGCGGCATTCGCTAGTTCCACCACATACGACAGTCCAAGCTTTGTAAACTTCACCGCGTGACCGCCCGTTGGATCAGAGTTCTCTAGTGTATCTTGAGAAGTATGAATCTTAGGGTTGTAGTCATTAAACTTAGATTCAAAAGGCATTGCCGCAGAGTAACCCGCATTATGCCAAGAGGCATGATCTGAACATGCGTAACCACATCGATCATATCCATAAGTCAGATTTGGAAGATAGGTATCAATTAAGCCCGCTAAGAACTGAGTCAGGTTACTGTCGGTGTAGTCTGTAATAAAGACGATGTCCTCTGCAGATCCTTTGTAGTTAGTCATATCCAGTTGCAATACAGAGACGACATTTTTGCCCTGAGCTTTATAGCGATTTGCAATATCTTGCGAGCCTCTTAAACCAACCTCTTCTGCCGCATATGCCATAAAGGCAACGGAACGTTTGGGCTTGAAGTTGTTCTCAGCTAACACTCGAATAATTTCACTCACACTAGCGATCCCCGAAGCATCATCATCCGCCCCTGGAGCAATTGTGTGTTCATCGGTGTGCGAGCCAATTGTAGAATCTAGATGTCCGCCAACGATCACCCACTCATCTGGCTTTTCACTACCTTCGATAGTTAGAGCAACCGATTTTTGGTTGTATCCTGAGTGAGCAACTTGCTCTACTTTTGCCTTTGTCATCGACGAAGACAAATTACGCCATTCATTGGCTATCCAATCTGAGGCTTGTGCTCCTGATGTTGTAGTGTAAAAACGGTTATTGAAGCTTGTTAAAGAACGGATTGTGTTAGTGAGTTGCGATGCACTGACTAATGGTATCCAAGCATTAAGGGTCGACTGCTGAGAAGGCTCGGGTAATATGAACTGCGCCCTGCTTTGTGGCATTGCGCTCGCGGCCATGGCGCTTTGCGCTGAAGCATGAACCATATAGCCGCCGCATCGGTGATGCTCTTCATGCATGTTATGCGACAGCTCAGCCAGTTGAGCAATCTCAACTTGACCAACCCACACGTCACCACTGCTCGCAATTGAGTGAGGCAGAATAGATTCTGCTTGCGCTTTCGCGACAGTACTAGCAGCATCGGCACCAATAGAAATCCAAACTTTATCTTCTGCATAAACATTTAAGCATGCCGTAGTTAATGCCATCGCCAACAGCGTTTTTGTATATTTCATTATCCTCTCCAAAGGGGTTTTAAGCCCTAAAAAGTTAGAATAATTATTCAAACATTGAGAAATATTGCTTTTTCATCAGTTTGTAGAGAAAAGTTGTCACCGTTTTATCAATAGATAAGCCGAATAGTTAACATGAAATAGATATAAAAAAGGCGACTCATTGAGCCGCCTTTCATTACTAATTTTGGCTATTAGCCGATGTGCGTTGCGCCGCCCATGTACTTCTGTAGTACAGCAGGGATTGCAATACGACCATCTGCTTCTTGGTTGTTTTCTAGAATAGCAACCATAGTACGGCCGACAGCAAGACCAGAACCGTTTAGTGTGTGCACTAGCTCTGGCTTCTTCTCGCCCTTGCGACGGAAACGCGCTTGCATACGGCGAGCTTGGAAGTCCCACATGTTTGAACACGATGAGATCTCACGGTAAGTCTCTTGAGCCGGAACCCAAACTTCTAGGTCGTAAGTCTTGCGCGCGCCGAAGCCCATGTCACCCGTACATAGAACCACTTTACGGTAAGGAAGCTCTAGAAGTTGCAGAACTTTCTCAGCGTGACCAGTTAGCTCTTCAAGTGCATCCATTGAATCTTCTGGCTTAGTGATTTGTACAAGCTCAACTTTGTCGAACTGGTGCATACGAATCAGACCACGAGTATCACGACCGTAAGAGCCCGCTTCAGAACGGAAACATGGCGTATGCGCCGTCATCTTCAGTGGCAAGTCTGCTTCATCAGAAATAGTGTCACGAACCATGTTCGTCACTGGCACTTCAGCAGTAGGGATTAGAGACAGTTTACGTGGCTCTTCATCGTTTACTTTCTCTTCTAGCGGCTCAGTGTGGAACAGGTCTTTACCAAACTTAGGTAGCTGACCAGTACCAAATAGGCTGTCAGAGTTCACCAGGTATGGCATGTACATTTCTGTGTAGCCATGCTCATCTGTGTGAAGATCAAGCATAAACTGAGCGATGGCACGGTGTAGACGCGCAAACTGACCTTTCATCACGATAAAACGAGCACCAGTGATTTTTGTCGCGCTAGCGAAATCTAGGCCACCACCAAGCTCACCTAGATCAACGTGATCTTTCAGTTCAAAATCGTAAGTTTTTGGCTCACCCCAACGAGAGATTTCAACATTGTCATCTTCGTCTTTGCCTGCTGGCACATCGTCAGCTGGTAGGTTAGGAACAGAAAGAGTGATCTCTTCAAGTTTAGCCATTACTTCATCAAGTTCAGCTTTTTTAGCGTCAAGATCGCTACCTAGAGTACCGATTTGCTTCTTGATCTCTTCAGCGCCTTCTTTGTCGCCAGCTGCCATTTTTTGGCCGATTTGCTTGGAGATGGAGTTACGCGTGGATTGTAAATTTTCAACTTCTACTTGAATCGACTTACGTTGCTCTTCAAGTGTACGGATTGTCTCTACGTCTAGCTTAAAGCCACGACGCGCTAGTTTTGCAGCTGTATCATCCAGCTCTGTACGAAGTAATTTAGAATCCAGCATTGTTAATCCTATGCTTTTTTAGTAGTGAAATCGCGCTTAAGCATCGTGCTCAAGCGCTAAAAATATTAACCGAACAAATGTATCTAAAATGGACGCTTATTCATAGCGCTTTTGTGGGCTTTTTGCGTCTAAACTAGCCAAGTAATCTAACTTTTCGCCAATTTTGGTTTCTAAGCCGCGGTTGGTCGGATAATAGTAACGCGTTTCTGCCATTTCAGGTGGTAGGTAACGCTCTCCTGCCGCATACGCTCCCGGCTCATCATGGGCATAGCGATACTCCGCGCCATAGCCGAGATCTTTCATCAAACTGGTAGGCGCATTGCGAAGATGTGGCGGAACTTCATACTCAGGTTCATTATGTGCGTCGCGCAGTGCTTGTTTCCACGCCGTGTAGACCGCATTACTTTTTGGTGCACAGGCAAGGTAGACAATCGCTTGTGCGATCGCTCGTTCACCTTCTGCAGGTCCAACACGGGTAAAGCAATCCCAAGCCGAAAGTGCTACCTGCATTGCTCTTGGGTCTGCATTACCAATATCTTCTGATGCAATCGCCAGTAATCGTCGGGCAATATAAAGCGGGTCACAACCTGCGGCAATCATTCTCGCTGACCAGTAAAGCGCAGCGTCAGGGTTTGAGCCTCGGATAGATTTATGCACCGCTGAAATTAAGTCGTACCAAATGTCGCCTTTGTTATCAAAACGAGAAACTTTTTCCCCAGCGACTTCAGCCAGTAGCTGCAAAGTGATTTCTTTGTCGCCTTGGTCATCTTCTTGAGCCATATCGTATAACAGCTCAAGATAGTTAAGAGACATTCGCGCATCACCATTAACCAGCTCTGCTAGTCTGTCGAGAACGTTGTCAGCAAACTTCGCCGAAACTTTGCCTAAACCACGCTCTGAGTCGGATATCGCTTGCTGCAACGCTAAATGAATATCTGCGGTAGATAAGGAGGTGAGCTTATATACCCGAGCGCGAGACAACAGTGCGTTATTTAGCTCGAATGAAGGGTTTTCAGTCGTCGCACCGATAAAGGTCACCGTGCCATCTTCAATATGAGGAAGAAACGCATCTTGCTGAGACTTATTAAAGCGATGTACCTCGTCTACAAACAAAATAGTCCGACGACCACCCAACTTGTTTTCGCGCGCTTTTTCAATTGCTGCCCGAATTTCTTTAACCCCAGACGTCACAGCGGAGACACGCTCCACTTCAGCATTGGCGTAGTTCGCCGCCACTTCCGCCAGCGTGGTTTTTCCAGTGCCAGGCGGCCCCCAAAGGATCATAGAGTGAATATGACCTGCTTCTAGCGCTCGTCTAAGTGGCTTGCCCTCTCCCAGAATATGTTGCTGACCTATGTATTGGTCTAACGTTTCTGGACGCATTCTTGCGGCAAGGGGACGAAAATCTTCATCCCCTGAAAAATCCAATGAGTAATTACTCACATTTAATTCCTTTGGTCATCGACCTCGACACCTTCTGGCACAACGAAAGTAAATCGTTCTGCTTTCGGCTTGCTGAGAACAATGTTATTGAACACAAAGTTACTTTGCTGACCATCTTGCTCGACAACACTAAAACCTTGTACCGCGCCCTTGGCATCAATCTTCAGCTTGAATTGACCTTGATTAGAGTCCACTGCGCTTGGTGTTAGCGTGAATGTATCGCCGTTCTGCTCAACGTTGTAGTTATCCCAGTCGCTGGCGCGATTGCGAGTCAGCAGAACAAAAGGCGTTTGCTCAGTTGCTTGCTCTTGCCAGTAAATGCTCACTTGCTCAATAAATGGGCTGTAGTACCACAAAGATTTACCGTCTGAGACAAGCACATTTTCGTCAGGCGTTGTTGTTGTCCAACGAAATAAACTTGGGCGAGCAATTTCTACATTGCCCTCCCCTTCCATTACGATGTCACCTTCTGGGCTAATTAGCTGCTGAGAAAAGTCAGCGCTAAAACCTTCATTTTTCTGCAGTCGTTGGCTTAATTCGTCTTTTGGCGCTGCCATCACTGAAAAGCTCATCAGTAGTAATGCGGCAAATTTCTTCATTAACATTCTTCCTAGTTGTGCACGTTTGGCTTTGTTATATCGCGATTGAATAACCAGTTTGACCGAGTAAAGTTAACTTGGTTCGATTTAACGAATTCAATAACTTAACTACCGCAGCACTGTTTGAACTTCTTACCACTTCCACAAGGGCAAATATCGTTACGACCAATGTCTTTGTAAGGGTTAACACTTTGAGATTTAGCCCCCATCATCGCTTCATCCGCCGCTTGTGCGACTTCAGAGATCATCAAGTCAATTTGTGGAGACATCTCTTCTAGCGTTGGTGGCGTTTCTATACCCGACGCTTTCATCTGTTCGTGAGTTTGTTGCTCATCAATGGCTAACATTAGCGTAGTCAACAGAGCTTGCAGCATCCGCAGCGTACCATCGCCAAGATTTACCTCCGCCCACTGCTCTTCAACCGTAGGCCAAAGCGTCATAAAGCCTTCGGCAAAATCGGCTAACTGCTCACGCTGGTTCGACTCATCCAACAGACCGAGAAGCGAGTACTCATTGTGTTTTAAATAGCTATATTGCTGGTTAATATGGGTTTCAACATCGGCTCGTGCTTTATCAGCCTGCTCGGCAAACACAGACGGTAGCCATGTTTCTGGAGCTAAAGGCTTAGTCGCCATGTTCGCCGCCAGCGTTAGGCCCTCAATAAATAGTAGCGATTCTTCAGTAATTGAGCCTTCGAGTGCCAGTAATTGATACTTCATTATCTTAATCTAGTTTTAACCATAGTTTGGACGCATTATACCCCTAAGCAAGGCGCTGGGTCACTTCGATACTTTACCCGCTGATTTGTTAACCTCTCCTTGTGATAATTCGGAACTCTTCCCGTCACGGCTAGCACTCATATTTGTATCTAGCCTTTTTTCTTACTGGCACTTATTTCTCTTTGAGAATTTGCTCAATAGGTGCATTATTCGCCAATGAAACATTTTCTTACATCCTATTGATAGGTCGCAGTCATCAATATGAAAAGATCTCTTACACGCGGCTTCACGCTGATTGAACTGGTTGTTGTGATTGTTATTTTGGGCGTACTGGCTGTTACGGCCGCACCAAGATTTCTCAATTATCAACGCGATGCGCATATTGCTCGTGCCGACGCTGCGTTTGGTGCTTTTGCTAACTCAGTGCAGCTCTATCAAGCCAAATGGCTCACTCAGGGCGAACCAGAAACGCCTGTTAGCTATGGCTCTGGTACTATTTACCCTTCGACGCCAGGCTACCCAATGTCGGTCGGCAGTGCACCTGTTGACCCAACGGTAGGCCCAATCCGCGGCAGTGACTGCGTCGCAATGTGGAATGCGCTAATGCAAGTTGACTTAACAATTCGCCCGCTCACAACCACGGTACTGCCATCGGATACCGATATCGTCTCTTGGTACACCTCTAGCAACCAATGCACCTATTACTACACCACGGGTTATAGCGATGGTGAAGAAATGCCACTGTTGCTCTACTCCCCACTAACAGGAGTAATTGAAAAAACCACCGGCAGGAATAATGCTTAGACTTCTTAGTGCGAAATCTCTAAAATCACGCCTCTTAATTTAAGACTGATTGTGTGAGAAGAGCGGTATGCGACTAGTGCTAGGCCCGATGGAGGGCGTGTTAGATCATTTGATGCGCGAGATTTTGACAGATATCAATGACTACGATTTATGTGTCACTGAGTTTGTCCGCGTGGTTGATCAACTTCTCCCTGACCATGTTTTCCATCGCCTGTGTCCCGAACTAGAGCAAGGCTCGCAAACTAAATCTGGTGTGCCTGTCCATGTTCAATTGCTCGGACAAGATCCAAATTGGATGGCAGAAAATGCGATTAAAGCGGCACAATTGGGCGCAAAAGGGATCGACCTTAACTTTGGCTGTCCTGCTAAATTAGTCAACAAAAGCAAAGGGGGCGCGGCTCTATTACAGCACCCTGAATTGATTCACAACGTCGTTAAAGCTTGTCGTGAAGCAGTCCCTTCACACACTCCAGTCACCGCTAAAATTCGCCTAGGCTGGGACAACCCAGAAGATTGTTTCGAGATTGTCGACGCAATTCAATCTGCAGGAGCCAATGAGCTAACCGTGCATGCCCGTACCAAAACGGGTGGTTACAAGGCAAGTGAAATCAAATGGGATTACATCAATCAGATTCGTCAGCGCTTCTCGATTCCGTTGATCGCAAATGGCGAGATTTGGAATTATCAAGATGGCCAAGCTTGTATGGAGACGACGGGTGTCGATTCGCTTATGGTATGTCGCGGCGCATTTAATGTGCCGAACCTAGGTAACGTTGTGAAGCACAATCACACCGTGATGCCTTGGTCTGAGGTAGTCGAACTGCTGTTGGTTTACTCTCAGTATGAGATGAAAGGTGACAAAGGGCTCTACTATCCGAACCGCGTTAAGCAATGGTTCTCTTATCTACGTCACCAATACCCACAAGCCGATGCTCTATTTAGGGAAATTCGTACGTTTAACAAGGCAGCGCCGATTGTTGAACACATCACTCGCTATCGTGACGAATTAGCCGCTTAAAACACCAGCTTGTTTTTACCACTGGTTTTCGCCTGATACAGCTTTTCATCTGCAGCTTTGAACAATTTATCAAAGCTGCTTTGTACATCTCCCTCAATCACTTCAACACCGCCAGATACAGTAAATCCACCTTTTACCGCCTGATGAGACTGAGAACAGATAGCGTGATGAACTCGGTTGATGCTCTTCTTCAGCGCCTCGATGTTGTTACCAGATAAATAGATAACAAACTCTTCTCCACCAATACGCGCCGCAGCATCACTACCACGTATACTCCTTGAGATTGCTTCTGCCATATAGGTGATTACACGGTCCCCGACATCATGCCCATAGCTATCGTTAATCGCTTTAAAATCATCAATATCGAGAACGGCTAAAACCGCATATGCAGCGTTGGAGCTACCTTGCAAAAAATCTTCTAAGCCACGGCGATTCAGTAACCCTGTCATCGGGTCTTTCGCAGCCAACTCTTTAAAGTAGCCATGTTCAACGCGCGTATTGATAAAAAAGAGAACGATAACCGAGAAGACATAAATAAGCAGGGTCACAACTAAGCTATAGCGCTCAAACGAGACAAAATTTCCAATCTCTTTTGGCAAATCAAACAAATAATATAGTGAGTGCTCACCGACTACCCCATCAATTGATATCGCTTCGAACCGAAGCGCATTATCAGGCGGCGCAATTCTCGCACTATCTATAATGCTCAGTTTTCCCGCCAACTTACCTTGGCTATTCAGTAGTTCGTCATAAGCGATATCAACAGACAACATGCCTTGATGGACGCCCGAATTGAATACTGGCATAGTCATACTCAGCACCAACTCACTCGTCGTCGCAATCGGTGCAGGCCCAGACATGGTGACCAAATCTCGGTTAAACGCCGTTTGATGCCAAAATGGGCGCACTTTAATGGTATCAAGTAGCTCTAGGGTAATACTTTTTGCATAAGTGTCCGGTGAGGACATGATATAGCCCTCTTTGTCGATGTAGTGAATACCCAACAAATAGGCGTCGATATCATGCAAAAAAGAGAGTACCGGTGCTAATGAGACCTGACCTGAAACTCGCTGATAAGCTTCACTTGAGGGATCGCACAACGAAGCTTCCCCCACCAGCATGTAATTAATATCAACCGCTGGGATTTCTTGAGCGCGTCCATCAGAAAGCAAGGCCGCATCAATTGGCCACATCTGACATAAATCATCTTTAACCTGTCGATTATGTTCAACCAGCAGAATGTAATTGGACTTTGAGTAGTTGGAAAAGCTGTAGTCGAGCGCTGAAATCACTTTCGCCGCTCTAGATAAAACAGCATTCACCCGCTCATACTCGGTATCAATGTCTCGATTTACAGAGTCGTAGTAGTTTTTGATCGTCAAAGCCAAAACGATCACAGCAATTACCAAAGGCATCAAGAAAACAAACTTTAAACTGAAATGTCGGTTAACTTGCATTCCTTTACTACTCATATAGAAACCAAAAACTTAAAAAGCCCATCAATACTGTATTACAGCAGATAGGCTCAGCAGATAAATTGACGCTAATTGTGTCACAAATCAACATCATAAGTTGATTTATGACTGTCAGTAAATACCTAATTTAGCAATAGACTATCGTCAGCGAGCTCTTCTCCACGAACTTTAGTGAACATTTCAAGTAAATCAGGTACCTGCATATTGGCGCGCTGTTCACCCGCCACATCAAGAACGATCTCGCCCTGATGGAGCATGACGGTACGATCACCACAGGCTAGCGCATCTTTCATTGAGTGGGTCACCATCATCACCGTCAAGTTAAACTCAGCGACAATTTTCTTGGTTAAGTCGATGATGAATGCCGCCATACGTGGGTCTAGCGCGGCGGTATGCTCATCGAGCAACAGCAGTTTACTATCGGATAAGGTCGCCATAACTAGACTCACTGCCTGTCGTTGACCACCAGAAAGGAGACCGATACTGTCACCTAAACGATCTTCTAGCCCTAGCCCTAAGATGCTGATTCGTTCTTGAAACAACTTGCGACGTTTGGTTGATAGCGACAAGCTCCAACCCCGCTTTTTTCCCCGCATATAAGCAAGTGCCATGTTCTCTTCAATGGTGAGATCACCACATGTGCCTGCTAGGGGGTCTTGGAAAACACGCGCACATTGCTGAGCTCGCTGGTCAACGGTACGCTTGGTCACATCTAAATCATCAATAATGACGCTACCGCCCACCATCGGGGTTTCTCCCGTCACCGCGCCAAGCAGTGTGGATTTACCGGCACCATTTGAGCCAATTACGGTTAAAAACTGGTGCTCTGGTACCTCTAAGCTCACACCGCGTAAGGCTCGATTTTCTAAGATCGTGCCCGGATTAAAAGTCACTTGAATATCTTCTAAACGAATCATGCTACTTCTCCTGACTCTTTGTCCTGCTTGATTGTTCTTTGACCATCAGCAGGAGGGCTAAGCTTTTTTGATTTGAGGTTTCCTTTAATCTTTGGTGCGATAAGGGCTGCCGCTACTAGCACTGCGGTAACTAAGTTTAAATCCGACGCTTGTAAGCCAAACATTCCAGTACTCAACGCGAAGGCTACCGCTAAACGGTAGAGCACTGAGCCAACGATAACCGCCACAACCGCTACCCAGATCTTTCTGCCGGGAATCAAGGTTTGCCCTAGAATCACTGCAGCTAAGCCAACGACGATAGTACCGACCCCTGACGTGACATCGGCAAAACTATTGGTTTGAGCAAATAAGGCACCTGCGAAACCCACAAACCCGTTCGATAGCGCTAAACCAAAGTAAGTATAAAACGCCGTACTCGCCCCTTGAGCCGAGACCATGCGTGCATTGACACCTGTCGCTCTAAGTCCGAGGCCAAAATCACTATTTAACAGCCTCACCACTAACCAGCCCGATATCAAAACCAAGACTCCAACAATCAACGGACGGATCAGCATAGGATCACCGATGGCTTCAAATGGGGTCAAAATGGTCTCTTCCCCAAGTAAAGCAACGTTCGGCCTACCCATAATTCTGATGTTGATTGAGAACGCGGCGATCATCGTCAAGATAGAAGCAAGCAAATGAAGAATGCCACAACGCACCGCCAAGAACGCCGTCACCCAGCCCGTTGCCGCACCGGCTAAAATCGCCATAAACGTCGCGAGCCAAGGGTTAATCCCCGCCACTATTGCCGTCGCCGCTACGGCCGCTCCCATAGGAAAGCTACCGTCAACACTTAAGTCTGGAAAATCAAGTACGCGAAAGGTGAGATAAACGCCCAGAGCAACAAGGCCATATAGCAAGCCAATTTCTAGAGCGCCAAAAAATGCAAAAGCAGACATACCAACTCCCTTTTCTGCTAGAGATCAAAACGCCTCAAGCATGTATTGCACACACTTGAGGCTGAGGTTTATTTCACGCTTGTTGCACGATCTAGAACAGATTGAGGAATAGAAACACCTAGCTTAGTTGCTGCACTCTTGTTGACCACTAGATCAGAGCCTTTAGCGACTTTTACATCCAGTGAGCCTGGGTTAGAACCTTCTAAAATTGCCGCCACATAATCTGCGGTTTGTACGCCCACTTGGTAGTAATCAAAACCTAAGCTCGCAATGGCACCTTTGTCGACGTAAGAAGTCGCCCCACCAAGTACTGGTGTCTTAGCTTGGTTTGCCGCCACAATCATACCTTCGATGGCACTCGCAACTGTGTTATCCGTTGGAGCATAAAGAACATCTGATTTTGCTGCGATAGCTTGAGTTGCCGATTGTACGTCAGCACTTTTCAGCGCCGTTGCTTCAATCACTTCAATACCTTGTGCAGATGCACTTTGTTTAAGTAACTCAACTAGGGTAACTGCGTTTGCTTCACCTGGGTTAAATACCACGCCGATAGACTTAGTATTTGGCAAAATCTCTTTGATCAACTCGACATGCTGACTCACTGGAGACAAGTCAGAAAGACCAGTAACGTTTTTACCTGGTTGCTCTAGCTGTTTAACTAATTTCGCGCCTACCGGGTCCGTTACCGCAGTAAAGACAACCGGAATAGAGCGCGTTGCAGATACCAAAGCTTGCGCGGTTGGCGTAGCAATGCCGACTAATACATCTGGCTTCTCACCAACATATTGGCGGGCAATCTGCACCGCAATCGCTGGGTTCCCTTGCGCAGTTTTATAGTCAAATTCGAGGTTTTTGCCCTGCTCGTAACCTTTAGCTTTTAAGCCATCGATTAAGCCTTGGCGTGTAGCATCCAATGCTGGGTGCTCAACGATCTGAGAAACGGCGACTTTCGCTGTTTTCGCCATAATGCTAGCGGATGAGAGTAATGTGACACCTGCAAGAGCGGCAGTTGCAATGACTTTTGCTGCTTTCATCTTAACTCCTTGATGTAATACCAACGTCCTTGTTCGCTCAAACATCTATCTCTAAGCTTGACAGGCATTCACCTCGTCAGTTGTTTGCTTAGATGACATAGCGTACGAGCCCGTTTGTTGAACTTGGTATAAGCAATAATGTTGTGTGAGGGTAGATTTAGTATTGTTGTTATTGCACAAAATATGTGCACATCAATATTATTACCAACATGCTGTTCAAAAGAAAAGCAACTTTTAACATTAAAGCAACAAAAGGAGAGCCGCGTTGTCGTTTACTGTTTCACGGCATGAATCAACAAGTTGCGCGGAGTTGTCTCTCTAGAACAAAACTCCGATAAGGTCACCTCGTAGCCTTGCTCTTGTAGGTATAACGCTTTATCTAACACTAACCACAGCTCCAACACACGACGAAAAGGTTGCTGTACCAAACTGATGCGTTCCATCTGCCAGTAGCGATCCTGACCTAATTGTTCATAGTAGCCAAAATCGACTTCCGGCAGACTGGCTCCCTTCTGCTCACACGCCCAGCGACAAAAAGCGTCAAAACCTTCTGCTAACTGAGATTTTTTGATGCTAGGTACAGGTTGATAGGTGTTGATTTGCGTGATGTCGCGCATCAATAAGTCAAAGCCTAGACGATAGGTCATCTCTTCCATTCGATGGCGCTTCACGCGCTCGCCCCCCGTTACCGTCTCCTGTAGAGGGATTCTGAGTTCTTGGCGCGTTAGAGTCAGTGTCGAAGCTCGGCCAAGCTCAGATAAGGCTTGATAAGTCTCGCTATTAACCAAGTGATAGCAACATGGTGATAAGGTCACCGCAGGAAGTTGCTTAGTCGTTGCATGGTTGATTAAAGAGACATGCAAATCACCGCAGGCATGCAAGGCAACCGCGTGTTGGTTACTGTTGAATGCCACCTCGGCCTGCTCACTCAGCGCATCACCCTGAATGAATTGCATTGTGAGCCCCTGTTTGTCTGCCTCGCGTTGACCCGACTCGCACAGTGCTTGCTGATATTCAAAACTAGTTACTTTTTGTTGAGCTTGGCTTGCAAGAATTCGCCCGAGAAAGCCCTTGCCTGAACACCACTCAAGCCATTCACCACCATGATGGTTGTTAATAGCCGCTTCCCCCATCGAGAGAATTTGCGCTAATTTTCGACCGGGTACGCCACTTTCAACACCTCGTGCTAATTCAAGCCCTTTGTTGGCAATTTGTGGCAGTGTTGTCCATCCGCTAATCTGCTCAAGACAAGGGAGGTAGCATGACATATCGTTAAGCAATGAAGCGTTGTCTTGCTTATAAGAGGTAATTTGCTCAGGGGAAAGACTCTCTAACCAAGCACACAATGCTGAGCTATGAGTAAGCCAAGGCAAAGATTGTTGATCAGATAGAAAAAATGGCTCGAAGCGCCAGTAGGCTTGATGTTCAATCAAGAACTGATTGAGTGATTGGAATTGGTTTAACATGACTTCCCCCTAAACGGGTATTTTAGAGGGAAGCCAATCGAGATGCTAGCGTACCGGTAGATCGATATCTTTAAACATCTCTTCAATTTCAGCGTTTGATTTCAGTGACAAGGCTTGCTCCACCACAGGTCGAGTCAAGTGAGGCGCAAATCGCTCCATGAAATCAAACATGTACGAACGCAAGAAAGTACCGCGTCTAAAGCCAATACTTGTCGTACTTGCACCAAAGATATGGCTCGCATCAATCGCGACTAAATCGGTATCTTGTTCTTGGTCGATCGCCATACTTGCAATCACACCCACACCGATTCCCATGCGTACATAAGTTTTAATCACGTCAGCATCGGTGGCAGTAAACACCACTCGCGGCGTTAAACCGTACTTATTAAACGCAGTATCAAGCTCAGAACGACCCGTAAAACCAAATACGTAAGTGACAAGCGGGTAGCTGGCTAAATCTTGAATCGTGACCTTCTCTTTTTGCGCCAATGGGTGAGACTTAGGCACGACAATTGAGCGATTCCAGTGGTAGCACGGCAACATGATGGCGTCTTGGTACAAATGCAGCGCTTCTGTGGCAATAGCAAAGTTTGCCGTCCCTTTCGCAATGGCTTCAGACATCTGTGAAGGCGTACCTTGATGCATGTGCAGTGATACTTTTGGGTAGCGTGCAGTAAAGCCTTTAATCACATCTGGTAGGGCATAACGAGCCTGAGTATGAGTAGTAGAAATATTCAGCGTACCCATTTCTGGATGAGTATGCTCACCCGCAACCGCTTTTATGCTCTCTACACGGGCTAAAATCTCTTGAGAGATGCGAATAATATCTTGTCCCGCACTGGTCACTTGAGTTAAATGCTTACCACTACGTTCAAAAATTTGAATGCCAAGTTCGTCTTCTAATAAACGTACCTGTTTACTGATACCCGGTTGCGAGGTATATAAGCTCTCTGCGGTTGCTGATACATTTAGGTTATGGTTAACAACCTCAACAATATACTTCAATTGTTGTAATTTCATTCTCGACCTCGCAATCCCTTATCGACGCCCCATAGTGAGCAAATATAGTTTATAATATTTAGTTATAACGCCAATAGGTTTAAATTGATAGTCCAATCGCAATATAAGGTAAGGAAATACAGGCTGTTTTTGCGCCTGATTGCCCATTTTGCAATCAAATACTCAGAATGAGCTTTGCAATCAGAGTTTTCATTAATAAAATTTATCAATTGGGCGATAATACAAAACAGGTGCAGTAGCTTAGCGGAATCGTGTATGCTTACCTGCTAGCCATTACAAAAACATAAGATACGGAATTTATGAATATTGGTTTAATCATAGCTTTAGTTGCCATCTTACTTATTTTGATCCTTGGCTATAACATTATGCTCCAGTATAAAGTTAAAGCTGAAACGGCGCGAAAACAGGAAAGTTCACGCTACTTACAGATCATAGATGCGACCGAAGACCTCATCGGACATGCTCATCATATGCCTTACAGTAAAGAGCTATTGATGTGTCTTAATACCCGTATTCTAGATGCACTGCAAAGTATGCACGAACTCGACCCGAAGAATAAGCAATTAGAGCAACGGGTTGAGCATGTAAAGCAACAGATTAAGCAGCTTGAAGAGAATTTCAAAGGTGGTGAAAGCGCAACCTTTAAAGTTCCATCAAGTGATAAACAAGCGATTGTTATGCTCAAGTTGGTTAAGCGCCTGCGCGACACTATTCGCAGCGAGCACAACAAAGGTCGCTTCGAAACCCAAGCGTACGTTGCAGAGAATGCTCGACTAGAAACCATTCAGATTCGCATCAATATTGAAAACGTTATTAAGCGTTCCAATGATGCCATCGTTCGTGGTCAGCCAGGCACCGCTATTCAATTGCTGAAGAAAGGTCTCGATGCATTAAGTACTAAGAACGATAGTTACTCAACGCAAGCTCGCGAGAAGCTACAGACCATGTACGATGAGCTTGAGACGAAACGCCAAAATCGCAATGCAGAAGAGCTTCATCAAATTGAAGAAGATCAACGCAAAGACGATATGGATGCGCTCTTTGGCGAAAAGAAAAAGTGGTAATATAATCCCACTCAACCTATTCAAAAAGGTCGCAATTGCGGCCTTTTGTTTTTAATTTAGCTGTAAAACCACAATGATTGAACTAGAACAATATCAGAGCTTACTGGAGCCGATTAATGGATTCCTGCAATGCTCAACGCCGGACAAATGGGTAGAAGAAGCTCGCAAGCCTGAAAACCTAAAAGTCGTTTTAATCGACCACTTACTGTGTGAGCTTAAGGCTGGCCAGTCTGCTATGTACCTGATTCGCAAGTACGCGGTAGATAAAGAGAGTGCGCATAGCTTACTTGATTGGTTTAAACCCTATGAAGACTTTGCTTATCGCAAGACCGGCAGCCTTGAAACGCTGAAAGGCAAGAGCAATATATCTAAAGCAATCATGGCCAAGTCTAACTCTCCATATAGCCAAGATCTGATCGACAAAATGGTTCTATTGATAAAAGAGGAACTGCACCACTTCTATCAGGTGCTTGAAATCATGGACAGCCGAGGTATCGCATACGAGCCAGTTCAAGCCAGTCGTTACGCTAAAGGCTTGATTGCCAAGATGGCAACGCACGAGCCACAAACCCTGATTGATAAGCTTATTATTGGCGCCTACATTGAAGCTCGTTCATGCGAGCGCTTTGCTAAGCTAGCACCACATATGGATGAGGATATCGCTAAGTTCTACGTATCCCTATTACGCTCAGAGGCTAGGCACTATCAAGACTATCTCACACTCGCTGAAGATATAGCAGGAAAAGATATCACTGAGCGTGTTGACTACTTCGGTAAACTAGAAGCAGAGTTAATTTCTTCAACTGATAGCGACTTTAAGTTTCATAGCGGAGTTCCAGCTTAGCAAGCTTAAACCTCCCCTCTTCAAATCAAACAAGGATGCTTGTCAGCATCCTTGTATTGTTAGTTCTGATTGGATATTAGGTATCGAGTAGAGCTTCACCTAATCCCGCCGCATATAGCTTCTTACTAATCCGGTTAAGTGCTTCCGCGTGTTTTGGCTCAACCACTAAGGTGCCCTTACTTTTCAGCACATCCATCATGGCTTCAACACAGTTAGCGTCATTATCAACACCATCTAATTTGGAGCGGATAAACTGGAACCAGTCTTCATCCATTTTCTTCTTCACTTTGTCGATAACTTCTTGGCTAACGACTTCGAACTGTTGGCGGTTGTCAAAAGAGTCCTGATTGGTCCGCGCTATATCATAAACGATATGCGCTTTTTTCTTCGCGATAAGCATACCGGGAATATTGAGCTGCAGCTCTGCAATCTGTCCATTACTCATTTTGAGGAAGAATTTGATATCTTTGTAACCACTACTATCAGGGGCTACATTGTGTTGCTCTAGATTACTGCCCCCTCGCGCTAGCTGATAGCGATCTTTCAGCGCTTTTTGGTGAGTAGCGACCGCTTTAAATTCTTCCGTACCACAAATAAACAACTTAGCACTCTGAAGGTCACGGAAACTTTTGACTTTAACAGTGATGCGCGCACAGTCTTTCAAATCTCCAACATCATTTGCTCGCACTCGTGTGGTGATTTTCGCTAATGCTCCGCTGTAGCTTTTAATCCCTCCATAGGCACCAGGAGGAAAGCTCACCTCAGCGCCGAATGCGACTTTCAGCCTTTCTGCAAATGTATTGAGCTCAACCTGCGCTTGGATTATCTCTTTAAACATCAAAAATAGCTGCTTACGTTTCAGTTTGGCATTGGCCACTTGGTTTTTACCGTGGAAATCCATCGCCTTAGTATTCAATACCTGTTTACCTGCTGCATTGGTTTCTAGGTACTGAGATAGGTCTTCATCAAGGTACTCCACTAAATGGGCATCGTCGGTAAGGATATCGTGCATGAGTTTGCACATTTTGCCTTCTTCAGTCTCTTGGAAGCTCTTCGACTTTAACTGAGCGCGCAACTCAGCCAAGCTTGACTGATATTCGGTTTGATTGACAAGCCGAAACCCTTGCGAAAGATGGGCGGATTGGTTGATTCTTTTTAAAACTTCAGCTTTGACTTTTGCGACATCTCCAACCGTCATTTTCTTCGTGACAGCACCACCCAAAGCTTCACTGCCCACTGATGCGACTAATGTATCTGCCATTAATCCAACTCCTTCTATAACGTCACGCTTGCGCGTATGGTTTGCACGGCAACTCATTCATAATATTGATTAAAGAAGATAATTGAACTTATAGACAGCGCAAGTGATGAGATTGAGATAAAGATCAGCAATTTATATTCGAATAGAGATAGTGGGTACAAAAAAGCCAGCGAACGCTGGCTTTAGAAAGGGACTTACGCGAGAGTCGCGTTAATGTCAGCTAAGACCGCCGCTGGATCGGCTGCTTGAGTAATCGGGCGGCCAATCACTAAGTAGTCAGACCCTGCTTGAATCGCATCAACTGGCGTCATAATTCGTTTTTGGTCACCAACCGCTGCGCCTACCGGGCGAATGCCAGGTGTCACCAGTTTAAACTCTTTACCTAGCTCGTTCTTAAGCATTGAAGACTCTTGTGCTGAACAAACCACACCATCTAGACCTGAGTTTTTGGTCAGGTTTGCTAGGCGAATAACCTGCTCTTGTGGCGCAATGTTTAAGCCAATGCCTGCTAAATCACTTTGTTCCATACTAGTTAGCACTGTCACACCAATGAGTAGCGGACGATCTTTACCATACGGTTCTAGGATCTCGCGAGATGCTGTCATCATGCGCTCGCCACCACTGGCATGTACGTTTACCATCCACACACCAAGCTCTGCCGCAGCGCGAACCGCTTTAGAACAAGTATTTGGGATATCGTGGAACTTAAGATCTAAGAACACTGAAAAGCCGCGCTTGTGCAATTCTTTGACGAAATCAGGACCAAATAGCGTAAACATCTCTTTACCTACTTTTAGTCGGCATGAGCTTGGGTCAATTCTATCTACAAAAGCGAGTGCATCAGCTTGGTTATCGTAATCAAGTGCAACTATTACTTTTTGGTCGATCATTTCATCTCCTAACTTACTTTAAACAAATCGAAAAAAAGCAGCGGGATCACCGCTGCCATTTTGTGATGGGATTACCCCATAAAAACTATTCACCATCCAATCCTCGGATTGGCTTGATCGTCCCCCACCCTTTACATGAAGGGCAGTGCCAATACATGGAATGGGTCGAGAAACCGCATTTACGACATCGATAGTGAGGCTTAACCTTAAGCTGTTCCCCTACCAGTTTCTGCAGTGTACCAAGACTAGCCTTAGCTCTACCCTCTTCTGCCTCAGCTAAATGGTAGTCCATCAGGCGATAAAAGCCTTTCATGGTCGGGTTTTTAACCAGCTGACGAGTCAACAGCTCCTGAGCAGCACCAGCGCCATCATGTTGTGCGACAAGTTGTGCAAGCATCAACTCAGCAGATACTCCCGCTTTGTTAACAATGCACTGGCGCAAGAAATTCAGTAATTCGTCTTCTTGACCCAAGTGATGATAACACTCTGCTAAGGTAGGTAACACTTCACTGACAAAGTCACTGTCTTGCTCTAATACCATCTCCATATACTTGATGGTATTGTGGTAATCTTCGTCATCTAAATACAACTTACCTAGAGCAATACTGGCACGGACACACTTTGGATCTTCAGACAGTGCTCGCTTAAAGTTCTGCATCGCGACAGCATGATTGCCGTCTGCTTTTTCTTGCATCGCCAGCTCACACCAAAAGTGTCCAATACTGGTTCGCATCCTTTTGCGTCCCATCTTGACCAACAAAGACGCATAATGAATGGCTTTGTTCCACTCACGTGTCTGCTGATAAATCGCGACAAGTTGTTGTAAAGCCGCTTCACGATGATCCGGCTCTTCAACCAACTGCTCAAAGATTTTTTCCGCACGGTCAAGGAAACCTGACGCCATATAATCTTTTGCTAGCTGCTGAAGCGCGATGTTTTTCTGGTCAATCGTCAAACCAGATCGGGAAATTAAGTTTTGGTGGATACGAATGGCGCGATCAACTTCACCTCTAGAACGGAATAAGTTGCCTAGCGCTAAGTGGGTATCGATCGTTTCATTATCAACTTGAAGAAGTTCGATAAAGTGATCAACGGCCTTGTCAGATTGATCTGACAAAAGAAGGTTCAAACCCGTCACATACTGACGTGATATTTGGTTTGATTGTTTCTGCTTGTCTTGCTGGGCACTTCGATTACCCATATACCAACCGTAAGCGGCGGCAATTGGCAATAACAAGAAGAGAATTTCTAACATCAAGTAACAGCCTACCTAATACAACTTTAAGCTTTACCTTGGCTTGCTTCACTCACTGACGGAGATAACTTGTTAAGCTGCTTCTTCAGTTTACGCACCTGCAACTTAGATTTAAGGTGCAAGCTGCCGAAAATGATCCATGCTACTGCGAAGCCACCAATAAACACGCCACCAAGCAACGTAGACAGGTGGAAGTCACCTTGAGCAATTAGATAATTGAAATTAACGACTGCCTGATTTTGAGAGCCTAATGCCAATGCAATTAAGAATAGGGCCAGTACAAGAACGATTTTTATAATTTTCATAGTCCATCACCTAAGATAAGTTCTGCCGTTACGATTATGCAGTAAAAGCTACAAACAAACCATGGTTATCTCGGTTATTCCAATGATAAAAAAGCGGCATACGCTATGTATGCCGCTTTTTTATCAGTCTTTTACAAATATCTAACCGATATTCACTCGCTCACGTAACTCTTTACCTGGCTTGAAGTGAGGAACGAATTTTCCTTCTAGCTCCACTCGGTCGCCTGTTTTAGGGTTACGGCCAACACGAGGCTCGCGGAAGTGTAAAGAGAAGCTACCAAAGCCACGAATCTCGATTCTGTCACCACTTTCTAGTGTCGACGCCATATGCTCTAAGATATCTTTTACAGCATCTTCTATCTCTTTCGCTGAAAGGTGCGTCTGCTCTGCGCACAGTCTTTCAATCAATTCAGACTTAGTCATAGTTGCCCTCGTAGAGTAATTTATCACTTATTATAGTAAGTAATACCAGTTCCAACAAACACTTGCTTTCAATTTTAGACAATAATTGAGCAATATGTGTAATGAAAAATTGCTTTTTTTAGAACACTTTGAAGAAATTGGTATTACTACTAGTGATCAATCGAACATAAAAAAGGAGCCTTTCGGCTCCTTTTTCTTAAAAGCGATTTAATTATTCGCCTTTAGCTGCTTTGAAAGCGTCAGCCATAGCGTTACCGAATGAAGCATCGTCTGCTTTGTTCAGTGAAGCCATTGCTTCTTGCTCTTCAGCTTCGTCTTTAGCTTTGATAGATAGGTTGATTACGCGGTTCTTACGGTCTACACCTGTGAACTTAGCTTCAACACTGTCACCAGCGCTTAGGATTAGAGAAGCGTCTTCTACGCGGTCACGAGAAACTTCAGAAGCGCGGATGTAACCTTCTACGCCTTCTTCAAGTTCGATAGTTGCACCTTTAGCGTCAACAGCAACAACAGTACCGTTAACTAGAGTGCCTTTCTTCTTCTCAGCAACGTAAGCGTTGAACGGGTCGTTTTCCATTTGCTTAACGCCTAGAGAGATACGCTCACGCTCAGCGTCTACTGCTAGTACTACTGCAGAGATTTCGTCGCCTTTCTTGTACTCACGTACCGCTTCTTCACCAGCAACATTCCAAGAAATGTCAGATAGGTGAACTAGACCGTCGATGCCGCCTTCTAGACCGATGAAGATACCGAAGTCAGTGATAGACTTGATCTTACCAGTAACTTTGTCGCCTTTAGCTTGCGCTTCAGCGAAAGATTGCCATGGGTTAGCTTTACACTGTTTTAGGCCTAGAGAGATACGACGACGCTCTTCGTCGATTTCAAGAACCATAACCTCAACTTCGTCGCCAACATTAACAACTTTAGATGGGTGGATGTTCTTGTTAGTCCAATCCATTTCAGAAACGTGTACTAGACCTTCAACGCCTTCTTCGATTTCAACGAAACAGCCGTAGTCAGTTAGGTTAGTAACGCGACCAGATAGTTTGTGACCTTCTGGGTAACGCTTAGCGATTGCTACCCATGGATCTTCGCCTAGCTGCTTAAGACCTAGTGATACGCGAGTACGCTCACGATCGAACTTAAGAACTTTAACTTGGATCTCGTCACCAACGTTAACGATCTCAGAAGGGTGCTTAACGCGCTTCCAAGCCATGTCAGTGATGTGTAGTAGGCCGTCAACGCCACCTAGGTCTACGAATGCACCGTAGTCAGTAAGGTTCTTAACGATACCTTTAACTTCTGCGCCTTCTTGTAGAGTTTCTAGAAGCTCATCACGCTCAACGCTGTTCTCAGACTCGATTACTGCACGACGAGAAACAACTACGTTGTTACGCTTCTGGTCAAGTTTGATAACTTTGAACTCTAGCTCTTTGTTTTCTAGGTGAGCAGTGTCGCGGATAGGACGCACGTCTACTAGTGAACCTGGAAGGAAAGCACGGATACCGTTTAGTTCAACAGTGAAACCGCCTTTAACTTTACCGTTGATGATACCAACAACAGTTTCAGCTTCTTCGTAAGCCTTCTCAAGTACGATCCAAGCTTCGTGACGCTTCGCTTTCTCACGAGAAAGTTGAGTCTCACCGAAACCGTCTTCTACAGCGTCTAGAGCTACGTCTACTTCAGAACCAACTTCAACTTCAAGTTCGCCAGCAGCGTTCTTGAACTGTTCAGCAGGGATTGCAGACTCAGACTTTAGACCAGCGTCAACAAGAACGAAACCGTTCTCGATAGCTACTACAGTACCTTTAACGATAGTACCTTGTTGGAATTCAGTCTCGTTTAGAAACTCTTCAAAGAGTTGAGCAAAAGATTCAGTCATTTATTTAATCTTCAATAAATTAAACGTCCACGGGTGTCCTACCGCGTGGGGTTATTAAATTCGCCAGTCATCATCCTTGCGACCAACGCTCTTACCTAGCCGCCTAAGCGACTAGCTTCGATTCGATATATTGTAGTGCTTTTTCTACCACTTCGTCGATACTCATCGTAGTAGAATCTAGCAAAAGCGCATCCTCAGCAGGGCGTAATGGAGCCACTGGGCGGTTACGATCTCGGTCGTCACGCTCTTGGATCTCGCGCAAAAGGTCGTCAAATCTAACATCTAACCCTTTGCCTTGCAACTGTTTAAGGCGGCGCTGAGCGCGTTCTTCAGCGCTTGCGTCTAAGAAAATTTTCGCTTCAGCCTCAGGGAAAACAACCGTGCCCATGTCACGACCGTCAGCAATCAAGCCCTGCCCTTCGGCAAATGCTCGTTGGCGACGCAACAAAGCCTCACGCACTCGCGGTAGTGCTGCAACTTTTGATGCTGCCATACCCGTTTCTTCTTTGCGTAGCTCTCCGGAGACGTCTTCGCCTTCAAGGATCACTTTAACTAGGTCACCTTCAGCGACAAATTGAACATCAAGGTGAGTGGCGAGCGGAACAAGTGCATCTTCAGACTCTAAGTCCACGCCATGGTGGATTGCAGCAAGTGCAAGTACGCGATAGATCGCGCCAGAGTCTAATAGGTGGAAGCCTAGCTTGTTCGCTAAAATCATACAAAGAGTGCCTTTACCCGCACCACTCGGTCCATCAACGGTCACAACCGGTGTATGAGACGACATGTTTTACTCCGTGTTGGTTGCAGATCAACGCTCAAAGCGTAGACCTTAATTCGGCGACAAATTATAGAGGGAAACGCTATTTGGTTCTAGGCGGGAATGACAGTAATTGGAAAAAAGAGCGCTGATGCGCTCTATCGTAACTAAATAGCAAATTACAGTTGGATCCGAGATTGATTTTTGGCAACAATTGCAGCGCCAATTCCTTTCACTTCGGTTAAAGACTCTGCACTGGCAAACTCACCATGTTGCTTTCGATGCTCGACGATCGCTTGAGCTTTCTTTATGCCAATTCCATTGAGTAAATCTGCCAACTCCTGCGCACTAGCGGTGTTTATGTTCACCGTAATTTCAATGCCGTCATACTTGGGATCAGATTTAACATCGTTGGCAATAGAGAAAGGCGCAGCACATATCAGTGCCGCAATGAGAATGATCTGTTTTAGCATATTGGCTTCCTTGTTTATTGGGGGATTTGCTCAGCATACGTTTAAACGCCAACCTGCCTATCAGAGACCACTAAAAACAAAACGGACTGCAGGAGCAGTCCGTTTTAAGATATGTATCAATTACACAAACTGTGCTTATTGAGTCACAACGTAGTACTCGATATCAATTGTTTTACGCAAGATATTGATTAGGCCAGATAGGTCTTGTTGAGCATTAACCTGCGTCAATTGAGAGCCGATTTGCTGGTTGTATTGAGGGTCAAAATCCGACGCAACTTTTGTCAGTTCAACCACAACGATATCACCATTCAGATCTTTCGCTTGAGCAAAGCCAACTTTGCCTTCTTCTGGTTTTGTCATCGAGAACACAACATCAGCAAGTGGTGAGCTGCGGTCAAGTGTTTCTACTTCATCAAAAGCCAAACCATTTTCACTAAGTAGCTCTTGCTTACCTTGCTTTAATTCTTCAACCAGATTTTTTGCTAGTTCAATAGCCGTCTGCTCGCCCTTAACATTCGCCAGTGCTTTAACCACATCACTACGAACATCTGCTAAAGGAAGTACTGTTTCATCGCGGCTATCTTCAACACGAACTACCACGATATGCTCAGGAGCCACTTCAATCGCTTCTGAGTTTAGGCCGTCTTCTTTCACTTCAGGGCTAACAATCGCTTGCAATACAGCAGGCGTTTTCAGCAGTTCCGGAGCATCACGCTCTGAGATAAAGTCAGTAGTTTGAATCTTCGCGCTGATAGCTTTAGCTGCATCATCCAGCGAATCTGGGTATTCAAACGCCACTTTCTCTAGCTCGCTTTGCAGCTCGTAGTACTGATCGATCGCTTGCTGATCTTTAAGCTCTTGCTTAATTTCCGCAGCAACTTCTTGATATGGCTTAGCTACAGAATCTTTTAGCTCATCAAGCTTGATAATGTGGTAACCGAACTCAGACTTAACTAAACCTGTTGTTTCACCCACTTTAGTTAAAGCAAACGCCGCTTCTTCAAATGTTGGGTCCATCACGTCACGTTCAATCCAACCTAAAGAACCACCTTCAGAGGCACTACCAAAGTCATCCGATTTCTCTTCCGCTAGCGTAGCGAAGTCAGCACCAGTATTAAGCTCATCAAGAATTGCTTGAGCTTTCGCTTCATCATTACCTTCAACTAGGATATGGCTTACACGACGTTGCTCTTCCGAAGAGTACTTATCTAGATGCTCTTGGTAGTATTGCTTAGCTTGCTCATCTGAGATTTCAATCGAATCTTTAAGCTGCTGAGCTGACAACTCAATGTAGGCTACTTTCACTTGTTCTGGACGCGTATAACGCTCAGGGTTTTGTTTGTAGTAGTCGTTAATCTCTTCTTCAGACAGCTCTGCTTTCGCTGCAAAATCCGCGAGAGATAGCGTTACTTTTTTGATATCGCGAGTTTGAGTCAGAAGCTTGCTTTGCGCTTCAACTTCACCCGGTAGAGAAAAGTCACTGCCTTGAATTGCTGTCAATAGCTGATTTCGAACTAGGTCACGACGTAGGTACTCAGCAAAACTCTCTGCCGAAAAGCCTGCACGACGAAGAGCGGTTTGATAGATGTCTTGGTCAAACTTACCGTCAACTTGGAACTGAGGCATTTCTAGAATCAGCGTACGTACTTGCGTATCACTTACACGTAGACCTAAAGATTCTGCGTGTTGTTCTAGAAGTAAGTCATTCACCATGCGGTCAAGAACAGATTTACGGAAAGACTCTACATAGCTTGGGTCAGCCAGTAGGTTCGAGAAGTAATCGCCCAATTGCGCTTGCATACGATTACGTTCGTTTTGGTAAGCTTGTTCAAACTCACCACGACCAATTTCCACATTGCCTACTTTCGCTGCTGAGTTGTTTGAACCGCCCACAATGTAGCTGCCCACACCTGCAAATACGAAAGATAGGATGATAAGTCCTAGGATAATTTTAACCGCGATGCTGTTAACGCCTTCGCGTAATCGGTCCATCATACTTAAACTACTCTCCGCTTATGCACCGTACTTAAGCCCTACAGCTGTGCACGATACACTTCATTAAAATAAAAATTGAATAGCGCGATAATACCAGAAAAAGAAATGCGCATCAGTATGATGCGCATAATTTAAAAAGGTTCGAAAAAATCCGCCTAACTGGCGATTTTTTGATTAGTTACAAGAGTCTTTCAGAGCTTTACCAGCTTTGAACGCAGGAACTTTAGCTTCTGCGATTTGGATCTCTTCACCAGTCTTAGGGTTACGACCTGTGCGCGCTGCACGAGTACGTACGCTGAATGTACCAAAGCCAACTAGAGCAACTTGGTCACCAGACTGTAGAGTGTCACCTACTGCTTCGATGAATGCGTCTAGAGCACGACCAGCAGACGCTTTTGATAGATCTGCATTTTCTGCGATTTTTTCTACTAATTGTGTTTTATTCACTGTGATTCCCCTTTGTGCCACCTGATTTTATTTTTGTCGGTAGCTTTACGTTCCATTTCATTTCAAATTAGCGACAAACCCTTATATTACAAGGCTTGAAGCTATAGTCGCTAAAGTTAGCGCCCAAAAAAAACGCTGACAAGCCTTTTTATGCTTATCAGCGTAATCTTTTACTTATTTTTGCTGCACATCACTATTTTACGGCTGCAAACTCGACACCTGACGGCTCTTTTTCTAATGCAACTTTCAATACTTCATCGATCCATTGCACCGGAATAACCTTCAGATCTGCAATAACATTATCCGGAATCTCTTCTAGATCACGTTCATTGTCTTTCGGAATCAGTACCGTTTTGATGCCACCACGGTGTGCTGCGAGCAGTTTTTCTTTCAAGCCACCGATCGGAAGAACTTCACCACGCAGGGTAATTTCACCCGTCATCGCCACTTCGGCTTTTACAGGGTTACCCGTTAAGCTTGAAACAAGAGCAGTACACATCGCAATACCTGCACTTGGACCATCTTTTGGCGTTGCACCCTCAGGCACGTGGACGTGAATATCGCGTTTTTCATAGAAATCTGAGTTAATGCCTAGTTTCTCGGCGCGCGAACGGACCACTGTCATTGCCGCTTGAATCGACTCTTGCATCACATCGCCTAGAGAACCGGTTTGCGTTAGCTTACCTTTACCCGGCATGGCTTCAGTTTCAATCGTCAATAGGTCACCGCCTACTTCCGTCCAAGCAAGACCTGTAACTTGACCAATGCGGTTGCTGTCGTCAGCTTTGCCGTAATCAAAACGCTGCACACCTAAGTATTCTTTCAGGTTGTCCATCGTCACAGTCACGCTCTTCAGGTCTTTATCCAACAGGATGTTCTTCACTGCTTTACGACAGATCTTAGAAATCTCACGCTCTAGGCTACGTACACCCGCTTCGCGCGTATAGTAACGGATAATGCCGATAATTGCTGAATCTTCGATCTCTATCTCGCCAACCTTAAGACCGTTGCGCTTAATTTGCTTCTCAACTAAGTGACGCTTAGCGATATTCAGCTTTTCATCTTCTGTATAACCAGATAGACGAATCACTTCCATTCGGTCTAATAGTGGGCCAGGGATGTTCATTGAGTTCGACGTCGCGACAAACATAACGTCAGACAGATCGTAATCCACTTCTAGGTAGTGATCGTTAAACGCGTTGTTCTGCTCTGGATCAAGCACTTCCAGTAATGCTGACGATGGGTCTCCACGCATATCTGAAGACATCTTATCGATTTCATCCAGTAGGAATAGCGGGTTTTTCACACCAACTTTCGACATTTTCTGGATCAGCTTACCTGGCATTGAACCAATGTAAGTACGGCGGTGGCCTCGGATTTCCGCTTCATCACGTACGCCACCCAGTGCCATACGCGTGTATTGACGACCTGTCGCTGCCGCAATAGAGCGACCCAGAGAGGTTTTACCAACACCAGGAGGACCAACAAGACATAGGATAGGACCTTTCAGCTTGTTGATACGGTTTTGAACCGCTAAGTACTCAAGGATACGTTCCTTAACACGCTCTAGGCCGTAATGGTCTTCGTTAAGCACCTCTTCCGCTTTGGCTAGATTTTTCTTAACTTTAGAGCGTTTAGCCCAAGGCACACCAAGCATCCAGTCGATATAGCCACGTACAACCGTCGCTTCTGCCGACATAGGAGACATCATTTTCAGCTTTTGCAGCTCTTGCTCTGTCTTCTCACGCGCTTCTTGAGGCATCTTAGAATCGAGGATCTTCTGCTTCAGAGTTTCGAACTCATCGACGCCATCTTCGCTTTCACCCAGCTCTTTCTGAATCGCCTTCATTTGCTCATTCAGATAGTACTCGCGCTGGGATTTTTCCATCTGCTTTTTCACGCGAGTGCGGATACGCTTTTCAACTTGAAGCAAGTCAATTTCAGATTCCATCTGTCCCATTAGGAACTCAAGACGCTCTGTCACGTCTAGAATCTCAAGCACATTCTGCTTTTCTGCCAGTTTAAGCGGCATATGCGCGGCAATGGTATCCGCGAGACGAGCAGCTTCATCAATTCCGTTTAGCGAAGTCAGAACTTCTGGCGGAATCTTCTTGTTTAGCTTGATGAAGCCTTCAAATTGGTTGATAGCGCTGCGCACGATAACTTCTTGCTCACGCTCATCTAACTCAGAAGTGGTTAGATACTCTGCATCAGCAAAGAAAAATTCGTTTTCAATAAAATGGTTAATTTTCGCGCGCTGCTGACCTTCTACCAGCACTTTAACTGTGCCGTCAGGAAGTTTCAGTAGTTGCAGGATTGTCGCTACGGTACCAACTTCAAATAAGTCCGCTTGAGTTGGCTCATCAGTATCCGCTTCTTTTTGGGCTACCAACAATACTTGCTTGTTGTTGTCCATTGCCGCTTCTAGGCAAGCAATAGATTTTTCACGTCCAACAAACAATGGAATAACCATATGCGGGTAAACGACTACATCTCGTAGAGGTAGTACGGGGATCTCGATACGTTCGGAACGTTCCAAGTTCATATTATTCTCTCTTCCGCTTTGTCCTATGAGCAGTATATGGGGGCTAATTGGTTGGATTCAATGAAAGAATAAAAAAAAGGGAGTAATTGATTACCCCCTTTCTACGTACATTAATTTATGTGAATCAGATTATGATTCTGCACCTGCTGCTTGGTTGTCAGAGTTGCTGTAAATAAGCAGTGGATCAGATTCACCCTTAATTACTGACTCGTCGATGACAACCTTGCTTACGTCATCCATTGATGGCAGTTCATACATGGTTTCAAGTAGAACGCCTTCAAGAATTGAGCGTAGACCACGAGCACCTGTTTTACGCTCCATCGCTTTCTTAGCAATTGCGCGTAGTGCATCTTCACGGAACTCTAGCTCAGAATCTTCAAGCTCAAACAACGCTGCATACTGCTTAGTTAGCGCGTTCTTAGGCTCACATAAGATTTGAATCAGTGCGTCTTCATCAAGTTCAGTTAGCGTCGTTGTAACTGGTAGACGACCAATGAACTCAGGAATCAGACCGTACTTAACAAGATCTTCTGGCTCAACTTGAGAGAACAATTCACCGATAGTGCGTGTTTCGTCTTTAGAGCGAATATCTGCACCAAAGCCGATACCCGTGCCTGTCGCAACACGTTGTTCAATCACTTTATCTAGGCCAGCAAATGCACCACCACAAATAAATAGAATCTTAGAAGTATCTACTTGTAGGAATTCTTGCTGTGGATGCTTACGACCACCTTGCGGCGGTACTGAAGCAACCGTACCTTCAATCAATTTCAGCAACGCTTGCTGAACGCCTTCACCTGACACATCGCGTGTAATAGATGGGTTCTCAGCTTTACGAGAAATCTTATCGATTTCATCGATGTATACGATGCCGCGCTCTGCTTTCGCTACGTCGTAGTCACATTTCTGAAGAAGCTTTTGAATGATGTTTTCAACGTCTTCACCCACGTAACCCGCTTCAGTTAGCGTTGTCGCATCAGCCATTGTAAATGGAACGTCTAGGAAGCGAGCTAGTGTCTCTGCTAATAGCGTTTTACCACTACCAGTAGGACCAATGAGTAGAATGTTACTCTTACCAAGCTCAACACCTTCACTGGTGGTGTCCCCATTACGTAAACGCTTATAGTGGTTATAAACGGCTACTGCTAACACTTTCTTAGCGTAATCTTGGCCAATCACATAGTCGTCAAGGTGTTCACGAATCTCTCTTGGCACAGGTAGTGCTTCAGATTGTTTTTTCGGTAGAACATCTTTGATTTCTTCGCGGATGATGTCGTTACATAGATCGACACATTCATCACAAATGTAGACTGACGGACCAGCGATTAACTTGCGAACTTCGTGCTGGCTCTTGCCGCAGAAAGAGCAGTAAAGAAGCTTACTACTACCGCTCTCTTTGCTTTTATCTGTCATTCGCTAACCTCTTATTAGCTTTCACTGTCTTGCTTTGAGTTTATATCAATTTTGACCAAATTTCGCCTGCATCTTTTGGCGAAATGGTATTACTCTTTGTGATGAGTCAAAACTGAGTCAACCAAACCGTACTCTACCGCTTGATCTGACGACATAAAGTTGTCGCGATCTGTATCACGCTCGATCACTTCTAGAGGCTGACCTGTGTGCTCTGCAAGCAACTTGTTTAGCTTCTGTTTAATAGTCAGAATTTCTTGAGCATGGATCTGAATATCCGACGCTTGACCTTGGAAGCCACCTAACGGTTGGTGAATCATCACACGAGAGTTTGGCAATACATGACGCTTACCAGGAGCACCACCAGCAAGGAGGAATGCACCCATAGAGCAAGCTTGTCCCATACATACTGTGCTTACGTTTGGTTTGATGTACTGCATTGTGTCATAAATAGACATACCTGCAGTCACGCTACCGCCCGGTGAGTTGATGTAGAGGAAGATATCTTTATCAGGGTTTTCTGACTCTAGGAATAGCAGCTGAGCAACAACTAGGTTAGCCATTTGGTCTTCCACTTGGCCTGTCAGAAAGATGATACGTTCCTTAAGCAAACGAGAGTAAATATCGTAAGAGCGCTCACCTCGGGAAGTTTGTTCAACCACCATTGGTACTAGCGCGTTTAGGATTGGCGACATTGCATTTTTTTCTTGGTAGCTCATATTCTTATGTCCCTAAAATAAATGGCCCGGATGATACTTATCATACGGACCATTGTTAGCAGAATAGTTAACGCTAAGTCAACCTTGTAAGCACTTTATTGCTTATTACGCTGCTGGCTGCTGGTTCATTAGCTCGTTGAAGCTAACTTCTGTTTCAGAAACCTGAGCTTTAGCGATGATTGCATCAATAGCTTGCTCTTCTAGAGCAACGTTGCGCATGTTGTTCATCATCTGCTCGTTTTGCTCGTAGTAAGCAACAACTTCTGTTGGATCTTCGTATGCAGTAGCCATTTCTTCGATAAGTGCTTTCACTTTCTCATCGTCAGCTTTTAGCTCTTCAGACTTGATTACTTCACCTAGTAGAAGACCTACAACTACGCGACGCTTAGCTTGCTCTTCGAAAAGCTCACGTGGAAGCTGCTCAGCTGCTTCTGGGTTGCCACCGAAACGTTGTGCAGCTTGCTGACGTAGAGTACCGATTTCTTGATCGATTAGTGCAGCAGGTACGTCGATTTCGTTTTCTTTAACTAGACCGTCAAGCGCTTGCTCTTTGATACGGTTCTTAACAGCTTGCTTAAGCTCACGCTCCATGTTCTTACGAACTTCAGCTTTAAGAGCGTCAACGCCACCTTCAGCAACACCGAACTTAGAAACGAACTCGTCGTTTAGTTCTGGAAGCTCACGCGCTTCAACTTTGTTTACTTTGATAGAGAATTTCGCAGCTTTACCTTTTAGGTTCTCTGCGTGGTAATCTTCTGGGAAAGTTACGTCGATTTCGAATTCCATACCAGCAGTTTTGCCTGCGATACCGTCTTCAAAACCAGGGATCATACGACCTGCGCCCATTTCTAGAGGGAAGTTCTCAGCTTTACCGCCTTCGAACTCTTCGCCGTCGATAGAACCAACGAAATCGATAGTAGCGCGCTTGCCTTCTTCAGCCGCTTCTTCTACTTCAACCCAACCAGCTTGTTGCTTACGTAGAGTTTCGATCATCTCTTCAACATCAGCGTCTTGAACTTCAGTTGTTGGTTTTTCAACAGTGATGTTCTCTAGGCCTTTTAGCTCAACTTCTGGGTAAACTTCAAAAGTCGCGTTGAATACTAGGTCTTCACCTTCTTTAGTCTCAACTGGAGCGAAAGTTGGTGCGCCTGCTGGGTTGATTTTCTCTTTAACGATCGCTTCGATGAAGTGACGTTGCATTACTTCACCCATTACGTCTTGACGTACTGCTTTGCCGTACATCTTCGCAACCATTTTTAGAGGCACTTTGCCTTTACGGAAACCATCGAAACGACGGTTTTTTGCGATGTTGCGTAGTTCAGCTGTTACAGCATCTTCGATGTTTGCAGCAGGAACAGTAATGTTTAGACGGCGCTCTAGGCCCTCTAGCGTTTCAACAGTAACTTGCATTATTCATTAACCTCAAAACTGGCTCAGATAACTGAGCGTATGTGCCCTAATCAACAGGAAAAGGACCCATCCTTGTTTGTACTCTATGAGTACTCTTGTAAATCGAGTATCGATAACCGAGCAATTCAATTATCGGACTAATTAGCGATATCCTTTCGAGCTAGTTGTTTAGAATCTAGTCCGGTAAAGGTATCTCCGATTAGCCTCAGGATAAAAATTTAGACGCAGCATTCTACCGAGCAGATCGGTAGCTGTCGAGCCGATCCCCACGATCACTGCGGGATTACCCTAAAAACTCACTTAACTGCTAAAAAAAACATCAATAAAGCAGTCTTTGTTTCCAGAAATGGGGACATTAATGCCTTTTTCAAGAGAAACTAATGTTTTTTTTCATTTAAAGATCAAAACAAGATCTAAGTCCGGTTTTATCCCTCAGTTTACCGCGCAGAGTACACACATTTGTAACAAAAACCTTTACGCTATGGATGTTTAAGGAAGTTTCACAGGAAAAGTGATGTTAACGTTCAGGCGCAGCAAGTTTTATCTGCTCATACTCTACCTGTTCACCGTTCTTGTCGGTTCGAGCTGGATATGGAATTCAAGCGAAAGCCGCCAATTTTCAATACACAAAGAGCAGCTTGAACGTTTTGCAGAATTTATTTCGAGTAAGCTCGATAAGTACGCGCACTTGCCTCAGCTGATTGCCAAAGATAAAGAGCTGATCGCAGCGCTGCAACACCCACACAATAGCGCTCAAATAGAGCTTACCAATCGCTACCTTGAGCAAGTAAACGAAACCATTCAGTCGACAGACGCATACTTGTTAGACGAGTTCGGTAATACCATCGCTTCAAGCAACTGGAATCTTGAGCGTTCGTTTCTTGGCCGTAACTATGCTTGGCGCCCCTATTTTTCCAATGCGATTCAAGGTAAGCCAAGCCAATATTTTGCCTTAGGCTCCAGTTCGAAACAGAGAGGGTATTACTTTTCTTACCCGGTGACTTATGCGGCGGAGATCATTGGCGTTATCGTTATCAAAATGGATCTCACCTCTATCGAAGCGAACTGGCAAAACAGAACCAACACCTTTGTTGCCACTGACAGCTACAACGTAATTTTCATGTCGAGCAATGATGATTGGCTATTTAAAAGTCTAACAACATTATCAGAGGCGCAAAGGCAAACCATTCTTAACAGTCGCCAATATTTAGATTCACCCATACGCTCTTTTGGCCTAGATGGCGAGTTGGATTTGCCTCATACCGAGCTTAGCAACCCACTTGCTTCTGGTTTCGAGAACTCATATTTAGTTTCATCACGCCCACTCACCAAGCACGACCTGACGTTGCGCGTACTCACTCCAAAAGCGACTTTGCTCTGGTCTACACTGAGTTTCTCTTTGGTAGTGACCCTGTTGTTTGTCATCGCTTATCTTTCACTACAGCTCACTTATCAACGTCACCTGAAGAAACGCCAGTTCGAGCAGTTGCAGTCAGAAGCAAAGCAAAAATTGGAATTCTTGGTCATGGAGAGGACTTCAGAACTGCAAGCAGAGATCCATGAGCGCAGCAAAACAGAGTACGCTCTACGCCAAACCCAGGATGAGCTAATTCAAGCGGCTAAACTCGCCGTACTCGGTCAGATGTCAGCTAGCATTAGCCATGAGCTAAACAATCCACTCGCGGCAATTCGTAGCTTTGCTGACAATGGCCGACGCTTTTTAGAGAGAGATAAGTATGACCGCGTTGATGATAACTTGTCGCGCATCTCAGCTTTGACTGACCGCATGGCAAAAATCAGCAATCAGCTACGTTCATTTGCACGTAAAAGTGACAGTAACGAGGTCAGCCAGCTCGATGTTGTGCCACTGATTATCGCCGCTAATGAGTTACTGGCACCACAGTTTAAATCTAAACAAGTTGCGCTTGAGATTCAGCTCGAACAACCTTTACCTGAAGTGGAGCTGAACCCCATTCAATTCGAGCAAGTGCTTATCAATCTGATGACCAATGCGATGCAAGCCGTCGAAGATCAAACACAGCGTCAGGTCGCCATTTCAACCTCAGTAGGCGGCAAAGAGCTGTGTATATTTGTCGATGACAATGGTCCGGGAATTGACAGTAACAAGCAGCAGTCACTGTTCGAGCCTTTTTATACCACCAAGAAAAACGGATTGGGCCTTGGACTGTCGATTTCGCAGCAGATCACCCAAGCTATGGGTGGCACACTTCAGGTTTCGACGTCCCCAATGGGCGGGGCGCGATTCGCTATCTCTCTGCCAATTAAAGAATAACGAGGAATGCAGATGTACGATGTAATCTTCATTGATGACGAAAGTGATATTCGCCTTGCGATAGAGCAGAGTTTTGAACTAGAAGAAATTCCAGCGCGCTTTTTTGCAAGTGCCGAAGAAGCGCTG
Organism: Vibrio sp. SCP2; assembly: GCF_059295395.1. Taxonomy (NCBI): domain Bacteria; kingdom Pseudomonadati; phylum Pseudomonadota; class Gammaproteobacteria; order Vibrionales; family Vibrionaceae; genus Vibrio; species Vibrio sp. SCP2. Next base: position 144,445 of record NZ_JCAFVV010000002.1, on the reverse strand, counting down.
CTCGCGATTAAACAAGATGGTTTACCAAAAGTCGTGATCACGGATATCTGTTTACCCGGACTTTCCGGCGAAAATATTCTATCGAGTATTTTGCACCAAGACCCTGATATTCCGGTGATCCTCATCACCGGGCATGGCGATATTTCTATGGCAGTAAACGCCCTAAGAAACGGAGCCTATGACTTTATCGAGAAGCCATTTCCAATCGATCGCCTGATTGATACAACGCGCCGAGCATTGGAGAAACGTGACTTAACGATAGAGAACCAAGAGCTCAAACGTAGCCTGAAAGCGAGTCAAACTCTTGGTCCTAGGATTATTGGTGATACGCCCTCGATTCAAGCTCTGCGCGATACCATAGTTCATATCTCTGACACCAATGCAGACATACTGCTGTTTGGAGAAACGGGAACCGGTAAAGAACTCTTCGCTCGCTCTATTCATGAGCAGAGCCCGCGTAGAGATAACAACTTCGTCGCCATCAACTGTGGTGCGGTGCCTGAAAATCTAATTGAGAGCGAACTATACGGTCACGAAAAAGGCGCCTTTACAGGGGCTGATGTTAAACGCGTAGGTAAATTTGAGCATGCTCAAGGGGGAACACTATTCTTAGACGAAATCGAGTCTATGCCTCTGCAAGCGCAAATTCGTTTGTTACGCGTATTACAAGAGCGCGTTATAGAGAGAGTTGGCTCCAATGAGCTTATTCCGATTGATATTCGCGTTATCGCAGCCACTAAGGTCGACTTAAAGCAAGCCGCCGAACAAGGGACATTTCGTGAAGACCTCTACTATCGACTCAATGTTGTCACCCTAGATTTACCACCCTTGCGACAACGTAAAGAGGATATCCCTACTCTATTTCACCACTTCTTACTGGTTGCTGCTTCGCGTTATGGTAAGTCAGCGCCAGCGATTGAATCTCAGCAAATTCATCAGCTCATGAGCCATGACTGGCCGGGCAACGTACGTGAGCTAAGGAACGCAGCTGAACGATTTGTCCTGCTTGGCAGGCTATCTCAGTTTGGTTCTGATGGCGCGGAGCATAGTAACCGAGAGTTAGGCTTAGCCCAACAAGTTGCTGAATTTGAGAAAAGCTTGATTGAACAAGCACTCAACCAGAATGAAGGCAGCATTAAGAAGACGATGGATCATTTGCAACTTGCCCGCAAAACCTTATACGACAAAATGCAAAAATATGGCTTAGATAAGAGTAACTACAAAGGTGAATGAACTATTCACCTTTAGTTCATACTTGACCGCCTATATTGGACTCATCAAACGGAAGTGATGAATGGAGTTGTCTTGTTAACTCCACTGTCCATAAATAGAAATGTCCTAAAAACAAAAGCCCCAGATAACTGCCTATCTGGGGCTTTTTATGTTCACCACTTTATTTGGTTACTTGGTTATGATCTCAGGTCCCATCAGCGTAGTCGGCAGCCAGGTCGAAACCCAAGGCACGTAGGTCACGATAATGAGGAACAGGAACATCACCGCGACCCAAGGCAGTGCGGCTTTAACCACTTGCATCATCGACATCTTGGCTACCCCAGCGGTCACAAACAGGTTGAGCCCGACCGGAGGAGTAATCATACCTATCTCCATGTTCACCACCATCATGATACCTAGGTGGATTGGGTCAATACCGAGCGCGATAGCAATTGGGAACACTAACGGTGCGACGATAATCAACAGACCCGATGGTTCCATGAACTGACCGCCAATCAACAGTAGAACGTTAACCACAATCAAGAAAGTAATCGGGCCAAGACCTGCCGACAACATAGACTCGGTGATCATTTGTGGAATGCGTTCTTCCGTTAGTACGTGCTTTAGAATCAGAGCGTTAGCAATGATAAACAGCAGCATGATGGTCAGCTTACCTGCTTCATACAGGGTATGCTTTGTATCTTTATGGACAAACGCTTGGAAGATTTTCACTAATGCAGGTTTGGTGTTTTTCTTATCGGCAAACGGCCCCATATCTTTGTAGATAAAGTTGGCGATAAGGAAAGAGTACACTGCTGCTACTGCTGCTGCTTCTGTCGGGGTAAAAATACCGCCATAGATACCACCGAGGATGATAACCACCAGCAATAGACCCCAGCTCGCATCTTTTGCCGCTGCAAACATTTCTCCCCAACCAACGAATGGCTGCTTAGGTAGATTCTTCACCCGCGCTGCAATGTAAATGGCAATCATCAACATCACACCTGCAAGAAGACCAGGAATCACACCACCAAGGAACATACGCCCTACAGACACATCCGTCGCCGCTGCGTAGACAACCATTACGATTGAAGGCGGGATCAAGATACCCAATGTACCTGCGTTACAGATAACCCCAGCCGCAAAATCCTTTGAATAGCCGTTTTTGATCATACCAGCGATAACGATACTACCAATTGCCACTACCGTTGCAGGAGATGAACCAGACAGCGCGGCGAACATCATACACGCCACAACTGAAGCCATGGCTAAGCCGCCACGGAACCACCCTACCATCGCGATAGCGAAACGAATAATACGTTTTGCTACCCCACCGGTAGACATAAAGCTTGAAGCAAGAATGAAGAATGGGATTGCCAGTAAGGTGTAATGCCCAGCAAAGGCGTTAAATAGGGTTTGTGCCACGGAAGCTAACGACGCATCTGAATGCATCATCAAAAAGACAATACTTGATAAACCCAGTGAAATTGCGATTGGCACGCCAACAAGCATAAAACCAATCACCATGACGAATAAAAATAAGATTTCCATGGTTTAGCTTTCCTTGTTCTGATTATTGTTGTTCTTCGGCTCCATCGCTTCACCAGCATCCTTGAGCTCTTCTTTTAGCGCTTCTAACTCTTCTTCCGCTTCATGACCAGCAATTAAGCGATCCAATTTACCTGAGATAATTTGCAGCGTAATTTGAGCAAAGCGGAACGTGAGTAGCGCCATACCAATTGGTAGCGCCATATATGGAATAAAGCGCGGCATTTTTTCGTAGCGCTCACCTTCATTGAGCCAATCAGCAAGGAATTGCAGCATTTCAGGCATTGGAATATCGTCTGTTTCGTACCAAGCACGCTCAGTTGCAAACGGATACCAGTAGTTCCAAGAACCAATCAACAGCAGAATAGAGAAAGCCAAACAACATGCCGCCGCAATCAAGGCATAAATTTTACGTAGTTGCTCTGGAGCAAGGTTAATCACCACATCAACACCGATGTGAAAATGCTTTTTAACGCCGTACGAAGCGCCGACAAGAACCATCCAAGCAAACATGAACACGGTAAGTTCCAGTGCCCATAAAATGTTGTCGTTAAAGACATATCTAAATACAACGTTGGCGAACGTGAGCAAGGTCATTGCTCCTAAAAAGAACGCAATCAATGTCTCTTCAATTGCATCCGTCACCTTCCCAATTCTGGCAAAAATTGACTGTTCCATAAGTTACTTCACTATATCGCAGGTAAAGAAAGGCCCTCCTCCCGACAAGAGGGCCAATGTTTTTCTAGGTTTTAGTTATTATTTGTTTGAAGCTAGAGCCGCTTCAATGAGGTCAGAGCCGATGTCTTTTTCAAACTTCTTCCAAACTGGTTGAAGCGCAGTAACCCACTGCTGACGTTGCTCTGGTGTTAGCGTACGGACTTCGCCACCGGCTTCGATGATGTTGTTTTTGTTCGCTAGGTTAACTCGTGAAGACTCAGAGTTACGTGTTTCTGTTACTTCTTGGATGATCTTGTTTAGCTGCTTACGCTGGTCATCCGGTAGACCTTTCCAGAAGTCTTTAGACGTCACGACTAAGTAATCGAGAATACCGTGGTTCGTTTCAGTAATACCGTCCTGAACCTCGAAGAACTTCTTACCGTAGATGTTTGACCAAGTGTTCTCTTGACCATCGATAACTTTAGTCTGTAAGCCACCGTACACTTCTTTAAACGACATTTTCTGTGGGTTAGCACCTAGTTGTTCAAACTGAGCAACCAGTACGTCAGAGGCTTGAACACGGAACTTAAGACCTTTAGCGTCATCAGGAGAGATAAGCGGCTTGTTCGCTGACATCTGCTTCATACCATTGTGCCAAAACGCTAGACCTTGTAGACCACGGCGGCGCATTGCGTTCTTCAGCTTTTCACCAGCCTGAGAGTTTTGGAAACGGTCAACCGCTTCTACGTCTTCAAATAGGAATGGCAGGTCGAAAATACGGTACTTTTTCGTGAACTTTTCAAACTTTGATAGAGAAGGGGCAGCAAGTTGCACGTCACCGTTAAGCAGTGCTTCAAGAACCTTGTTATCATCATAAAGAGTCGAGTTAGGGAAAACCTGCATACACACTTTTCCGTTCATCTCTTCATTAACACGTTTTTCCAGTAATGAAGCCGCGATACCTTTCGGGTGTTTATCTGTATTCGTTACGTGGCTGAACTTAATCACTGTCTCGCCCGGATCACAGTTCGCCGCAGCGTTAAAACTGGTCACAGCAAGAATCGATGCAGATAGTAGGGTCAATGGCTTAAACATTATTATTCTCCTTGTTAAATGAACAACCCCATCACTGGGAGTTGATATATTAATAAGGGCAATAACCGCGCCAAATTGAATCAATTAGTGTTATTTCTTACTTTTCAAACACTTAAGATTATTGATAAATCGATGACGTTATCGAGCTCACATTAAGATTTTTAAAATGGGGGGAATTCCACCCATCACAAATTTCAATACGGGTGAATTTACACATGTTTAACAAGCATGCAAAAATAGAAAAACAAATGGCAGCTATCATAGCTGCCATTTTCGTTACTAGAGATGAGATGAGCAGTAAGGAGACATGACTGCCCACTTCGACTCACTCTGCATGAAACTAACTTCATGCCATGCTTCTAAGCTTAGTCGACTTCACCCAAAGTTACTAATAAACATATCAATTAAATCACCCATTAGTGAAATTCGATACGTTGCTCGGTCGCCGCATCAAAGAATACCGCTTTAGATAGATCAAAGTGTAAAGGTGCAACTTGCCCCGCTGTTACATCAAACTCAGGGGAGAGACGGCATGCTACTTCCTGCTCGTTCACTTTGATCATCGCAATAGTATCTGGGCCGGTTGGTTCAAGCACCTCTAAGGTTAAATCTAACTGAGTCGTCGCATCAGATTCTTGGTTTTCACTGTCAGTAATGTGCTCAGGGCGAAGACCTATCACCACTTCTTTGCCATCTTGCTCTCGCATTGAAGCGGGTAAATTAATATGGTGTTCTTGCCCGTTACTGCCTTTCACTTTGATTACCGGCTTGTCTTCGCCATCGAGATCCACCATGGTCTTAATAAAGTTCATCGAAGGAGAACCCATAAACCCAGCCACAAACATGTTGTTGGGCTTATTGTAGATTTCTTGCGGTGTACCCAGTTGTTGCAGTTCACCATCTTTCATTACCGCGATTCTGTCCGCCAAAGTCATCGCTTCAATCTGATCGTGAGTCACGTAGACAATGGTGGTGTTGAGCTGCTGGTGCAGACGTTTGATTTGATGGCGCATTTCAACCCGCAGTTTCGCATCAAGGTTGGATAGTGGCTCATCAAACAAATAGAGCTTAGGTCGACGAGCTAGAGCGCGCCCCATCGCCACACGTTGACGCTGACCACCGGATAGCTGCGAAGGTTTTCTATCTAGCAGGTGATCAATTTGCAGCATTGCCGCAACACGCTCGACTTCTGCATCAATCTCCGGCTTCGGCATTTTACGTATCTTAAGACCAAACTCGATATTGCCACGCACCGTCATATTGGGATAAAGCGCATAAGACTGGAATACCATCGCGATATCACGATCTTTCGGCTCAACCTCAGACACGTCATTGCCATCAATCACAATTTCACCTGAGCTGATGTTCTCTAGCCCTGCAATGGTATTCATCAAAGTCGATTTACCACAGCCCGACGGCCCAACTAAGATCAGGAACTCTCCTGAGTCGATATTGATGTCGATGCCTTTCAGCGTCTCTTGGTCCGCCTTTGGATAGGTTTTACGGATTTGTTTAAGTTCTAGTGTTGCCATGATAATTATCCTTTTACCGATCCAGCCGTTAGGCCGCGAACGAAGTATTTCCCTGCTAATACGTAAACTAAGAGTGTCGGCAGTGCGGCTATAATCGCAGCTGCCATATCAACGTTGTACTCTTTCACCCCAGTACTGGTGTTGACTAAGTTATTGAGTGCCACCGTAATCGGCTGAGTTTCTGAACCTGAGTAGACGACGCCAAATAAGAAGTCATTCCAGATTGCGGTGAACTGCCAAATGACGGTCACCATGATTATTGGCGTTGAGATCGGCAGTAGAATCTTGAAGAAGATGGTAAAGAAGCCAGCGCCATCAAGTTTGGCTGCCTTAACCAGTTCATCTGGAATACTGATGTAGAAGTTACGGAAAAAGAGCGTCGTAAATGCCATACCGTAGATAACGTGAACAATCACAAGTCCAGCAGTAGTATTCGCCAAGCCAAGCTTACCTAGTACCGTTGCCATAGGCAGAAGAACAACTTGGAACGGAATGAAGCAGCCAAAAAGTAGCAAACTAAAGAACAGGTTCGAGCCACGGAACTGCCACTTGGTCACAACGTAACCATTGAACGCGCCAAGCAAGGTAGAGATGGCTACTGCAGGTATCACCATTTGGAACGAGTTCCAAAAATATCCTTTCACCCCTTCACACTTCACACCAGTACAAGCGCTGTCCCAAGCTTTAAGCCAAGCATCGAACACCCACTCGGTTGGTAAGCTCATTAAGTTACCGGCTTTAATATCTGGCAAAGTTTTAAAAGAGGTAATCACCATCACAAACAGCGGCATCAAGTAAACCACACAGAAAAATGCCAGCGTTGAGTAGATAAACAGTCGAGAGAAATTGATTCCTTGCATCATGACTTTTTCTCCCTAAGTTCTGAATAGAGGTAAGGCACCAAAATCGCAAGTATTCCCGCTAACATCATCATCGCACTGGCAGCACCTAAACCAATTTGACCACGAGTAAATGAGTGCGCGTACATAAACAGCGCAGGAAGATCGGAAGAGTACCCTGGCCCGCCCGCTGTCATTGCTGTGACCAAGTCAAAGCTCTTAATCGCAATGTGGGAGGTAATAATCACGGCGCTAAAAAACACCGGTCTTAGACACGGCATAATGATACGCCAATAGATGGTTGGTAAGTTCGCACCGTCAATCTGCGCTGCTTTGATAATCGAAGAATCTATACCACGTAGGCCTGCAAGGAACATTGCCATGACGAAACCTGAAGATTGCCATACAGCCGCAATCACTAAGGTGTAGACCGCCATATCGGAGTTCACTAGCCAATCAAATTTAAAGTCAGTAAAACCCCAATCTTGCATCAGTTTTTCGATGCCAAGACCTGGGTTAAGAATCCATTTCCACGCCGTACCTGTAACAATGAACGACAAGGCCATTGGGTATAAATAGATAGTACGAATCGCCCCTTCCTGACGGATATTTTGGTCAAGAAGAATCGCTAGCCCGACACCGAGTCCAATTGCCACTAGCATGAACAGCAGGCCAAAAACACCTAGGTTGGTAATAGAAGTGATCCAACGGTCGTTATCCATCAGTTTTTCGTATTGGGCGAAGCCAACAAAGTTAAAACTAGGTAGAAAACGGGAGTTGGTCATTGAAAGTGCCGCTGTCCAGAAAATATAACCATAGATACAAACCACAGTTACAAGAACGGTCGGGGCAAGAACGATTTTCGGTAGCCAATGTTGAAGTCGGTCGGCCAAACTGGCCTTAGTTGTCGACTTCTTTTCATACCGATTTACAACATGCTCCATAACGAGTCCTTACGTCATAACGCGCCGATCAACATCCTGATCGGAAATAGAGGAAAGGGCGAACAGGCTCCCCACAAGCCTGAACGCCCTTTGGGGGTGTGATTTAACTACGGAAGTTAGATCGCAGCTTTAACCGCTTTCGCGAGCTTTTGTGCTGCCTGTTGTGGATCCGCTTTGTCGTCATTGAAGAAGTTAGTAACGACGTCATAGATCGCGCCTTGAGCGTAGCTTGTAGTCGATAGACCATGCGCCATACTTGGCACTAGGTCGCCTGACTTAGCACTCGCTTTGAAGGTCGCCATAGAGTCCAATGCACATTGGTCAAACTTCGACATGTCCATATCTAAACGTACTGGAATTGAACCTTTGTTTAGGTTGAACACTTCTTGGAAGTCTTTGGTTAGGATGGTGCGCGCTAGATCTTGCTGCGCTTTTTGGTTTGCTTTGTCGCTCAGTTCAAAGAACGCAAAACTATCGATGTTGAAAGTGAACTGCCCGTTAGTACCTGGTGCTGGTGCACAGATGTAGTCTTTGCCTGGGACTTTACCTGCAGCGGTAAACTCACCTTTCGCCCAGTCGCCCATGATTTGCATTGCCGCTTCACCGTTGATGACCATTGAAGTGGCTACGTTCCAATCACGGCCCGGAGAGTTGGCGTCAATGTAGTCGCGAATTTTCTTAAACTTAGTGAACACTTCAACCATTTTGTCGCCAGACAGTGTATCCATATCAAGTTCAACAAATGCCTTGTTGTAATCTTCACTGCCTAGAACGTCTAGTGCTACTGCTTCAAATACCGTTGCGTCTTGCCATGGCTGACCACCGTGCGCTAAAGGTACGTAACCTGCCGCTTTAATTTTGTCTGCGGCTACGAAGAACTCATCAAGGGTTGTTGGTAGTTCTACGCCCGACTTCTTAAGTACTTCTGGGTTTGCCCAAATCCAGTTTACACGGTGAACGTTAACAGGAACCGCTACATACTCGCCGTCAAACTTCATCACTTTAGTTACAACAGAAGGAAGGATTTCATCCCATTTCTCTTGCTGACCCGTGCTGTCTAGTGACGTTAGGAAGCCAAGACCGCCCCACTCTTGAATATCATGACCTTTGATCTGCGCTGCAGACGGTGGGTTACCTGATACGGCACGCGTTTTCAGTACAGTCATTGCCGACTCACCGCCGCCACCAGCAACCGCGAAATCTTTCCAAGTATGGTTTTGCTGCTCTAGCATATCTTTAAGTACAGCGGCAGACTTTGCTTCGCCACCCGCTGTCCACCAGTGAAGAACTTCAACTTCACCAGCGTTAGCAAAATTAGCAGCAGAAAGTAGAGAGAGGGTAAGTAGGGTTTTATTAAGTTTCATTATTATCTTCCATGTATTGGATTAGACATTCAGGCCAACTGCTTAATGACCCCAAGCGTTCTTGCTTGTACATAAGGGAGTCTATCCAATTAGAATTTTTTGATTGAAACAAACCGTAAAACCAATGTAACAACTATGTTACATTACACCTCAAGACTCGGTGGAATAAAGACTTGCGCTCTCAAGCCTCTATTTGGCAAGTTGTCAATAATGAGATCTCCGCCATGTCCATGGAGGATATTGCGGCAAATTCCTAAGCCTAAACCGTGCCCATCTTCGTCATTTGCCAGACGATAATAAGGCTCAAACACGGCTTCCAGCTTTTCTTCAGGAATACCAGGGCCATGATCGCAGATGACTACCGTTATCCATTCATCATCAACCATGACGTTCACTTCAGCACGTTGACCATACTTGACCGCATTCTCAATCAAATTGCTTAGCACACGTTTCATCGCAAGTGGCTTAGCGACAATCGGATCCATCTCTCTTGGCTTAAACTCGACTTGGGTTTGATACTGGTTATAAGGTTCCGCGACGCTTTGTATCATTTCACTTAAATCAATATAGGCGTTGTTTTCATGCAGATCGGTATCACGGACACATTGCAGAGCCCCTTTCACCATCATCTCTAACTCATCAAGGTCACGATTGAACTTCTCGCGTTTGGTATCACTTTCCAGAAGCTCAGCGCGCAGCCTCAAACGTGTGATAGGCGTTTTTAAATCATGTGAAATGGCCGAGAAAAGATGTTCACGATCGGCAACATAGCGACGGATTCGTTGCTGCATACGATTAAATGCTCGGGTGGCAGTGATAAGCTCACTTGCCCCCTCTTCTTGCAGCGGCGCCTGTTCAATATCCATACTCATTTCATTGGCGGCCTTGGCTAATCGCTTAAGTGGCTTGACTTGCCGGCGAACCAATAGATAGGTCAGAGCAAGCAAAATCGTAGTCGAGAAAATCAGAAACAGAATCTGCTCACGGCCAATTAAGGTGTCATCTAACGTAACGTAAGGAGCTGGCAGTAGAGCCGCGATATAAACCCACTCATGCGAGGCAAGCTCGATCTGCACCACTAAAATTGGCGGGTCGATAGGATTTAACGTCAGGGTATGGTGCGCCCATGACTTTGGTAGATCATGCAGATAGATATCGTTTTTCAGTAAACGTAGGTTATCTGGATGGGAAAAGTCGACCGAGATGCTTTCAGCTTTACGCAGTTTGTTTTGCAATACCCCTTCAATCGCCTCGATTGATGCCAGTTTCAGCGGCGTATCTTCGATCGGTTCAACAATGAGTTGCTCTTTATTGAAAGAAACGAAAAAGCGCGTTCCCCCCATATTGCGGATTTGGTCCAGCACGATATGACGGTAGCGAACGGGGAGAGATTGAAAAAAGGTCACTGTAGACGCGAACATGTTGGCCATACTTTCTGAAGCGTCACGAATCCCTGCCAACTCTTTGTGTTTCGATTCCGTATACCAGATGCTGGTAGCAACGCCTTGCGCGAGAATCACTGCCAGTAAGGTTAAGCCTAAAGTTCGGCTGACTAATGAATTGGGCTTAAACTGTCGAAACCAGTTCCAAATACTAGCTCTCATAGCTCACCGGTACTGCCAATAAATAGCCATTACCACGCATCGTCTTAATGTAGTGAGGAAACTTGGCACTATCGCCCAGTCGCTGTCTTAATCGACTGAGCTGAACATCTATCCCACGTTCAAATGGGAGCGCTTCACGTCCACGAGTCGCAAAAGAGATGGTATCGCGATCTAACACTTCATTAGGACGCTTGAGAAACAGCATCAACAAAGCGAAATCACTCCCAGAGAGGTCATGAGATTGATGAGTTTCTAAGTGGGTAATTCGGTGCGCTAACGGATCAAGTTGCCAGTCACCAAACACAATCGACTTAGCATTGGCGCTAGCTGGGATATCTTCCGTTACATTGACGCGGCGCAAAACCGCTTTGATACGTGCATTAAGATGTCGAGGGTTAAATGGCTTGGCGATATAGTCATCTGCGCCGATCTCTAGACCAATAATCTGGTCAGTATCATCGGACACCGCAGTGAGCATAATAATAGGCACAGACGAGTGACGGCGAACTTGCTGGCACAGGGTAAATCCATCATCGCCGGGCAGCATCACATCGAGTAAAATCAGGTCTGGATAGCCTTGCTGCTCTATATAGGCTTTCATTTGCTCGCCATCATTAACAGCCGAAACCTGATAGCTTTGCTTGGTCAGATACTCTTCCAATAACTCACAAATTTCTTGATCGTCATCGACAACGAGAATTTTAGCTGACATACCCTTACCTATTACTGCTCTGTATTAATAGAGCGAGTGTAATCACTTCTGATATTCGAGATGAATGAAGATTCCAAAGAATTTGAACCTCTTGCGGACACACATCACATCTTATTAACAAAATAAAGTTTAACAATCATTCAAAAGTAGTGATTTACGTCTAAGCTAAAACAATAAAAATCATCAAAAAGCGCTAGGTCCCTAATGAGAAACCCTCTATCGATGTTAAGTAGATGCTTGTTTACGCTGCTATTAATCTTACCTGTCTCAAATACTGTTTTTGCCAACTATTCGATCGGTTTAGCCACATGGACAGGCTATCCTGACAATGTGCGAGGCTTTAAAGAGAGCTTCTATCGTTTACAGCTTGACGAAAAGAAGTTGCCAAATTTCAGCTACCAGTGGTTTTAATCATCAATGACGCTAACCAAAAAAACCCTTCTCAGTATTGTTCTCCTAACCCTGTGTATGTTCTTAGCTGCCGGGTACTACATCTATAAGTATTCAGAACATGCATTAGAATACAAAGCGTATCAGCAACTGAGTGGTTCTTTGGAGCTAGCAGAAGGGATCATTGATGGACATAACCAGAAAGTCACCTCCATTGCATCACTTAGTGCCCAGAATCGTAATGTGATTAAAGCACTCGACTTAGGCATCAACCGAGGCATAGCCCAAGAGCTTAACGACTCAATTAAAAACAGTCACTTCATTAATTACATCTTTATCATCGATTACGACGGATATGTGTTTTCTACTTCAAGCGTCGACTATACAGGGAACAAATTCTTCGGCGAAAAGTGGCTGAATTACGATTTAGAAACCCACCCCCAACTCAGCCAGCTACTAACCCGCGACACCATTATAAGTACGCCAAGTCAGGATCCATTCTTATCGGCGGAGGTCGGAAGAAAGCTGTCTCAGTGGGTGGTCAGCCCGATTTATTTTCGCGATCAATTAGTCGGTTGGTCGCTGCTATCATTCGATTGGCAACGCAATGTACTCGATCTACTCAATGCAACCTATCAACGGCTAGAGCATGCCCACTATCCAGTGGCGAACCTTGGGTTATCAGACCAAATGAGCGAGTCAAGCCCACTTATGGTCGGAAAACTTGCTACCCCCTCTCAAGTACTTCAAGCAAGCAAGGAGATGTATTTTGGTCAAGCTAATTACTTACTGTCGGTGGCATTCGATGCAGAGCAAGCTTTGAGCAGTTTGAGTGCCATTAAGCAAAGGATGTTATTCATCTTTGTCATTGCCGCGATAGCGCTTACTTTGGCTATGTGGCTCTCGATTCGAACCTTGATTATTAATCCACTTGAAGCTCTCAACCAGAACATCATTGGCTTAGATACGGATAACCTCGATGCTAGGCTCCCTGCGTCTTCCACTTCAGAAACCAATTCAATTACCCAAGCCATTAATCAACTATTGGAACGTTTACACAGTAATACTATTTCGATAGAAAGGCTCGATGAAGAGATCAAAGCAAAACAAACGTCTGAACAACAGCAGAAGCTCGTCACTCAAAAACTTGAAGCTATTTTGGACACCGCGGCTGACGGCATTGTCACCATTGACAGAGAAGGAAAGATCCTTAGTTTTAACCAAGCTGCGCAAATGATGTTCGGCTATTTGGAGCAAGAAGCGGTTGGGATGCAAGTTGAAAGGCTGATGCCAAATAAACACGGTGCGTTACACCAAGCTTACATCGATCAGTATCTTGCAACGGGTCACAGTAAAATTATCGGCGTCGTGGATAAGCAAGGGCGTTTAGGACGAGAGTTCCAGGCGGTGACCAAGCAGGGTGAAATGTTCCCTATCTTGCTTTCAATTGCTCAGGTCGAAACTAGCCAAGGCATGTTATTTTCCGGAGTCATTAAAGATATTTCGAAGCAGAAACAGGTGGAACGTGATCTTATCTTCGCCAAAGAAGAGGCAGAACAAGCCGCGCTATCAAAAAGTGAGTTCTTGGCGGTGATGAGTCACGAGATTCGCACGCCAATGAACGGCATTATCGGCATGCTTGATCTGTTACAAGAAAATGATCTTAACCACTCTCAAGCTCATCAAGCTTACCTTGCTCATACTAGCGCCCTCTCCCTTCTCACCTTGCTCAACGATATATTAGATTTTTCAAAAATTGAGGCTGACAAATTAGAGCTTGAGCAACAACACTTCGACTTACGACATATGTTAGGGGATTTTGCGGAAGCGATGTCTGCGAGCTTAACCAATCCAAATGTCGAGATCATCCTCGATACCATTGCCGTAGAGCACTCAATGATCATCGGTGACAGTACTCGTATCAGGCAAATATTTTCTAACCTTGTCAGCAATGCACTTAAGTTTACTGAACATGGAGAAGTCATTATCACCGCGCGCCTCGAAGAGTACGATGCCACCCAATGGCAGCTTAAAGCATCAGTCAAAGATTCAGGCATTGGCATTCCACCCGACCGAATAGGCTCTTTATTTGACAAATTTAGTCAAGTAGATAGCTCGACGACAAGACGATATGGCGGTACTGGTTTGGGCCTCGCCATAGTCAAAAAGTTATGCCAGCTAATGGGTGGCAATGTCTCAGCGACCAGCCAAGTTGCCAAAGGAAGTGAGTTTAGTTTTGACCTGTTAGTACAGAAGTCAGATCAATCGGAGAAAGTCATTCCAAGCGTAGACATCTCGCTGCTCAATATTCTGGTAGTAGACGACAATGCGATTAACCAAGAAGTGATTTTGCGCCAACTACAACACTGGGGCGCAAGCGCCGTCTCCTGCTCTAGTGCTTTCGAAGCCATCAGCTTATGCCAACGTCGAACTGAAGATAATCTCCCGATGTTCGATATCGCCTTTTTAGACATGCAGATGGCGGAAAAAGATGGCCTTCAACTCAGCCAACAGCTCAGTAGCGATCCAAGTACTCAATCGATGAAACTGATCATGATGACTTCGATCGACAACGTTCCTAAACCGGAAACGATTCAAACAAGTGGGCTAAGCGGTTACTTTGTCAAACCGGCCACGACCAACGATCTTGTCAATGCTCTTAAGGTTATCGCAAGCCCTGACTTTTCTCCGGGTAAACAGCTTGTTACTCACAACTACCTATCGGCAATGCAGCCACAGAAGCAATCACCAACCTCACTCGATAGCGACCTTAAGCTGCTTGTGGTCGAAGACAACCGAGTCAATCAAATCGTCATTACTGGCATGCTGCATAAGCTCGGATTGGACTGCACAATTACCAACAATGGCCGCGAAGCTTTAAGCGCTCTTTCAGATGAAAACAGCTTCGATATTGTTTTAATGGATTGTCAGATGCCAGAGATGGATGGTTACGAAGCCACACACCGAATCCGTAGTGGTGCGAGTGGCGAAAGTGTTAAGAATATACCCATCATCGCCATGACTGCTAATGCAATGGAGAGTGACCGCAATGCTTGTAAGCACGTGGGAATGAATGACTTTCTCACCAAACCCGTCAATCGTTCCTTGCTGGAAGAAAAACTATTGCAGTGGAGTAATCACCACTAAAACCCGTTGAGTGGTTCTTCTTCGCGCAAGTGGAACAAAATGAGGCAAAGGTGAGCAGTTTAAGAGTATTGAGAAGGTAGCTAAAACCGCAATTGAGTAAGGGCGCCTTGGATGTTTGAAAACACAAGTAAGCAATTACTTACCAACCAAGGCATACCTCTCGGCTTTTTCTATAGCAGGGTAAAGATACTCACAATACCGATTAAAGAAAATAAGCAAGTACGACCGATTAGGCCAAAGTTGGAAGGTTGGATCATTTCTTGGTGCTGCATAGGCCAGTCTCTCTTTTGTTACATAGTCATTACAATATGATGAAATTTAGAGACTTTCTCAATGCATACTTAGATTAAATTTTTATGACAGCGATAGGCTTTATTTCTATTTTCCTCAATAACCTCTGAGCTTAACGCACACAATCTGGCTTTGGTCACTCAACAAGAAAGCCATTTCAACTATTATCAAGGCATCATAATTATAAATTCGACGTTAGGAGGCCATTTATGCGATCGCTCATAAAACGCTTTTCGCTTCACCACACCTTTACCGCCTTAGCTGGAGTTCCCTTAATCTTAGCTCTACTGATGGCAGTAGAGCTCGCCAATTTTCAGAAAACCACGGTAGAACAAGCCAATCGCGATCAGGAGATCATCAAGTTGACACTGCTCTACGATAACTTGGCCCATAACCTTGCCGTAGAACGAGGGTTAACGGCTGGGGTGCTTGGAAGTAAAGGCGCACAAGAGCAAGTCGCTAAGCTCAAAGAGCAGCGCAAAAATGCCGATCAGCACATCGCGGCATTTAACGCATTTAAACCTGAATATATCTCTTCGGAACTGGCGAATAATTTGAAACAGTCTTTGGCTACTCAGCTTGCGGATATCAATCAAATCCGCAACCAAGTTGACCAACTTTCACCTCAGCGCTCTCCATTCGCTTACTACTCCAATCTTAATCAGCTCGCGATCGACAATGCTGTTCTACTGGTTTCTGGCGTAAGTAACTCTGAGATTATCAGACTAGGTAACTCTTTAACCTCAGTGATGGTCATTAAAGAAAGGGCCGGACAAGTTCGCGGCGCACTTAACGGGGCTTTTGCTCGTAAAAACTCCTCGCTTGGTCAGTACACCGCAATAGAAAATTACCTCAAGTCCGGTGAATACGCAGAAAGACTAGCGAGCCTAGCCATGCCAAGTGAGTTCTTAAACCAACTTGAGGCAGCAAAAAACAGCCCAACTTGGAAACAGGTTGTTGATATTCAGAACCAATACTTAGGTCAGAAAGATCAATTAAAAAACCTACAAGGCCCTTCTGCTTTAGATTGGTTCGGTTTAGCCACAGAGAGAATCAAGCTGGTTAATAAAATACGCAATCAACTAGCGACCACAATGACTGATGTAGTTTCAACTCAAGCAAGCTCTTCGCAGTGGTCACTCAGTATGATGATCGCTGCGATTGTCTGTTTAGGTGCTATTTTGGTCGGTGGACTGGTTACCAGCCTTTCAAGTATTAAGCATCGAGTAGGCGAACTCACCAGCAACTTAGCGAGTATGTCCAAATCTAACGACCTTAGCATGGTGCTGAAAGATGAAGGTAAAAATGAACTGTCGCAAATATCGTCAAGTGTCAATGGCTTGGTTTCCAGCATTAAGCGACTGTTGATTAACGTCACCGAAACCAATGAGCACAGCCATCAGCGACTCGATCAAATGGTTCAAGGGGCCAATGACCTTGGAGACAGTAGTCGAGCAACCTCTGACAAATGTGGCAACATCGCTGCCGCCATGACTCAACTCTCTCAATCAAGTCTAGAGATCGCCTCTTCTTCTGAACGCGCATTAGAAGAAACGGAGCAAATGACCAATAAGGTGCTCACGTGTCAAAAGCAAAGTCAGGATTCTTATGAGATTGTGAAAGCCTTGGTCAATCAAATAGAGCAAACCCAAGAGTGTATGTCACAGTTAGAGCAAGACGCACAAAGTGTCAGTAAAATTGTTGAAACGATTAATGGCATTTCCGAGCAAACCAACTTACTAGCATTGAACGCTGCTATTGAGGCTGCTCGCGCTGGTGAGCATGGCCGTGGCTTTGCCGTTGTCTCTTCTGAAGTTCGAGATCTCGCTCAGCGCAGTAAAGAAGCAACCGAACACATCTCTCAGTTGCTTTCAAACATCACCAATAATACGCAAACTGCGGTGAGTAATATGGATAAAAGCCGAGAAGCGACCGACTCAACGTTCAACTCAGTTTCTGAAGTCACCAACAGTGTCTCTCAACTTGAAGTATTGATTGAAACGGTTAATGAACACATTACCAGTATCGCCAACTCTACGGTCGAACAGTCCAAAGCCAGCGAAGCGGTCGACCAAGATGTCGATGTCCTCTCTGATATTGCGCAAAATACGGGGCAACTAGCGGATAGCATGAACCAAATTGTCACAAGCTATCGTAATGAAGTGAGTGAAGTGAGTGACCAATTAGAGAAGTTTAAGCTGGCATAATCGCTCAAAACAAAAACGCCAATCGGTTCACAAAGTACCGGTTGGCGTTTTATCTCTATTTAGAGAGTTAAACTCTAATCAAATATAAATTGAACCGCATCAACGTAGTTGCCTGTGGCCCATACGTTCATATCTTCAATTTCCTTACCTTCAGGTACATCGAACTTGCCTGTTTTCTTCGCGTAGGCATAGTGTTTAGAGCCATAAAATAGCACCGTACCATCGTGGTAGATAAAGGTAAGCGCGACAACATGATCGCCGCCCCAATAGAAAGTGCCATACGTCACTTCAACAGATGCCACTCGTTCCAGATCAACGGGAATTCCTAGCACACCACCGTGACCACCTACCATCTCGTCTTCATCAGCCCCTAGGGCGTCGATCATCCAACTAGAGCGTACGAATAGTTCGTCATCTAGATCGAGTTCAGTAGCCTGTCCAGTTGGAAAACCATAAATTTTAGAACTTTCACTTTCTTCAGCAATATACGAACTTGAGCGATAGGTATTGTGCGTTAACCAGCTAGGCTCATACTTATCTGGCAGTGTTCCATCTTGGTTAATATTGCTCAGATAGAATGCATGTTGGTTCCAAATACGGGTCGCATTCTTCCATGGCTTATCGTCGTCGTCGGAGTTGTAAACATAAACACCATGATTGGTCGAGTATCTTTCGTCATAGTCATTCGCAACAATAACCAGCTCAGCATCATTGTCTCCGGCGAGGTCGGCCACCACAGGGAACTCCCACAAACTACCAGTTGAGTTTGCTATTTCGGCAAGCGCTAAACCACTACGACCATCAAGGATTCGTACTTTAAACTGGTCTTGAACAAGCACTTCGTCGATACCGTTGCCAGTGAAATCAAATGCCGAAACACCAATCTTGCCACTGGTTGAGTCATCATTTGGTACCGTCCATACAAGTTCACCATGACGGTTGTACATATCGACGGCATTGTAGCCGGCATAAACAATCCCAAGGGTTTCATTGCCCGCGGCTTCAGACAGCTCAAACTGTAGCGCTTCCACTAACCAACCTTTTGACCACACATTGACTGCACTGATCGTTTTGCCTTTAGGTAATTGGAAATGCTCAGTTTTTTGCCAGAATGCAGCTCTCTTCGACCCAAACATTGTTGATGAGCCATCTGCATAGTAAAACTCAAGTGCCAATAGATGCTTTCCACCCCAGAAATATTTACCGGAGGTAATGGCCACTTCCGTAACTTGAGTGAGGTCGATCGGCGCATTGACGTGACCACCATCGCCACCGACCAAGTTGCCTTCATTAGTTCCAATTGCGTCAATGGCTAAACCTGAGTTCACGTATAGAAGTTGCTCGTCTTCAACGGCGAGCTTTGCACTTTTACGATGTTTAAATCCAAAGGTGTCTGACTGAGAGATTGCGGATGTATTGGGTTTACCCAAAAAGTTAGAGACTGCCTGAACACCACCACCTGGATTGCTTACATTGGTCACACTCCATTTAACAGAGCCGTCGTGCTCCAATACCGAGAATGAGCTTCTATCCGGCTCACTTGCCGTTCTTGGAATTGAAACGATCAATTCTGGACTCGCATCATCATCTAAATTTGCCACCGATGAGAACCAAGCACGATAAGGTGTTGGGTAAGACCAAACTTCGGCGCCATTCGCATCATATAATGACGTATCGGCGAAAACTTCTTGGATTCCATCGCCATCAGCATCTACCGGGATAGGGGCAGGACTCCAAGCGTATGAGAATTTTAATAAGCCTGTTTGGTAATTATATACGCCGTCAGCACCTAATATTTCCGCACTACCATCATTATCAATATCTGCAATAGCAAATTGACCAGCCGGATAGCCTGTCGAAATAATTTCTATCTGTTTTTTCTGGTGACCTTGATGATCAAGAATAGTGATGTAATTCGAGTCAATCGCGCCAGAAACAATCTCAATTTTTCCATCACCATCGAGATCAGCGGCAGCAACAGAATAACGCGGGTCAGCGAAAATTGGCCCCTCACGATAATCCCACAATTCAGCCCCATCTTTACCACTTAGTGCTCGAACTATGCCATTCTGGCTATAATTGGAGCCAGAAAATGTCGTAACAATAATATCGGCAATATCTCTGTTATTAATTTTCCCATCACCGTTATCATCATTTAATTGAACGATCACTGGTGAAGACATAACTTGGTTATATTGCGGCATAAAGTCACTTTCTTGCCACGACCACGTTAGTTCTGGTTCTACTTCTGCATCTTTTGCAACAACACGCATTGAGCGCGGAGCGGAAAAGTCGATGATCTTGCCATTGTATGCAGTAACAGACTCAAGCTCTTGATTAAGCGTAAAGCCCTGAAAAACGGCAAGTCTATTGTATGACAGGTTGTCCCAGTCGCTGAGCATGACTGCTGTACCTGGAGCTGCATAAACATCAACATCATGCTGATATATGAATGCTGGTAACGAGTAACCTGAACGTTCACCAACCTTTAAACAATACTTTTCACCTGTTTCTAAACTAACAATACACCCTTCTCCTTCCGCAGCTTTTGCGAAAGCGGATGTTGCATTTAATGACACTAGCACAGCCGCTAATGAAATCAGTTTGCGCTCCATACGGTTTTTCCCTCTAGTTATTGGAGCGCTAAATATCTTCTTACAAATAGATAAGTTCAATAACTTATAAAGAAATCAACTGTTCAATAATGAGACATCTCATTATTAAAACAAATCTCAGTAAGTCACGAGATTAATTAGGGATAAAAAAGTCTCTAATACGTGGAATTATAAACTTTAGAACTATTAAAAATAGAAAGAGGCGATTAGCGAAGCGAGAGGGTAATTCTGACAAAATCACCATCTTCAAACTCGATGTGGTGATCAAACAGAGATGAAGAATATATAGTACGGAGGAAAGAGTGCTTTTCTCCGTGAGTGCCACGAAACAGCATCGAAATATTCGCGACTAAGCGATTACGGTTATTGAAATGAGCATTGAGATCAGCAGAAAGCACACAAAGCAAGCACCCTTTGCTGTTGTGTTGTAAGTCGACAGCTTCAGGGCTTGAGACAAGTACTGTGGTGTTGAGCTCTTTTTCGAGGGTATTGACCAGCAGTAAAAAGCTATCAAGGTGTGGCAGTTCATCCCCTTCGACGGGTGTCAGCAAATTGCCCAACATGGCTTCCATGTCCAGTCGCTGAGAACGCGCATGGCTGACAAGCGATTTCACCTTCTTTTTGAAAGGCTTATATTTCTTGCTGTTGGCGGCTTTGTTTAGCCACGCCGAAAGAATATCGTTGATTTGAGAGCGAGATTTGCTACCTAAAACGATCGCAGTATGGTTGGTACGCAAATGGAGTAAAGCATGAAGAGCGAGCTCCGCCAGTAGCGGCTCGAATTCAGGTTTAATTTTGGTATGGATACTGCGCATGTTCTCTGAGCGTAAGGTGCCAAGCTTGAGCTTAGTCTATTAGTTTTTTTTAAAGGAACGACATGCTACCGAAAAGCAATACGTAAGTACAGTATTCAATCGATGTCTGAGCAACTATTCACCAAACCTCAAGATTAAGCGTGAACTGGAGTCTGGAGACGTTTTTGGACAATACGCTTTGCCTTTTGGATCTGTGTGACCTTCGGGTGCATCGGGTCCTGCTTTATCAAGTTCTCTATTACAATCCCCACACTCACAGGAAATTGCTCTTTAAGCAACTCAATATTGCTGCTATCAGACACCTTAAACTTCAGCATGGCGTTAATAAAATGAGAGTGATGGTTGATAAAATAAGGTGCCTCTTTGGCCTTTATCGCTAAAGCATCAATTACACGACCTAACGACGCCTTTTCTGTCGCTTGTTGCATTGCTTGAGCCTTAACACTCAGTATTGCTTCGGCTTTATCCAGCACAATGCAGCTAATCGTCATCGAGATATTTTTCTTGCTTGAATTAAGCAGCCTGAGCTCATCTAACCAAGTTCTGGCTAAATCTAAGCAACCAATATGAAGTGACACTGCAAGTAGAGCAAACTTGCGATGTTCTAGCTTAGTTTGGTTGTACAGCAGCTCAAGACGCTTTGGCGAGCAAACAGGGTTCACTCCATTGACTTGCAACAACAGCTGATACAGTCCTTTTGAGAGCTTATGGCTATCGATTAACTCGTTCTCTTGAATAGCCAAAATTGCCTTTAGAGATGTTTTTAATGTCGCCGGATTCATTTTGTTGCGTGTTTTGATGGCGATAAGTGCTTCGAGAAACAACCTCAGCTCCTCAATAAACACTAACTCTTCATCATCTAGCACTGAATCATAGTCAATTTTGGCAAGAAACATCGACGCTTTTCGATAGTCCGAGAGCATGATACACAGCATCACACACTTTAGCGTAAGGTGAACGATATGTGGGTAGCGTATCGAAAGCTTAATCATTACCCGAACGGCTTTATCTAGATCACAATCAAGCAATGAATGACGTGCTGTGATCTGCGAAACCAAAGGGTCATCAGGGTAACCGAGAAGTTCATATTCATGGGCTAGAGCTAATGCTTCCACCTCATTTCCCATTTCATCATGCAGCGAAATCTGTTTTACAAGTGGCCAACGATGTTTTACCTGTCTACTCAACTGTTTAAGGACTAGTAGAGCTGAGTCATATTTGTTCTGTTTTACGTAGCAATCAACAACGACTTTGTGAAAGTCTAGCCACTCAATCCCCTTGCGTTTTGATTGTCGATTGCAAATTTCAATCGCGTCATCATATAAACCAATTTCGAGCTTCTTATGCACCGTTGCCAAAATCGAACGTTTAATTAAGCTACTGGCAATAAGGTGCTTAAACTGGTTGTAATTAAAAGGGTGACCGAGAATATTGTCCGGCTCTAACTCCTCTGCCCCTCTAATATGGTCATCATCGCCACTATTGGCAATCACGACAAATGAGCAGTCACGTGAGTAGGCACGGCTTTGCTGATAAAGGTAGTGATATTTAGGGCCGACTATTTTCTTCTTACTGGCATAAGAACAAATGATCAGATCAAAGCGATGCTGGTTAACAAGCTGCTTAAAGGTCATGACATTTTGTGCCTTGTGCAACTTATCTTCTGCACCACCCATTTTTTTCAGCATGTTTTTTATCGACGAAGACAACATACTGTTCTCTTCTACGATAAGTACTCGCTTGTCACTTAAATCTTTTTTGTCCGCCATCTAACTACATCTGTCATCTAATTTTCGAGTGGATGCTAGAAGGCCGACACATTAAAGCCTATCACTAGCCGCAGACTTAGATACACGAGCCGAATCTCAGTTACAAATTAATCATTATAAAAATCCATTTTATCCCTATATATCAATTAATTAACTACAAAAACAAACTCATATAAACATTCACAAAGCTAAACCTAAAGTGATAATCATTCACAAAAAAGATGCTTATTGAGTAATACTTAAGCAAACAACTAAAAGATATGCGCATTCACGTATCAACATTGGCTCGATATCAAGCACTGAAAATGGCAGTCATTGACCACCTAACTGCATGAGATAGACAAGTTGGAAAAGCACCAAAACGAAAAAACCCGACAGCTCTAATGAGCTATCGGGTTTCTAGAATAAATGGCACGCCCTGTAGGATTCGAACCTACGACCACATCCTTAGAAGGGACGTGCTCTATCCAGCTGAGCTAAGGGCGCGCTACAGGGAAAGGATTATACGAGTTCGAATTCTTAAAACAAGGGCTTTTAGTAACATTATGATCTGACTGACTAAAAAAAGGTCACAGAATTCTATTTTGATTAAAAACACCACAAAGCAAACGTTTGCTTATAGATGTTCGTCAAATAATTTGCGACAATGCGCTGCAAATAATTCGCCATTCTTATTAAAGGAAAGTCATGACCGCTCAAAATATTGATGGAACTCTAATTTCCCAAACTGTTCGCTCAGAAGTTGCAGCCCGCGTAAAAGCTCGTAAAGAAGCTGGGTTGCGTGCTCCTGGCCTAGCAGTGGTTCTTGTCGGCGAAGATCCGGCTTCTCAAGTTTATGTCGGCAGTAAACGTCGTGCATGTGAAGAAGTTGGCTTTGTCTCAAAATCTTTTGACCTTCCTGCAACGACGACAGAAGAAGAGCTACTGGCTCTTATTGATGAGCTTAACGGTGATGCGGAGATTGACGGTATCCTTGTTCAGCTACCGCTTCCTGCTGGTATTGATGCAACACATGTCCTTGAGCGTATTCACCCTGAAAAAGACGTCGATGGTTTCCACCCATACAACGTAGGTCGTTTGGCTCAACGTATTCCTAAACTCCGCTCTTGTACGCCTAAAGGCATTATCACTCTACTAGAGCGCTACAACATCAACCTACGTGGTATGCATGCAGTTGTTGTAGGTGCGTCAAACATTGTCGGCCGCCCTATGACGCTTGAGCTGCTGCTGGCAGGCTGCACGACCACCACTTGTCACCGTTTCACTAAAGACCTTGAAGGTCATGTCCGCCAAGCTGACTTAGTTGTGGTTGCAGTAGGTAAACCAAACTTTATTCCTGGTAATTGGATCAAAGAAGGTGCAGTAGTGGTCGATGTGGGTATTAACCGCTTAGATTCAGGCAAGCTAGTTGGTGATGTTGACTATGACAACGCAAAAGAGCGCGCAAGCTTTATTACCCCAGTACCAGGCGGTGTGGGACCAATGACGGTAGCAAGCCTAATTGAGAACACCATGCTTGCTTGTGAGCAGTTTCATACTAAGAAGTAGTACGAAGACGCCATAAATAATCAAAGGGCAGATATCGAGTGATATCTGCCCTTTTGCGTTTTGGATAACTGGATAACTGGATAACTGGATAACTAAAGTTGCGCCGCTATGGTTAAGAAGTCCACTTTAGTTTTCCACAAGGGCGAAGCCCAATCCCGCTTTCCATAGGGCGCAGCCCGTTCCCGAAGGACGAAGTCCGTTCCAGTACCCTTCCCTACAAGCTAAGAATCACACCTGCAATTGACGCGCTCATAAGGTTTGCCATGACACCTGCCGCAATGGCGCGGAAGCCGTATTTGGAAATGAATGGACGCTTTTCCGGTACTAAGCTTCCCAAGCCACCGATTAGCATCGCCATGGTTGAGATGTTTGCAAAACCGCACAGTGCAAAGGTCACGATAGCTTGTGAGTGCTCACTTAGCTGCGCTTTGACATCCATTAATTGGATGAAGGCAACAAACTCGTTCACAACGATCTTATTACCGATTAACGAACCTGCAGTGATGGCTTCATTCCAAGGAACGCCGAGTAGCCACGCCACTGGCGCGAACACATAACCAAGGATTAACTCAAAACTCAGATCTACTCCAACTAGACTGCCAACCCAACCTAGCATGCCGTTAAGCATCGCAATTACACTGATAAAGGCAAGTAAGGTTGCGCCAACAGCGACGGCAATACGCAAACCAGACATTGCACCGTCAGCCATAGCTTCAACGACGTTGGTCGCTTTCGGCATCTCGGCATTATCTAGCTCAGTGCTCGGGCTGATGGTTTCCGTTTCAGGTACTAAGATCTTAGCCATCAACAAACCTGCCGGAGCCGACATAAACGCCGCAGCAATCAGGTAGTTGAGATCCACACCTAGCGACGCGTAACCAACCAAGGTGCCACCAGCGACAGAAGCAAGACCACCACACATAACAGCGAAAAACTGCGAGTCCGTCATCTGTTTTAAGTACGGTTTTACCACTAGCGGCGCTTCAATCATGCCGACAAAAATGTTTGCTGTCGCAGACAAAGACTCAGCACGACCAATACCCAATAGCTTTTGCAGCCCGCCACCAATAAGGTTAATCACTTTTGGCATAAGCCCAATGTGGTACAAGCCAGAAATCAGCGCCGAGAAAAAGATGATGATGCCAAGAACGTTGATTGCAAACGTAAAGCCACCTGTTGCCAAGCCGCCAAACAAGAAAGCGATACCTTCTTGACCATAGTTAATCAGGTTGGAGACGGCGCCAGTCACGCTGTTCAGCGCTTCTTTGCCTGCTGGTACGTACAACACCAATAGCGCAAAGGTAATTTGCAATGCAAACGCCAGCGATACCGTTTTAAAGTTAATTTTCTTTCTATTTGTAGAGAGTAACCAAGCAGTAAATAGAATGGCTACAACACCAAGAATTGAGTT
The DNA here is from genome assembly GCF_059295395.1 of Vibrio sp. SCP2. NCBI lineage: Bacteria > Pseudomonadati > Pseudomonadota > Gammaproteobacteria > Vibrionales > Vibrionaceae > Vibrio > Vibrio sp. SCP2. Next base: position 118,745 of record NZ_JCAFVV010000002.1, on the reverse strand, counting down.
CATAACATGAATCCGACAGAAGGGGGAACAAGAATGGCGTCGGAGTCTAGTCATCTAAAAATGAGATGCAAGTCACAGTTGTTAACTGGATGTATTCTGCATAGCTTAAAAAACCACCACACAAATAAATCATTGATAATTAAACATATAAACGTTTGCTTATGACTATCTTTTCCAAATGGAAATGATGTTTATGGAGTACGAAAAATTAATCTTACCAAGATGCCGCTGTCAGGGTCTTTGAATATAGGGCGCTAGTTTCTTATCCCAATGGCAAGGGTTGCCAATTTTCTGCTTTATAAAATCGATCACGGCTACCGTCTTCTTAGGTAAGAAACGACGACTTGGATAGACTGCGTAAAATGGCATGCTTTGCGAAGCGTTCCAATCGGGAAACAGCTGGATAAGTTGCCCGGTTTTAAACTCATCGCCGATAAGATAAGTCGCTAGATAGGCAATGCCCCACCCTGCAACCGCGGCATCACGTACCGCTTCTGCTAAGTCGACCGAATAATTCCCAGAGACTTTAATACTCAACTGTTCTTGAGGGCTGCTAAATGACCATCGTGTATAATCCCTTTCCCAGCTTCGATAAATCAGGCAATTATGTTCCGTCAGTTCACTTGGGTGACTTGGGGTTTGATGCTTAACTAAATAATCAGGAGAGGCTGCCACAACAAACTGTGAGTCCGCTAAGCGCTGAGCCACATAGCCTTCTGGAAGATGTTCATTGTTGGTAATCCACAGATCCAACCCTTCTTCTAGCATATCTACCTTGTAGTCGAATAAATGCACTTCAACCTGAAGATTGGGATATTGCTGGCGCAGTTCATCAATTGCAGGAATGATGTGCAAAGTACCAAAAGATTGCGACAAACCAATTTTCACTAGCCCTGCTACCTCATCACGCTGGCTTTCAACCTCTAGCTGAGCCTCACCCACTATCGAAACCAACTGAGCACAATGTTCATAAAATTTTTGCCCAGCCTCGGTTGGCGTAAAGCTGCGCGTCGTTCGTTGTACAAGCTTTACACCCAGCGATGATTCAAGCTGAGCCAATTGCTTACTCACATGGGATACCGAGACACCTAAGCTTTTAGCAGCCAAGGTAAAATTCTTATGTTTGAGCAAAGCGGCAAACACTACCATTTGCGCAGCACGTTCTGAAAGCACAGGATCTCCAAAAGAAAAAGGAGCTCATCGAGCTCCTTTTGTTTTAAATTGTTTGTCTACAACGTAATTCTATCAGCGAGATGACTGACAGCTAAAGCGAAGTAGTAAGAGCGATTCCACTTCATCAGTACATTGTAGTTGTTGTAAACCAGATAGACTCGCCCGTTGGCATTGTCTGGCGCGGTCAACCATGCATCCACATCCACTTGTGGCAATGAACTACCATCGTAGCGCGTGATGCCAAGTTGATTCCACTCCGCTAGGGTTTTCTCTTTACCTTCAACACGGCCTTCTAGGTCCATGTCGAAACCTTGCGGTAGCTTAACCTGACGCCCCCAAGTGAACTTGTCATTCCAACCAGATTGACTCAGATAATTGGCGGCTGACGCGAACACATCCGCTTCTGTATTCCAAATATCTTTCTTACCATCACCGCTTCCGTCAGCAGCATAAGAAAGGAAAGAGCTTGGCATAAACTGACATTGCCCCATCGCCCCAGCCCAAGAGCCTTTAAAGTCGCTGACTGAAATATGTCCTTCTTGCAAGATTTGCAGTGCGGCCATGGTTTCTTTTCGGAAGAAGGCTTCTCGGCGACCATCGTAGGCGAGCGTCGATAGTGCATCGATCACTGGGTAGTTACCTGTGAACTTACCGAAGTTACTTTCGACACCCCAAAGCGCAACAATAAAACGTGGCTGTACACCGTATTCTTCGCCAATTCGGCTTAACTCAGCGTAGTGCTCTTTGTATAGCGCTTTCGCTTGTTTTACCTTCCAATCTGGAACTGCACGAGGAATGTACTCATCCAGTGTTAATTTCTTTTCCGGTTGGTTCTTATCCGCTTTTACAGCACGAGGCTTATGAGTCACATTGTCAAAAGCCTGATCGATAATTTGCTCCGAAATACCATTGGTTCGAGCTTCTTGTTTTAAGCCTTCAACATATTGCTCAAAACTGACCTCATTCGCATATACAGAGGTAGAGAGTGTTAATCCTAGAACGACTGACAGTAGTTTTTTCACATTGCCCTCCTTGAGCAATAGAAACCAACAATCCCAATATTGTTTATTTAATCTTCAGATTGCTGACGAGCTTGTTTTTGCTCTTTATATTCATCGAGTAGGTTTTTTGGTGGCGGTGGCAACTGCAAGAAAAAGCCATCATCTATTAAAGACTGTTTTACTTTCTCGACATCAACTTGTGCCAGTGTGCGCCCTTCCAGTTTGACCACCATAACCATAATAGGTTTGCCAAACATCTGCATTAAAGTGTCAGGAACTTGTGAAAAATCATCCTTTTTCGGGATATATAGGTAAGCGCCTTCTTTTTTAGAACTTTTGTAAATTGCACAAAGCATTGGAAGCCTTTTATCCATTTATTTCATTGAACGTCAATGTTTCGCTATTTTTTAAAGCAAAACACTCAATTGAGCGCAAGATAACTTGCTGTGCTTATTCTGGGAATATAACATGACACCCCTAGTCTCAGGCAACGCCCTTAAGAGGTTGTAAGTAAAAGATGTCACAGACCCCAGACCTAAAAGGCAGCAGCTTTACTTTGTCAGTTTTGCACCTTTCTGACAACAATGTTGATAAAACTATTCATTTCTTACAAGAAAAGGTAGAGCAGGCTCCGGCATTTTTTGCTCATGCGCCCGTTGTCATTAATATTTCAAAAGTCGATGGTGATATTGACTTTGTGAGACTGAAAGAAGGTATTTCCCAAGCAGGTATGATTCCCGTAGGCGTCACAGGCTGCAAAGACAAGCGCACACAGAATTTAGCCTCTGAAGCTAAGTTTGCCGTTATGTCTGCGAGCAAGTCGCCAGCTCAAGCTCCTGCAAAGATGGCACCAACCAAGATTATCCGTACGCCGGTGCGTTCTGGGCAACAAATATATGCCAAGGACAGCGATCTTGTGGTACTCAATCATGTTAGCGAGGGAGCTGAGGTAATTGCAGATGGTTCTATTCATATCCACGGTACTCTACGCGGCCGCGCTATAGCGGGGGCGAGTGGAAACACTGGCGCAGTCATCATCTGCAATAAGCTCAATGCCGAACTTATGTCGATCGCAGGACACTACTGGCTCACCGAGCAGTTCGCCGACGAGTTCTGGCAGCAAAAAGTTATGTTCAGTTTGCAAGACGACTCGCTAAAGTTCGAGTTGTTAACGATTTAATCTTATAAGGAACACATAATGGCACGCGTTATTGTTGTCACTTCAGGTAAAGGTGGTGTGGGTAAAACCACTTCAAGCGCCGCAATCGCTTCAGGCCTTGCTGTAAAAGGAAAAAAAACGGCAGTTATCGATTTCGATATTGGCCTGCGTAACCTCGATCTTATCATGGGCTGTGAACGCCGCGTGGTTTACGACTTCGTCAACGTAATCAACGGCGAAGCGACATTGAACCAAGCGATGATCAAAGACAAGCGCACAGAGAACCTATTCATTCTCCCTGCCTCTCAAACTCGCGATAAAGATGCACTGACGAAAGAAGGCGTTCGTCGCATCTTAGATGAATTAGACGAAATGGGCTTTGACTTTATTATCTGCGATTCTCCAGCAGGCATCGAGCAAGGTGCATTAATGGCGCTATACTTTGCAGATGAAGCGATAGTTACCACTAACCCTGAAGTTTCTTCTGTACGCGACTCTGACCGCATTCTGGGCATCTTAGACTCTAAGTCTCGCCGAGCAGAAGAAGGTTTAGAACCAGTGAAGCAGCACCTACTGCTAACGCGCTACAACCCAGCGCGAGTGAACCAAGGTGAGATGCTAAGCGTCGAAGACGTTGAAGAGATTCTACATATCTCTCTACTGGGTGTTATCCCTGAGAGCCAAGCGGTACTGAATGCTTCGAACAAAGGCGTGCCAGTCATTTTTGACGAGCAGTCTGACGCAGGTATGGCATACAACGACACCGTTGAGCGCCTGCTAGGTCAGCAAGTGGATTTCCGCTTCCTGACTGAACAGAAGAAAGGAATCTTTAAACGACTATTCGGAGGCTAAATGTCATTACTTGAGTTTTTCCGTCCCCAGAAAAAAAGCTCTGCAAATTTAGCCAAAGAGCGTCTACAAATTATTGTTGCCGAGCGCCGTAGCCAAGGTGATCCAGCACCCTCGTACTTGCCACAGCTAAAAGAAGATATTCTTAAGGTGATCAGTAAGTACGTGGCTATCGACCCTTCTATGGTTGATTTGTCATTCGAGCACAAAGATGACGATATCTCGGTACTAGAGCTGAACGTTAAGTTACCAGAAGACGAGAGCTAGAGAGCTAGAGAGCTAGAGAGCTAGAGAGCTAGAGAGCTAGAGAGCTAGAGAAGTTTCGAGGGTTGATGTGAGAGCATCAACCCTTTTTATTTGTGAACGCTTCGTTTATGGATGCGGGATGCAGGATGCGGGAACGGACTTCGTCCTATGGAGAACTGGAGAACTGGAGAACTGGAGAACTGGAGAACTGGAGAACTGGAGAAAGTGTGCAGGGTTAGAACCAAATGACAACTCTTGTTCATTAAATCATTTTATCGTCCTCAAGAGCGAGGTACAAGCGATTTGGGGGATCTCTTGAAGCAAGTCGAATACTCAAAGAGACTCCCTGTTATTTCATTAGTCAGTCTATTGGATAACGCTAATCTGGATAGCTATTTGTAGATTCAACACTCGTTTTCTAGCAGGGCGAAGCCCGATCCCGAATCTAGGAGCAAAGCGTTCTGTAGGGCGCAGCCCGTTCCAAAATCCCGAGGACGAAGTCCGTTCCCTACCTTACACCTTGAATTGATTAACAAGACGTTTCAAAGACTCAGCCTTCTGCTCTAGAGTTTGAGCTGAGCTCGCGGCCAAGTTCGCTTGTTCATTGGCAACAACAGACACCTCAGAGACGCTTTCAACGTTCTTAGAGACTTCGCCACTGGCTACTGATTGCTCTTCGGCAGCCGCCGCAATGCTATCGATCATATTAGCTACGGTTTGCGCGCCTTCGACGATTTCATCAAGACTGACCCCGGCCTTTTTGACTAACTCTAGTCCTTCGTTGACTTGTGTTGCCCCTACTTCCATTCGCTCAACCGCAAGTGAGGTTTCATTTTGAATCGCTTCTATAGATTGTCCGATCTCTTGCGTTGCTGATGTGGTTCTATCTGCCAAGGCACGAACTTCATCCGCAACGACAGCAAATCCTCGCCCAGCTTCACCTGCGCGAGCAGCTTCTATGGCCGCATTAAGTGCCAACAAATTCGTTTGCTCAGCAATTTCATTAATCACGCTGATAATTTCGCCAATTTCAGAACCGCGTTTTCCTAGTTCTGCAACGCTATTTGAAGAGGCTGTTACAGCCTCATTGATGGCGTTCATTCCCTCAATGGTATTTTGAACAACTTCACCACCTGAATTAGCAGTAACACCTGCAGCTTGTGCATTTGCCGTGGCTTCTGAAGATTTGGTCGCTACCTCTTGAATGCTGTGGCTCATCTGTTCAATCGAAGATGAAATCTGAGCAATCTTCTCAGATTGAACTCCTAACTCATGTGACATGTTGGTATTGGCTTGTGTGATCGACATTGTGCCGTCAACTACCTCGTCCGTAGTACGCAATACTTCGAGAATCGCCCCATTGGTTTTTTTCACAGCCTGATTGTAGCTAGCGGCCATCGCCCCTAATTCATCTTTAGAATCGATATCGATAGTATTGGTTAGATCCCCCTCGGCTAAACGCTCAAGACCCGTAGCAACTTGTCTAACCGGGACAGTTATCGCTTTAAGCACCACCCAAGCAATTACAGAACCTAAACCAATCGCTATCAGCGTACCCAGCATTAAAGTCGTTTCTGTTGTTTTTGCAGCCGACTCGGCCGCCGCTTGACGCTCATCCATCAAGCCATCTTCCATTGCAACAAACTCAGCAATTTGGCTACGAAATTGATCGAAATAGACCTTGCCTCGCGCTTCACCGACAAGCTTTGCCATATCATTCATCGTTTTGGCGTCACCAATCTCTCGTCTCAAATTGATGATGGGGGTAACAACCTCAGCTTGCCATTCACTGATGGTATCGTTCATCTCTTCTAACAGCTTAACTTGCTGAGGGTTATCGCTGACCGTTTGTTTAAGTTTAAATATCAATTGCTTAAACTTTCCACTGCCTTGGTTATACGGGTCGAGAAAGTCTTCTCTGCCCGCAAGAAGATAACCGCGCATCCCGGTTTCCATATCAACAGCGGCCGCAAGAACGTCTTGCGCAGAAGCCATCACTTTATACGTATGGTTGACCCAATCTGTTGATTCACTGAGTTGAGAAAACGAGCTAAGCAGCTCCTCTGTTTCTGACTTTTCTAAATAACCTTGCTCATTCAAGGTGACAAGGGAGAAAACACTGTTATCAAACTTATCTTTATTGGTTTTTTGTCGCTGCTCTAAGAGCTGAGCCTCGCGCTCCGTAAACAAAGCAATTTGTCCGCGAAACTTATCGAAATAGACTTTTCCTCGCGCTTCACCGACGAGGTCTGACACATCATCCATGGTTTTAGCGTGCCCAATCTCACGCCTAAGTTCGATGATAGGTTCAGTGACATTGACTCGCCAATCATTGATCGTTTGTTCAATATCTTCTAAACGCTGAACCTGAACTGGATTGTCATTAACCGTGCTCTTAAGCTCAGCCACCAGCTTGGTGAATCTCTGTTGACCATTTAGGTAAGGACCTAAAAAATCCTCCTTACCTGCGAGAAGAAACCCACGCATACCTGTTTCCATATCCACAGCAGCCGCTTCAATCCTCATCGCCTGCTGAATAACATTGTGAGTATGGTCAACCATGGCATTAGTTTGGACCTGGGAACGTGAACTTGTGATTGCAACAAAGGCCAAAAACACGAGGAGAATGAGCGGAGCCCCTGTACCTAGCGCGATTTTGAACCTTAAGGGAATATTATTAAAATTCATGGTTCTATCCTTGACGAGTAATCTTCTTCCATATGGAGCGTTACTTAACTATAGGTATAGACATAAATGAAAAGTTTATCGAACAATTAACCCTAACCAAGTAGACGAAAAAAGCCCCAGTCTTTCGACTGGGGCTTTGGTCTTTTCCCGATAGATAAGTGTCGTGCTAGCGAAAACTTATCTCATGCTGAATCTTACTTATTATGCTTCAGCTTTTGCTTTCTTAGCTTTTGGTGCTGCTTTCGCTGCTTCTTGGTCTGCTTTCTTCTTGATAACTGTAGTACCTTCGAAAGTTTCACCTTCAACGAACGCTTTACCGTAGTAAGAAGCAAGTAGAACTTCTTTCAGCTCAGTGATTAGAGGGTAACGTGGGTTAGCACCTGTACACTGGTCATCGAACGCTTCAACAGCTAGCTCGTCTAGTTTCGCTACGAAATCAGCTTCAGAGACACCCGCCGCTTGGATAGACATTGGAATGTCTAGGTTACCTTTAAGCTCATCCAACCATGCTAGTAGACGTTCAATCTTCTGAGCAGTACGGTCACCTGCTTGGCTTAGGCCTAGGTGGTCAGCAACTTCAGCGTAACGACGACGTGCTTGTGGGCGGTCGTATTGAGAGAACGCAGTCTGCTTAGTTGGGTTGTCATTCGCGTTGTAACGAACAACGTTAGAGATTAGTAGTGCGTTTGCCAGACCGTGTGGTAGGTGGAACTCAGCACCAATCTTGTGAGCCATAGAGTGACAAACACCTAGGAATGCGTTCGCAAATGCCACACCAGCGATAGTTGCTGCGTTGTGTACTTTTTCACGAGCGATTGGGTCGTTTGCACCGTTCGCGTAGCTTGATGGTAGGTACTCTTTAAGCATCTTAAGCGCTTGTAGAGCTTGACCATCTGAGTATTCGTTCGCTAGAACAGATACGTAAGCTTCTAGAGCGTGAGTTACTGCATCGTAACCGCCGAACGCTGTTAGAGACTTAGGCATGTTCATTACTAGGTTCGCATCTACGATAGCCATGTTTGGCGTGATTTCGTAGTCAGCTAGTGGGTACTTAGCACCAGTCTTGTCGTCGGTAACAACAGCGAATGGAGTAACTTCTGAACCCGTACCTGAAGTTGTAGTGATACAAACAAGCTCAGCTTTTTTACCCATTTTAGGGAACTTGTAGATACGCTTACGGATATCCATGAAGCGCATTGCTAGTTCAGCGAAGTGCGTTTCTGGGTGCTCGTACATTACCCACATGATCTTAGCCGCATCCATTGGAGAACCGCCACCTAGCGCTAGGATAACGTCTGGCTGGAAGCTCTTCATTGCTTCAGCACCTTTCTCAACAACAGATAGAGTTGGATCCGCTTCTACGTCGAAGAATACTTGAACTTCGATGCCTTGAGCTTTCAGTAGCTTCACTACTTCATCAGCGTAACCGTTGTTGAATAGGAAACGGTCAGTAACTAGGAATGCGCGTTTCTTACCTTCTAGGTCGCCAAGAGCGATTGGAAGGCTACCACGACGGAAGTAGATAGACTTAGGTAGTTTGTGCCACAACATGTTTTCAGCTCGCTTCGCTACAGTTTTCTTGTTGATAAGGTGCTTAGGACCTACGTTCTCAGAGATAGAGTTACCACCCCATGAACCACAACCTAGAGTTAGAGAAGGTGCAACGTTGAAGTTGTAAAGGTCACCGATACCACCGTGAGTAGTTGGGATGTTTACAAGAATACGTGCAGTTTTTAGCTTGTCACCGAAGTAACGGATGCGGTCTGCGTTTGTGTCTTGGTTTGTGTATAGGCCAGATGTGTGACCGATACCGCCGATTTCAACCATAGTTACCGCTTGAGCAACTGCGTCTTCAAAATCGTCAGCGCGGAATAGACCTAACGTTGGAGATAGTTTCTCGTGAGCGAATGCGTCGTCGTAAGAAACCTTACCAAGACCTTCACCAACAAGAACTTTAGTGTCAGCAGGGACTTTAACGCCTGCTAGCTCAGCGATAGCTGCTGCTGGTTGACCAACGATTTTAGCGTTAAGTGCACCGTCGATAAGAAGTACTTTACGTACTTTGTCTGCGTCAGCTTTGCTAAGAACAACCGCTTTGTGAGTTGCGAAACGCTCTTTCACTTCGTCGTATACTTCGTCAACTACGATTGCTGCCTGCTCAGAAGCACATACTACGCCGTTATCGAACGTCTTAGACATTAGGATAGAAGCCACTGCACGCTTAACGTCAGCCGTTTCATCGATAACAACAGGAACGTTACCCGCACCTACACCGATTGCTGGCTTACCAGAAGAGTATGCAGCTTTAACCATGCCTGGACCACCAGTTGCAAGGATAAGCGCAATGTCATCGTGCTTCATTAGGCCGTTAGAAAGCTCTACAGATGGTTGGTCAATCCAACCGATGATGTCTTTTGGAGCACCCGCTGCTACTGCTGCGTCTAGAACCAGTTTCGCTGCATCGTTCGTTGAGTTTTTCGCACGTGGGTGTGGCGAGAAGATGATGCCGTTACGAGTTTTAAGAGAGATTAGAGATTTGAAAATTGCAGTAGATGTTGGGTTAGTTGTTGGTACGATACCACAGATGATACCTACAGGTTCTGCGATAGTCATTGTACCTAGGTTGTCGTCTTCTTCTAAGATGCCACAAGTTTTTTCATCTTTGTATTTGTTGTAGATGAACTCTGACGCGAAGTGGTTTTTGATAACCTTGTCTTCAACAATACCCATGCCAGACTCTTCAACCGCTTGTTGTGCTAGCGGGATACGAGCGTGGTTAGCTGCTAAAGATGCTGCACGGAAGATTGCGTCTACTTTCTCTTGAGAGAAAGTTGCAAACTCTGCTTGTGCCGCTTTAACGCGAGCAACCATTGCATCTAGTTCAGCCATATTAGTTACAGGCATAGTGAATCTCCTAAATTGATAAATATTAAAAACTTTTTAGTAAGGCCACTGTGATTGTCAGAACAGAGTTCTTAGTAAATCGCTTTCAGGACTGAGTATATTATTTCAGGTTGTGAAAAAAATTGACCCAGATCAGTTCTGAAAAACTATTTACCCACTTAGTGGTACACAAATCTCAAATTTCTTTTTAAATCAATAAAAATCATAGACTTAAATCACACAATACCATTGAGCAATTTTACATCAATTGAACAACTAAATTTGCAATCTGACCATATTTTGTAAAAAAGTTTCATTTTTTGACCACAGACTTACATGTAATCCATAAACTTTGTGCTACTGAGAGTATATCCAAAGCGAATTATCTCTCTATAATCGGACTTATTTTTTATTGAAAATGTGCGAATGTTAACGTTTATGTCAACCGCTTAATCTTTCACCTGCATTCTACGTAACAAAGTGTGTCATTAGTGTTTACGTTTTTTTCAATAATAAGATTTTCTCAGTAATGAAATAGTTTTAACTTTAGTTTTTTTCATTCGTTCGCGGCTAGATTTTCGACTATATTCCGCATGTAATCCGTTCCCTCTTTTATTTTGTGTAGGCACACCGAATGCAAACGTTCGAAATCGCAATCTTTTTGCAGTTTTTTCTTGGCTTAGTCGCAGCAGTTAACCCTGTTGGTATCATGCCTGTGTTCGTTTCTTTAACCGGTCATATGACTCAAGAAGAGAAAAACAAAACGGCAGTGACCGCCAACTTAGCAGTGGCTATTATTTTGGTTGTCTCTTTAATGGCAGGCCAAATGCTGCTCGACATGTTTAGCATCTCGTTAGACTCGTTTCGTGTGGCAGGCGGGTTGCTGCTGCTAAGTATCGCCTTCTCGATGATGAGTGGTAAGCTCGGTGAAGATAAACAGAACAAACAAGAAAAGTCGGAATACGTCAGTCGCGAACAGATTGGTGTTGTGCCATTAGCGATGCCCCTTATGGCAGGCCCCGGTGCAATCAGCTCAACGATTGTTTATGGCTCTCGTTATCCAGGTATGTTTGATACCGTTGGAATCATAGTCACCATCGTACTGTTCGCACTATGCACGTGGCTGCTGTTTCGCTCTGCACCACTTATCGTGCGCTTCCTAGGTCAAACCGGTATTAACGTCATCACGCGTATTATGGGTCTTATTCTGGGCGCTCTAGGCATTGAGTTTATTGCTAACGGCCTACGCAATCTCTTCCCAGGGTTAGCCTAATCAAATTAATCGAGTATGATAGAGCGACCTAAATCAATATCGCTCTATCATGCCGAGACACTCTTTAAAGCATCACCTTTACGTTATTATCTTTGGTACCCACACTAAAGCTGGGCGAGCATTTGATCTCGCGCTTATTGTGGCGATTTTGTCTTCTTTGATCGTACTGGTCTTAGAGTCCATTCCGTCTATTAAAGCAAGCTGGGGTACACAACTTAGATACGTTGAGTACACCTTTACTGCTTTGTTCACACTAGAGTACTTGTTAAGACTCTACTGCTCTCCAAAGCCAGCCGCATATGCGAAAAGCTTTTACGGTGTGATTGATTTACTGGCAATTCTTCCCACCTATTTAGCCTTCTTCTTCCCGGCGGCTTCGTTTATGGGTGTGATCCGAGCGTTGAGGATAATGCGCATCTTCCGCATCTTAAAATTGGTACGATATCTACAAGACTCGAATATCTTGCTCAGATCTCTGCTGATGGCAAAGCGTAAGATTTTTATCTTCTTTACCACAGTTGCCATTTTGGTCACTATTTTTGGTGCACTGATTTATGTAATTGAAGGACCAAAAAACGGCTTTACCAGTATTCCACAAAGCATCTACTGGGCGATCGTGACCATTACCACGGTCGGATATGGTGATTTAGTGCCTCAAACCGCTCTGGGTAAAGCCATCGCCTCGATGACGATGCTGTTGGGTTACTCAATACTGGCGGTACCTACTGGTATTATTACGGCTGAACTAAACCAAGAGATGAGCTCACACAAGACACTGGTTAAATGTCCGAACTGTATGCAAACGGGACATGATAGTGACGCCCTACACTGTAAGCACTGTGGTAGCGAATTAGCTGACCCTGCTCTGCGTGTGGTGCCTGTTGAAAAGTCAACTTAGTTTTGAATAGCGTATCGCTGGTCTAAGTATCTGACGGTTAACCAACCGAAGATCAGCGCGCTAAACCATGACGATACGGCAAGCCAACTTAACCAAGAGCTTATAACAAGCCCGCTCGCCAGTAGCATACCAATGCAGTACGTCACCCTCGACACTCTTAGGCTATAACTATTCGCAGCCCACACAGCCGCTAATATGGTTGCACATGCTGACAGACCAACACCGATTACATCAACGATGAAGACGACATCTGTCCACCAGCCGACATAACAAACCCCACCACTGCCAAACTCTTCTGGGCAGAACAGTATCGCGGCCCATGAGATTAACTCGCCAACCAACATATGGGTAACGAACCATGCTGCGATCGCCGCAACGACAGTAAGAAAGATACGTAGGATACTCATTGTTTCCCTTAATAAAAAAGACCCTACTAAAAGAGTAGGGTCTTGATTGATAAAGGCAAATCTAATTGAAGTTAAGCCTTTTCACTTAAGATAATACGTAGCGTTCGACGTAACGGCTCAGCCGCACCCCATAACAGTTGGTCACCAACCGTAAACGCGTTTAGGAAGTCATCTCCCATTGCCATCTTACGTAGACGACCTACAGGAATAGACAAGGTACCTGTTACTTTCGCAGGCGTTAGCTCTTGCGCTGTGATATCGCGATCATTCGGGATCACTTTAACCCAGTCGTTGTGCGTTGCGATCATCTCTTCGATCTCGTCCATAGGCACATTTTGCTTCAGCTTGATAGTCAGAGCTTGAGAGTGACAACGCATCGCGCCAATACGAACACAGGTTCCATCAATTGGCACTGGTGCATCACTGAAACCAAGAATCTTGTTCGCTTCAACTCCTGCTTTCCACTCTTCTTTGCTTTGACCATTGTCGCGCTTAACATCAATCCAAGGGATCAAAGAGCCTGCTAGTGGCACACCGAACTTATCTGTTGGGAAAGAGCCGCCACGCATGGTGTCAGCGACTTTCTTGTCGATATCTAGAATTGAACTTGAAGGATTAGCTAGCTCAGAGCTGACGGAATCATTGATCACACCCATTTGCGAGATCAACTCACGCATGTTTTGCGCACCAGCACCCGAAGCCGCTTGGTAAGTCATCGCGCTTGTCCACTCAACCAGACCTTTCTCAAATAGGCCACCTAAACCCATCAGCATCAAACTCACTGTACAGTTACCACCAACAAAGGTATTTGTACCACCGTGGATACCTTGTTGGATCTGGCTTAGGTTGACAGGGTCTAGCGTAATAATCGAATCTTGCGCCATACGTAAAGTTGATGCGGCATCAATCCAGTAGCCTTTCCAACCTGCTTGGCGTAGTGCTGGGTAGACTTTCTCCGTGTAGCTACCACCTTGACAAGTGATCACTGCATCTAGCTGTTTTAGGCTCTCAATATCGAAAGCATCTTGAAGTAGGCCTGCCTCTTTACCTAAGTTAGGTGCAGGAATACCGATCTGAGATGTGCTGTAAAAAACTGGCTCAATAAGGTCAAAATCTTTCTCTTCAACCATTCGCTGCATTAGCACAGAACCCACCATGCCACGCCAACCGACTAAACCTACTCTCATTCTCAACTCTCCGTGTATTCAATTTTAAAAAGGGAATAGCTCAATATTCAATTTTCGCAGCAAAATCTCAAGAGAAAATTGCATCAAATCTGTAACTTTTATTTCTTATTTCGTTAATGCCGACCAGAAGCCTTGTTTTGTAGACTTTTTCACCACTTGTTATTTCCCTACACAAAAACGCGCCACAGACAAAACAACAACGAAAAGTTCGTGCCACACAATATTTACAATTAGAAACAACTATCGCGATAAGATTTAACGTTTAACCACATTTTTAACTAGCAATAATTTAATCAACAGACACAACTCACACGAAAGCGACAATTTATCGAAATATTATTCTATCTAATGTAGAGTGCCCTACGTCCTTAAAAAGGGGTTAACACTCCTTCGTAAGCAGAATTGTTCCACTGTTTACATTTGCTAATAAACAATTAAGAGGCTCCGTATGACACAACATACTCCCCGTCTGCCAAGCTTGATGCAGGTTGTTGTCTCCCTTGGGTTATTCTTGCTAATGGCGTTTTCGTTCACCGCCAAACTTGATTTACCCATTCAGCTAGCTCTATACATTGGCTGGTTCATTATCATCGTCTTAGGTATCCGTTTAGGTCACAAATACAAAGAGTTAGAAAAAGCAGCTCTGAACGGAATTTCTAACGGACTAGGTGCCGTACTCATTTTACTTGCCGTTGGTGCTCTGGTCGGTACCTGGATCTCAGGTGGTATTGTTCCAACCATCATCTACTATGGTCTGAAAGCTATCCACCCTTCAATTTTCCTTTTAGCCACGATGATCATCTGTTCCCTAACCGCTCTGGCGACAGGTACATCATGGGGCGCTGCGGGTACTGCTGGTATCGCGATGATGGGTATCGGTCAAGGTCTTGGTGTTCCTGCTCCAATTACCGCAGGTGCAGTGCTATCAGGCTGTTACTTTGGCGATAAGATGTCTCCGCTGTCTGACTCAGTTATCTTGGCTTCATCAATGTCTAACGTTGAAGTGGTTGAGCACATCAAAGGCATGCTGCCAGTTGCCCTGATCAGTTACATTATTACCGGTATCATGTTTACTGCGTTTGGCTTCCACTACGCGGGTAATGTTGATATGTCTCAGGTGCAATCTGTTATCCAAGCGATGGAGCAACAGTTCTACATTACGCCATACTCTTTTGTGCCAGTGGTTATCGTGCTTGGTTTACTCGCGATGCGTATGCCTTCTTTCCCGGTCATCAGCTTTGGCTCACTGCTGGGTATTATCTGGGCAGTGATGATTCAAGACGTAGACTTCCTACAAGCATTCAATACCGCTTGGGCACCTTTTGAGATTGAATCTGGCGTTGGTTTCATAGATTCGATTCTTAACCGTGGTGGCATGTCATCAATGCTTGGTTCAGTGGCGGTTATCGTATTTGGTTTAGGTTTCGGCGGCCTACTAGATAAAGTCGGTGTACTAGAAACGATTGCTAAACTGTTTGAACGTCGCGTTCAAAGCGCTGGTTCTCTAGCAACTAGTACCATTGGTACTGCATTTATGGGTAACGTATTTGGCTCAGCGATGTACGTATCTCTTATCCTAACACCTAAGATCTGTGCTAAGAACTACGACCGTTTGGGTTATAAACGCAAGAACCTGTCACGTAACGCAGAGTTTGGTGGCACGCTGACTTCAGGTATGGTGCCTTGGAGTGACAACGGCATCTACATGGCGAGTATTCTTGGTGTCGCAACCCTCTCTTACGCGCCGTTTATGTGGTTGAGCTTCGTATGTATCATCGTCACCATTATCACTTCTTACATGGGCTGGTTTGTTGATAAGTGTGAACCGACGGCGACCGCAGAAGTTGCTGACGAAGAAACAGAGTTAGCTAAGCAAACAGCTTAAACCCACTCAACAAATAGCAAAAGCGCCTCAACTGAGGCGCTTTTTTATTGCTTATCTAATCGACCTTCTTGGCCGCGCTCCGTTTACCTAACAGGTAACCTAAGCCTAACGGCGCGAAGAAAATAGCAACGATAAACAACACAAAATAGATGATGGTGCTCTTAATCAATACCACGAGCTTATCCATCGCAAGAGCAACAACGTCTTGCGAAACTTTATCAATATCTTGGGCAAACTTTTCTCTTTCGGCACTAATGATTAAAGCAATTTCAGCCCGTTCACGGGCGACCATCTGCTCCAACGCCTGACGCTCAGAACTTAATTGCTCCAACCTATCTGCAGTACGATTGTCAATCTCTTGCACTAGCGGCTTAAGTTGAACCGACATTTGACGAGCAAGGTCTTCCATATACTGAGGGTTGTTGTTAACGAAATCTTGGAACGACTCAGACGTGAGCTGAATACTCTTAAGCGTTTCTGTCAGTTGTTCACCACTAACGCTACTGTTCATCGCGATAAGCTGCGCCTTCCAAGTCATGAGTTTAGGAGTCTGCTCGGAGACTAAACTCAATCGATCAGATACATCCCCTAGCGCTTCTGGCATAGTCCCGAGGGTTGAAACCGCTTCATCTTCACTAATTTCATGCGCTTGTAACCAAGCTCGATAGGCCGGAGTACGGATTAAAGAGAGATCTTCAAATGGGTGAGCGCGAGCAAAATCCGTCACAAACTGCTTCGTCGATTTATAGTGCGTCCCTTTGAACAATGATTTCGCCAGTTTATCGATTTCACCGGTTAGCTGATTGGATACCTGCTGCGCATGCGGTGTGCTAAACAGCTCTTTACCCGCACCCGATGCGAAAAACTGATTCATCTGCTCGGTAAACACCCAAGCATCGACCAAAGCTGCGGTCGGATTGACTTGGTAAGTCGATTGCTGGATACCCTCTTCCGAATTTATTTTCCATAATAAAACGTAGGATTGGTGCAACTTATCCTGCGCATCATAGCTAGCAGAGATAGCGTCAGCAGCTTGTTCGACTTGAGAAAAAAACTGTTGAGTGTACTCACGCGTCAGCAAACGCATGTTCAGCTCTTGCTGAGTTAGCGGCGTCGTTTGACTGTCAAGCTTAACCTCAAGCAATGAACAACCACCACTTAACAAGATAGCAGTGAAAAGCCAAACCTTTGCAAAACGGCTCATTTGAATGTTTAACCTCAGATAGACATAAAATACGCGCGATATTCTATACCTTAAAAGTCAGAAAACCGTTAACTATTGATAGTATTGCGCTCTTTTAAGAAAACTCTGGCTTCTTCAATCGCTCTATCGAGACGTATTTTAAGCTCTTCGACACTATTTGCGTCAACGTTATTGGTATCCTTGAGCGCAACTTCAACTTTACCAGCCGCTTCGCGTAACTTAGTGGCACCTAGGTTGCCCCCCACCCCTTTTAAGCTATGGGCTTTTCGTTGTGCTTCTTCAGGGGACTCGTTAACTAGTTGAACGATTTTATCCGCATCTCCGGTGTGATCTTCTATAAAGACTTCAAGCAACATACACACCGATTCCATATCGTTGTTTAACGACTCAAGCATCTTGTCGAAATCAATTTCACTTTCGTTCGCTTCCGATATTGGCGGTATAGGTTCCGCTTGAGCGTTCGGACTCTCGATAACGGGCTCAATAGGCGCTTGCGGTGCAGTCACGACACTGTTGGCAACTGGTGACGAACTTGCTGCACTTTCTTCAGGTTCAGGTGTTGATGGTTTTGTCTCTTTTTCGTCCTGTAGAGTTGGAATTCGAGTTGGTTTGGTTTCACTGGCACGCAGGAGTGATAAATAACCGCCCAGAATAACCAAGGTCAGTAAGACCCCGAGAATAACATGTCGAATAAGCAGTTGATCAAACTCCCCACGTAGCACACTGATCTGATTCAGCACATCGTGAGTTTGCAGTTTCTCTACAATATATCGACCTTGTGCGTAACCACCGAGAACGCTAGAGAGTTGCGCTAGCACCTGTTGTAGGTCTTGGCGCTCTTTAGCCGATAATTGATTAGATTGAGAGTATATATTATCGAGGTCTCGATAAACTTGTGGACTCGAAGCGCTATCACCAAACACGGCTTCAAGCACGTTGGCACTGAGGCGGAAGTAGGTCACTTCTGTACTCTGCCCCTGATAACGCTCGCGCATTGTTCCAATCTGGTCAACCAAACTCAGGAGATCAAGATTGTTATCTAGATAAACTTGAGACTGCTCGATGAAGCGATCGGTGGTAAACAATAAGCGGTTAATGTCTGGCAATAACCAACTGCTTTGATAGTGGGCATCAAGCTGAAGACGCAGGGCGTAGATAAGCTGCAAGTTAAGAGATTGAGAATCCGCCATGTTTTCTCTATATGGCGAATCAAAAGAAAAAGCATCACGCAATTCTTGGATGCTCGTGCCTAGTTCATAGACCTGTTCTTTAGTAGCTTCTATTGAACGGTAACTGTTCGCGATAACAGCGATACTCACAACCCATATTGCTAACAATACCCAGCCAATTTTCAGCGCTTTCCCATCCATGCTCTTGCCTGTAGATAAATCCCTAGTAATACAAGAATATACACTATCAAGCAGAAGTGGAGGACTAACTAGCAAAATGTTGCAGTCAGTCCTATTCTAGAGAGGCTATTTATTACGTGTTAACTGGTCACGCAGATTTGGTGGTGTGCCTTTGATTGTTAACGTATCGGTTTCTGGATCGTAAAAAATACGCTCACCAAGCAACAAACTATCAAAACTTACATTCAGGCCACCGCCCGCACCCACATATTTGGTCAGCTTGCGTACGGCAGTACGATCACCAGGGAAACTTTCTTCAAGTTCATAGCCCTGCTCTTGAGTGTAATCTAAGAAGCTAGTGCCATCTTGAGATGGAGGCAGTTCACCGGACAGTTCACGAACTTGAACTTCATCACCTGATTTTATTTGCTCATTACAGTAATCAGCGACTTGCTTTTTGTAGCTGATAGCTTCGTCTTTCTCTAACTTAGAGTCGGCACAGAAATCTTCAACCGCTTGCATCAACACTTGGTTTTGTACTTTGGTGTCCAAACCGACTTCGGCTTGTAAGAAATCGAGGAAAAAGTCAGCCACTTTACGACCGACACGACCTTTGATGTAAGCTAAGTAGCGATTTGACTCTTTGTCAGTCTCGAAGCTGGTTAAGTCGATTCGCGCTGCGATGTCCATCTTGCTTAAGTCAAGATAGTCCGTTGCGCTGATCTCTAGACCTTCAGTCACTTTAAGACTCTGATTTGACGGAATAATCGCTACAAAAAGATAATCTGTCGCCAGTGACTGATATTCAGCAAAAACCAAGATGCCTTCGTCAGCAAACGGGTATTTTGATAATTCATCTTTAAGGCGGTTAGCACTTAACTGTGAGAAATCGTAAAAGTTTTGATTTCCTTGACGAAGATCTTGCAACCAGTTGTTAAATTCGCTGTCAGACTTAAAAGAACCAAAGCCTTTACCGGCTTTCGAGTTGAACACACGATGAAGCTCGGCAACTAGGTCTTCGGTCGAAGTATCATTAGATAGAGACTCTGAACGAAAGTTAACAACTAGTTCATCTGCGTCGTTTTTCTGTAATTGATGTAGGATAACGTTTGAAAGATGAAGGCTCATGATGAAATTTATCGCCGCGTAGGTTTCAGTTGCGTGGCATTGTAGGTTATCATAAGCCGCTTTACTATCATCATTAGAGTCTTTATGCCGATTACATCTAAATACAGCGACGAGCAAGTAGAACAAATCCTTACTGAAGTAGCTGCGGTACTTGAAAAACATGCAGCGGGTCCAGAGCTTGCGTTAATGATTGCTGGAAATATCGCTACCAATGTCTTAAATCAAGATGTTGCTGCTTCACAACGCAAAGCAATTGCTGAAAAATTTGCAGAAGCGCTTGTTTCTTCAATTGAAGATAAAAAACACTAAAAATAATAACGGACAATAGAACACTTACATGGTCGATAACGGAAATACATACGGTGAACGCGTATCGCGTTTAGTGGGATGGGGACACTGGTTCGCCTTTTTCAACATCATCGCTGCAATGCTGATCGGTACCCGTTATATCTCTCAGTCTCCGTGGCCAGAGACCCTACTTGGTCAATTCTACTTGATGATTTCTTGGGTCGGTCATTTTGGCTTCCTGGTTTTCGCCCTATACCTGTTGGTTCTATTTCCACTCACCTTTGTCATACCGTCACGAAAACTGTTCCGTTTAGTGGCGGTCTGTTTTGCGACTGTAGGATTGACGATCCTACTCATCGATACGCAAGCCTACCAAACCATTAACTTGCACCTAACGCCTGTAGTTTGGGAAGTGTTGTTTAGTGATGAAAGTTCGACGATCAGCGTCGATCTGCAGCACTTGTTTATTGTCTTACCACTGATATTTTTACTCCAACTCGCTTTGTCTGAGTGGGTATGGCGTAAACAACGTAAACTGTCACACAAACATGTCGGTCGCCCATTATCGGCGCTGTTTTTCGTTAGCTTTATTGCTAGCCACCTTATTTATGTGTGGGCGGATGCTTATTTCTACAATCCGATCACCGCGCAGCGCGCCAATTTCCCACTTTCCTATCCAATGACCGCGAAGTCGTTTATGGAGAGACACGGCTTATTAGATCGTGAAGAATACCTCAAACGCCTTGAGCAAAGCCAAGATAGTATTGAGTTGGTAAGCTACCCGCTCGAAACCATCGAGTTTAATCGCCGTGCTAATCCGCTCAATATACTAGTCGTAAGTGTTAATAATCTGCGCTCGGATATGCTGACCGAACAGAACATGCCGGCGACTTACGAATTTGCGCAGAACAACCTGAACTTCACCAACCACTACAGTTCGAGCAACGACTCATTTGGTGTTTTTGGCCTGTTTTATGGTTTACCAAGCAGCTACTCAAGTAGCATTAAAGCTCAAGGTTCAAAGCCTATCCTTATCGATACCTTGCTTGAAAAACAGTACCAATTTGGTCTGTTTAGTGCAGATAACTTCGACGAGCCTCTATACGGTGAAACCGTTTTCCGCGGCATGAACTTTAATGGTATCGCGTTTAACGATGCTAAATCGGCTGATAACCAAGCAATAGATGCGTGGTCTGATTGGGTACAGCAGCAAGGTAAGAAACCTTGGTTTAGTTATATTGAACTGACAACCGTAGATAATTTCAGCGCATACAACGACAGTGACCAACAGCTACCGACTGGTGAGAAGCTAAAAGCGGGATACAAAAACTCGGTTAGTCAAGCAGACACTGAGCTAAGCAATTTGCTTGAGCAAGTAAACGCGCTAGAGCTTGATGAGTCGACAGTAATTGTCATTACCTCTAACCACGCCACTGAGTTTAATGAAACCAAAACTAACAGCTGGGGTTCAAACACCAACTACAGCCAGTACCAGCTAAAAGTTCCTATGGTTATTCATTGGCCTGGCAAGCTTGCAGGTGAATACGAGCACAGAACCAGCCACCTAGATATGTCAGTGACCCTACTGCAAGATTTGCTTGGGGTTTCATCTAACCCAACAGACTTTAGCAGCGGTCGTAATCTATTCGATGAGCGCAAGCGTCGTTGGATTCTAGCGGGTGATTCTCGTGAACTTGCTTTGATTACGGCGAAAAACACCACGGTGATTGATAAATTTGGCAATTACAAACTGTACGATTCCAATTACCAACGCTTAAAAGATGAAAATCCGACACTACCTGTGTTGATGCAAGGTTTGACTGAGCTGCAGCGTTTTTACGCAAAAAGTAACTAAATCATAGCCTTATAGGATTGACCCTCTAATCATTTAAGTTTAGATTAAAGGCATCGGACTGTAGCGCAGCTTGGTAGCGCACCGTCATGGGGTGTCGGGGGTCGCAAGTTCAAATCTTGTCAGTCCGACCATTACACCTAGAGCCTGTTGTTTTTATAAACAACAGGCTTTTCTTTTGCTTGGTAATTCGCTTCTCGTAGCAATTGACGCCTTCCCTTTCCTCCTAAAGGCTTGCTAGCAAATGGCTGTTTTCACTCTGCCAAACGTTATAAAAGTATAATAAATCGTCGTCTATTCAAGTTTTTACCGCCAAACGCTCATTATTAAAGCAAACAGTAAAATTAGGGGTTTACAACTTTTCTCAACCTCTATATTATTCGCTTCAACAACGGAGAGATGGCTGAGTGGTTGAAAGCACCGGTCTTGAAAACCGGCATACGTTAATAGCGTATCTAGGGTTCAAATCCCTATCTCTCCGCCACATTCAAGACCCTAGTCGAAAGACTGGGGTTTTCTCGTTTTTAAGCAGGAAAACTCGATAGGGATTTATTAAATCCCTAGTTGGGCGCAACCCCGGCACTCCGCCACATTCAGTAAAAAGCCGCTAAGTAATTAGCGGCTTTTTTCGTTTAAAATCATTCTAAAGATAATCGATATCTTCATGCTCTCCCTGAACATAACTGCCAAGGTGAGTTGAAAAGCGTTTAGCCTCAATCAACTCGATAAGCTTATCTTTGAGTTCTGCCGGATACATTCTTTTACTTGCGAGTTCAGTGAGTGGTAGCCACTCGACATCCTGAATGTATTCCTCATCGTTCAAGCCCGATAGATTATCGAGACTTGGAACACCGCTATAAGATTCGATCAAATAGAAGAACTCAGCGTGGTAGCGCTGTTTATGCGTTTCGAGAAACTCCCTTACGCAGATAAGCTCTCCAACTTGGACATCTATTCCTGCCTCTTCTTTAAACTCACGAACCACACAGGCTTTCGAGCTTTGATCGCTTGGCTCCATACCACCACCGGGTGGAATCCAATACTCACCGGTAAAATCTTTCACTTTAACAAGTAGCATTGCACCGTCTTTAATCAATATCCCTGCAGCGCGAATTCTGTGTTCCATGATAGATCCTTTAACTTACATATACGTTCAGTGCAGCGCGAATAAGCTGCATATGGATTGGGACAAGCGCTTGATGTTCTGTACGATACCCACCTCCAACCACACACGCTATCGGTAACTGTTTTTCCTGAGCCAGTTGAAACATAAACACATCTCGCGTGTAGATAGCGTCACTAGAGATGCTCAAATACCCTAGCTCGTCATCTTCATGAATATCAACGCCTGCGTCATATAGAATGAGATCGGGCTGATGTAGATTAACAGCCATTTCAACCACCGAGGTGAATGCCTCAAGAAACTCAGCATCCCCCGTATCCCTGCCTAACGGTACATCGAGATCAGAATCTGGCTTACGCGCAGGGAAGTTCTTTTCACAGTGGAACGAGAGTGTAACTATTGCGTCCTCTTCTTCACACAGTGTTGCCGTGCCATCTCCATGATGTACATCACTGTCAACAATCAAAACCTTATCTATCCCTTCAAAAGTCAGTGCCCTTTTGGCCGCCAACACCAGATCGTTAACTAAACAGAAGCCACTACCAAAATCTCTGTGCGCATGGTGATATCCACCGCTTAAATGGATAGCGACACCATGCTTAACGGCCTGATGAACCGTTTCGCAGGTTCCACCAGCAGACGTCAGCGTCCGAGTAATCAGTGTTTCGCTCCATGGAAACCCTATACGACGCATCTTTGGCGCAGGTAGTTCACCTGACGTAAGAAGTTGTATGTAGTTAGGACAATGAACTTGACTCACTTCCACCGGATCAACTGGAGCTGGCTGCACATATTGAAAAGCCTGCTGCCATATCGGGTTTACAGCTCGCTGCTGTTCTATTGCTTCAAACAGGAGTCGATATTTATTGATTGGATAGCGATGCCCGTCAGGCAGCGGCAACTCAGAATAGAGAGAGTGGTAAATCAGAGGAATCATAACAACACAAAGTCCATAAGGTTGGATTCATGGTATCAGCTTGATTTGCGGTTGCAAAATAAGTTAAATGATAATAATTATCAATACAATTTAAGGAACTAATTTTGAATACTCGATACTACTTGTTACTAGGGGTTGCGGCTGGAACTTTATCTGCCCTGTTTTTGTTTCTAGCGATGTTATTAAGCAGTTGGTTTTTGATACGAATGGTTCTTTCCTAGCTGTATAGAACGTCCTAGATTGTAAGAATTTTACGTTCTATGAAAACTTTCATAATAGTGAAAGCATTCAAAGCAAGAGGCTTTTTTAAGCGCAAAGCATTTGAATGTAACGTGATATACCTTATAGAAAATCATGAAATGAAAGCGATTTCATTGAATTCATCATCGGTGAGAGAAATAGATATCCAATTGTTTTTAATATTAATAAACGACTCATCATTCTAGATGTGTAGTTTCATGACAGTCTCCTCCTAGGCGTGGTGTGAGGCGCACAAAGCTTTTCATCCATTTCATTTTTTAAGATTCCCAATAGAACAAAAACACAATGTCATATAGGGAATTATCATGAAAAAACTTAAGCTATTGCCTATTTCAATTGCAGTGGCAACTTCGCTTGCTTCCATCACCTCTTTTGCTACTGAAACTGAACTACAGGCTCTCGAACAACGCATCCAGGAACTGGAAAGCCGGATGCAGACCGATTACGTCAACGACCAGCAACCCGCCGTGCTATCACCTGATATTGAGGTTCCTCTTGGAGTGGTCTTCTCTGGCTATGCTCGCTATGGCGCACATTACCAATCCGGTGACCAGAAATATGTTCAGGTCGATGGTTCATTTAACGGCTCGTCAGCGATCGGTCGTTTAGGCAACGAAGGCAATGGTGGAGAGTTCCAGTTGGCAAAGGTCTTTCAAAGTGACAACGGCGCTATCTGGGATGTTGTGGTGATGTTCGACCATTGGGGCGATGAGGTAAACATCAAAAAAGCCTACGCTGGTGCAACCAACGTATTTGAAAGCCAGCCTAACGCTTATGTATGGGCAGGGCGTGACTTCCACCAGCGTCCACAACAAGGCATTAATGATTACTTCTGGATGATGCACGATGGCCAAGGTGGCGGTGTCAATAACCTAGAACTTGGCTCAATCAAACTTGATTTTGGCGTAGTCGGTGCCGTTGACAGCTGTAGCCCAACAATAGAACCAGGTGCTAATCCTTCAATCAATTGTACTGGTGGTGCGGGTACTGGCGACAGTGGCGCTTACGCTTTCACTTCTAAACTGCATGGGGTTAATCTTGGTTTCGCCGACCTTGAGCTGTACGCTAACTACGGATTTGATTCAGAAGCGATTGATGATGCAAAGAGCATTAATGCGTACCAACTTGGAGCAGTTTTCTCTCGCCCACATGACAACGGTTCCAACCGACTGGTACTAAGGTACTCTGATAACGCGGATAACGGTGTTTTCTGGAAAACCGATAATCTGACGACGCTCTATGCGAGCTTTGAAGGTAATTCTACTCTTGGTAAAAGTGCCGCTGTTGAGTACTTGCTTGCCTACCACGATTACTCTGTCGATGGCTCTTCTAAGGTCGAAGATGAGAGAACCAACTACAGTGCCATCGTTCGCCCTATGTACTTCTGGAATGATGTCCACTCAACTTGGTTGGAAGCGGGTTATCAAGTAGTCGACTATGCCAGAGCCTCTGATGACAACTCTGGTTGGAAAGTGACCCTTTCACAAAACATCGCCTTTGATTGGGGATCTGGTGCACGTCCAATGCTCCGCTTCTACGCAACAGCAGGTGAAGTCGACAATAAAGCAACCCAAACAACAACCGCTAAGCAAGATACCTTTAGCCTAGGCGCCATGTGGGAAGCCTGGTGGTAATCAGCACAATACTGTCCAACTATTTCGCTAGCAATCTAACAATATTCCGCTAGCCGCTTCAACTTAACTCCAAACCATTTGAGCCGCTTTTTAGCGGCTCTTTTTTTGTCGATAGCAAAACCTAGATTAATCATCTCAGCAATACATTTGTGCATCAAATAACCATTTCATGAAACAGTTTCATGAGGTAGATAGAAACTGCATACCGCCTCATCCTTTGAACAATAAGGCTTTTCAGGGCTTATTTGAGTGTGATTTTTCTCACATAGGCTTTAACTAAAATCTTTAATACTAAGCCTCATGAAAGCGGTTTCGAAAACGTTCATGTGTTTAGGTGAAAAGCAGTTGTAGAGGTAAGTTGTGGCAACCATAAAAGATGTTTCTGAGTATGCAGGCGTTTCTCAAGCGACAGTATCTCGCGTCATCAATGGCACGAGTCGAGTAAGCCATGACAAAAAGCTCAAGGTTGAGAAAGCCATTCAAGTTCTGGGTTACCGCCCAAACTCGATTGCTCAGGCACTCGCATCTAGCCGCACTGGCAGCATTGGCATCATAGTCCCTGAGCTCGGTGGTCCGTTTTATTCCGGCATCCTGCATAGTATTGAAAAAAGGCTACGCCGTTTTGGCTATCACGTAATCGTCACTGCTGGCTCAAATACCGAACAGGGCCAACGTGAGTCGGTGGAGTTTCTACTTGGGCGTCGAGTCGATGCAATGATTTTGCACACTCAGCACCTCTCAGATGACTACCTCACAGAGCTAGAAGCAAAAGGAGTGGCTTTGGTTTTGGTCAATCGTTTCGTACCAGAACTAGCGCAGAACTGTATCGAAATTGATAACGAATTAGGGGGCCAACTGGCAACCGAATATTTGTTGCGAATGGGGCATCGCGACATTGCATGTATTACCGGCCCTCTGGACAAATCAGATGCACGGGGGCGTCTGCAGGGTTACCGCAAAGCGATTGAAGAAGCGGGACTCCTGTTCGACGAAGCACTGATTTCAGAGGCCGGTTTTACCGAAGAGTCTGGCATAAGCGCAATGCGTAAGCTGCTCAAGCGTGAACGCCCTTTTACCGCCGTTTTTGCCAGTAATGATCATATGGCTTTCGGCGCTTTTGAGGTATTGAAAGAGCACAACATTCAGGTCCCAGACCAGGTGTCACTGATTGGCTTCGACGACATTTTGTTTGCTCGTTATATTTCGCCGCCTCTTACAACCGTGAATTTTCCCATTGAGCAAATGAGTGCCGAAGCGGTTCAACTGGTTATTCAAATACTCAACAAAAACAAGCGAGATGTGAGCTTCAAACTGTCACCTACCCTAGTGCCTAGAAGCTCAGTAAAACAACTCTAAATAAAGTCATTTAAGGACAAGAAGATGAAACTAAAAACTTTGACGCTTGCCACTGTCACCGCACTTGGACTTGCTACGACAGTTAACGCCGCCGATTCAAACATTCGCTTTGACGGCTTCCCAGACTTCGATAGCAGCCTCAAGGTTCTACTGCCTGACTTCGAAAAGGAGACAGGAATCAAGGTCGATTACCTGATGAACAATCATGGCGACCACCACACCAAACTGACCACTAACCTTGCGACAGGCTCAGGTGCAGGCGATGTTATTGTCGTTGATGTTGAAAAGATTGGCCCTTTTGTCGCTTCTGGCGGCTTAGTTAATCTATCTGAAAACTATGGTGCCGATAAATTTGCCGAGAGTTTTGCTCCTTATGCTTGGGCGCAAGGTAAAGGTGCCGACGGTGATGTTTATGGTATGCCTGTCGACCTAGGCCCTGGAGTGATGTACTACCGCAGTGATGTGTTTGCTAAAGCGGGCATTGATGTAAACCAAGCGATCAAAGACTGGGATTCTTACATCAAAGCGGGTGAAGAGCTGAAGAAAAAAGACGTTTACCTGATTGCTTCTGCGGCCGACGTTGCCCAAGCGATTATCTTCACCACAGTGGCTGAAGGAGAAGGGCTCTACTTCGATGCAGACGGTAACCCTGTGGTCACCTCTGAGCGCTTTGTGCATGCATTTGAAGTGGCAAAAGAGATCCGTGAAAAAGGCTTAGATGCGCGAATCTTAGCGTGGTCAAACGAATGGTATGAAGGTTTCCGCAATGGCACCTTTGCCACTCAATTATCTGGTGCATGGCTGCTTGGTCACCTCAATAACTGGATCGCACCTGAAACCGCAGGTAACTGGGGCGTTTCTCACCTACCAGATGGTATCTATGGTAGCTGGGGTGGATCTTTCCTCTCAATTCCAACTCAGTCAAAACACCAAGATGAAGCGTGGAAATTGATTGAATACATGACAACGCGTCGTGATATTCAACTTAAGCACTTTGAAACCATTGCGGCATTCCCAGCCAACACCCAAACCTACGATGACGCTTTGTTCCAAGAGGAAGTCGAATTCCTCGGTGGTCAAAAAGCCCGTTTGCTGTTTGCTGATGTGGCGAAAAACATCAAGCCTGTCGCTCCGGCTAAAGGTGACCATGTTGCTCGCTCGATAATCTTAGAAAATGCTCTGATGGAAGTGCTTGATGAAGGTAAAGACATCAAAACTGCACTCAAAGAAGCAGAACGCATGATTAAGCGTCGTACACGCAATCTTTAATTGGTTACATATTTGGTAAGAAAGGAAGGCGTACTGCGCCTTCCTGACTAGAGGTCGTTACTATGAATCATGCAGCGAACAAGGTTATGGAAACATCACAACGCGAAAGCCTTTTTTCTCGCCTGAGTTTGAAAGCGCTTACACCGTATGGATTCCTACTGCCGTTTTTGATTATTTTCTCGGTATTTGGGATTTTCCCACTGCTTTTTTCTATCTATCTCTCTTTTCATGAGTGGAACCCGGTCGAAGGCCTTGGCGCTATGGACTATGTGGGGCTAGAGAACTATCACATTGCCCTAACCGACCCTTGGTTGTGGCGCTCATTAAAAAACACACTCTGGCTTGCGATTACGTCAGGTGTGGCACAGCACATAGTCGCTCTGCCCGTTGCCTACATTTTGGTCTCGATGAGTGATCGTCTTCGCCACTGGCTAACATCCGCGTATTTTCTGCCTTTCATTACCTCGACGGTTGCGGCATCGCTGATCTTTTTCAACATGTATTCGCCTAACTCAGGAATCATTAACCAAAGCTTGATGGCATTAGCGGATAGCTCTTTGTTTGGCTGGGCATTTGCTTGGGTAAATGACTACCAACCAATCCGTTGGCTTGATGACGCCACCATGGTGAAACCGTCTATCGCAATTATGGTGTTCTGGAAATACACCGGCTTCAACATTGTGCTCTACACAACCGGTTTGATGACAATTCCAAAGGATATTCTTGAAGCCGCCCGTATGGATGGTGCTAACGCTTGGCGCCGCTTCTGGAGTATTTCACTACCTATGATTCGTCCATTTATCTTCTTTGCAGTCACCATGACCATCATCGGCAACCTGCAGTTGTTTGAAGAACCGTTCGTGTTAACACGTGGTACCGGTGGTACCGGCCAATCTGGCTTAACCATCTCAATGTACTTGTACAAAGTGGGTTGGGAATGGCTTGAAATGGGCACCGCTTCAGCGATCTCTTGGCTGCTGTTTATGTTGATTGCTGGCTGTACCGCAATTCAATTCTTCTTCTTCGGTAAAAAAGGTCTGGGAGAGCAATAAGATGACGACAAACTCGATAACTTCTCCTCGCTGGCGACCTAGTGATCGTAGCCTAGAGATATTTACCAAGCTGCTAATGGCATTACTTGCCGTAGTCCTGATCGTTTCTGCGATTATGACCGTGTTCCCTTTCCTGTGGTCTGCACTGCTATCTACGCGTGATAGAACCGAGATCTTTGGCTCTGGGATTAGCTTCGCTATCGGCGACAGCTTAGCGGTTAACTACGCCAAGCTATTGGAAATCATGCCATTCTGGCAAGCGATGTTTAACTCAATCTACATCGCGTTTTTGGGCACCACGATTTCATTGCTGTTTTGTAGCATGGGTGGCTATGCGTTTGCTGTCTACAAGTTCAAAGGCAAAACCTTGCTGTTTGGTATGTTGGTCGGCTCGATGATGATCCCACCAGTGCTCAGTTTGATCCCCTACTTCATGATCGTCAAATTCCTTGGCTTGCTCGATAACCATCTAGCTGTGTGGCTGCCGTTTACCACTACACCATTTGGTATTTTCCTGATGCGACAGCACGTGGTTGCGTCAGTCCCAAAGGAGTTGTTAGAAGCGGCTAAGCTCGATGGCGCAGGCGAGTTTAGAACCTACTGGAGTGTTGTTCTGCCCCTGATGAAACCCGCTCTAGCAACGCTTGCTATCGTTCAATTCGTTTTCTTCTGGAACATGTTTATGCAGCCTCTGGTTGTACTCACTACTCCAGAAAACTATGTCATTACCCAAGCGCTACGCAGCGTCCAAGGTATCCCAAATACCCCTTGGGGAGCGGTCATGCTAGGTACAACCATTTCGATTCTTCCACTGGTTGTCACTTATCTATTCGCGTCGAAACAAATGATTAGCGGCCTGACGTCAGGCGCTGTTAAAGGCTAAAAAGGTTTAAATAACAATGAATAAATTCCAACTTCCTACTGATTCTAAATTACGCAGCCCAGAATTCTTGTTTGGCGTCGCCACGTCTTCTTATCAGATTGAGGGGGGCGCTCAACTTGGTGGACGAAGCCCATCTATCTGGGACACCTTCTGCAATAAGCCAGGTGCAGTAGATAACGCAGACAACGGCGATGTTGCCTGTGACCATTTCCATCTTTGGAAACAAGACATTGAGATGATTCAAGGACTAGGTGTCGACGCATACCGACTGTCTATGGCATGGCCACGCATCATTCCTCAAGACGGTGTAGTCAATCAAGAAGGGCTAAAGTTCTATGAACAGATCATCGATGAATGTCACGCGCGGGGTTTAAAAGTCTTTGTTACCCTCTATCACTGGGACCTTCCTCAGTACCTTGAAGATAAAGGGGGCTGGCTGAACCGAGAAACCGCTTACAAATTTGAGCAGTACGCGAACGTAGTCAGTGAGTACTTCGGCGATAAAATCGATTCCTACGCCACGCTTAACGAACCGTTTTGCTCTTCGTATCTAGGTTATCGTTGGGGAATCCATGCGCCGGGTATAAAGGGCGAACGCGAGGGCTTTTTGTCGGCTCACCACCTAATGCTAGCTCATGGCTTAGCGATTCCTCACATGCGTAAGAATGCCCCTAACGCCATGCATGGTTGTGTGTTCAATGCCACACCAGCATACCCATTAAACGATAGCGATGTGGCTGCCGCGGAGTATTCAGATGCGGAAGGTTTCCACTGGTTTATGGACCCAGTCCTGAAAGGCGAATATCCGCAGTTAGTTCTTGAGCGTCAATCTCACAATATGCCGATGATCTTAGAGGGCGATCTCGACATTATCCGCACCGACTTGGACTTTATCGGTATTAACTTCTACACCCGCTGCGTGGTTCGCTTTGATGAAAATGGTGATATCAAAGACGTGCCTCAGCCAGAAAATGAACATACCTTTATCGGCTGGGAGATCTACCCACAAGCACTCACTGATCTGCTACTCCGTCTTAACGACCGTTACGACAACCTGCCACCACTTTACATCACTGAAAATGGCGCGGCTGGTGAAGACAATTGTATTAATGGTGAAGTGAATGACACCCAGCGTGTTAACTATTTCCAAGCACACTTAGAAGCGGTGGATAACGCTATTAAATCTGGTGTTAACGTACAAGGCTACTTCGCATGGAGCCTAATGGATAACTTCGAGTGGGCATTTGGTTACAAACAGCGTTTCGGTATCGTGCACGTTGAGTATGAAACCCAAAAACGAACGCTAAAGCAGAGCGCCATTGCTTACCGTAACATGCTACTTGAGCGCAGAGAGGAGAATTTGTAATGGCTAAAGTTGAATTCAAAAACATCAAGAAGTCTTACGACGATGTCGAGGTAGTGAAACACTTCGATTTCACCGTCAACGATGGCGAGTTTGTGGTTTTCCTCGGCCCATCTGGTTGCGGCAAGTCAACCACGCTACGCATGCTGGCTGGCCTTGAAAGCATCACTGCTGGCGAGATACTTGTTGGCGATAAGCTGATGAATAAAATCGATGCTAAAGATAGAGACTTAGCGATGGTATTCCAGAGCTATGCACTTTACCCACATATGACGGTATACGAAAACATCGCATTTGCCCTCAAGCTCAAAGGTATGGCAAAAAACCAGATTGATGTTGAAGTGCGTAAAGCGGCAAAAATGTTAGAACTAGAGCCACTTCTCGATCGCAAACCTAAAGAGCTTTCTGGTGGACAGCGCCAGCGAGTTGCAATGGGGCGAGCTATGGTGCGTACACCTAAAGTGTTCTTGTTTGATGAGCCACTTTCAAACTTAGATGCCAAACTGCGTGGCACCATGCGCGAAGAGATCAAGCAGCTTCATCGAGAACTACAAACAACCACTATCTACGTCACCCATGACCAAATAGAAGCCATGACACTGGCTGATCGTATTGTCATTCTCAAAGATGGCTATGTCGCACAGGTAGGCACACCAACACAAGTGTTCCAGCAGCCTGCTAATAAGTTTGTTGCCCAGTTCATTGGTAACCCATCGATGAACATGCTTGACGCACAATTGGTTGGCGAAGAAGGCAATTGGCAGATAGAGCTTGGTGATGTTCGCATCCCACTTCCACAACGCTTCCACGCGCATGCCTCTAAAAATCTGGCACTTCACTTCGGTGTTAGACCAACGGATATCCACCTGCGTGCCGAACAGGTGGACCATGATCGGGTTCTGCCGTTACCGGTCAAGATCAAGGACAAAGAACTGCTGGGCGCAAGCATACTGCTAAAAACGGAAATAGCGGGGCAGCCACTGATGGTAGAAACACAAGCGGCGGAAGTTGATGTCAATGAACTGACTCTGTATCTCGATTTAGATGCGGTTCACCTGTTTGATGCCTTGAGTGAAAATTCACTGGCCACCTTCTAAAAGCGTGAGTAAGCCGATGCTCACTTAAGCATCGGCTTATTAATAGACCTCTCACTTCCCTATCAGCTGTATTGAGCTCTGACTGGGTGTTTTCTATATTCAATGTTTGGCTTGCTGTGTTGTTGGTTCAATGAAATCAAAAAAGAAGAATAAATCCCCCTCTATCTATGATGTCGCCAAACTTGCTGGTGTCTCACCCAGTACTGTTTCGCGTTTTCTCAATCGGACAACTTACGTCTCTGATGAAAAAAGCTACAACATTGAGCAAGCAATAAAAACGCTAGGCTATAAACCTAACTACAGCATGAATCAGGGCAGCAACACGCGTTCCATGACCATCGGCGTTCTGGTACAAAATCCCGAGAGCCCGCACACAAGCCGTATTCTGAACGACATGGAGAAAGTCCTCAACGCACAAGGCTATTCTCTGGTTATCGCGACCGGACACTGGAAAAACAAACTTGAATCTCATGCTCTAGACTACTTGTCTAAAAGTAATGTTGATGGCGTCATCATTGTCACCGGCAGCCTCACCGAGAAGCAAATCCTTGAGTACGCAGAAAACATCCCTGTTGTCGCCGTTGGCTATGATGTGATTGGCGATCGAGTGCGCTGCGTTAACATCGATAACGTACTTGGTGGTTACATGGCGACCTTGCACCTACTTCAACAAGGTCACTTAAACATTGCCCATATTAAAGGTCTGCTCAACCAACCAGACGCGGTCGCACGCTTTGTCGGCTACAAGAAAGCGTTGCAAGAGGCAGGAATCAAGGTTCAGCCAAAACTGATTAAACAAGGCGACTTCAGCAGTGAATGTGGCTATCAACTGACTAAGGAATTGATTGAATCTAAGAGTCACTTCAGTGCCATTTTCGCTGCCAATGACCAAACGGCCTATGGGGTTATCAAAGCCCTGCATGACCACGGTTATCGAGTACCAGAAGATATCTCAGTGGTAGGCTTTGATGATCTTCCGACCTCATTTTACTTTACCCCTGCGCTCACCACGATGCGTCAACCCGTTGAAGAAGTCGGTGTTGTCTGTGCTGAGTCAATTCTTAACTTGTTAAGTGGCAATAGACATGAAGTTCGCCTGCCACCTATCGAGCTTATTATCAGACAATCGACCAAGTCCCTTTACCGCTAGCTTTCTGATATTCTTCAACAAATACTCTAAGAATATCTAAAGGACTTGTGATGAAAACTGTTGTAATCACCGGAGCTAACCGTGGTATAGGATTAAGCTTAGCGAAAAACTACCTTGCTCAATGCTGGCAAGTTCACGCCACCTATCGCTCAGAAAGTAGTTCGAAGGAGCTCCTAGAGGTGGAAGGTAACAACCTAACCTGTCATCCATTAGATGTAACGGACTATCAAGGACTGAGTGAATTTGCTAACGTACTACCTGCTATCGATCTGCTGATCAACAACGCAGGCTACTACGGGCCGAAAGGTTATGGCTTTGGTAACACCGATGTTGATGAATGGCGAAAAGTGCTTGAAATCAACACCATTGCGCCGTTGAAACTGGTAGAGGCTTTATACCCTAACCTGCAAAAAGGGCAGCTAAAGAAAATTGCTTGCCTCTCGTCTAAAGTCGGCAGCATGACTGAGAATACTTCAGGTGGTGGCTACATTTACCGCTCGTCAAAAGCGGCCCTCAACTCTGTAGTCAAAAGCTTAAGCAACGATCTGACAGCTGAAGGTTTTACCGTGTTAGCACTTCACCCTGGCTGGGTACAAACTGAAATGGGCGGGCCTAATGCGTTGATTGATACCGACACTTCCGCAAAGGGTTTAATCAAAGTGATTGAACAAACAGATCAAGCCTATTCTGGTGAGTTTATTAACTACAACGGTGATCGTTTACCTTGGTAACTAGGCTATATAGTTTTATCTAAGTCCGACTAAAATCAAGGTATGAAACAGACACTTCGCACTCTTTTAGTTGTTGGCCTAACCATCGGAGTAATTACTGGGTGTAGCGACAATGCACCCGGTGAGCATTTTGATGACTACTTAACTCGCGTTGCAAGAGTGCAAGACGCACCCAAAGTAAATAAAGATACAGTGAGCTACGCTCAGTTGCCTCGAAAGCGCGATTTATACGTTGCCGTGCCTTCTGTCTCAATTGGCCTGATCGACAGTTACCAATTAAGGCAATGTGGTTTGTTTAATCTGATAGCGGAGAAGAACTCGGTTTTAGGTAAAGTTGCCGACGAGTTTCGTAATTATGATTACCAAACAGCGCTATTGGATGGCCTCTCTCGATGCTTAAACAGTAACGCCTTAGAACAAGAGCTAAAGCTGAAACTTGTCGAGATTCAACAACAAAAGCAGTCTCAGTTTGAGGTGCATCACTGGAACCTAATATTTGCGAGTGATGCGATGCAGAAACAACTTAGCGGAACTCGCTGGCTAGAACCCAACCTTGGCCAAACAGTTGTTGAAATCAATCAAGCGTTAGCAACTTTGAATCTCGCTTCTGGCAATGTAAGCAACCAAGTTATTGACGTTCAAGAGGTTCTTGAGAAAAAGCTTATTGTGGGCAATCTTAGCTACTCTCTAGCGATGACAACGAGCAAACTAAACCACATCACCCAACAACTCACAGAATTTGACCACCAAATAATCTGCGCTCAAAATCGTGATACCACTAAGTTCAAATATCTCAACAATGTCTTTGAACAGCAATTCGTGGGTAAGGTGCAACCCTATATGGCTCAACTCGACGGCTACTATCAAACCCTGTCATCAAACCTAAATCTGTTTGATCCCAAGCCAAGCATTCATAGCTATGTGTATCCACTAAAGAAACACCATGAGGAGTTTCGTCAAGCTATACGCCGTCATGTCGATTACTGGCAACGGCTATTTAAACGCTGTGGGCGCAAAGTAGGTTGATACCAAGCAGAATAAATATCTGATTATACTTGCTGGTTAAAATCGCTGATAGCTGTGTTATAGATTTTGTAGGTAGATCAACTAGCTAGCTGCAATCTATGCCTTGCTCTAAGCGATTTTCCCTGCGCAATTATCTGAACACCTATTTATCCCGATTGGTATTAGACTTCTTAGATGTGGACTTGGCGGAAGATTTCTTACGATAGCCACCTTTTTTGCGTTTGTATGCTGGGCGCTCTACTTTAGGTAGGTGACGCAAAGACTCAGGAACTTCTCCGCTACGAACTTGATGCATTAAACCACCAATTCGCTGCTGTAGAGCCTGCATAAAAGGCAGGTAGGCTTGGTTACGCTCTGCCATACCTTGAAGCTGGTGCTCCCAGTTTGCCGTCATATCAGGGAAGGTAGATTCACTCGGTAAAGCGTGGATCAATCCGCGCCCTGCTGCAGTGCTAAGAATAGACTTGCCTTGGCGCAGCAAGAGCTGGCGCTTAAACAGAGTATCCAGGATGCCTGCACGCGTCGCTTCAGTCCCTAAGCCATCGGTCTCTTTGAGTATTTTTTTCAGCTCTTTGTCTTCCACAAAACGGGCAATCCCCGTCATCGCCTGAAGTAATGTCGCTTCAGTAAAATGTTTCGGCGGCTCTGTCTTACGGTCTTTAATCTCACCTTCTCGGCAGGTTAGAACGCTCCCTTCAGGTAAAGGAGGAACCGCATCAACACTTGCGTCTTCATCATCAACTTTACCCATCAGTTCTTTCCAGCCTGCCGATACCAGCTGACGCCCCTTGGCAATGAAGGTTCCACCTGCGATATCAAATGCCAGCTTGGCTTCTGCATACACTGCCGCCGGATAGAACTGCATCAAGTATTGGCGCGCAATCTGCTGATAAATCTTCATCTCATTGCCAGACAGCCCATCCACCGACGCTTTTTTCGGTGTCGGGATGATCGCATGGTGAGCATCGACTTTTTTATCATTCCATGCTTTGGATTTAAGGCTCAGATTCGCCCCTGATACTGCACTGCCAAGTTCTTTGGCATTGTTGCTGATCGCATCACAAACACTACTCGCTTGGGAATAATGTTCCAGCGGTAAATAGCGGCAATCAGAACGCGGATAAGTAATCAGCTTGTGCTTTTCATACAGAGACTGACAAGTATCAAGTACCTGCTGCGCACTCATACCAAATCGCTTTGCGGCATCAATTTGCAGAGCAGATAACGAATAGGGCAGTGGCGCTGATTGCTTGGTTTGCTTTTGCTCTGATTCAACAACTTTTGCTGGTTGGTTAGCGATTCGATTAGCGACATTTTCCACCAGCTTACGATTGAGGACTCTCCCCTCTTCGTCTTGCCAAGGTTTACACGCATCACTCGGTTTCCAACGAGCGCGTATATCAAACGCGCTTGAGCCATCTTGATACGGAATAAGAGCATGAAGAGTAAAATAATCACGGGGGATAAAGTTCTCTATCTCTTCATCACGGCGTACCACTAAGCCAAGCACTGGAGTTTGCACTCGACCGACTGACAAAACGCCTTGATAGCCCGCCTTTTGGCCTAGTAGCGTATAGGCACGAGACATGTTCATGCCATACAACCAGTCTGCTCTAGAGCGCGCTAAGGCAGAAACCGACAACGGCACAAACTCGCGGTTGCTGCGCATTTGGCTTAAGGCGCGCTTGACCGCTGGCAAGTTCAAATCGCTAATCAGCAAACGCTGTGTCGCTTCTTTTTTCGTTTTGCTGACCTTGCAGTAATCGAGCACTTCATCCACCAGTAGTTGCCCTTCCCTATCAGGGTCTCCGGCGTGAACGATATGATTCGATTCCTTCAAAAGCTTTCGTACTACTGTCAGCTGCTTACTCGCCGACTTTCTTGGTCGTAGCTGCCATTGCTCAGGGACAATAGGTAAATCGGCCAGATTCCACTTTTTATAGCGCTCATCGTAGGCATCAGGCTCAACTTGCTCAAGTAAGTGCCCAATACACCAAGTCACTACGTCGCCATTACCACAACGAATAAAACCCTGATCATTTTTCTTTGGTCCAGGGAGTGCAGCGGCAATTGCGCGGCCAAGGCTTGGTTTTTCAGCAATGAACAGACGGGACATAAAGTAAAATCAGATAGATACAATAAGGGCCACATTATCGAATGTGGCCCTTAGAAATCAAGAAAAACTGTAAATTTAAACAGTATTCCTAATGAAGATAGATTACTCTTCGCTTGTTCCTGCGCGCTCTGCTGCTTCTTTAACTAGAGGCTGCAGTTCACCTTTTTGGAACATTTCGATGATAATGTCACAACCACCGATCAGCTCACCTTCAACCCATAATTGAGGGAAAGTTGGCCACTGTGCGTATGCTGGTAGCTCTGCACGGATATCAGGGTTTTGTAGAATATCTACGTAAGCGAATTTTTCACCACAAGCCATAAGAGCTTGAGCTGCTTGAGAAGAGAAACCGCAGCTAGGTAGTTTAGGCGAACCTTTCATGTAAAGAAGGATCGAGTTTTCTGCGATCTGCTGTTTGATTTTATCGATAGTTTCCATTGCTTCCTCTTAATGGAGTTACGGCAAATATTCTGCACATTCTAAACCATTAGCACAGAATAAAAAGCCTAATATGAGTAAGGTTATAGTCGACTTCGTGCTTTTTTGAGATCAGCTGTCATTATCTAATAAAGAATTTTCATATAGAAATTTACAGCCTGAGCTTTTAATAAAGTAAAAACTTGCTAAACTAGAGCGCAAGTCAGCAAAATGACCATGGTTGGCACTGCGAGCCATGAATTATAAATAACACTGGAAGCAATCGAGAGGGGCAACCCTTTCATATAAATGGAGAATCGAGCAATGGCATTTGAACTACCAGCTCTTCCTTACGCGAAAGACGCACTAGAACCACATATCTCAGCTGAAACTCTAGATTTCCACCACGGTAAGCACCACAACACTTACGTTGTTAAGCTAAATGGTCTTATTCCTGGCACTGAGTTTGAAGGCAAATCTCTAGAAGAAATCATCAAGACTTCTACTGGTGGTGTATTCAACAACGCTGCACAAATCTGGAACCACACGTTTTACTGGCACTGTCTAGCGCCAAACGCGGGTGGCGAGCCAACAGGTGCAGTAGCTGACGCTATCAACGCTGCATTCGGTTCTTTCGAAGAGTTCAAAGCGAAATTCACAGACTCTGCGATCAACAACTTCGGTTCTTCTTGGACTTGGCTTGTTAAGAAAGCAGACGGTTCTCTAGAGATCGTTAACACGTCTAACGCAGCAACGCCTCTAACAGAAGAAGGTACAACTCCACTTCTTACTGTTGACCTATGGGAACACGCTTACTACATCGATTTCCGTAACGTTCGTCCAGACTACATGAATGCATTCTGGGCACTAGTTAACTGGGACTTCGTTGCAGAAAACCTAGCAAAATAATCCTCCTCCCTAGGATTTAAATTTAGTCATTTTAAAAGCCAGCACTTTGCTGGCTTTTTTCGTTTCAAGCTATGATTTCCCTAAAGTTTCTCGGTACTAAGTCGCTATAAAAGCAACGAACGAGGAACATCATGCAAATTCACACTTTAGACAAAGCAGCCATCATCAGCGAGCTTCAGTTTGGCACGGGTATTAACCATGCCGTACATGAAGGACGCCGAGCTGACTTCGCGCTAATTTTATCGATGTTTTCTGACGATGTTCGTGACAATACCCCGCTGGAAAAGGTCGATGAGATCGATACTAGCGAACAAGCGCTGCGTAACAAGTTCGAACTGCAAGCACCGCAACAGCTTCGCTCCGATCAAAGCTCTTACCAAGTCTCTGCAACACAAGCTTCCCTATTTCACAGTTCAGGGCTCCCCAGTACTAAACTGAGCCATTACCTTACCCCTGACGCGTTAACTTACCTGCCAGAAGACACACACAATCTTCCTGAAGAGGTGTATCACAACCTGTCTGGACATCAACGTCGTGCAATGGGAGAAAAAGAGCCAAAAGAGTTGATGCCAATCGATCTTTATAATCAGCTCATAAAAGCTCAGCGCACCTTCCAGATCCAAACCCAAGCTTAAAGGATCGTTTTTGATCACACTTTTCGTGTCTCATTTTTCGGACTTGCTTAACAATAGGCCTGCATAATGTGAATAGCGCCAAATAATCGAACATTGTCATACTGAGCGAAGAGTTATTTGACGTTATTCACAACTAAAACACAGCTAATCTACCATGCTATGTGGACATCTTTTAGAGCATGCATTGCTTATGGGGGTAAGCCAATGGATATAAAAAATGCTGTAATTTTAGTGACATCAGCCGGTTCTCAGATCGGAAGTACTCTCGCTTATCACTTTGCCTCGCTTGGTGCGACGCTGGTTTTGTGTGACAGAAAAACACCTCAACTCGCGCAAACCTATCAACTGTGCCAAGAGATATCAGACAGCGTCTATCAATGCCCTATAGATGATCACTCACTCAGTTCTATCCAATACTTATTCACATTCATGGATCAAACGGTCAAGCGGTCCCCCGACGTTTTGATCAATACGCTCACAGCGGAAGCGATGCCGAATATTTTTGATCACCAAGGCAGTGACCTGTTTACCCAAAGGCTCTCTTTGATGGCTGCGACACTATTTAGCTTTGGTCAAGCAACCGCTGAAAGAATGCGTGAAGAACAGAAAAACGGTGTGATTGTTAATGTGATTTCTCATCCTGACTATCAGGATATGTCAGGCTTTGACAATGCGACGTCGATGGTGGCAGGGTTTACCCAAAGTTGGGCTAAAGAGCTCACCCCTTTCAACATTCGCGTTGGAGGCGTTGTCCCTGCGATTGAACACGATAAATCGCACTGGGCAGAAGTACAGGATGAGTTGATTCGTAATACAGAATATATTGTATCTAATGATTACTTTAGTGGCAGAGTCATGGCGGCGTAACAGACACCGCCATTCGACTCTCACATTCAAAGTGATTTCAACACATTCTCTGAAGCTTCTTCTATAAGATCCAATACCAGTTCAAATCCGCTATCCCCGCCATAATATGGATCGGGGATCTCATCATATTCAGAATCGGAGTAGTCGAGGAACAGTTTAACTTTGTGCTGCAAATGCTTAGGACATTGTTGAACTAAATCGGCAAAGTTGTCTCTATCTGCTGCCAAAATCAAATCAAAATCTTCGAAGTCGCCACTAACAACTTTCCGCGAACGAATCCCTTTAAACGAGTATCCTCTGCGCTCCCCCGC
This sequence comes from Vibrio sp. SCP2, assembly GCF_059295395.1. Taxonomy (NCBI): domain Bacteria; kingdom Pseudomonadati; phylum Pseudomonadota; class Gammaproteobacteria; order Vibrionales; family Vibrionaceae; genus Vibrio; species Vibrio sp. SCP2. The sequence continues at coordinate 78,138 of NZ_JCAFVV010000002.1, read as the reverse complement.
CGCTTTAGCTCTTGAATCTGGTGGGTTTCCTTGGTGGTAGCCAATAGTACCAGCCGAGTCCACTTCAACGGGTATACCGAGTTGCTGAGATTTAGCTCTAAGGATTGCCTCACCAGTGGGAGAGCGACAAATATTTCCCATACACACAACCAATAGCTTCTTCATTTCCTATTCACTCTCTATTTACAGGTGCTTTCCCATGAAAATCATAGGTTTTTGCACTACTTTGATTGAGCTATCATAGACACAGATTTATTGAATAAAAAAGGATTTACCATGACCTCTGAAACCAACAAAGAAGTGCGTCACAAAGAGCGACAACAAAAAGTGAAAGAGCAAGTCGATGCTCGAATTGCCGCTGCGCAAGAAGAGAAGGGCCTATTCCTAGTAATCACTGGCAACGGTAAAGGCAAATCTACTTCTGGCTTTGGCACGGTTGCACGCGCTGTTGGACATGGTTTGAAGTGTTCGGTGGCTCAATTTATTAAAGGCACCTGGGACAACGGTGAACGTAATCTGCTGGAGAAACTTGGGGTTGAGTTCCAAGTCATGGGAACTGGCTTTACTTGGGAAACCCAAAGTAAAGCACAAGATACCGAAGCGGCGCAAAAAGTGTGGCAAGAGTGTAAACGTATGCTGCAAGACGAATCGATTGATGTCGTACTGTTTGATGAGATGACCTATATGGTCAACTATGGGTACATCGAATTAGATGAACTAGTCGAAGCGCTAAACAACCGTCCTAAGATGCAATCAGTCATCATCACGGGTCGCGGCGCTCATCGCACCTTGACCGAGATGGCTGACACTGTCTCCGAAGTACGTAACGTCAAGCACGCTTTTGAGTCGGGTGTGAAAGCTCTTAAAGGTGTTGATTGGTAATCCAGTTTTAGCCACTAGAGGCATACTGTTCTAGTGGCTACATCGATACTACTGACCTATGATCTTGATGTTTTGTTTGTGGGGGTAGTGTCCATCCGGCCACTTATGCGTCGGATAGTGATAATCTTTAGATTCCATTAGCGCCACCACCCCAGGTAGCTTATCTGTAAGCTCTGCTCTTGTCTTGAGGCTCAGTTCATCGGAATACAGATCGGCTTTTGAACCCAAATAACTTGCCGTACTCAAGTAGAAAAACTCAACCGTTTTACATGCACTATCACACGTTGGATCATCATACTGATAGTAGCCGTGCTCATCGGCAATTTTCCACTGTTTGTAGAGTACACTGTTGGTTCGCTTTTGATCGCTAAACAGGTTGGGATACAAAGATTGCCAGCCCGCATTGACGATTAGATGATGGATTTCTTCTTGCGAGGCATCACGGCGATCGCTTGGATTGGTCTCATCGGCTGAAAGATCTTGACCAACGCGCCCTTCAATATCCATTGCATCGAAAGCCTCTTCACTAAATCCGCTTTTACTCATGACCAAAACTGCTTGATTTCGGCGTAAGTGATCCAGTAGAGCGGGTTCATCGATAACCCCATCCTGATCATTATCTAACCATTGCGCAGTTACGCTTGCCGCATAAGCGAGCTTCTGTGAATTGACTTTCTGCGTTGCACATAGAGTTACTGCATCAAATACGATCGCTTTATGAGTAAAAAAGGCTGCTGGGCACCCATCGACGTGTGCAGATGTGGTATCAAACTCGCCTGCCGATGCAGTAGACGTCAACGCTGCTGTCATCAGTAGTGATGAATATATTAATGCTTTCATGCTCCCTCCTCTATTGAAAGTACACCTTATCAATGGCGAAAATCATTGACTGTATGAATGTGTCGTAAGTTTGTCCAAGTGAGACTGACAGAGGAAAAACAGAGTTAAAAAAAACGCGTCATAAATGGCGCGTTTAAAGTTGTCATTGGAAAGACGTTTAGTTAAACAGCCCTTTGATTAAGCTATTAACCGCTTCTTTGGTCTTCTCATCTTTGATTTTTCCACCAAGTTTCTCATCGAGCTTCTTCAATCCACGATCGATCTCTTTCTCAGCTTTCTGCTTAAGTACGTCGTCAAAGATAAGTTTGAACTTAGGCTGCGCCCAAGACCCCGAGATATTGATTGGAATTGTCACATCTTTCAGTTCATCAATGTCTTTGCCACCTTGGCCTTTTAGCGAGCCAACGATAGAAGTACTGACTGTGAAATCAACCGTTTCGTTGAGGTAATTGGCACTGCCGTTACCACGGATGCGTAATAGTGGTGACTGCATATGAAGATCATTAGTAGACACATTGCCTTTGTTCAGCTTTAAGGTTGCTTTCATCGCACTAAAGTCTGTTTTCTGGACTTCATTGCCACCTTCTAGCTTCTCACCTTTGATCTTGGCGTAATTCTCACGAATTAACTGAGCAACGTTAATGCCGTTCACTGCGCCATCTTCAAAGTTAATGACGATTGTCCCGACTAGATTCTTCTTAATGCCTGTTGGCGTTAAGCTGCTACCTTTAACGTCGACATCAATATTGCCCGTACCTTCCAACATATCGTTGTTTGCTACGTCGGTCAGCAGAGGCTGTACTTTTACACCTTTGATGCGTTTTTTCGCGGTGTAGCTTGCAGGTGACTTACGCGCATCTAAACGAGCCGTAGCGCTGATAGAGCCTTGGTACAGGTTTGATGTAAATGACGTCAGTTCTGCCACACCTCGGTTAACTGAGAAACTCGCCTTTACGTTCTGCATTTTGGCGTTGTTAGCTTTGAACTTGTCGATGGTGATCTCGCCTTTCACATCCAACGTTTTCAGCGCAGAGAGATCAGGTTCCACTTCTTGAGCAGGTTTCTGTGGCGAAGTTTGTGCAGGCTTTTGCTGCGGTGCTTCTGAAGCTGGATCTGTATCAGATGGCGCTTGCGCCGGAGCCGCTTTGCCCAATCCTAAAAACTCGTCCAAATCGATATTCGGGCTATGCAAAGCAAATCGAACTTTAGGAATATCACCTAGCGTCACATCAGCTTTACCATCAAACGCCAATGCATTTGCGGTCAGCTTTTCTAGTACAAAGCTTAGGTGGTTCTTAGTCAGGTCAAACGTCAAGTCAGATGCCATATCTACCTTCATAGGTGACTGAGGTAGTGAGTCTCCTTTGAATGTGGCATCTAGCACCATTTTGTTCATTAGCACTTTGCTGATCGCTTGATCAACTTGCAATGAAGCCGACCCCTTCATATCGATATCAAGACCAGCTGCATTACCCACAACGGCATAGCTCAGCGCGTTGGCTTTATCGAACTCAAACGTTTCTAGCCCAATCTTAGCGCTATCGATTTTTGTTGCAGGATCGCTGAATGTCGCATCAAGGTTAATATTACGTAGCGCGTACTCTTTAAAGCCCTTTGCAAGCTTAAACTCAGCATCACCTTTGGCGGTAAATTTCTGCTGATTTGCTTCACCTTTGGCGGCAAAGTCCGCTTTAGTCCAAGTATCAACAGCAAATTGCGAAAGATTCAAAGAAACGTCATACAGCTTGGTAAATGACCCTGCTTGTTTATCTTGAATTTCGACCGACGCGTTAGAGACAGTGACTCCAGCCAAGTTGATTGTCCAAGCCGAAGCGCCACCACTACTTTGAGGCGCTTCTTCCGTTACAGGCTGCGAACTGCTTTCTGAAGTCGCTGGTGCCGCCGTCGTCTCAGCTTGAGCCGCTTGCGCTTGAGTTAACGCGTCAATATTCTTGCGACCATCCGGTAAGATTTCCAGCGAGAAAGCTGCGCCATCAAGCGTGATGTTGCCTATTTCAAGCTGTTGGCTGAACAGTGGCATCACGGACACATCCACACCGACTGTATCCACCTTGAACATATTCAATTGTTCAAAGTCTTTCGGGTTACGGAGCTCGGTTTGACCTAGCTCGAAACCAATCGATGGGAAAAATTGCCAACTGATATCACCATCGATAACAAGATCAAGACCAGTATGGGTTTTCGCTTGTTCAACGATAAGTGGTTTAAATTGGTTTGGGTTAACTAAAGTAACCAGTGCAATTAAAGCACCGAGAATAACAACCACTGGGATTGCTATGATTAGGAACAGTTTCTTCATCAGCATTATCCTTGCCTGGTGAGCACGCCTCTTCTGCTAAGGGTTAGCTCCAAGTATAAATGATCAGGTAAATATTTATGGTGACCATAAAAAGAAAGTGGCACTAAAAGTGCCACTTATCTCATAAAAAATAAAGTCTTAAGCGTCTTTTCAACGTTAAGCTTTCAAAAGTTTTGCAATATGAGCTTTTAACACATCGATCGCGATGCGGTTTTTACCACCACGTGGAACAATAATGTCTGCGTATTGCTTTGAAGGCTCGATAAACTGCATAAACATAGGACGAACCGTTTCTTGGTACTGCTTCAGAACAGAGTCCATAGTACGGCCGCGCTCTTCAACATCACGCTTAACACGACGAAGCAGGCAGATATCCAGTGGCGTGTCCATAAATACCGTCGCATGCATCAAGTCACGCAAACGAGGGTCAGTAAGCAGCAAAATACCTTCAAGAATAATGACTTTCTTTGGTGTCATTGTCGTCGTGTTGTCAGTGCGGGTATGTTCTGTGTAGCTGTACTCAGGTACTTCTACCGCTTGTCCCTTAACTAACTGCTCTAGATGCTCGCACAATAAATCATGATCTAGTGCGCTTGGGTGGTCGTAGTTGGTTTTTACACGCTCGTCCATACTAAGATGGCCTTGGTCGTTGTAGTAGCAATCTTCCGTAATCACACCAATTTGATGATCGCCCACTTTTTCACGTAGTTCATTGTAAATAGTGCTCGCGATTAAACTTTTTCCAGAAGCAGACGCGCCAGCAATACCTACGATGACGCATTGATTATTATCAGACATTATTCTTGCACCCGATGATTTAGATTGGTGTCATATGCTAATACTAGCAGTGCCTTTCGAGGTGAGACCTGCGTATTAGTATAAATTTAGATAAACCGCCTGATTATAGGGAGTTCAGCCATCGGTTGCCAGTTGCGATTGCCTTAATTTACTTAAATGGAATAAAAGATTTCAGCGCAATCGATTACACTGAATAAGAATAAAAAAGAGCGCTCGTCAGGCGCTCTCATTGCAGTGCATAAAGGTGTTTATTCCACCATGGTAAACATAATCGAGTCGGGTTTAGTTTTCCCTCGCCAATACAATCTGGAACTAACCGCTTCTGCCAAGGCAAGATACTGCTGAGCATGTTCTGATTCTGGTCTCGCAGCAACCGTTGGGATGCCTTTATCGATATCTTCACGCATCTGAATATGAAGTGGGACTTGAGCCAGAAGGTCAAGACCATACTCACTGGCCATTTTCTCTGCGCCACCCGCACCAAAGATATGCTCTTTTTCACCACAATGACTGCAGATGTGATAACTCATGTTTTCTACAAGACCAACGACAGGCACATCAACCTTGTTAAACATTGCCGCACCTTTACGAGCATCAGCTAAAGCTAAGTCTTGAGGAGTCGTCACGATGACCGCTCCGGTTACCGGAACTTGCTGAGCCAGCGTCAGTTGAATATCACCAGTGCCCGGAGGCATATCAATCACTAGGTAATCTAACTCAGGCCACTCAGTTTCATTCAATAGTTGAGCAAGCGCCTTAGCTGCCATCGGTCCACGCCAAATCGCAGCTTCATCTTTCGATACAAGGTAGCCGATAGAGTGAGTAAAAATCCCATGGGCCGCTATAGGCTGCATCCATTTGTTATCGCGAACTTCAGGTTGTGCATTGGTTTGGCCAAGCATCAGTGGCACTGAAGGACCATAAATATCAGCGTCCAATAGCCCGACTTTGGCTCCGGACTTTGACAGGGCCAGCGCTAAGTTGACCGATGTTGTCGACTTGCCGACCCCGCCTTTTGCGGACGTCACCGCAATGACGTTTTTAACCCCTTTCACTGTTGTAGAAACATGAGTTTCGAGAGGTTTCGGGGCAACAACAATGTTGTACGAGAATGAAGCAACCTCACCTTTGTTTTGGGAAGCTTCAATCCAATCGGACAAATCCTGAGTTAACGTATTGGCTGCAAAAGGAATTTCAATAGTAAACTGATTGGCGTCAACTGAAACAAAGTTCGCCGTAGACGCCCATTCAGGGGCTAGGCTTGGGTGCTCAAATTGATTTAACCAATCACAGAAATCTTGCTTTGAAGTGAACTGACGCATAGGTCCTCCTTGTGCATCTAATCGTAACACTCCACCAGCCGATACTGAACCCTGAAAAAACTGGGGTTTCCCATATTGGAAGCCTTGGAGTCATTGGTGGGATAAGGTAGTATTACTCTCTATTTTTTTATACATCATTAGAAGCGAATATTAAGTATGGCGACTGATCCAAGAAAACTACTGGTCACTTGTGCCCTTCCGTACGCTAACGGTTCGATTCACCTAGGTCACATGCTTGAACACATTCAAGCTGATATCTGGGTTCGCTACCAACGCCTACGTGGCAACACTGTAAACTTCATCTGTGCTGACGATGCTCACGGCACGCCAATCATGCTAAAAGCACAACAGATGGGAATTACGCCAGAAGAGATGATCGCTGCAGTAAGTGAAGAACACCAAAAAGACTTCGCTGGCTTCGATATTAGCTTCGATAACTACCACAGCACACACTCTGAAGAGAACCGCGAACTGGCTTCGCACATCTACCTTGAGCTTAAGAAAAACGGCTTCATTTCTAGCCGTACGATTTCTCAGCTGTTTGACCCTGAAAAAGAGATGTTCCTACCGGATCGTTTCGTAAAAGGTACATGTCCTAAGTGTAAATCAGAAGACCAGTACGGGGACAACTGTGACAGCTGTGGTGAAACGTACAGCCCAACTGAACTGATTGAACCTAAATCAGCTGTATCTGGCGCAACTCCAGTAATGAAAGACTCTGAGCACTTCTTCTTCGATCTACCTCAGTTTGAAAGCATGCTTCAAGAGTGGACACGCTCTGGCTCGCTTCAGTCTGAAACTGCAAACAAGATGCAAGAGTGGTTTGAGTCAGGTCTTCAACAGTGGGATATCTCTCGTGATGCGCCTTACTTCGGCTTCGAGATCCCAGGTGAAAAAGACAAATTCTTCTACGTATGGCTAGACGCACCTGTTGGTTACATGGCTTCATTCAAGAACCTATGTAACAAAACTGAAGGTCTAGACTTCGATGAGTACTGGAAGAAAGACAGTGCTACTGAGCTTTACCACTTCATCGGTAAAGACATTGTTTACTTCCACTCACTATTCTGGCCTGCAATGCTAGAAGGTGCTGGATTCCGTAAGCCAAATAACGTATTCGTCCACGGTTACGTAACGGTAAACGGTGCGAAGATGTCTAAGTCGAAAGGCACATTCATCAAAGCAGCGACGTACCTAGATCACCTAGATCCAGAATGTCTACGTTACTACTACGCAGCTAAACTAAACAGCCGCATTGATGACCTAGACCTTAACCTTGAAGACTTCACTCAGCGCGTAAACGCTGACGTAGTAAACAAGATTGTTAACCTAGCCTCTCGTAACGCTGGCTTCATCACTAAGCGTTTTGAAGGCAAGCTATCTGCGGAATTCGCAGAGCCTGAACTTTACAACGAGTTCGCTATAGCCGCTGATCGTATCGCAGAGCTATACGAGACTCGCGAATTTGGTCGTGCAATTCGTGAAATCACAGCACTAGCAGACAAAGCGAACCAATACGTTGATGAGAAAGCACCGTGGGTTGTGGCGAAAGAAGAAGGTAAAGACCAAGAACTGCAAGATATCTGTTCTGTGGGCATTAACCTATTCCGCGTTCTGATGACCTACCTAAAACCAGTAATGCCAGAGCTTGCTGCGCGTACTGAAGCATTCTTAAACGAAGAGCTGACTTGGGATGGCATTGCTGCGCCACTAACTGATCACGAAATCACTAAGTTCAAAGCGCTATTCAACCGTATCGATCCGAAGAAGGTTGAAGCTATGGTTGAAGCGTCTAAAGAAGATGCAGCAGCAGAAGTTGCAGCGAAAGAAAAAGCTGAAGCAGAAAAGAACAAAGCGAGCCAAACTGAGCTAGATAAAGATCCAATCGCAGACGAAATTGAGTTTAACGCTTTCGCAGCCGTTGATATGCGTATAGCACGTATCATCTCTTGTGAAGAAGTGCCAAAAGCAAACAAACTGCTTAAGTTCCAACTCGACATCGGTGGTGAAACTCGTCAAGTATTCTCTGGCATCAAGTCAGCATACAAACCTGAAGAGCTAGAAGGCAAGCTAACAGTCATGGTAGCGAACCTTAAGCCGCGTAAGATGAAGTTTGGTATGTCTGAAGGCATGATCCTAGCAGCTGGCCCGGGTGGTAGCGACCTATGGATTCTTGAGCCGCACGAAGGCGCACAGCCTGGTATGCGTGTAATGTAAAAATCATTACGCTTATCGAAAGCCCCACTGATTCAGCGGGGCTTTTTTGTGCCCTTCTTCACACTTTCAGTGCTATCTTGCACCAATTGAGTTCATACCCGCGAACCAAAAATTACTAAATCATTGAATTATATATAGATTATTATTGGCACCAAACCTGCTCCACCACTTTATAGGTAATCCATAACAAGGAGTTGGTTATGTTTGTGCTCTTTTCAATCATCATTTCTTTTGTCGTGCTAGCGACTTTATTCTACTTTTCGAAAAAGCGTCATTCAGGTTTAGAAAGAAAGTTTGAGATTTTAATCCTACTGCGCCAGTTACTGTTACTGTGTCGTCAACACAGGGCAATCACCCATCAAGCGTTGACTAGCCACCACTTTGACATTCACCAAAGCCAGTTAGAAGAAAGCTATGGCGCCATGATGAAACGTTCGAACGAACTCATCGCCAGCGCTCAGTTTGAAAACAAACCTATGTACCGAATTCTTCAATTGAAGCTGAAAAAGCTACACAAGGAGTGGGATCAGCGGACCGTGGCTCGTAATCAGGTGATTCACGGCAAAACCATCAGACACTGTATGTTCTTAATGGATGAAATTGCCATAGCTTGGTTGATCGAGTCAGGGCGAGAAGATATCAGCGATGAGTACCATATGAATTGGCAGCAGGTACTCGATAGCATGGAGGTACTTACCCAACTAAGAATTTCGATTCAGGATCTCCACTATCCAGAAGGTATGCTGAGAGTGAAATACTATTGCGATAAAACTAGGCGCAAGCTTAATCAGCTATCACTCATCAGTCCGCTGTCTATTACTTCGCCAATAAGCTCAAAGGCAATGCATGCACTTTCAGAAATTAATGCTAGCGACGACATTTTAATGACGAATGAAGAGCTTTATCAGCTCACGACAGATATTTCACTGATCATTTCGCAAGTCTACGATCAGATGTTGTCAGATATGACAGAAAGCTTGTATCAGCCGTTACCTAAAGTCGCCCTAGCATAAAGAAAATCGTCAGTTGAAATGGGCACTCTCTAAGTGCCCTTATCTAAACTGTTGAGCCTATAGACATGTCATTTGCTCAAGGACGTTTTATTTCTATCACCGATAGCGCTTATTTGCTAAAGTCGCGTTCGACAATATCCGGTCAACCTTGACCCTAGTAAAAAGAGCAGCTCCAGTGACTAACAATGAAATCTTGCGTCGTATCCAGCATTCGCTAAATCTAAAAAACAGCCAAATTATCAAAGCTTTTGAGCAAGCAGACTTCACTGTTGCCCCAAACCAAGTGAATGACTGGCTGAAAGCCGACTCTGACAAGTCAGTCTCTAAAATGAAAGATAAGGAACTGGCGCTTTTTCTCAATGGTTTTATCAACCTGAAACGCGGTAAAAAGGAAGGTGAACAGCCTAAGCCAGAGCAGAAGCTAACCAACAACATGATCTTCATGAAGTTACGTATTGCGTTAAACATGAAAGCCGAAGATGTTTTGGATGTGCTTGAAGTCGTTGGTATTAGCCTAAGCAAGTATGAAATCGGTGCTTACTTCCGTAAACCAAACAATAAGAACTACAAGGCGTGTGAAGACCAATTACTATGTGATTTCTTAAATGGCGTACAGTTCACCAACCGTCCTGACTCTGAAGAGTTTATCGCCTAGCTATAAATGCTAAGCGCACAAAAAACCTCAATCTTACGATTGAGGTTTTTAGTATCTAAAGCCGTTCTTTTAAAGAACGTCGAACTGTTAAAGCATTTTACGTGCTGCTTCAACTACCACTTTAATAGAGCGTGCTTCTGTCTCTTTTAGCGTAGAGTGGTCTGGAATCTCTTTCTGTGTACGGTTGATAATAACACCTGCTACACAGCCAGCTTTAAGACCTGAGCTCGCACACATAGTCAGTAGCGTTGCAGACTCCATTTCGAAGTTTAGAACGCCCATGTCTTGCCACTCTTGCATAGAACCTTGGAAACGCTTAACTACACGACCAGAGAAGGTATCGTAACGCTCTTGACCTGGGTAGAAAGTGTCACTTGATGCTGTAACACCCATGTGAACGGTTGCACCAGACTCTTCTACTGCCGCTTTCATTGCTGTTGCCACTTCAAAGTCTGCCACAGCTGGGAACTCCATTGGAGCAAAGTGCAGGCTCGCGCCATCTAGACGAACCGAACCCGTCGATACGATCATATCACCGACATTTACGTGTGGTTGAATCGCACCTGTAGTACCAACGCGTAGGAAAGTACGAACACCAAGCTGCGCCAGTTCTTCTACTGCAATTGAAGTAGAAGGGCCGCCGATACCTGTTGAACAAACAACAACTGGCTTGCCGTCTAGTTCAGCACGGTAAAGCGTGTATTCGCGGTGACTTGCTAGGAATACTGGGTTTTCCATTTCTTCCGCAATCTTTTGTACACGCGCAGGGTCACCTGGAATGATCGCTAGTGTTGCGCCAGCAAGATCAGATTCAGTAACACCAAGGTGGAATACAGCTTGAGACATAGGGGGCTCCTTATTGTGGCGTAGTTGGGTTGCACATTAAACAACCGATACGCTCTATAAAATTCATCGGGTACAGGACATACTCTAGCGAACTCCTTGAAGCATTAGAGTGATCACCTTCACAACAACAACCGCAACAAACATCACCATTGCACATAAAAACGGTTTACATCACACTTTTACGCAAGTTCAAATCATTAGTTGCATAAAAAACAGCCCCTACATCAACAATGCAGGGGCTTTTACTGGGTAGGTTTATCTAATCTTGCTGTGACTTAAATTTCAGCAGTCTTAATGCATTGAGAGTCACGATAGCAGTCGCCCCACTGTCAGCCAACACCGCAACCCAAAGTCCAGTAATACCTAACAAACTCGTCACCAAGAACACGCCTTTCAAGCCAAGTGCGAGAGCAATATTCTGACGAATGTTATTCAATGTAGCGCGTGAAAGCTCAATCATTCCAGCAAGTTCAATGAGACGATTGTGGGTAATCGCTGCATCAGCGGTTTCTAACGCGACGTCAGTACCACCTCCCATCGCAATACCAATGCTTGAGGCTTTCATGGCAGGCGCATCATTGATGCCATCACCGACCATGGCCACATTACCGTTTGCAGAAAGTTGCTCGACATAGCTGACTTTATCTTGAGGAAGCAGACTAGCCTTATAGTCAATGCCAATCATGGAACTTATGGCTAGCGCGCTGCGCGGATTATCTCCAGTGAGCATAATCGAGTGAATCCCCAACTCATTAAGCGCTTTCACTGCTTTGGCAGAATCGTCACGCAGAGTATCTTGCCACGCTACCAAACCAATAGCTTTGTGCTTCGCTTCGATAGCAACGACAACCGTCTTTCCTTGACCTTCGAGCTGCTCAATCGTCTCAATCAAAGCGCTAGGTAACGTGATATCCACCTTGCTTGGTGCACTCACCTGATACTCAACACCAGATACCACACCGCGCACGCCACTACCGACCAGAGCTTGCTTGTCTTCTGCCTCAACAATCTCTAACTCAAGTTGTTTGGCTTTGTTCACTAGCGATACCGCCAGTGGATGGCTTGAACCCACTTCAATGGCAGCAACCTTTTCCAATAGCGACTGCTCTGTCCAGCCCTCTAAAGCAATAATGTCAGTGACTTCAGGTTTGCCTTTGGTTAGCGTTCCTGTTTTATCAAAAGCTATGGTTTCAACGCGGCCTAGCTGCTCTAACGCTGCGCCACCTTTGATCAGAGCTCCTCGACGAGCGGCAGCGGCTAAGCCAGAGGTGATCGCGGCTGGCGTAGAAATCACTAATGCACAAGGACAGGCAATCAGAAGCAGTGCTAGACCACGATAAACCCAAGTTTCCCAAGGCTGAGCAAACAATAATGGCGGCGTGATGATCACCAGTAGTGACACCAGCATCATCAACGGCGTATACCAGCGGCTAAACTTATCCAGAAAACGCTCTAATGGTGCTTTACGAGATTCTGCTTCTTCGATCAAATGGAGAATACGATCGATGGCATTCTCGCCCTGCTTTGAAGTAATGGTGAATCTCACCACTTTATCGACTGCCACAGCGCCTGCCATGACTGAGTCACCTTGATAACGTTCAACAGGTATCGACTCACCAGTGAGGGCACTTTCATCAAAACTCGCTACGTCACCGATAAGCTTACCGTCAGCCGGTAATCTTGCGCCCGGTGAAACTTCAATGACATCACCAGGGTGTAACTCACTTGCCGAGACTTCAACGCGCTGACCATCTACGATTTTAATCGCATTCTCAGGAACCAACTCCATTAACGCTTGGACACCACTACGGGCACGTGAAGCAGCAAAGGCTTCTAGTCGTTCACCAATGAGGAACAATAGCAACACCATTGCCGCCTCTACGGTTTCTCCCAAATAGAGCGCCCCAAGTGCTGCAACACTCATCAAGGTTTCTATCGCAAAAGGCGTCCCTGAACGAGCAAGGCTGATGGCTTTTTTACCTATCGGGTATAGTCCCGCCAAGCAGGTAATGACAAACATCCATTCACTGATTTGTGGCAGTGCTGGTTTAATCGCAGCGGCGATCGCCATAGCAGAAGCAATAGCGATAATCTGCGCATTCTGTTGAAGCACAGACTTCCAACCTGTGGATACTTGTTTTGAAGACTTTGAATTAGAGCTAGTAAAGGTAAATCCAGTATCAAGGATTGTTTGTTCGACTAACTGGGCAACACCTGCATTATCAGAAGTGATTATGAGTTTTTCGGTTGCAAAAAGGACTTTAGCCTCAACAATGCCATCGACTCGATTAACGGCTGTTTCCACCTTTCGAGCACAGGCTGGGCAATCCATTCCCTCAATTTTCCAACTTTGGGTGTAACGCGCAGAGGAACTGGGCTCGCCCTCTTCGTCAGCAGGGTCTGCACCACTACTGCAGCTATTTGAGCTACAACAGCTCGACTCAGCACTGGCAACATCTGCCATTTTAATGGTTGAGATTTTAGGGCTAGCACAAGAGCCTGATTGAGAAGGGTTAGCCGCGACTTTGTCTGATCGGCATGCTTGATGTTTAGTGCACATATGTTTATCTCCATTCACTGTACACTATGAGTGTAAACCTTGGAGCCTACTCCAAGGTCAAACTTTTTCTGCCGTTTGTTGCGAAATTTCTGTTGTTGAAGCGACGTCATCAATCAATACCGCATCATGACTACAGAAAGGCTGACTGTTGACACTGGTAATCGAAGGATCTGAGGCTTCATGCTCAAGGCAGCTTGAGCGCATCAAGTCCGAAATATGCTTACGCAGCACAACAATCGCAATCAAACCGAATACCACGGTACCAATTGCCTGACCATAAAGAACGCCAAGAGCGCCAAACCAAAACGCCCCCAAATGGACAAAGGGTAGAGTGCCCAACGTCGCTTTGCCTAAGTTCAGTGCCGTTGAGTACAGCGGCTTGCCTAAATTGTTGAACGAGGTATTGGCAACGAACTGTGCACCGTTGAAAATAAAGCTCACCGCGACATAGGTACAAAACGCCGCAACGATGACTTGTGCATCACCGTTTAGGCTGAACATACGAATGATCAAATCTTGAGCGAAATAGAGAATGATACAAACAACAATGGTGTAAAGAGTGGTGACAATTAAAGAGTTATTGAGTGTCTCTTTAACGCGATCCATACGCTCTGCACCGTAATTCTGACCAATGATCGGTCCTACCGCCCCTGAAAGTGCAAAAATTACCGCAAAACAGACTGGTGTGAGTCGACCTATCACCGCAAACCCAGCAACATAGTTCTCACCGAATTGGGCAATAGCTGAGGTAACAATCGCATTACCAATTGGCGTTGCAATATTGGTGATAATGGCGGGTATCGCAATGGCAATAATAATCTTCAGGTTGCTTAACCACACTGCGTAGTTAAATCTCGCGGCGAGTTTGTGTACACGGATAAGTGGGTAGATTGAGAAAAACAGCACAGTAAAGCGAGCAAATACAGACGCAAGTGCTGCACCTTCTACATTCCAACCAAAACCGAAGATGAATATTGGATCTAGAATCGCATTAACAATGCCACCAGCCAGTGTTGCCCACATCGAACGCTTTGCATCGCCCGCGGCACGTAACCCCGCCCCCGCAGCCATAGCGACTGCGATAACAGGACCGCTAGGTAAGATTATTCTTAAGTAGGCTTCTGCTCTCTCAGCGGCGACGCCATGCGCACCGATGGCTTGAAGCAGCTCTGGAATATAGGCAAACATCACCGCTGCAACTATCACACTGATCGTCACCGCAGTGAACATAATACTTGTGCTCAGTTCACGCGCATGTTGCTGCTGCTTGGCACCAATGGCTTTGGAAACCAGCGCCCCCATAGCAATAGAAGTACCGATCGAGATGGAGGTTGAAAAGAAAACTAACGTCCCGGCAAAGCCTACCGCAGCAGCGAGTTCCACCTGCCCCAGCATACTGATAAACAACATGTCGATAAGGTCGACAACAAATAGTGCCATTAGACCAACCGACCCTGCCCCCGACATAACCAAAATATGTCGCATGGTTGATCCTTCAACAAATTTGGCACTTTGGTCTGACATTCGGCTCTCCTGTTAGGCTTTGCTCTTCACAGCAAAAAAGAAGAGGTGCTCATGTGCACCTCTTATCTATTTAGTGAATCAATATGTTACACCGGATGCTTAAAGCAATCTTCGATATTTTTACCAATAGCACGTAACACGTCCCTACGCGTGATGATGCCCACTAACTTACCGGAATCAATTACGGGGTAGACTTTTGGTCGGCCTACTTTCATCATCTCAGCAAGTTCGATAATCGAGGTCTCTGAAGTCACCGACAGCACTTCTGGGTGCATACAGTCTGAGACGATATGGGTGTCTTGGCAGTAATAGCTCACCTTGATCAGCTTATCGAGTAAGTCCTGACCAGAGAGGAAACCGATCACTTCCTTTTTGTCGTTGAGAACCGGACCACCCAAATATTTTGAGTTCATAACCTTATCTAAAGCGGCACTGAGCGACATCTCCGGCGTAAAGGTTACCGCTTGCAATGTCATATAGTCTTTTACTTTCAATGATTCCATCTGTGTCTCCTTAACGTGCAAGCTACGCTGCATATATTGTAATTGTTGTCTAATTTCTTGATTTTACTAAATGGAAAACAACAATTTTTACAATAGGTGCTGACTATCACGTTTCACAAACCCTCACTAATCGCATTGAGCCTTAGCATCACGATTCGCTAACCAACTACTAAACAATGAAACACTAAAAGGCACACAATAGGTCAGACAAGCCTTGAGCCAGTTTAGGCTAGAGGCTCCAAAAATGGCGTCATATTGATTAATGATATTGAGCAAGGTTCCCACCACCAAGGCAATGATGATGGCTCTTTTAAACACGATGTAATTCATCTTTCATCCTTTAGTGACATGCGTTCCAAGATTAACTGTCTAAACTATAAGTAGTTGCATCATAAAATACGCGGGGGATAAGACGTGAACTCTACTTTTTCAGCTCAGATCGCCAATAACCCTGATATGATGCATGTGGTGTTTGAATCACTCCCAGAACCGACATTTCTTATTGATAAATCAGGCACCTATGTTGAAGCTTGGGGCGGTAGGGATAAAAAACGCCATCACGACCCCGCTGCATTGGTCGGTCTCAATCAATACCAAGTCCTGCCCGCTGACAAAGCTATTTGGTTTAGCCAAGTGATTGTCGATGTCATTGACAGCCAAACCGCTTCCGAACTTGAATACAGTTTAGACCCAAAAGATTTACGCTGCTTTGATGGTGTAGAAGGCCCGAAACAGGTGCAGCACTTTAGCGCGCTGGTGATCCCATTACCGAATACATCGCTAGTGCTATGGACGGTCAGAAACATCACTGAATATAAAAGGGCATTGGATAAGCTGGCTCTCCAGCAGTTAGAGCTCGAAAGGCTGACTTACATTGACCACCTCACCCAAATGTATAACCGTTACGCGTTAGATGCGCTTTTGCCTGAGGCGATTGAACTCGCCAAGCTCAAGCTGATTGGATCAGCGGTTTTGATGATAGATATCGACTGCTTTAAGCAATACAACGACAGCTTTGGGCACTTAAAAGGAGATAAAGCGCTAGAGACGCTTAGCAGCGCCATACGTGCTTGGGCCAAAAATGATGACCTTTGCTTTCGTTATGGGGGTGATGAGTTCTTAGTTTTTATGCCCAATGTGGCTGAGGAAGAAAGTGTCGAACGAGCTCAACTTCTGCAAGATGTTGTCAAACAACTCGCACTGCCGCACCCTACTTCTTGCGTTGGTCAGTGGCTATCCATCACCGTGGGGATCCAACATTGTCATATCGTCCCAAACGATATGAATGCAGAAAAGTTTATCGCAATTGCCGACAAGGCCCTGTTTTTTGCTAAAAGTCGACAGCGGGGCTCAATTCACCAACTAACAGACAATGAGAAAAGCTCCTGTTGATAGGAGCTTTTGATTTGAACAACTTGGTTAAGATTTCTGTTACCAACGCTCAGCGGCCTTCGCATCTGAATCTCGCGAATCTACCCAACGAGTCGATTCTGTCGTGCGCTCTTTTTTCCAAAATGGTGCTTTGGTCTTAAGGTAATCCATCACGAATTCACACGCTTCAAACGCCGCACCTCGGTGAGCGCTTGAAACACCAACAAAGACTATCTGATCGCCAATATCTAAATCGCCGACACGGTGAATGACTCGGATATTGAGAAGCGGCCAACGCTGCTCGGCTTCATCACAGATTTCACCTAGTGCTTTCTCTGTCATGCCTGGGTAGTGTTCAAGAGATAAACCAGTGACGTTATCGCCAAGGTTCATATCGCGTACTTTACCGATAAACGTGACGACAGCGCCCGCTGACGTACCTTGCGCGAGAGCTTCATATTCACTGCCAACAGAAAAGTCTTCAAATTGAACTGAAACGCGACTGTCCATGACTAGCCCCCTGTTACCGGCGGGAAAAACGCGACTTCGTCACCTGACTGAATTGGGTGCTCTAGAGGAACAATCGATTGGTTTACTGCTGCGAGTAATTTGCCCGGATCTAAAGCAAGATCCCACTTACCATCTTGCTCTACTAGGTGGCTGCGAACCTCTTCCACAGTGGAGAAGTCGCCTTCAAGCTGAAGTTCATCCATCCCGACCAGTTCACGCGTTTGAGCAAAAAATAGAACCTTAATCATGACTCCACCTTAAAGTGTCCAGATTTACCACCGGTTTTTTCTAGTAAACGAACTTGGCCAATCACCATATCTTTCTGTACTGCTTTACACATATCGTAAATGGTTAACGCAGCAACAGAAGCGGCAGTCAGGGCTTCCATTTCAACCCCAGTCTTACCCGCTAGCTTACACACAGACTCAATACGAACCATATTTTCAGCTTCAATCGCTTCTAGCTGCACTTCAACTTTTGACAGCAGTAATGGGTGGCACAGTGGAATTAAATCCCACGTTTTCTTCGCTGCTTGAATACCAGCAATACGCGCGGTCGCAAACACGTCACCTTTATGATGAGAGCCAGAGACAATCAATTGCAAAGTCTCAGGTGCCATATGCACAAAAGCTTCAGCGCGAGCTTCGCGCACCGTCTCTGCTTTGGCCGAGACATCAACCATGTTTGCTTCACCAGAAGCGTTGATATGAGTGAATTCGCTCATTAGCTGCTCCTAAGATTAAACCGCTAGATGAGGCATAAAGTTACATGGGCGGTGGCTTGCATCAAGTTGTTGCTTGATGATCTTTGTCCAACCAGTACGGCACGCACCCGTAGAGCCCGGCATCGCAAAAATCACAGTATGGTTAGCAAAACCCGCGATTGCGCGTGATTGAATGGTAGAAGTACCAATCTCTTCATAAGAAACCATGCGGAAAAGCTCACCAAAACCTTCGACTTCTTTGTCAAATAGAGGTTTTAGCGCTTCAGGCGTACTGTCG
The DNA here is from genome assembly GCF_059295395.1 of Vibrio sp. SCP2. Classification (NCBI taxonomy): domain Bacteria; kingdom Pseudomonadati; phylum Pseudomonadota; class Gammaproteobacteria; order Vibrionales; family Vibrionaceae; genus Vibrio; species Vibrio sp. SCP2. Next base: position 59,776 of record NZ_JCAFVV010000002.1, on the reverse strand, counting down.
CGAGAAGTAAAACCTGTACCGCCAGTAATCATTACAGCTTGTACATTTTCATCCGCAATCCACTGAGAGACGATAGCGCGAATCTTGTACATATCATCAATAACAATCTTCTTATCGACAATGTTATGACCCGCTTCTTTTGCATTCTCAACTAGATAGCCACCTGAAGTATCGTTTTCTTCAGTGCGCGTGTCAGAAACGGTTAGAACTGCGATATTTGCTGGTTGAAATTTGCTTTCTGCGTGACCCATTTGTTCACCTATAGTTTTGTCAAAGTCAGTTCATGCTCACTCATACGTGAACACGAAGTTTGATTAATGATGTGTATCAGCCGCCGATCGAGGCCAAGTGCGGAGTCATGCCTGAATTTCCATCATGGAGGAAATGGCTCACCGACTTGGTTTGCAGCTGCTGTTGAATTCGTTCAATTAGTTCTGGTTCTTGATCATCTTGTTGAAGTAAATCGCGTAACTCAACGCCATGATCACCAAACAGACATAAGTGAAGCTTACCTTTAGCGGAAACACGCAAGCGGTTACAGCTTTCACAAAAGTCTTTTTCATACGGCATGATCAAACCGATCTCACCTTGGTAATCAGGATGGACAAAAACCTGAGCAGGACCGTCGTTCTTATCTCGCACTTTTAGTAGCCAGCCATTGGCTATTAACTGATTACGAATCGCGACACCGGAAACATGGTGACGTTGGAACAGTTCATCCATTTCCCCGGTTTGCATCAACTCGATAAAGCGAAGTTGGATTGGACGGTCTTTAATCCAGTTTAGAAAGGCGGGTAACTCGTGCGCATTCAGATCCTTCATCAATACAACGTTAACTTTGACCTGGTCGTAACCCACTTCAAAAGCGCGGTCGATGCCCGCCATCACTTGGGTAAACTTATTTTCACCAGTGATTTGATGGAACATGCGTGGGTCTAAGCTATCAACACTGACATTAATATGTGTCAGCCCAGCCTCTTTCCAATCGGCGACTTGTTTTTCCATCCGGTAACCGTTGGTTGTCGTCGCGACTTTACGAATACCCTGTGTTGAAGCAACGGTATGAATAATATCGTTGAAATCTTTGCGTAGGCTCGGCTCACCGCCAGTAATACGTACTTTTGAGGTACCGCAATCAGCAAACGCTCTAACGACACGTTTTATCTCTGGCAGAGCTAAAAAAGACGAGTTTTTTTGCCCGGAAGGCTTATAGCCATCAGGCAGACAATATGTGCATTTGAAGTTACAGACATCTGTAACGGAAAGTCGCAAGTAATAAAACTTGCGATGGAATCTATCTTCGAATTGTTGCGCCACGGAACACCTTTCCAAACACGGGAGGCATAATCATTTCCAAGTATGCCCTTGTGACAACATGTCACTGGCTCAATAGGCTTATCACTCTGGACTTAGCTTATAGAGCTCGGAGTTATGGCAACTACCTATCATTTCCGGTAGTGCTGATAAATAAAATACTTAATAATTGTGTGTGATTCTACCCTCAAATTGAAAAAATCGTGCTTGGAGCCCAATTTACCCAATATTGAGTATTGGTTATTAATGCAATAATCTAAATTGTAGTTGGTTATGAATAAAAAGAAGCTCAGCATGACAATTTACGCTAGCAATAAAGTGGTCGCTGTCGGTGGAGGCCACGGCCTTGGACGTATGCTTGCGGCACTCAAAGATTTTGGCTCAAATGCAACGGGGATTGTTGCTACCACAGATAACGGCGGCTCAACAGGTCGCATTCGCAATTGCCAAGGCGGCATTGCATGGGGAGATACACGCAACTGTATCAATCAGCTTATCACTGACCCTTCCATCAGTTCGATGATGTTTGAATACCGATTCAAAGGTGCTGGAGAACTTGATGGGCATAATCTGGGTAACTTGATGCTCACCGCCCTCGACAACTTATCAGTTCGCCCTCTAGATGCCACAAACCTGATTCGCAATATGCTTAAGGTCGATGTCAATATTATCCCGATGTCGGAGCACCCTTCAGATCTAAAAGCGCTTGCTCCAGATGGACGTTGGGTTACCGGAGAGACCAGTGTTGATGAGATGCCCGAAAAGTTGATTCGACTCGATCTTGAACCCGAAGTCCCAGCCACGAAAGAAGGTGTACAAGCTATTGAAGAAGCCGACGCGATCATTCTTGGTCCGGGCAGTTTTCTGACCAGTATTATGCCGCCACTGCTGCTCCCAGAAGTCGGTCGAGCAATTGCCAATAACCGCAAAGCTAAACTGGTGTTTGTCGAGAACCTTTCACCTGAGTACGGCCCTGCTGGACAAATGACATTACAAGAAAAATTGGAATGGTGTGAGCGCTCTTGCCAAGGTCGCAAGATAGACGTGGTTCTGGGTGAAGCACCTCATCCAGAGCTTGAGGAGTGGAACTGCGTCACAACGCCTCTAGCCTCACCCAATCGCGACTGGCGTCACGATAGGGCTAAGCTACAACAAGCGATTGAGTGGTTACTGGTGGAATAGTTGCTGATATCTCTGCTGGGTTTCACTCAGTAGAGATAACATTTGCTGTTTATTGCTTTCTGATTCAAGAGAAGTACCAGACTTAGCACTAGAGTCCACCTCTGCAGAATACGCACGAAGTGCTTCTGCACCAAAACTGGCCGCACTGCTTTTTAATGCGTGACTGATCTCTTTCAAGTATTGCTCTTGCTCTTGGCCTTCGATTTGCGAGAGCTTATCGATATACATTTGCAACTCGTTTAAAAATATCTCAAGCAAAACAGGGACATTTTCAGCACCAATTTCACTAGCGAGTCGGTCTATTTTACTTTGATCTAAAATGTCCACTATTGTACTTCCTTGGCATTCCACGCTTGTAGTTTTCTGTAAATGGTTGATGGACTTACATCCAAATAGCCCGCAGCTTTCGGTATGTTACCATCACACGCTTTTATTGCCTGTTCAATGGCATTTTTCTCAGTAAGCCACAAAGGGAATATATCCTGTACTGAGACTGTTTCATTTTGCGGCCTAGTAACGCGAATCTCATTTTTTGAAGGTTGATTAAGCGGCGGTGGCAGCATGGCTAAATCAATCTCACGGCCATTGTTTAACACCACCACATTACGTAAGACATTTTGCAACTGACGCACATTACCCGGCCATTCGTAGCGCGAGAAACGATCGACGACCTCAGCGGCCAAACGTACAAAATCTTTACCCTCTTCCTTAGACATGAAACCCAGTAGTGAGTAGGCAATTTCAATAATATCGTCACCACGCTCACGCAAAGGTGGCAAATGCAGAGGAATAACATACAAACGATAGTACAAATCTTCGCGGAAGCGCCCTTCTTCGACTTCTTTCCAAGGATCTTTATTTGTTGCACAAACAAAACGTACATCCACGCTCTTCATCTTCGACGAACCAACTTTCTGGAAGGTACCGGTTTGAATAAAACGTAACAGCTTAGTTTGCAAATCTAAGTCCATTTCACACAGCTCATCAAGGAAAAGCGTGCCGCCATCGGCAAGCTCCGCCGCACCTTGTCGATCCGTCGCAGCACCGGTAAATGCGCCTTTAACGTGACCAAATAGTTCACTTTCAATCAGATCTTTCGGGATGGCAGCACAGTTTATGGCAATAAACGGTTTGTCACCACGTTTACTGGTCGCGTGAATCGCTTCCGCACACACTTCTTTACCCGTTCCACTTTCACCAGTGATAAAGATACTGGCTTTACTCGTCGCCGCCGAGTCAATAGTTCTGTATACCGCCTGCATCGTTTGACTACTGCCGATGAAACCTTGATATCCCTGACTCCCCGGATTATCACCATCGTTTTTCAGCTTGTTCGCTTTACGCAGAGCGTTGTTAACCGTTACACGGAGTCGATCAGCTTCACAGGGTTTTATTAGGAAGTCTTGCGCGCCATGACGCATCGCTTCTACGGCGGTATCAATCGAACCATGCGCAGTCATAAAAATAACGGGCACATCCGGGTTCTTTTCTTTCACCGCGTGCAAGACATCCATACCTGTCATATCAGGTAATCGTAGATCGAGCAGGATAAGGTCAGGGGTTCGAAAATTGAGGCTATCAATGGCATCACGGCCTGTGCCGACGATGTTGATATCGATTTGTAATGGAGTGAGATAAGAACGATACAACGCCGCTACAGAGGCGGTATCTTCAACCATCAACAAATATTTTGAGTTCTTTGCTTGTGTATTATATTGCATAACCTAGCCAAGGCATTCTTCGCATTTATATAAATAATCGCATTGCGCTTTGCATTATGCAATTTAAAAGACGAGATAGTCCTGAATAGGGTGATGAATAACGCATTTTGAGGCCAATTTAATTTGGCACGCTATATGCTAAATCTACTATGACCCTCATGGGTCACCTAGCCAACTGACGTTGTTAGTGAACTTAGTATTCACAAATTACAGCCAGTAGAACCAAGTTTCTACTGGCTATTTTTTTGTCTAAAATTCGTGTTAGCTGTTAACAATAAACTGCTTGCGAAGCTTATCTATCTCATCCCTCTTCTGCGCTGCAAGTTCAAACTCTAAATCTTGAGCATGTTGATACATCTGCGCTTCTAGTTTGCTAATCTCTTTATCAAGTTGTTGAGGCGTCATCACATCATAGCTCTGCGAAGGCTCAGCCACTTTAGACAATGGGACAGTCTTGCTAACGCGCTGCTTCTTACTCTTGGTAATGTCACCTAGCTCCATAATGTCTTTAACATTACGTTTTAGCGCTTGAGGCTCGATGCCCATCTTCTCGTTGTAAGCTTGCTGTTTTTCACGACGACGGTTGGTCTCTCCCATCGCTTTGTCCATTGATTTGGTAATGCTGTCAGCGTAAAGAATCGCTTTACCCGCCACATTACGTGCAGCACGACCAATCGTCTGGATGAGCGAACGCTCTGAACGCAAGAAACCTTCTTTATCAGCGTCCAAAATCGCCACTAAAGAGACTTCTGGTATATCTAAGCCTTCTCGTAGTAAGTTGATTCCCACTAGCACATCAAACTCTCCAAGACGTAAGTCGCGAATGATTTCGACCCTTTCTACCGTATCAATATCTGAGTGGAGGTATCGTACCTTAACATCGTGCTCAGTTAGGTATTCAGTTAAATCTTCCGCCATTCTCTTGGTTAGAGTCGTCACCAGAACTCGCTCATCTTTAGCCGCGCGAATACGAATTTCTGACAGCAGATCATCCACCTGTGTGGCGACCGGACGCACTTCAAGTTGAGGATCGAGCAAACCTGTAGGACGAACAACCTGATCAGCGATCTCACCATCCGATTTCTCTAGCTCATAGTTACCCGGCGTTGCAGAGACAAATATCGTCTGAGGCGAAATAGATTCGAACTCTTCGAACTTCATTGGTCGATTGTCAAGTGCCGAAGGTAGACGGAAACCAAACTCCACCAGCGTCTCTTTACGCGAGCGGTCACCTTTGTACATGGCACCAATCTGAGGCACGGTAACGTGGGATTCATCAATGATCAGCAAACCATCGTGAGGCAAGTAATCAAACAAGGTTGGTGGCGGCTCGCCCTCACTACGGCCACTTAGATAGCGTGAGTAGTTTTCGATACCTGAACAAAATCCCAGCTCGTTCATCATCTCAATATCAAACTGAGTACGTTGCGAGATACGCTGCTCTTCAAGCAGTTTGTTGTTATCAAGTAGGTGCTTCTTGCGTCCTTCAAGCTCCACTTTAATTTTCTCTATCGCATCAAGAATTCGTTCTCTTGGCGTGACATAGTGGGTCTTTGGATAAATCGTGTAACGTGCTAAGTCACGCTGTTTAACTGCTCCTGTCAGCGGATCAAACACACTAATACAATCAATCTCATCATCGAACATTTCGATACGCACCGCATCTTGATCGGATTCAGCCGGAAAAATATCAATCACTTCGCCACGCACGCGAAACTGACCACGCTCAAATGCGACGTCATTGCGGCTATATTGCAGCTCAGCTAGGCGGCGCAGAATATCGCGCTGATCCATCACATCACCACGGCGGATATGTAGCATCATTTGCAGATAAGATTCTGGGTCACCCAAACCATAAATCGCCGACACAGAAGCGACAATAATGGCATCTTTACGTTCTAACAGGGCTTTGGTCGCAGAGAGACGCATCTGCTCAATATGCGCGTTAACGGACGCATCTTTCTCGATAAAAGTATCAGTCGTGGGCACATAAGCTTCAGGCTGGTAGTAATCGTAGTAAGAAACAAAGTATTCAACAGCATTATTGGGGAAGAAAGATTTCATCTCACCATAAAGCTGAGCCGCTAGCGTTTTGTTCGGAGCAAGTAGAATAGCTGGACGCTGAGCGCTGGCAATTACGTTGGCAAGTGTAAAAGTTTTTCCTGAACCAGTTACGCCAAGTAAAGTTTGGTGGGCTAAACCTGAATCAAGACCATCAAGCAGTTGCTCAATCGCGGTAGGCTGATCGCCAGAGGGCTTATAATCAGACACTAAATCAAAAACTTTACTCATACTTCATCTCTGTCTAGTCATGCGTTGTAGACTCTATTGTGGCTGTATATATATACAGACTCAAGCGATAACGAAAAAATTAATCTCTGTTTTGCATAAAGTGGCATTTTGCCGCTAGATCATTACCTTTAATCCTGATATTATCTTCCGCCCTGCTAGAGATCCACCTCGAAAAAAGACCAAAACAAGCCCACAGCTTATCCACATTTTTATCTTGTTTTTAGTTTAATCCACACAATTCGAATATCGTCGAGTCGATAATTTCCTGATCATTTTCACGCCTAAACCGCTATATAACAACACTTTACTGGCCAGCATCCCCCAACCCTGCTTAATGAGAATGACTGCTATTTTTACAATTCTCTGACTTACTCAAATTTCACACACATAGTTATCCACAATTTTGGTGGATAAGTAAATCTACCCCTTATTTGGTAAGGGCTTCAGGAAAGTAAAGTATTTTTTATGTGTTTTTTTTCGTTACAATCGCACTATTCATGTTGACACTACTCTAGCTGATCGCTAATATTCGCCTCGCTCAAAGCAATTCCCCCTTAGTTCAGTTGGTAGAACGGCGGACTGTTAATCCGTATGTCGCAGGTTCGAGTCCCGCAGGGGGAGCCAAATTTAGAAAAAAGCTCAATCGAAAGGTTGAGCTTTTTTCGTTTTCAAATGCGACTTGCTTGTTCCAAGCAAATGTCTCAGAGCTAGCCGCCCGCGTTGAGTCTACCTATCCCACACTGTCTATGCGGATCATAACGGCATCGGGGCGCCAGTATTCCAGTTCACAGTCCATTAGCTCGCCATCTTGTTTATAGTTGACTCGGCATATTTTCAATACGGGCTGCCCTTCCGCTAAGTTCAAAGCTTTTGCAACATGCGCAGGCGCAGATGTTGGAATCACATCAAAACGGGAACGCTTGGTTTCGTAACCGTACTTATCTTGGTAAATACCGGTCAGCGACATGGTTAAGTTCTCCGACAAAATATCAGTGAACAAAGTCGCCTTTAATACGTTCTCAACAAATAGAACGGCTCGACCATCTATGTATCGAAGGCGTTCAATAACGTGAATCGGGGTGATCTGATCGATGTCTAATGCTTGGACATATTCACCTGCTGCCATCTCACTGCGAACACTGACCAGTTTGGTTTCTGCAATGCGATCTTGCTGGCGAATCATTTGGTGGAAGTGCGATCGTGATAACGGGTTGTAGCAAATGCGCTCCGGTGACACATACCAACCGCGACGCTCCTCGCGATAGATTAATCCCTCCGTTTCCAAAGAGACTAACGCATCTTTAATCGTAATTCGGGTTGTCGAGAACAGCTCACTAAGCTCTCTTTCTGAAGGAAGCTTTTGTCCCTCAGACATGAATCCCGAATCAATCTGCTCTCTTAAGCTCGCTTTAATTTTTCCAAGCTGAGTTTTGGATTGGCTAGTTGCCACTGCTCTCATTACTGATCTAGTCCATTAGTTGGTTTGTGAACAATCTAAGTCTTAGAGGTAACAGAAATATGACATACCCTATCTACTGAACTATTCAGCAAATGAAATATAACTGCCATTAAAACTCATTAAAACTGTCAAATAACTTGAGCGAAACCGTCACATTTTCTCCATAGCATACAAAACGAACTTACTGACCTAGTCCAGAAGGATGGAGACAATGAAAACTTTGCTAAGTTGTTCAACTACTTTTTCTGTAAAAAAAATCGCGCCAGCAGCACTGATGGTCGCAACACTGTCAATGCCAGCAATGGCTAATGACGCAGACCTAGAAACACTGATTAAAGCCGCGCAAAAAGAAGGCGCCGTTTACAGCGTAGGTATGCCAGACAGTTGGGCAAACTGGAAAGATACTTGGGTAGACCTGAAATCAAACTACGGTTTAAAGCACCAAGATACCGACATGAGCTCAGCACAAGAGATTGCTAAGTTCGAAGCAGAGAAGAAAAACGCCACAGCAGATATTGGTGACGTAGGTTTCGCCTTTGCACGAGTTGCTGTAAAGAAAGGCGTTACGCAACCATACAAACCAACAACGTGGAGCGATATTCCAGACTGGGCTAAAGATAAAGAGGGTCACTGGGCTTTAGCTTACACTGGCACCATTTCGTTTATCGCCAACAACAATCTTGTTAAAGACGCACCTAAATCTTGGGATGATCTACTAAAAGGTGATTACAAAGTTACCGTTGGAGACGTTGGTGTTGCTGCACAAGCAAACAATGCCATTCTTGCCGCCGCTTTCGCTAATGGCGGTGACGAGTCGAACCTAAAACCAGCCATCAAGTTTTTTGCTCAACTGGCAAAACAAGGTCGTTTGTCTTTTGCTGACGCTAACATGGCAAACCTTGAAAAAGGTGAAATTGAAGTTGCAATCATGTGGGATTTCAACGCCCTAAGCTATCGTGACCAAATCGATCGTCAGCGTTTTACGGTTAACATTCCCCAAGACGGTTCTGTGATTTCTGGTTACACCACCATCATCAACAAGTACGCGAAAAACCCAAATGCAGCCAAACTAGCTCGTGAGTATATCTTTAGTGACCAAGGTCAAATCAATCTTGCTGAAGGCTATGCGCGTCCAATTCGCAGCAATATTACCCTACCAAAATCAGTTCAAGCTAAGCTGATTGCCAACGACCAGTACAGCAATGTGCACCCGGTAACAGACTTCTCTGCCTGGGAAAAATCTGCGCGTAAGCTACCGCGCCAATGGCAAGAAAACGTGTTAATCCACCAGCAATAAGGGTCAGTTACCATGAGCAATAAGGTTATCCTTGTTGTTTTAGATGGCCTTAATTATCAGGTAGCCCGTGACTGCATGGGCTACCTAAATGGTCTTCTAGAACAACCCCATCCAAACCCAGCGATGCGCGCATCACTTTACCCAGTCCAAAGTGAGTTACCGTCGATGTCTCGCCCATTGTATGAGTGTATTCTAACCGGTGTTCGCCCGGTAGAAAGTGGCATCGTCAACAATGATATCGTGCGCTTATCACACCATGAATCCATCTTCAGCTTGGCGAAGGCACAAGGTAAAGTGACAGCCGCTGCCGCTTATCACTGGGTGAGTGAGCTCTATAATCGAGCGCCGTTTAATCCAGTCACCGATCGCTTTACTCACGATGAATCGCTCAATATTCAGCATGGCTGCTTCTACCACTGGGACCACTACCCAGACGAAGCGCTGTTTTTGGATGCCGAGCATCTACGTCGTACTCATCACCCCGACTTTCTGCTGATTCACCCAATGAACATCGATGATATGGGCCACAAGCACGGGCTAGATTCTCGCCAGTATCGCAATAGTGCTCGCGGTGCGGACATTATTCTTTCCAATTACATTGAGAATTGGTTAGCAGACGGCTACCAAGTTTTGATCACCAGTGACCATGGCATGAACAACGATCTATCTCATGGGGGCATATTGCCTGAAGAGCGCGAAGTGCCTCTGTTTGTGATTGGCGATCTGTTTACTCATCAAGAATGTCACGTTAAGCAAACCGACCTTTGCGGACTTGTTTGCCAACTATTAAACCTTGACCACACTAAGCCTTACACTCAGGAATTGTTAGCCTTATGAGCAGTTCTGTTCTCACTCCGAGTTCGAGCCAATCGAACTCTGCAAAACCGAAATCAATGCAATGGCTGAGTCGCTATAAGCCGGCTCTTTGGTTGGCACCTTTCGCACTGTTTTTCTATCTGTTTCAGCTAGCCCCGATGATTTGGGTCTTGATCAATAGTTTTATCTATGACGATGAGTTTGCTTTCGATAACTACCTGGTAGTGCTCGACTCAGCATTTATGATGCAGGCATTTGGCAACAGCTTATGGTTAGCAGTTTGGTCAAGCGTTGTTGGGCTCGCGATTGCGACCTTATTGGTTTCTTCATTGCGCCGCGTTGATAGTAAGATCCGCGATGGTGTTATTGCCTTTACTAACATGAGCAGCAACTTTGCTGGCGTACCACTCTCCTTTGCTTTCATCATTATCTTGGGGACAAACGGAGCCATTACCTTGCTGCTCAAACAATACGGTTTGCTGGGTGATTTTGACCTATATGGAAAGTGGGGCTTACTGGCGATTTATATCTATTTTCAGATCCCACTCGCGGTGTTACTCCTCTACCCTGCGTTTGATGCATTAAGTGATGATTGGCAAGCCGCCGCTGCACTGCTTGGGGCTCGCACCTCACAGTACTGGACAAAGGTCGCTCTGCCTGTCCTTTCTCCAGCCTTATTTGGCACCTTTATCATCCTTGTCGCCAATGCGATTGGTGCCTACGCCAGTGTGTATGCGTTAACGTCGGGCAACTACAACGTTATTACCATTCGTATCGCAAGCTTGGTATCCGGTGACTTGTTCCTTGAGCCAAATCTAGCTGCAGCCATTTCCGTGATTCTTATGGCTCTGCTTGCCTTTATCACCGTCATCAACCAATGGCTTATTTCAAAAAGCTACGCAGGTAGGAAGTAATGCAAAACGTGAATACTCGATTCCATAAATCTGTGGTTTACACCATTGTAGGTATCATGTTGATTCCTATTTTGGCGACCTTAGTTTACTCGCTCTCATCACGTTGGGGCGCAACCATTCTGCCAGACGGGTTTACTTTTGATTGGTACATCAAACTCCTGACTGACCCTCGTTTCTTGCAAGCATTTGGGCGTTCGCTGTTTATCTGTATCGCGGCGCTAGCGTTAAGCGTTGTTCTGATACTCCCGGCAATATTCGTGGTGTTTTATTACTTCCCTAAGCTCGATAAGCTAATGAATATCATGATTTTGTTACCATTTGCAGTACCACCTGTGGTCTCTTCTGTGGGCTTACTTCAACTCTATGCCGATAGCGACATTTCGCTGATTGGAACCCCATGGATTTTGATTGGTACTTACTTCACTATCGCGTTGCCATTTATGTATCGTGCGATTTCGAACAGCTTCGAAGCAATTAATCTGCATGACTTAATGGATGCTGCCCATCTTCTTGGCGCGAGCACAAGCAAAGCATTCCTATTGATCATATTGCCAAATTTGAAGAAAGGCTTAATGGCTTCGCTGTTCCTTTCATTCTCGTTCTTACTAGGGGAATTTGTGTTCGCCAACATCTTGGTCGGTACCCGCTATGAGACCTTACAGATTTACTTGTACAACATGCGCAGCACGAGCGGCCACTTTACATCCGCATTAGTCATGACCTATTTCCTATTTATTTTCTTACTGACTTGGATGGCAAGTCGTTTCAGCCGAGGAGTCAAATAATGAGTTACGTAACCGCAAATAACCTGACCAAACGCTTTGGTGATAACACAGTTTTTGAACAGATTCAGTTCACCATCGAGCAAGGTGAATTCATCACTTTGTTGGGCCCAAGTGGCTGTGGTAAGTCTACCCTACTGCGCAGTCTTGCAGGGCTAAATCCTGTGGATGGTGGCGAAATTTGGGTTAATGACGAAGAGATCACTCATCAAGTGCCACAAGAGCGTGGTATTGGCATGGTGTTTCAGTCATACGCATTGTTTCCCAATATGACGGTTGAAGGCAATATCGCGTTTGGCTTAAAGATGAAAAAGCTCTGCAGTGATGAGATTCAGCGCGAGGTGGCTAAAGTTATCGAACTGGTTGAGTTAACGGGCAAAGAAAAGCACTACCCTCATCAGCTTTCTGGCGGGCAACGTCAACGTGTTGCGCTCGCTCGTGCTTTAGTCGTCAAGCCACGTATCTTACTCCTTGATGAGCCGCTCTCTGCACTCGACGCTAAGATCCGTAAACATCTTCGTCAGCAAATTCGCGATATTCAAAAAGAGATGAATCTAACCACTATTTTTGTTACTCACGACCAAGAAGAAGCGATGATCATGTCGGATCGTATCTTCTTGATGAACAAAGGTGAGATAGTACAAGCGGGAACGCCAGAAGAGATTTACACTCACCCTGCCAACGAGTTTGTGGCAAGCTTTATGGGGCATTACAACTTGGTCGACGCTAATAAAGCGAAGCAGCTATTCAACATAGAGACGGAATGGAAAGTCGCCGTTCGACCTGAATCGATTTACGTCAAAGAGCAAGGCCGAAAATACGGTAGCCATATCTCTGCACCGCAGACTGGTACAATCAAGAACTACCAGTTGCTTGGCAATGTTATCCGCTACCAAGTCGAAGTTGATGAGTGTGAGCTCACCGTTGATCTACTCAATCGTTCATCAGAGCGTTTACTCGCCAACGGCAACCAACTAGAACTGCTGTTTAACCTAAATGAAATTCAACCTGTGAGAGCCTAATCATGTCTAAGCCTTTGTACGTATTCGACCTAGACGAGACCTTAATCAATGCCGATTGTGCGATGATTTGGAATGAGTTTATGGTTGACAAGGGTATCGCGACTGAGCCGAACTTCATCGAAGAAGACCAACGTTTAATGAGTTTGTATGCCGAAGGTAAGTTAGATATGGAAGACTACTTAACCTTCTCTATGGCACCGTTAGATGACATGCCTGTTGAACACGTTAATCTATTGGTAGAAGAATGCGTAAAAACTCGTATTCTAGATAAACAGTTTCCTCAGTCTAAAACCTTAATCGAGCAGCTCTCTCGTGATGGTATTGATATGCTGATTATCTCTGCCAGTGTCACTTTCTTAGTTGAAGCGGTGGGGCGTCACTTAGGCATTCACACCGCACTTGGTATCGATCTCGTTTCAAAGGCCGATCACTACACCGCCAAGATCAAGGGGGTACCAAGTTACCGTGAAGGCAAAGTCACTCGCTTAAAGCAGTGGATAGAAGAAGGTTCAGAGTCGTATTCTGAACTGCACTTCTACACTGACTCAATCAATGACTTGCCACTGTGCGAGTATGCTGATTACGCTTATCTGGTCAATCCATGCCCTCGTTTGAAAGCACACGCGAACCAACCAAATTGGACCATACTTAATTGGGGTTAACGCCAAGGTTTTGCTTGAACACATCACAATGGAATAACCCAAATTCAAAGAGCAGCCTCGTGTTGCTCTTTTCTCTCTCCTCAGCCAAACATTCACTAGGCAAAATCTAAATGCCAGTTTTCCTTTACTAAGTCGTATTTATTCAACTTTTTTAGCACAATCTCGTATAATTTTTATTCAACAATATAAAACCTTATCTTTCCTTGGTTGTTATTGAACAAGCAAAGCAGGATAATGTCGGGATCGGAATTTCTAAATTATATAACTATGACCGAATATCTTTTGTTGTTGGTCGGCACTGTGCTGGTCAACAACTTTGTACTGGTGAAGTTTCTGGGCTTATGTCCATTTATGGGTGTTTCTAAAAAACTAGAAACCGCTATCGGAATGGGGTTAGCGACAACGTTCGTTTTGACCTTAGCATCCGTGTGCGCGTATCTCGTAGAGAATTACATTTTAGATCCACTCAACCTGCAATATTTGCGCACCATGAGTTTTATTCTGGTGATCGCGGTTGTGGTTCAATTTACGGAGATGGTCGTACATAAAACTAGCCCGACTCTGTATCGCCTATTAGGTATTTTCCTTCCCCTGATCACCACTAACTGTGCGGTTCTGGGTGTTGCGCTACTTAACATTAACGAAAACCATAACTTTATCGAATCGATCATTTATGGTTTCGGTGCGGCTGTTGGCTTTTCATTGGTACTGGTGTTGTTTGCCTCTATGCGCGAACGCCTTGCCGCTGCTGACGTCCCTATGCCATTCAAAGGCGCATCAATTGCGATGATTACCGCTGGATTAATGTCTCTAGCATTCATGGGCTTTACTGGTTTGGTGAAACTGTAATGAGCTCAATACTAATCGCAATAATCGCCATCGCGGTTCTCGCCGCTATTTTCGGTGCGATCCTTGGTTTCGCTTCGATTCGCTTTAAAGTTGAGGCGGATCCTATTGTTGATCAAATAGACAGCATTCTGCCACAAACCCAATGTGGTCAGTGTGGCTACCCCGGATGCCGACCATACGCTGAGGCTATCGCCAATGGTGATGAAATCAACAAATGTCCTCCAGGTGGTCAGGCAACAATAGAAAAGCTTGCGGACCTAATGGGGGTTGAAGCAACCGACTCGGCACACGACCTTGAAAACGCAGTAAAAACCGTCGCCTTTATCCATGAAGATATGTGTATTGGCTGTACTAAGTGTATTCAAGCCTGTCCGGTAGACGCTATCGTAGGCGGGACAAAAGCACTTCATACCGTGATTAAGGACGAATGTACTGGGTGTGATTTATGTGTTGCTCCTTGCCCAACAGACTGTATTGAAATGATTCCTGTAGAAACCACTACAGCGAGCTGGAAGTGGCAGATGGACGCCATTCCTGTTGTTGATATTACCGATTCTGCGGCCAAGCAGAACAGCGGGAGTTAAGGACTGGTATGCTGTCATTAATCGAACAAATCAAAACTGGCGCTTTGTGGACTTTCCCTGGTGGTGTCCACCCTGCTGAAAACAAATCTCAGTCGGTCAGTCATGCACTTTCGCGCGCGGCAATTGCCGATGAAATTGTCCTGCCGGTCAAACAACACATTGGTAAGCCTGGCACCATTACCGTTGAAGTTGGCGAGCAAGTACTTAAAGGTCAGTCACTGACTAAGTATGACACTAGCTTTATGCTGCCTGTGCATGCGCCAACTTCAGGCACTGTGGTTGCTATTGAACCAAGAACCACTGCGCACCCTTCTGGTTTAAGTGAAACCTGTATTGTTATTAAGCCTGATATGGCTGACAGCTGGATCGAACGCGATGGCTGGTCTAATTATGCTGAGCGCACTCCTGACGAGCTAATTGAAAAAATTCGCCAAGCAGGTGTATCTGGTATGGGTGGCGCAGGCTTCCCAACAGCGAAGAAAATTCAATCGGGTCTGGCAAGAACAGAGATTCTGATCATCAACGCTGCAGAATGTGAGCCCTACATTACTGCCGATGATATGTTGATGCGTGAACATGCCGAAGAGATCATTCAAGGGATAGAGATCGTTGAGCATATCCTCAAGCCGAAACTAACGGTTATTGGCATTGAAGATAACAAACCTGAAGCAGTCAAAGCGCTACAACAAGCCGCCGAGCACAAAGACATTGTCATCCGTGTTATCCCGACTAAATACCCTTCAGGTGGTGAGAAGCAGCTGATCAAAATCCTGACCAACAAAGAAGTGCCAAATGGCGGTATTCCTGCAGATATCGGGATATTGGTGCAAAACGTTGGCTCACTGCATGCGATCAAACGAGCGGTTTGCGATGGCGAACCACTTGTAGAACGTATCGTGACACTAACCGGTGATACCTTTAAGCAGCCAAGAAACGTTTGGGCGCTACTTGGCACGCCAGTGCAAGCTCTGTTGGATGAATTTAGTTACAAAGCAGATAAGAAATTACCGCGCCTAATTATGGGTGGTCCTATGATGGGCTTCACTCTGCCTCATGCGCAGGTGCCAATCACCAAAACGTCCAACTGTATTCTGGCTCCCACTCGCAAAGAGATTTCACCGAATCAATATGAAATGGCGTGTATCCGCTGCGGTCAGTGTGCCGAAGCCTGCCCTGCCTCTCTTCTCCCTCAGCAACTCGTTTGGCATGCCAAAGCAGAAGAACTTGATAAATGTGAAGAGTTAAACATTCAAGATTGTATCGAGTGTGGTGCTTGTGCATTCGTGTGTCCAAGTGAAATCCCACTGGTTCAATACTATCGCCAAGCAAAAGCTGAGATCCGCACTCGTAAAGAAGAAGCAGAAGCGGCAGAGCGCGCGAAGATTCGTTTTGAAGAGAAGAAAGCGCGTCTAGAGCGAGATAAAGCCGCTCGCGAAAATCGCTTCAAGAAAGCCGCAGATGACCGCCGTAAAGAGATGAAATCTTCTGGTGGCGATGATGCGATTGCAGCCGCCATTGCACGAGTTAAGGCACAAAAAGCCCAGCCTGCCACAGAAGAGAAAGCCGTTAAACCTGCTGTTGCAGCGGCAATTGCAAAAGCGAAAGCAAAACAGGCTGAAGCGATGCAAAGCGGCCAAGCTGAACCTGATAACAGTGAAATGGCCAAGCTGCGTGAAGAGCGTAAACGTCAAGCAAGAGAGCGCAAAGCAGAGAAAGCCCAGCAATCTGAACACACGTCAACAGACGACAAAAAAGATGCCGTCGCTGCTGCGATAGCGCGAGCTAAAGCGAAAAAAGCACAGCAAGCTGGCTCTGACGGCGCTCAAGCACCCGCTACAGATAAAAAAGCTGCGGTCGCTGCGGCAATAGCCCGAGCTAAAGCGAAGAAAGCGCAAACAGAAGAAACTGACCAAGCGCCAGCAGAAGAAGATAAGAAAGCTGCTGTTGCTGCCGCTATTGCGCGAGCAAAAGCACGTAAAGCTGAGCAGCAAACTCAATCTGAGCCTGCTGAGCAAGCGCCTGCACCGGAAGCAACTGACGAAGATCCGAAGAAAGCCGCCGTTGCTGCCGCTATCGCACGAGCAAAAGCACGCAAAGCCAAGCAGCAAGAGCAATCTGAGCCTGTTGAGCAAGCAACTGAAGAAGTAGCTGAAGAAGATCCTAAGAAAGCCGCCGTTGCCGCCGCTATTGCACGAGCAAAAGCGCGTAAAGCCAAGCAGCAAGAGCCATCTGAGCCTGTTGAGCAAGCGCCTACTGAAGAAGTAGCTGAAGAAGATCCTAAGAAAGCCGCCGTTGCTGCCGCTATTGCACGAGCAAAAGCGCGTAAAGCCAAGCAGCAAGAGCAATCTGAGCCTGTTGAGCAAGCAACTGAAGAAGATCCTAAGAAAGCCGCCGTTGCCGCCGCAGTTGCACGAGCAAAAGCGCGTAAAGCCGAGCAACAAACTCAAGCTGAGCGGCAAGCTCAATCTGAGCCTGCTGAGCAAGCGCCTGCTGAAGAAGTAGCTGAGGAAGATCCGAAGAAAGCTGCCGTTGCTGCCGCAGTTGCACGAGCAAAAGCACGTAAAGCCAAGCAGCAAGAGCAATCTGAGCCTGTGGAGCAAGCGCCTACTACAGAAGTAGCTGAGGAAGATCCGAAGAAAGCTGCCGTTGCCGCTGCTATTGCACGAGAAAAAGCGCGTAAAGCTGAAAAAGAACAACAAAAACAATTTGAGGAGAAAGAGTAGTGGCCTTCTTTATTGCCAGCTCACCCCATGCGCATAGTCGCAGAAGCACTCCTGATCTAATGAAATGGGTAGCGCTTTGCGCCTTGCCAGGATTGGCAGCACAAACCTATTTCTTTGGCTGGGGCACAATAATCCAGCTTATTCTTGCGATTGTGATCGGTTTGGGTTTAGAAGCCTTGGTCATGCTGGCCAGAAAACGTCACCCGATGTCAGCACTACGCGATAACAGCGCCTTAGTCACGGCTTGGCTGCTTGCTATTGCGATTCCTCCGCTGTCACCTTGGTGGATCATTACTATCGGGCTTATTTTCGCCATTGTAATTGCCAAGCATCTCTATGGTGGTATTGGTCAAAACCTATTTAACCCAGCGATGGTCGCTTATGTGGTACTGCTGATCTCTTTCCCAGTACAGATGACAAGCTGGATCTCTCCCAATGAACTGCAAGCAACGGCGATTTCGAGTGGAGATGCTTTTTCACTGATCTTTACCGGATTTAACCTAGAAGGGCTCTCTCTTCAACAAATCCGTACTGGTATTGATGGCGTCACCATGGCAACACCTTTGGATGCCTTTAAGACTGCGTTGACCACGGGCAACACGGCCAGTGAAGCCTTAACCCAACCACAATTTGGTAGCCTAGCGGGTATCGGCTGGGAGTGGGTCAACCTTGCTTATCTTGTTGGTGGTCTAATTCTGATCAAAGTACGAGTGATCAATTGGCATATTCCGGTGAGCTTTTTGTTGAGCCTGACGCTAATCAGCAGCCTGTTCATGATTTTGACTCCGGGAACGACGGCGTCACCGCTTATTCACCTTCTATCTGGTGCAACCATGCTGGGTGCCTTCTTTATTGCCACTGATCCAGTCTCGGCTTCAACGACAGTTAAAGGGCGATTGGTGTTTGGCGCGTTTATCGGTGCTATGGTATTTATCATCCGCAGTTGGGGTGGCTTCCCTGATGGTGTGGCCTTTGCGGTATTGCTGGGTAATATGTGTGTACCTCTCATTGATTACTACACCAAACCAAGAACATACGGTCACTAAGGTTTCATCATGTTAAATGCGATTAGAAAAAATGGTGTGGTTCTAGCGGTGTTTGCCTGTGCTTCGACCGGTGTAGTGGCGCTGACCAACTATTTAACTAAAGATCAGATTCAGCTGCAGGAACAAAAGCAGCTGCTTTCGGTGCTCAATCAAGTGATTCCTCACGAAATGCACGATAACGATCTTTATCAAGCTTGTACCTTAGTCAGTGACCCAGCACTTGGCACTGACTCACCGATGCCGGTCTATATGGCAACCATCAATAATGAACCATCGGCCTTAGCCATCGAAGCCATTGCACCGGACGGCTATAATGGTGCCATCAAAATTATTGTCGGTATCCAACAAGACGGAACCATTACCGGAACTCGGGTTTTAAGCCATCAAGAAACACCGGGGTTAGGTGATAAGATAGATTTACGAATCACCGACTGGATCCTCGGTTTTGCAGGTAAAACTGTCAGCGAAGATAATCTATCCGATTGGAAAGTGCGTAAAGATGGTGGTCAATTTGATCAATTCACTGGGGCGACGATTACTCCTCGCGCTGTGGTGAAAGCGGTTAAAAATACCGTTGAGTACGTTAATACCCATCGTGAACAAATATTGGCACAACCACTAAACTGTGGAGGCAACCATGAGTGAGCATAAGACCTTAATTAAGAACGGCATGTGGGACAACAACCCTGCTCTAGTTCAATTACTAGGCTTGTGTCCATTACTTGCTGTCTCCTCGACCGTGACCAATGCACTTGGGTTGGGAATTGCTACCCTACTCGTTCTGGTCGGTTCAAATGTTACCGTCTCATTGGTGCGTGACTATGTACCGAAAGAAGTACGTATCCCTGTATTCGTAATGATTATCGCAGCCCTAGTAACTTGCGTTCAATTGTTGATGAATGCCTACGCGTACGGCCTGTACCTTTCTCTAGGTATCTTTATTCCTTTGATCGTAACTAACTGTATCATCATTGGTCGCGCCGAAGCCTTTGCGTCTAAGAACGATCTACTTCCTGCTGCACAAGACGGCTTTTGGATGGGACTCGGAATGACCAGCGTACTGGTCGTCTTAGGAGCGATGCGTGAAGTTATTGGTAACGGAACGCTATTTGACGGTGCAGACCTACTACTCGGTGAATGGGCAACCTCGTTACGAATCGAGGTGTTTCAGTTCGACAACAGCTTCCTTCTCGCCCTGCTTCCACCAGGTGCTTTCATCGGCGTCGGATTTCTCATTGCCGCGAAAAATGTCATAGATAAACAATTAGAAGCTCGCCAACCGAAACAACAAAAACAAGCCATTGAGCGAGCTCGGGTGACCAATCAATAACAACAGTTTGAGCGTATCGCATCAAACGGAGCACTGGAAAGCAGCCTCAAATGAACAAAGATAAACGACGATTAATACTGGAGCGACTGAGGGAAAACAACCCTAACCCTCAAACCGAATTAAATTGGAGTACACCTTTCGAATTACTGATTGCGGTACTTCTCTCAGCTCAAGCCACTGACGTAAGCGTGAACAAAGCGACGGACAAGCTCTATCCTGTCGCTAACACCCCACAAGGTCTTTTTGACTTAGGGGTTGATGGTGTCAAAGAGTATATTAAAACCATCGGTCTGTTTAACTCAAAAGCAGAGAACGTCATTAAGACCTGTAAGATCATACTCGAACAGCACAATGGCGAAGTCCCTGAAAACCGTGAAGCTCTCGAAGCATTACCCGGCGTTGGACGTAAAACCGCAAACGTGGTGCTAAATACCGCTTTTGGCTGGCCAACTATCGCTGTGGATACGCATATCTACCGCGTTTCAAATCGAACTAAGTTTGCCATGGGTAAGAATGTCGACCAAGTAGAAGAGAAACTGCTTAAGGTCGTGCCTAAAGAGTTCAAGTTAGATGTACACCACTGGCTAATCCTACACGGTCGCTATACGTGTGTTGCGCGTAAACCGCGCTGTGGTAGCTGCATCATTGAAGACCTTTGCGAATACAAAGAAAAAGTTTATCCAGAAAATTAGGAGAGCACGACAATGTCAAATGGACGTATCCTGCACACCATGCTTCGCGTCGGTGATCTAGACAAATCAATTCAATTTTATACTGATGTGATGGGCATGCAGCTACTTCGTACTAACGAAAATAAAGAGTATGAATACACTCTGGCTTTTCTTGGTTATGGTGATGAGTCTCAAGGTGCAGTCATTGAGCTCACATATAACTGGGGTACAAAAGAGTATGACTTAGGCAGTGCCTTTGGTCATATCGCTATTGGAGTTGATGATATCTACACTACTTGCGACGCAATCAAAGCAGCGGGTGGTAATGTGACTCGTGAGCCAGGCCCAGTTAAAGGCGGCACAACTCATATTGCGTTCGTTAAAGACCCTGATGGCTACATGTTAGAACTCATCCAGAACAAGCAAGCATCCGCGGGCTTAGAAGGCTAATCATCACTTCAGATGATGTTGAAAATGGGACAGTATCACACTGTCCTATTTTTTTAGCTTTACTTGATAATAATTATCATTTAATCTCAAGCCTATTCGCGGTTAGGAGATTAGAACAATGGGCATCCAAGAGTGGGAGAAACATACCTTACTAGCAGACATGGCAATGAACGATGAAGATCACCTAAGAGGTATCCTTCATTATCAGCAAGCACTTACGCTAAGTGAACGTATTGGAGACGCCGAAGAGATCGATGTTGAAGATCGTCTAATGATTTCGGTGATTTCTTGCCACAATATGGCGATGTTTTGGCGCAACGTCGGTGATGTAAAGTATGAGCTAAAATATCTCCAACTCGCTTCTGAGAAAGTGTTGACGCTAGTACCACAATGTCCGAATACAGACTGCGACGCGTTTATCGACTCTATGGGCTGCTGTAAGAAGGCTCTGATTGAGTTTATGAAAAGACATCCCAATCCCAAGATTGCTCAGTTGGTGCAAGATATTGATACCGCAACCAACTGTAACCTCATTGCTAAATTCCGTTTGAACTAAGCACGCCAATCGGAATCAAAAAAGGCCAGATACTGTCTGGCCTTTCTTACATCCACTAGAAAATTAGCTGGTTTTCAGCTCAGCTTAAACTTGCGTTCTACCGAGCGAAATAACTACGCGGCGGTTTCTGTCTTTACCTATTGGTGAAGCATTATCGTCAATCGGTCTTCTGCGACCATAACCTTGCACCTGAATTCGGTCGTCAGGTAAACCAAGAGACTTAAAGTACTCTTCTAGCACTTCAGCACGGCGCTCAGAAAGACTTTGACTGACACTTTTACCATCTTCTGCATCGGTATAGGTCGATACCAATACCAAATCGATGTCTTGATTATGCTTAATGTACTCGGCAATTTGTGCCAATCGTTTCTGTGACTGTTTATTGAGTTCGACACTAGTACGATCGTAGTGAAGAATTGTAAAGGCAATGTCTTCAAAGCTGTATGGAAGCAGGTTGGCAACACAGTCGCTAAACACATTATACGATTGTTGGAACAGCACTGAAGAAAGTGCGACTTCTACACGTTGATCACGACTTCGCCACTCTTGATAGCTGAACGTTGGATAACGACCTTTCTCTAACTCACCGAGAATATTCCAAGCAGTTTGGCCGCCAACATAGCCATCAAACTGTTGGAAGAAGCGGATGGTGGTGAGTCTGTCGGCACTATCTCCTGGTCTCCAAGCCGGTGGCATGGAGATCAAGCTTACGTCACGAGTTTGTCCCATTGGACGCTTCATCTTGAGTTCGAAATCAAGATTAATTTTTTTGCTCGCGTACGATGAGAAAACCGCATCGCCATAATTCGGAATTGGATGAACAAGACGGCATTCTAGTGGCGTGTTGGCAACCATTTGCCACATAGACTGCTGAGGTTTAGCCACATAGTGTTTCTCCAACGCTAAGGCATTGGGAGTAAACGCAGTTATTGCCATTGCAATACTAGGAGCCAACCACTTCTTCATACAATACTTCATCTCTTAACTCGACTTGGGCAGCCGTTTTTTGCCACCCGATTACCTTCACAAGCAGTAATGCAAAAATCCCGCCAACTGATTTGTATAGGACAAATTACCAATGATTCATTTTCAATCAGCATTAACGGTTTTTCTCGCTTAAAGAATCTGCAATAATGCCTGCCCTGTCACATTATTTTAAGCACACATGACTATTGAAAACGAAGCATTGACGCTAAAAAAACGATTTCGCGGCTATTTTCCAGTCGTTATTGACGTAGAAACTGCCGGGTTCAACGCTAAGACCGATGCACTACTCGAAATCTGTGCCGTTACCTTAAAGATGGACGAAAACGGCGATCTTGTCCCTGCCTCAACCATTCACTTTCATGTCGAGCCATTTGAAGGCGCTAACTTAGAAAAAGAAGCCCTTGAATTTAACGGTATTCGTGACCCATTTAGCCCACTACGTGGTGCAGTGACAGAATCTGAAGCCCTAAAAGAAATTTATAAGTTGGTACGCAAAGAGCAAAAAGCCGCAGATTGTAGCCGTGCAATCATGGTTGCTCACAATGCAAATTTCGATCACAGCTTCGTGATGGAAGCGAGCGAGCGTAGCAAACTTAAACGCGTCCCTTTTCATCCCTTCGCAACGTTTGATACTGCAACGTTAAGTGGTTTGGCTTATGGTCAAACAGTACTAGCTAAAGCATGTAAGACCGCTGGGATGGAGTTTGACAATAAAGAAGCCCACTCTGCTCTATACGATACCCAAAAAACAGCAGAGCTCTTCTGCGGTATCGTCAACAAATGGAAAGCCCTAGGTGGTTGGCCGTTGATTGATGCTACTGAAGAAGAAATAAAAGAATAATGTAAACACAACACACGAGTAAATTATGAACCCTGTTGTCATTTCTGTATGTGTCATGCTTGCCTTAGCACTGATGCGCGTTAATGTCGTCGTTGCACTGACATTTAGCGCCATTGTAGGTGGTTTGGTTTCTGGCATGGAACTTAATGAAGCGGTTGCTGCCTTCGAAAGCGGACTTGGAGGCGGTGCGACTATCGCACTTAGCTACGCCATGCTTGGTACTTTCGCTGTTGCTATCTCCCGTTCTGGAATTACCGACCTTTTAGCAAATAGCGTTATCAAACGTATCCACGGCAAAGAGAATGCGTCAGCTTCAACTGGCCTAAAATACGCTGTGCTGATTGCTTTAGTGTTAGTCACTATGTCATCGCAAAACGTAATTCCTGTCCATATTGCCTTTATCCCGATCCTCATTCCGCCTCTGTTAGGCGTGTTTGCCAAGCTTAACCTAGACCGACGTATGATCGCCTGTGTGCTTACCTTCGGTTTGGTGACACCTTATATGGTTTTACCTATTGGTTTCGGTGGTATTTTCTTAAACAACATTCTGCTAAAAAACCTGCACGAGAACGGTCTGGAAAATGTTGTCGCTAGCCAAGTGCCAGTCGCAATGCTACTTCCTGCGGCTGGAATGATTTTTGGTCTGCTTACGGCGATTTTCTTTAGCTACCGTAAGCCTCGACAGTACCAAGAAACGGAACTGACTCATGTTGAAGAGAACCCTAAATCAATCAACAAGAAAAACATTCTTGTAGCTGCGGCAGGTATCGTCGCTGCATTGAGCGTACAGCTTTCTACTGGCTCTATGATCATCGGTGGTCTAGCTGGCTTTATGGTATTTACTTTTGGTGGTGTTATTGCATGGAAAGAAACGCACGACGTCTTCACTAAAGGTGTTCACATGATGGCGATGATTGGCTTCATTATGATCGCAGCAGCAGGTTTTGCCGCGGTAATGAAGCAGACGGGTGGCGTTGAGTCGCTAGTTGAAGCGCTATCAACAAGCATTGGTGATAACAAACCGTTAGCTGCCCTGTTAATGCTGGTAGTTGGCTTATTAGTGACTATGGGTATTGGATCATCATTTTCAACCATTCCAATCCTAGCAACCATCTATGTGCCTTTAGCGGCTGCATTTGGCTTCTCACCAATGGCAACTATCGCGTTAGTCGGCACAGCGGCGGCGCTTGGTGATGCTGGCTCTCCGGCTTCAGATTCAACGTTAGGTCCGACATCAGGTCTAAACGCTGATGGCCAACACGAACATATTTGGGAAACTGTAGTACCGACCTTTATCCACTACAATATCCCATTGATCGTATTTGGCTGGATTGCCGCTATGGTGCTGTAGCTAATCTTTGCCACCTTATGGCACATAAATATAAAAAAAGCTGACATCATGTCAGCTTTTTTTTGTAGGTTCTATCAGCTCGTTACTACTCTGCTTGTTCAGCAACTGCTGCAATAACAGGCACCATATCTTGTAGTAACGCCTCTTCTACCGGCTTACCCGCCGAGTCAGTGACGTTAATTGAAGTACGGTTACCAAGGTCACCAAGTAGGAAAGTGTAAGTTCCCGATGCTAGTCCCATTGGTTTCACGCCAATTTCAGTCCAAAACTCGTCTTCAGGCGTCGCATACTTCGCTTTCACAGTACCTTGAGACTGATTACGCTCTTCAATAGTAAAGCCCATCTCTGGAAGTAGCGTTGGCAGACGTAACCAAAGTACATTGTATGGTGTACGAGCAATAATAACTGGGAAGCCACTGCGGTCAGAGCCCATAGAGATAGGGATCTGCTTCACTAACTCTTGCGCTTTACGCGCCGCTTCTTCACGAAGATCTTGGTCATAGCGTGCAGTCACTAAGTTCGTCATCAACGCGTTATAACGCTCTTTGTTGGTCGCGGTAACAGGCACCTGTTTACCACCTTCACGCCAATCGATCAGGGAAATCTTGAAACCATGACGGCCACCAACCAAGATACGTTCGATTGCATAACGTGAACCTACTTCAACCTCTTCGTCTTCTTCAGTCCATGTCACCCAATCGGTTTCTAGCCGCGTGTCTGTCTGCTCACGAACTGCTATGCCCTGCTCTTGAAGCATCTTCAAGGCAGTTTGCCAAACTTTATTAAGCTCATCTTCACGAAGTAGCCAAAGCGTTGTTTCACCTTGTTTGCGTTCAGCACGCGCGCCTGGGATTAGCTCTAGAATTTGCTGAGGAGAACGAATATCAACCTCTTTACCAATTCCTCCCGTGAAGTTACCTTGAGGAATATCGTAGTTGGTGTAGAACTGAGGCGTAGCACCATCGGCTAGCTGCCACTCTTTTAAAGGTGGCGTGTTCAAATATTCGAAGTCATCCTTTGCCTGACGACGCTGCGCTGCGCTGCCTGAGCAAGCACTTAAAACAAAAACAGCTAGTGAACTGACGACTAGCTGGTGAGACAATTTCATTGAAACTCCTGATACATACATGCCGAAGTGGTTTCACTCCGGCAATCCATCTTTAAATTTAGTAAATGCAAGCTTCCGTCATTGCTTGTGCCACAATTGGGCGGGCATTTTCAGACAGCTCTGTCAACGGTAAACGCAGACCACCGTGTTCAATTAGACCTAGTTTATGCGCGGCCCACTTCACTGGAATTGGGCTTGACTCTACGAATAGGTTTTTATGCAGCGGCATTAAACGTTGGTTGATGATTTCTGCTTCTTCATACTTGCCTTCACTCGCAAGTCTGAACATTTTCGCCATATCTTCAGCGGCAATATTGTTGGTAACAGAGATAACACCATTACCCCCTTGCTTAACAAATTCTAGGCCTGAAGAGTCATCGCCACTTAGTAAGATAAAATCTTCGCCACAAAGTTCACGATGAATTGCAATTCTGCTTAAATCACCTGTCGCGTCTTTAAGTGCAACAATGCTTTCAATCTCAGCAAGACGCGCAACCGTTTCTGGCAGTAAGTCTACCGCAGTTCGACCTGGTACGTTGTACAGAATTTGTGGTACATCGCTCTCTTCTGCGATCGCTTTGTAATGCTGGAACAAACCTTCTTGAGTCGGTTTGTTGTAGTAAGGAGTCACGCTTAAACAACCTGCGATGCCAGAGTTGTTTAATAGACGGCTGAAAGTCACCGACTCATGAGTCGCATTTGCTCCTGTTCCTGCAATAACAGGAATACGGCCTTCTGCAAACTCAACCGTCTTCATTACCACCTTGACATGCTCTTCAATCGTCAGCGTCGCCGATTCACCAGTGGTACCCACTGCAACGATGCCATCACTGCCCGCTGCTACATGGTACTCCACCAGTTTCTTCAGGCTCACGTAGTCTACTTCGCCATCATGATTAAACGGTGTAATTAACGCTACTATACTTCCTGAAAACATGTCTTTCTCCCTAATTTAGATACTAATCGCATGGTACTGTAAGGCGATTGATGAAGACAAGCACTTAAAGCCGCTTAAATCACCTAAATGAATGAATATTTATCAGATGTTAGAACTTTGGCAACTTACTCCTTTCATTTCAGCCCGTGTCAGTATCAAGTTAGGAATTAACCGAGTGCGACGAGTTAGACTAAAATACGTTCAAAGCTAGATAGAAAAGCGCACAGAGGCCATTTTTCTGCCAAACAACTGTGCTAAGCTATCTCATTAATAAACCTAACTTTGATAGAAGTGACCCTATGACTCAACATCTGGTGATTACTGCGGTAGGAACAGATCGCCCAGGCGTATGCAATCAAGTTGTACACCTGGTCACTCAGTCTGGATGCAATATTGTTGACAGTCGTATCGCCCTATTTGGCAATGAATTTACCCTTATCATGTTACTCACGGGCAACAACGCGGCAGTGACTCGCGTTGAAACCACTTTGCCACTGCTTGGTCAAGAGCATGATCTGATCACCATTATGAAGCGTACTTCTACTCACGCTCATCTTGATAATACCTACACCTTAGAGGTGTTTGTCGAGTCAGATGACAAGCCGGGGCTGACCGAAAAGTTCACCAATTTTTTCGCCGAGAAGAACATTGGGCTTTCGTCACTCAGTGCGCAAACCATTGATAAAGAAAAAATCAACTCTGAAAACGATCAGTTCCATATCGCGATTACTGCGACAGTAGACTCTGGTTGTAATCTTATGCAACTGCAAGAGGATTTCGATACTCTTTGTCAAAAGCTAAGCGTACAAGGCTCACTAAATTTCTTAAAAAACAGCCAATAAAAAGGAATCTCAATGAACACGCTCACAGCCGGTGCACCAGCGCCAGCCTTCTCTTTACTTGACCAAAATGGTGAAACCGTCTCTCTAGGTGATTTCAAAGGTAAAAAAGTACTGTTTTACTTTTACCCTAAAGCCATGACGCCTGGGTGTACCGTTCAAGCGCAGGGCCTACGCGATGTGAAAGCAGAGCTTGATGCTCACAATGTTGTCGTTTTAGGTGTTAGTATCGACCCAGTTAAACGCTTGGGTAAGTTTATTGAGCGCGATGAACTTAACTTCACTCTTTTGTCTGATGAAGACCATGCGGTTGCTGACCAGTTTGGCGTTTGGGGCGAAAAGAAGTTTATGGGTAAGGTTTACGATGGTCTGCACCGTATTAGCTTCCTGATCAACGAAGAAGGCGTGATTGAGCATGTCTTCAATAAGTTCAAGACAAAAACACACCATGAAGTAGTACTAGATTACTTGAACGACAATAAGTAACTAGCTTTCCCTAATAAAAACGCCAGCATTATCGCTGGCGTTTTTATTTATTGGGAGCAACAGGCTTACTAAACAATAAACTTGTTTAGGATGGCATCTTGCTCACGAACATTTTCAGTTTGAACCTGCATAGCCATGTTCGCTTCTTCTGCTGAATCCGCGACTTGAGTAGACAGATCTTTAATCTTCACTGTATTGCTGTTGATCTCTTCAGCTACCAAGCTCTGCTCTTCAGCTGCAGATGCGATCTGCATGTTCATATCACTGATACGTTGAATCGCTTCGCGAATGCGCTGCAATGCACCATCGGCCGCTTGTGCTTTGTCTACCGCATCAACAGCAGTGTTTTTACTTTCATTCATCGCTGCTGATACCGAGCTAGCACCTGCTTGAAGCTGTTCGATCATGCTACGAATTTCTGTCGTTGATTCTTGAGTACGCTGCGCCAGAGTACGGACTTCATCTGCTACTACCGCAAATCCGCGTCCTGATTCGCCGGCACGCGCAGCCTCAATCGCCGCATTCAGTGCCAATAGGTTAGTCTGGTCAGCAATATCATTGATAACTTTTAAGATAGTCTCAATGTTGGCTGTTGCTGATTCAAGGCCTTGAACCTCTTCGACAGCTTGATCAATACGTGAAGAGAGCATATCAATCGAGTTAGTCGTATCACTCACTACCGATGAACCGTCTTGAGTCGCATCATCCGCCTCTTTCGCCGCTGCAGCTGCTCCTTGCGCATTATTTGCTACTTCGGTCGCCGTTACCGCCATCTCGTTCATCGCGGTCGCTAATTGCTCTAGCTCTTCAAGTTGACTACGCATTGCGCCAGCAGAATGCTGCGCGCCGACGACGGTCATCTCAGTGCCACGTAGGATTTCTGCACCAATCGCTTTCGATTGTTGAATCTGTTTCTGCAAGGTTTCAGTAAAGGTGTTAAATCCTTCTGCTAACTGGGCAAACTCTTGGTCAGTATTGGTATCCAGACGCTTAGTTAGATCGCCTTGACCTGATGCCACATCCTGGATCGCATCGTTTAGAGTCGCAAGGGGCTTCATCAGTGCTTTGATTAGGAAGCTTAGGACGACCACGCTGAGTATCACACCAATTACTACGTATAGGATTGAGCTGTTGCGCATATCAGCAACGGCAGCAAAAGCGATGTCTTCGTCAACAACGGCACCGATGTACCAGTTTTCTGAAGGAACTTTGGTAAAGTGAACAAGTAAGCGCTGACCATCTTGTTCAAACCTCTGGTTGCCTTCCTGAACTTTCGCTTGCGGCAAGTATTTGGTTAGGTTTTCACCATTGTTTTCCGCTTGTGGGTGAGCAATCGTCGTACCGTCTGCCGTTACAATGAATAGGTAGCCGGCATCAAGGAGATTCACGCTGTTGACAAGATCAGCCAAACCACCTAATTCCATATCGTAGAACATACCTGCCATAAACTGACCATTCTCTTTCACTGGCGTACCAATAGAAATGATCACTTTCTTGGAAGAGACATCTACATATGGGTCAGTAACAACTAACTTACCCTGTGCTTTCGCATCTTTAAACCAAGGGCGTACACGAGGGTCATAGTCAGGACCAGCTTCCCAACCATCATCATTTTCGACAACGAAGCCATCTGCCTCGTAGCCAAAGCCCACTGCGAGGAAACTTCCCTTTAGCTCTGGTTTTTCAAGAATCTGTTTCACAAGCTGTCGATTCTGAGGATCGAGCTCAAGAACTTCTGTCGTAGATTGAGCGAGAGATTTTTTACTCTCCATCTCTGATACGACTGTATTTTTCACCCCTTTAACCATCTCTGTGAGACTAGTATCGACGAGCGCTTCGACTTCCTGCTTTACCGTGCTTAGCTGTTGAATCGACAACAGGGTTACGGTTACCAGCAATAGCGCTGATGAAGCCGCAACGATTTTTTGGCTAAATTTCATATTTTCCCTCAATTAGTCAGCAAGCTTTTTGTTATTGTAATTAGTATAGTTATCGTCCCGGATAACGTTTACTTAAGAAATTTCTTACAATTCACTGCTTAAGTAAATTCTATTACTGTTCAAAATGCCAACTAGAGCACAAATAAAAAGCCCTAAAGCAGAAACTTTAGGGCTTTTTATGTAATCGTTTGCACTTGCCGAGACTATCTATGTCGGGACTTCATCATCATGACTTGGCAAAGCATTCCATACTGCTTTAACCAAAGTGGCGAGTGGAATCGCGAAGAACACCCCCCAGAAACCCCATAAACCACCGAATACAAGAACCGCCACAATAATCGCGACAGGGTGTAGGTTTACCGCTTCGGAGAATAAAACCGGAACCAAAACGTTACCATCAAGGGCCTGAATGATGCCGTAAGCAATCAGCAACCAATAAAACTGTGGCGTTAAGCCCCATTGGAACAGACCAACAATTGCGACAGGTACCGTTACCGCCGCTGCACCAATATAAGGGATCAGTACAGAGAAGCCGACCGCCACAGCCAGTAGCACTGAATAACGAAGGTCAAGGATGGCAAAGGTGACATAACTGACACCACCGACGATGAGAATCTCCATTACCTTACCGCGAATATAGTTGGAGATTTGCTCGTTCATTTCATCCCAAACTTTAGTTGCCAAACGACGGTTGCGCGGTAAAACACCACTGGTCATATCCAACATTTCGTCTTTATCTTTGAGTAAGAAAAAGACTAAAAGTGGAACTAAAATCAAATAAACCGCCAAGGTGGCCAAGCTTACCAGTGACGCAAGTGAGCCCTTCACAACAGTCTCGCCCATCACAATCACTTGGTTTTTGGCGTTTGTGACAAGTGACTCTACGATTTGAAAGTTTTCTAGTTCTGGGTAACGGTGTGGCAACTCGGCGATAAAGGCTTGCAACCCGCCGTACATGGTTGGGATATCATTGATTAAGTTACCAACCTGCTCCCAGATCGTCGGCACCAAACCGAAAATGGCGACTAGCATTAGGCTACTAAAGCCGAGGATAACAAGAATAACCGCCAGTGTTCTTGGAATACCTAAGCGAGAAAGCTGCACCACAGGCCACTCAAGCAGATAAGCAAGCACAATTGCCACCAGCAACGGTGCAATCAGATTGCCGAAGAAGTAGATCGTAATAAAGCCGAAAAGAAGAATCGCAACAAGACTTACGGCGTGTGGATCAGAAAAACGTCGCTTATACCAGCGACTTACCATTTCAAACATTCAACATACTTCCTTTGGTTTTGTAGCTCGACTGACTTGCATTCGATAATAACCATCCTTCTCTTCACAGATTAGTTCAAATAAGTGTTTTTGAAGATACTGAGTAATATCTGCGAAAGAACTGGAATCAGAAACCAACAATAGAATTTGCTCTCCGGCAACCAAATCTTTTGTGTGACGCTTAGCAAGTAACAGTGCCATAGGGCAACGTTCTTGGCGTAAATCCAAAATATTCGGTTCCATTCTTTCGCTCGATGCTTATTATTACGGGTAGGTATTGTATAGTGTTTTTTTGCAGGCGTCAGTGCAAATAGTTGCGGCAAGCTCACGACTGTTACCTAATGGTGAATGAATGTTTTCACATTCACCGAATGAATCACTTATCGAATTGGAAACCATCTCTGCGATATGGTGTCCAAGCGTATACCCGTCTTGTTAAGATAAGCTTAGCAAGGATGAAAAAATCAACGGAGTATTACCTGTCCAATATGTTTAAACATACGCGCTCACTCGTTTGTCTTTGTCTCGCCACCGCATTAAGCACTCCGGCTCCAGCACTTGCAGACAACCTCAATCTTCCCGATATCGGCACGGCAGCTAGCGGCACTTTGACTATCGCTCAAGAGTTGCAGTACGGTGATGCTTATATGCGTATGCTTCGTAACAGTTCACCGATCATTAATGACCCGGTACTGAATGAATATATTGATAGTTTAGGTCATCGCCTTGTCGCCAATGCGTCTGATGTGAAAACTCCGTTTACCTTCTTTATGATTCGCGACCGAAATATCAACGCATTTGCGTTTTTCGGTGGTTATGTCGCGCTTCATTCTGGCCTGTTTCTTTATGCCCAAAGTGAAAGTGAACTTGCTTCTGTTGTTGCGCACGAAATCGCTCACGTTACCCAGCGCCACTTAGCACGAAGTATGGAAGAACAAGCGAGACGTTCACCAGCGACATTGGCCGCTTTAGCAGGTTCTTTGTTACTCGCGATTGCTTCACCGCAAGCAGGTATGGCAGCAATAACCGCAACCACTGCGGGTAATATGCAAGGTCAAATTAACTATACTCGCAGCAACGAAAAAGAAGCTGACCGATTTGGTATTAGCACCATGGCGAAAGCAGGCTTTGATGTAAACGCAATGCCGAGATTTTTTGGCCGCCTAGCCGATGAGTTCCGCTACGCGAGTAAGCCACCGCCAATGCTGCTGACTCACCCGCTACCTGAAGATCGTATTACCGACAGCCGTGCCCGCGCGCAAAACTACCCCGCTCGTCGAGTTGACCCTTCGTTAAACTACCACCTTGCTCGCGCTCGCGTGGTTGCTCGCTATACGGGTATCGAAGGCAAAGCAGCCCTAGATTGGATGAATCGAAAAGAGAAAAGAGCACCAGAGAACATCAAACCTTCTCTTCAATATGGCAAAGCCTTGGTTTACTTAGACAGTAATCAACTTGAAGAAGCGCACACCATATTACAAAGCCTATTAAAGCTTGATGCTTACAACCGTTTTTATTTGGATGCGATGTCTGATCTCTATATCGCGATGAAACAACCCGAAAAAGCCGAGCAAATGCTGAAACGCTCATTAAAGTCAGCGCCAAATAACGCAGTCTTGACGATCAATTACGCTAACGTACTGATGGAGCAAGATAAAAACGAAGAAGCCATAAAAGTGCTGCAGCGTTATACCCATGATAATCCAAAAGACGTGAATGGCTGGCACTTACTGTCTGAAGCCAATATTCACCTAGGTGTCAGTGACGAAGACTTAGCCGCACGCGCTGAAATTCTCGCGCTAAAAGCAAATTGGAACAAGGCAATTCAGTATTACACCCAGGCTAGCCAAATCGCTGAGCTGGGAAGCTTGAAGCAAGCAAGATATGATGCCCGAATTGACCAACTGATGGTTCAAAGGGATCGTTTCTTAGCTTTACAATAATAAATGGAGAAAACTCTATGTCAGTCGTGATTTATCACAACCCTCGATGCTCTAAAAGCCGTCAAACACTGGCTCTGTTAGAAGAAAAAAACATTCAACCAGAGATCGTTAAATACCTAGATACGCCACCGAGTATCGATGAACTGAAAACACTGATGGTTCAACTGGGTGTTTCAGAAGTCCGCGATATGATGCGCACCAAAGAAGATATCTACAAAGAACTGGAACTCAAGTCTGCGGATGACGAGACCTTGTTTAAAGCCATGGTTGAAAACCCAAAACTGATTGAGCGCCCTATTGTTGTTGCGAATGGTAAGGCGAAGCACGGTCGGCCACCGGAGCAAGTACTAGACATTCTATGAGTTGCCAAATCGTCGTCTTGTATTACAGTCGGCATGGTTCGACACAAGCTATTGCCCGGCAGATAGCACGAGGGGTGGAATCCATCCCTCAGTGTGAAGCGATTTTGCGCACGGTTGATGAAATTGAGGGCGAAAGCTCCGCGGATGACCCGATCATCACGCTCAATGAGTTAAAGCAGTGTCACGGCCTAGCGATGGGTAGCCCTGTTTGGTTTGGCAATATGGCGGCTCCGCTTAAGCATTTCTGGGACAAGACCACCTCTGCTTGGATATCTGGAGACTTAATTGACAAGCCTGCTTGTGTGTTTACCTCCTCATCAAGCCTGCATGGCGGTCAAGAGACCACGCTGCAAAGTATGATGCTTCCCTTGCTGCACCACGGCATGATGATTGTGGGTATCCCATACTCGCAGCCTAAGCTTCATACCACGCAAAGTGGCGGTACGCCTTACGGAGCGACATCGGTGAGTGCTAACGGTTCGACACTCAGTGAAGATGAGATTGAACTATCGCAGCAACTGGGTAAACGCTTAGCCCGAACTGCTTTAAAATTGAAGGACCAATAATCATGCAAGAGATGCAATCAACAACTAAGCTTTATCGCCTATTGGCTCTGTTTGGTAATCTTGCTCTACTCGCTTGGATCATGATGTGGCAGCTATCGCTTTCTCCGCATCCACATATCAGTAGTACCACGCTAGCGATTGCTTGGGCAGTTCCTCTTTTGCTTCCATTACCAGGCATTTTAGCCGGAAAGCCTTACACTCACGCATGGGCAAACTTCGTTTTAATGCTCTACTTCCTGCATGGATTTACGATTTTGTACGTCGATGACGGTGAACGTTGGTTAGCGGTTGTTGAGCTTGTTCTTACTACACTCGCTTTTTTCGGCAATATTCTTTACGCCAGAGCAAGAGGTAAAGAACTGGGCATGAAATTGAAGAGACTGTCTAAAGTCGAGAAAGAAGAAAAAGCTCGATTTGGCGAGAGTGAGTAACCGTTTTAGATAAACTTAGTGCAGAGATAGCTTCTCTGCACGAAATAACCACAATAAAAATAATGACATTCCATTAAACAAATAAAAACATTTTGTTTACGTGACTAAGCTTAAAGTTTACCAAGTCAATAAGTCGTTAATTAGCTATTAATGATTTAAATCAATTTCTTCTACTGTTCATACATTAACCTACAGTGCATTGTTTGTTCTGCTTCGCAGGGAGCCTGAAATGGAACACAAAGCTAAGTTAGTTAATGCGAGCCGAGCATGGTTTGTCTCCAGAATCATATCGCTCTGTTGCTGCGCGCTGTTTTTCTTCTCTCTCTCTGCTCAAGCTTTATTCGTTAGTCCGCCAAAAGATCCAATCCCACTAATTCAAAAAGTCTTTCCCAATTTAACATCGATATCCGATAAGCAAGGTGAACCTCTAATTCGCACGATAGAAGGTGCCGAAGGTGTTTTAGGCTATGCATTTGAAACCGACGATATCGCGAGAATTCCAGCTTACTCAGGCGAGCCTGTCAATATGCTTGTGGTTATCGACCCAGAAGGGAAATATCTTGCGTCAAAAGTGCTTGAGCATCATGAGCCGATTATCTTAGCAGGCATACCTGAAAGTAAACTTGGGGAGTTTAGCGATCAATATGTCGGCCTTTCGGTCAAAGACAGAATCAAAGTCGGTGGGAAAACCGAACAAGGATATGTCCCTATAGATGGTTTGTCAGGTGCAACGGTAACCGTCATGGTAATGAACGTTGCCATCACTAAAGCGGCAACTAAAGCGGCGGAATCACTGGGGATCATCACTCCCACAAACGGCATTATTCAGCCCATTTCGACGATTAAAAAAGATGTCTTCGATAAAAAGAGCTGGTTAGATCTCACTGGCGATGGATCAATTCGAAAACTGTACCTGACCAATGCAACGGTTCAGGAAGCGTTTGATGGTACCAAAGCCGAAAACATAGACACGGTACCAGAGTCAGAAAGCAAGGATATGTTTTCCGAAGTCTATTACGCCTTAGCTAATATCCCGAGCATAGGCATCAACTTATTTGGCGAATCAGAGTACCAATGGCTGACCAAAGATCTCCAACCTGGCGAACACCTGATAGCCTTATTCGGCAATGGGTATTCTTACAAAGGTTCAGGATATGTTCGCGGTGGGATCTTCGATCGTCTGCAAGTACACCAGAACGACAATGAAATCTCATTTCGCGACTTAGACCACACCCGAGTCACGGACTTGTATGCGCTAGGTGTACCTAGATTCAAGGAGATGTCGATCTTCAAAGTCCAAGCACATCACGAGTTTGATCCTGGTGCCAGTTGGCAGATAGAGTTGTTGGTCAGAAGACAAACAGGTCCAATAGATAGTGTCTTTACCAGTTTTAAAGGTGACTATGACGTTCTCAAACACTATGTGGATACACCACCAGCCATTGTTCCACCGAAACCGCTCAGCCTAACAGAACAGGTTTGGCAGGAGCGCCAGTGGGAAGTCGTAACACTGCTAACCTTAATTGGCATGCTGATTCTGATCCTGTTCTTCCAAGATATATTAGTCAAACACCCGACTTTTATGCACCGCTTGCGCCATGGGTTTCTAGTTATTACTGTTGTTTTCATAGGCTGGACATGGGGAGGGCAACTCTCTGTCGTAAACGTATTTACTTTCTTACAGTCGTTGTTCAAAGGGTTCTCGTGGGACTTATTCCTCCTCGACCCGATTATCTTTATTCTTTGGTGCGCAGCAGCCGTAACCATGCTGCTGTGGGGACGGGCTGTCTATTGTGGCTGGCTATGCCCTTTTGGTGCATTACAAGAACTCATCAACCAAGTGGCTCGTTACGCAAAAGTCCCTCAATTTGAGCTGCCTTGGGCAGTGCACGAAAGACTCTGGGCCATAAAGTACTTAATCTTACTGGCACTCTTTGCCATTTCACTCGATTCTCTCGCTTTGGCCGAGCAGTTTGCTGAAATCGAACCGTTTAAAACCACCTTCTTACTTAAGTTTGACCGAGAGTGGCCTTTTATTGCATGGGCCGTGTTTTTGCTTACTCTCAACCTCTTTAACCGAAAAACTTTTTGCCGCTACCTTTGCCCCTTGGGCGCTGCACTTTCGATCTCTAACAGCGTTCGCCTGTTTGACTGGCTTAAGCGTCGTCCAGAATGTGGCTCACCCTGCAAAATATGCGCGAAAGAGTGCGAGATCCAAGCTATCCACCCAGGTGGCGTGATCAACATGCGCGAATGTCACTATTGCCTCGACTGTCAAATTACCTATTCCAACGATGGTAAGTGCCCACCATTGAAAAAAATGGCACGTAAAAAACGTCAACAAATGAGTTCTGATATACCAGTAACACAATTGTAAACCGCCAAGAGAAGTGATTGGTGAGCAAGTTATAGCCGTTACCTAATATCAGTGAACAATAACGTAAAACGGAGATTTACCAATGAGCGATGATAAGAGTAAATATGACGATAACAACTTGCCAATCAACTCTGAGCGCCGAAAGTTTTTCGGTAAGAGTGCGGCACTGGGGTTAGGTGTTGCCACAGCCCCTATGACAGCAGCCATGTTTGCTTCTATGGCCAAAGCCCAAGCTGAGGAGATGGCGAATAGCCCGTTTGTTCACCCTGGTGAACAAGATGAATACTATGGTTTCTGGAGTGGAGGTCATTCCGGAGAAGTTCGCATTCTGGGTATTCCTTCTATGCGCGAGTTAATGCGTATCCCCGTATTCAACAGTTGTAGTGCCACTGGTTGGGGGTTTACCGATGAAAGTAAACGCATCAAAGGTGATAGCGCTCATATTATGTCGGGAGACTCTCACCACCCGCATATGAGTATGACGGACGGCCGTTACAACGGAAAATATGTATTCATCAACGACAAAGCAAATTCTCGAGTGGCGCGCATTCGCTGTGATGTAATGAAAGTCGACAAGATGATTACTATCCCAAATGTGCAGGCGATTCATGGCTTACGTGTACAAAAAGTCCCTGAAACTAAGTATGTCATCTGTAATAGTGAATTTGAGATTCCAATGAACAACGATGGTAAGGCGACACTGGAAGATGTCAGCACCTACCGCTCCCTATTTAACGTTATTGATGCCGAAAGTATGGAAGTCGCTTTCCAAGTAATGGTGGACGGTAACTTGGATAACACTGATGCCGACTACGATGGTAAGTACTTTGCCTCTACTTGTTACAACTCTGAAATGGGAATGAATCTTGGAGAAATGATTACTGCCGAACGCGATCATGTGGTGGTTTTCAACCTCGCTCGGTGTGAAGCAGCCCTTAAAGCGGGTAAATTCCAAACCTACAATGGCAACAAAGTTCCTGTCCTCGACGGCCGAAAAGGTTCAGATTTAACTCGTTATATTCCAGTACCTAAATCACCCCACGGCATGAACACGTCGCCAGACGGTAAGTATTTCATGGCTAATGGTAAGCTTTCGCCAACAGTTTCAATCATCTCTATCGCTAAGCTTGACGATCTATTCGAAGACAAAATTAAACCTCGCGACACTATTGTAGGTGAACCAGAGCTAGGTTTAGGTCCTCTACATACCGCATTTGACCAAAATGGCTATGCTTACACCACTCTGTTCCTCGATAGTCAGGTGGCAAAATGGAACATCGAAGAGGCAATTCGCGCTTACAACGGCGAAAAGGTCAATTACATCCGTCAAAAAATCGATGTTCATTACCAACCAGGACACAACAGTACCTCTAGCGGTGAAACACGCGATGCTGATGGTAAGTGGCTGGTATCATTATGTAAATTCTCTAAAGACCGCTTCTTACCTGTTGGGCCATTGAAAGCAGAAAATGACCAGTTGATTGATATCTCTGGCGACGAAATGAAGTTGGTACACGATGGACCTACCTTTGCCGAACCACATGACGGCACCATTATTCATCGCAGTAAAGTGAAACCTAATAAGATCTGGGATCGTAATGACCCTATCTTCGCCGAAACCGTCGCAATGGCGAAAAAAGATGGCGTGAACGTGATGACAGACAACAAAGTTATCCGCGATGGTAACAAGGTACGCGTTTACATGACCTCTGTGGCGCCAACATTTGGCATGAACGAGTTTAAAGTCAAAGTGGGTAATGAAGTCACCATAGTCGTCACTAACCTAGATATGATTGAAGACGTGACCCATGGGTTCTGTATGACGAACCACGGTGTTCAAATGGAGATCAGTCCACAGGAAACCGCGTCCATTACCTTCGTCGCTGATAAGCCGGGCGTTCAGTGGTACTACTGTAACTGGTTCTGTCATGCTCTCCATATGGAGATGCGCGGTCGAATGCTAGTAGAAGCGTAACACTAAGTCCTTGCCTCTAGCAGTAGAGGCAAGGCTCCCCCACGATGCCAATGTCCAGAAGGGAAAGCCATTGAAAATAACTTGTTCGCTATTGTTCCTCATCGCAATACTTTTTAGCCACATTACTCGCAGTAGTGAATTTACCGTCACGACCGAGGATGACCTACAGAGTGTGCTCAATAACCTTAGCGAAGGCGATATAGTCACGCTGAAAAATGGTCGCTATCTAGGCAACTTCACCATCAAGCATGGAATTACTCTGCGCGGCACTCATGAGACTATCATTGATGCACAGGGAACGGGCAATGCCCTCACACTATTATCTTCAAACGTAACCATCGATGGCTTAAAAATCGTTAACTGGGGTGATGACCTAACAGAGCAAAATGCCGGAGTGTATAGCGATAAGTCTCTTAGTCACTTAGTGATCCGCAATAACCTCCTGCAAGGTGACGGGTTTGGAATCTGGACCCAACGTGCTCAACAAATCTTGATTGAAAACAACACCATTATTGGCAATCCTCAGCTTCGCTCCGCTGACCGCGGTAATGGTATCCAACTCTCCGGCGTGAAGAACGCACGCGTTATTGGCAATCAAGTTAGCCAGACTCGAGATGGCTTGTACATCATATCAAGTACCGATAGCGAACTTAGAAGCAATACCATGCATGACCTGCGTTACGGCGTGCACTATATGTATTCTCATCACAATCAAGTCATCGATAATCTGGCCTACAATACTCGGGCGGGCTATGCCCTTATGAGTTCAAAACAGCTAACTGTCAAAGGAAACCGTAGCCTGAGTAGCGAGGACTACGGAATTTTGATGAATTTTATTACTTACTCAGACATCTCCTACAACACACTTAACAATGTTTGGACCAAACCAGAAAACAAAGTGGTTGGTCGCGAAGGGAAAGGGATATTCGTTTACAACTCGAGCTACAACACCTTGAGCTACAACACCATTAACACCGCAGAAATTGGCATTCACCTCACTGCGGGTTCTGAGAATGGGAAAATATTCGGTAACAGTTTCATCAATAACCCTACACAAGTTAAATACGTCTCCACCCGCGAGCAAGAGTGGAGTCAGCAAGGCGTTGGTAACTTCTGGAGCAATTATCTGGGATGGGACTTGGATAATGACAATATCGGCGATACTCCCTTTGAGCCAAATGATGGTATCGACAAGCTAGTATGGCAATACCCTGAATCTAGAGTTCTGCTTGATAGTCCTGCGGTATTGATGTTGCGCTGGATCCAGAAACAGTTTCCCATATTAAAACCGGCCGGAGTAAAAGATTCTCACCCGCTCATGTCTCCGATACACCAAAAAGACGGACAAACAGAGAGCCATCCCGCTGTTGCCTGTCTCACTAGCTCCGAATCAAGTTCAACACTTGTATCCACCTGCTCTGACCAAGAGGAAAGTCATTCATGAGTCTAGCTATTGTTCAACTCGACAATGTCTCTAAGCAATACAAACAACTTAGAGCACTCAATCAAGTGAATCTGACCCTTAAGGCAGGAGAGGCGCTAGGGCTTTTCGGTCACAATGGGGCCGGGAAAACAACCATGATGAAGGTCATTCTAGGGATTATCGATGTGACCTCTGGAACCGCGCGCGTTTTTGATACTGATCCGTGCTCGAAGCAGGCTTGGCATAGTCGCAAATCAATTGGCTATCTTCCTGAAAACGTCTCTTTCTATGATCAGCTCACTGGCTTAGAAGTACTGACATATTTTTCTCGCCTTAAATCTGTACCTAAGGGACAAGTTAAATCTCTGCTTCAAGACGTTGGGCTACACGACGCCAGAAATCAAAAGGTTAAGCATTACTCAAAAGGTATGAGGCAACGACTTGGTCTTGCACAAGCCTTTTTGGGCGAGCCGAAACTATTGCTGCTCGATGAGCCCACCGTAGGCTTAGACCCAATAGCAACACAAGACTTTTATACCAGTGTTGACCAACTTAAAGACAAAGGTGCCAGCGTTTTACTTTGCTCGCATGTTTTACCCGGTGTTGAAAAACATATCGACCGAGCCATGATTCTTTCGCAAGGCACATGCATTGCAACCGGAACATTGGAAAGTCTACGCCAGCAAGCTCAACTCCCTGTGACGATCAAAACCCAAGGTCTAAATGGGGCGTTGGCGGCTCACCCAAGACTCGCAGGTTTTATGACAACTCCTAACTGCCTACACATCCCAGAGTCAGAGACAATGACCGTAGTGAAAGAGTTGGTAAACCACGAAAGCTTACAAGATATTCAAGTCACCCCAGCCAATCTTGAGCAGATATATCAGTACTTTCTTAGCCATTCCGACAGCTTGCAAAAGGAGGTAAAACTATGAACCCAATCATCGCCGTTGGAATAAAAGAATTTCAAGATGGATTACGAAACCGTTGGTTAGTTTCAATAACATTGATTTTTTCACTGCTGGCCATAGGTCTTAGCTATTATGGCAGTGCCGCGTCTGGTCAAATCAGCACACCTTCGCTTTCGACCACAATCGCAAGCCTGTCGAGTTTATCGGTGTTCATTATCCCACTCATTGCCCTACTGCTATGCTATGACAGTTTTGTCGGAGAACAAGAATCAGGAACCTTGTTGCTGCTTATGACCTATCCAATTAGCCACTCGCAATTATTACTGGGCAAGTTTCTCGGTCAAGGCAGCATAATTTCATTAGCAACTTTTATCGGCTTTGGCAGTGCCGGTGTCTTACTTAGCCTATCTAGCTCTTTGCAAGCCGTTGTTAGTGCGTTTGCACTTTTTATCCTTAGCTCAATTTTGCTTGGGCTAGTTTTCATCTGCTTAGCCTATGTGATTAGCTTACTCTCCGCTGAAAAGTCTAAAGCCGCAGGAGCAGCTCTGCTGGTATGGTTATTCTTTGTACTGGTGTTTGATCTCACTCTGCTTGCCTTACTTGTTGGCGTTGATGAAGGATTTTCACAACATAGCCTTGTCCAGATAATGATGCTGAACCCGGCAGATCTATTTCGATTAGTAAACCTATCAGCACTCAATACCTCTGATGTCAGTGGCGTACTCGCCGTGGCAATAAACTCTAGCTATTCCACTCAAACTTTACTTATCACTATGGTGGCATGGGTCCTCGTTCCGCTAGGAGTTGCCATGGCCATTTTTAGACAGAAAAAACTATAAGCGAGGCAAACAATGACCAAACGTTTTTTAACCAAATGGAGCGGATTGCTACTTCTCCCGATACTATTGATTGGCTGTGGTGAAGATCCGCAGCAAACCATGTTACGCAACGCAGTAGCGATAGAAAGTGCTGATGAGTGCCATTTATGCGGGATGATTATCAGCAATTTCCCAGGGCCAAAAGGTGAGTCGTATCAAAAGGATAAGCAAGACATCAACAAGTTTTGTTCCACAAGGGATCTGTTTGCTTTCCTATTCCAGCCTGAAAACGCTCGCTTAGTACAAGAGGTCTATGTACATGATATGAGCCAGTCACCTTGGAACAAACCCAATGACGAGCACTTTATCGATGCTAAAACAGCCTGGTATGTTATCGGGTCAAACCAAAAAGGTGCTATGGGAAGTACTCTCGCAAGTTTTAGTGAAGAAAATGACGCCAAAGCTTTTAGTAAAAGCTTCGGTGGGAAAGTCTACCAATACGAAGACATTACCTTAGAACTCATTATGTAATTTAGGTAGAACATATCTGAGTCTATGGTCTAAACAGCAACAAAATTCTTTTACATTGTGAACCACAATAATACCGTTCAGGACTAGTGATCAGATATTTATTCTGCTTGGTATAAAAAAAAGCCCGCTATTGAAAGTTCAATAGCGGGCTCTGGAAATCATACTTAGTAAGCTTACTGAGTACTAACCTCTGGCTCAGAGGTCTCACTCTCAATAGGTGCGGTAACATCTGACATGTCCGATACCGGAGCAACATACGGCTTACCTTGCCACTCAAACAGTAAGATCATCTCAGTCGGAATCACTTCTGGGGCAGCTTCAATAGCCTGTACTGGCTCAAAAGGTTCTATCTCGTTGCCTTGAGCTAAGTTGTCACCTTCAACAGGTAATGTCTCAATAGAAGGTTCAATCACTTCAGGAGCGATAACTTGCGGCTCATCTGTGACACTTTCTAGCTGAGTCACATCGCGCATACGGCGCACTTCTTGTTCAAACTCTTGTTGAGTAGACAGTAGGTGCACGTTGAAT
The DNA here is from genome assembly GCF_059295395.1 of Vibrio sp. SCP2. Taxonomy (NCBI): domain Bacteria; kingdom Pseudomonadati; phylum Pseudomonadota; class Gammaproteobacteria; order Vibrionales; family Vibrionaceae; genus Vibrio; species Vibrio sp. SCP2. The sequence continues at coordinate 16,480 of NZ_JCAFVV010000002.1, read as the reverse complement.
GTCACTTGATTTCCTTGAATTTTAAGGATATCAATCGATGCCACTGAACTTAGCTTCTTCAGTTGGTTCTCTAAAGTAAAAAAGCTCACTGCATCATTGAGCTCAGTAAATCGAACTTTTACCGCTTCAGAAGACTCACTTGCAACAACAACCGCGCTCTTCTTGGCATAGTAATCACTGATCTGGTTAATCATTTTATCCGCAGCATCAATACCATTGTTAGAACCAGCTAAAGGAGCCTGACGAGTAACACCAATTGAAGCAGGACGCTGATCATATAACGTCCATCTTAAGCTATTGCCTTGCGCTTTCACCACCAGCACACCATCAACTGGATAACGCTGACTCGCTTGGCCTACAGGTTGAATGAAACCACCCCACAAATCGGAGACGGCAACACCAGTGATATCATCAAAGTCACCGACAGGTACTGTGAGTGGCAGGCCGCGTTTTAGCGCTTGCTGCTTCATTTGGTCTAACACCAATGATGGCGAGTGCTCCCAAATGATGTTGCGATCCGCTTGCCCTTCTTCGACTAACCAAACCAATAAATTCGCGCGAGCGGCAGGCCAAATCGGCAACTGAGCTTGACTCAGTAATGAACGAATATGAGGCGCACTAAACACCATGCGTAATGATTGCTGTTCATTGACTTGACCGTAGCTAAGTTGAGCTACGTATTGAGAACTCTGTTTTAGCGCCTTTTGCACCACTTCATTGGACACTGCATTACGGTCCCCTGAAGCACGCACTATCACTTCTTTCATGCCTTCAGCTCGCGCTTTGGCATCGGCATTGTCAGCCGCTTGGTCTAATACAACTTCCGTTTGGTACAGATCGACATTGGTTAAAGCCAATGCAGGTAGAGCGACCAGTCCCAAAATGAACAAAGCTAGATGACGCATACACTTCCTAAGATCAGTTTCTTACACGTTAAACGTTGATGATAAGCAACTATCGAGACTGGAGCAACTAAAGGTCAAGAAACTTGGCTTGATTCTAAATTTCCCCTCACAGTGTCATCACATTGACGAATAGATAAATAGTAAATTATTTGATCCAGTTCAGATTGCAAACGATTGGCATAATGATAAAATCCCGCGAATTTTATTTTTTGTTGAGTAGTTTCATACTGCTTTTAGCTTTGCCACATAAAGGAATAACCCATGAAAAACGCCATTCAAGGTGCGCAGATGTTGTTTGTCGCATTTGGTGCTCTTGTATTAGTTCCATTGCTGACAGGATTAGATCCTAGTGTTGCTCTATTTGGTGCAGGTGTCGGAACCCTTTTATTTCAACTTGTAACCCGCCGCTCTGTTCCTATCTTCCTTGCTTCTTCATTCGCTTTTATCGCTCCTATCCTTTACGGTGTGCAAACTTGGGGAGTCCCAGCAACCATGGGCGGCCTAATGGCAGCGGGTTGTGTTTACGTTGCGATGGGTGCGCTGATCAAAGTACGTGGCGTTGAAATCATTCACAAACTACTTCCGCCAGTTGTGGTCGGTCCTGTAATCATGGTTATCGGTTTGGGTCTAGCTCCAGTCGCTGTCAACATGGCGCTAGGTAAAGTAGACGGCTCTCAAGTGATCGACGCAGATGCTTCACTGGTTATTTCAGTTGCTTCTCTGCTTACCACTATCGTTTTAAGTGTGTTCGCGAAAGGTTTCCTAAAACTAACCCCTATTCTAGGCGGTATTGTTGTCGGCTACGCTTTGAGCCTTGGTTACGGCATTGTCGATTTCACACCAGTACAAGAAGCGGCTTGGTTCGCTCTACCAAACTTTACAACGCCTGAATTTAACATCAACGCGATCCTATTTATGATCCCGGTCGCGATTGCTCCGGCTGTAGAACACGTCGGCGATATGCTGGCAATTTCGAACGTGACGGGCAAAAACTACATTAAGAAACCAGGTTTGCACCGCACAATTACCGGTGACGGGGTGGCGACCATCGCAGCGTCAATGGTTGGTGCGCCGCCAAATACCACCTACTCTGAGGTAACAGGCGCAGTCATGCTGACCAAAGCGTTTAACCCAGTCATCATGACATGGGCAGCGGTAAGTGCCATTGTTCTTGCGTTAGTTGGGAAACTCGGCGCTGTGCTACAAACCATCCCTATGCCTGTTATGGGCGGCATCATGATCCTATTGTTTGGCTCGATTGCGACGGTGGGTTTAAACACACTGATTAAGAACAATGTAGATCTACATAAGTCACGCAACCTAGTCATCGTTGCTATTACCTTAGTGTTTGGTATCGGTGGCATGGCTTTCGGTATCGGTGAGTTCAGCCTACAAGGTGTCAGCCTGTGTGGTATCGTAGCGATTCTACTTAACCTAGTTCTACCAAGAGATTTGGGCGAGAACCACGTCGTCGATAATGCACAGATGGAAGAAGAAACGAAGTAGAATCGAGAATCTGAGAGTTTTTTCAGGGTTGGCGTTTTGCGTCAACCCTTTTTTGGAAAACTGGAAAACTAGAAAACTAGAAAACTAGAAAACTAGAAAACTAGAAAACTAGAAAACTAGAAAACTAGAAAACTAGAAAACTATCGTTGCTCATCTTTACTTAAAGAGTAAACACCTATTTTCTCGCAGGGCGAAGCCCGATCTCGCTTTCTATAGCGAAGCGTTCCCGAGGACGAAGTCCGTTCCCTCCCAGCCCCTACCCACACAACTCGGCAAACTGACCGCGGGTTAGGCTTGCTAAATCTTGCGGTGATAACTCAATTTCCAAACCTCGCTTACCCGCGCTGACACAAATCGTTTCTTGTCCAACGGCACTTTGATGGATAAACGTTGGTAGAGCCTTTTTTTGTCCAAGTGGGCTGATGCCGCCCACAACGTACCCTGTGGTTTTCTGCGCAATATCCGGATTAGCCATCTCTGCTTTTTTGCCTTTTGCTGCTTTAGCTGCCTGCTTTAAGTTGAGCTTCTTGTCAACGGGGATCACCGCAACCGCGAGGTTTTTCAGCTCTCCATTTAAGCAAAATAGCAAGGTTTTGAAGACCTGTTCAGGGTTTTGCCCAAGTGCCTCTACCGCTTCTAAACCATAGCTTTCGGCTCTAGGGTCATGATGGTACTGGTGAATGGTGTGAGCAATTTTTTTCTTCTTAGCGAGACTTATTGCAGGAGTCATACTCCCTCCAACTGTAGACAAACAAAAAGCGCTGCTCATTTGAGCAGCGCTTTAGCTTAAAGACCGTTATAAGTTGGTGTCAACTTACTTGTAAACAATCTCACCTGATGGTGCGTATTTGTTCACATCGATTGGGCTGTTTGACTCTAGGTACTCTTTTAGTACTTCTGCATCAACGAAACCAGTATTAACAAAACCTGGGTGACCCATTAGTTTAGGGTAGCCGTCACCGCCTGACGCGTTGAAGCTAGGCACTGTAAAGCGGTACGTCTCATCTAGGCGAAGCTGTTTGCCACCGATGAACACGTTTGAAACTTTACCATCAGCAACTGTCATCGAGATACCTGCGAACTGAGCGTATGCACCAGAGTCTACCGGCTTAGTTGCAACAACGTTTAGGTAATCCATCACTTCTTGACCAGACATGTCTGTGTAAGTCAGGATATTGCCAAATGGTTGTACCGTCAGTACGTCTTTGTATGTCACTTCACCCGCAGCGATAGAATCACGCACACCACCAGAGTTCATTACAGCAAAGTCAGCTTTCGCGCGCTCCATATGAGCCGTTGCGATTAGACGACCTAGGTTAGTCTGTTGGAAACGAACTACGTTACGGTCACCTTCCAGCTTGCCGTTAGTTTCAGCAATCTTAACGTCTAGCTGCGCTTTACCTTTTTCTTGGTAAGGGCGTAGGAATTCTAGCAGTTCTGTATCTTCTGCAATCTCATCTTCGATAAGAACACGCTGCTTCTTACCGTCAATTTTAACCTTCTTCTTCAGGTTAACTGGGATTAGGTCGTAGCTTACCATTTGTAGCTCGCCGTTACGGAATTCGTAATCAGCACGGCCTACATATTTACCCCACTCGTGCGCCTGAACAATGTAGGTGCCGTTTTGTAGGTCTGGCTTACACTCATCAGAAGGCTTGAAGTTTTTCTTAACAACGTTTGGCGCTTCCATACATACAGGTTCTTGCGAGTGACCACCAACGATCATATCTAGAGAACCTTCATCTAGGTAACGAGCTAGTGCTACATCACCAGGTGCGTTTACGCCACGCTTACCATCTTCGTAGTGACCCATATGAGTAACCGCGAAGATAAGATCTGGTTTTTCAGTTTTCTCAAGCTCAGCGATTAGCTGCTTCGCTTCTTCTTTAGGATCACGGAAATCGATGCCACCGATAAATTCTGGGTTACCGATTTTCTGCGTATCTTCTGTCGTTAGACCGATAACAGCAACTTTAATACCCTGTAGGTCAAACATCTCGTAAGCCTGGAACATACGCTCGCCAGTCTCTTTGTCATAGATGTTTGCAGAAAGCATTGGGAAGTTTGCCCACTCTTTCTGTTTCATTAGAACTTCAAGAGGGTTATCAAACTCGTGGTTACCAAGTGCCATAGCATCGTAACCAATTTTGCTCATACCTTTGAAATCTGGTTCAGCATCTTGTAGATCTGACTCTGGAACACCAGTGTTGATGTCACCACCAGATAGCAGTAGCGAGCTACCACCTTCTGCAGCGATCTCTGCACGAAGCTCATCAATCAGTGTTTTACGAGCAGCCATGCCGTACTCGCCGTATTTGTTCTGCCAGAAGCGACCGTGGTGGTCGTTAGTATGTAGAACAGTCAACTTATAAGTTTTGTCTGCTTCCCACTCGTGTTGTGGTGCCGTTGCACAACCAGCTAGAGTTGCCAGGATAGCTGCGCTAATAGCGCTTTTTACGATCAGGCCTTGCTTCATTGTCATACCTTTTGAACTTTTAGGGGTTTCCACTGCTTTTTTATACTGCTCTCTGTGAATAGACAGACTTGGAAAATAACAGGCTGAGAGAGCAGTAAAACTTGAACTAGTTTAAATTAAGGTGACGAAAGTGACACTTGAATTTCATATTTATGATGACTAGATCACTCTTAATAACTATTAATCATGTAATAAATGCTCAGAATTACACAGGCGCAAATATAAGATCACAAGCAAACGTTTGTCTGAGATAAACAACGCTTTAGACGCTATTGTGACTTAGGTTATTTAATCAACATAAAAGGCGAACTTCGCGAATATTAACAACCGAACGCGACCACTTTTAGTTATGTTATAACAAAACAAATATCAAAAATTTAATATGGGAATGGCAACAAGATGTGAGTTTTTATTGAATAACCAAGATCTAATTGAGCAGATAATTGTTATATTATAACAATCAAATTTATCTGATTATATTTGGATTGTCGTTAGTTAAGTAAGATTTATTAATTGGTGAAAAATCGAGTAAAAAAGCCAGCAAATTAGCTGGCTTGTTTAAATTCAATATTGAGCACTACTTAATATCGATATGGTCAAAACCTTTGATCAGCTCATCAAGTGCTTTCATTTGCGTTAGGAACGGCTCTAGTTTATCTAGCGGTAAAGCAGATGGGCCATCACAACGTGCTTGATCTGGGTTCGGGTGTGCTTCGATAAACAGACCTGCAATACCTGTCGCTAAGCCTGCTTTTGCTAGCTCAACAGTTTGCTCACGGCGGCCACCTGAAGCAGCACCAGAAGGATCACGCATCTGAAGTGAGTGTGTTACATCAAAGATGATTGGGCTACCGTTAGACGCTTTCTTCATGACGCCAAATCCAAGCATATCAACGACTAGGTTGTCGTAACCATGACAAGAGCCACGCTCACATAGAATGATGTTCTCGTTACCACATTCGCTGAACTTGTCGACGATGTTACCAACCTGACCTGGGCTCATAAACTGAGGCTTCTTAACGTTGATCACTGCACCTGTTTTTGCCATTGCTTCAACAAGGTCAGTTTGACGAGCTAGGAACGCAGGAAGCTGAATAACGTCTACCACGTCAGCCACTGGCTGCGCTTGTTCTTCAGTATGAACATCAGTGATGATCTTAACGCCAAAGGTGTCTTTCAACTCTTGGAAGATTTTCATCCCTTCCTCTAAGCCAGGACCACGATAAGAGTGCACAGAACTACGGTTTGCTTTATCAAATGACGCTTTGAATACGTAAGGAATACCTAGCTTTTCTGTGACTTTTACGTAGTGCTCACAAATCTGCATTGCAAGATCGCGCGACTCTAGAACGTTCATACCTGCAAACAGCGTGAATGGCTTGTCGTTCGCTACTGGAATATCACCAACGTGAACAATTTTCTGTTCCATGTTCTTCTCTCTATTTCGATGTCATGCCAGCTCCTAAGAGATGGGCTTAATGTAAGGTCACCTGAGTTTCACTCATGGCGTTGACTTGATTCTTGAGCAACTCTGCCGCTGGGTCATCAGGGCACTGGTCGATAAAATACTGATAATCACTCAATGCGATTTGATGACAATCAAGCTGCTGATAAATAAATCCACGGTCGCGAATTTCATACGGGTCATCAGGGACAAAGGTCAACGCAAGATCGGTACACTTTAACGCCAAAGTATAGCGCTCTTCTCTAAGCAGAGCACTTTTCAGTAAGGCTAACCATCGGCCAATAACCGTTGGGTTATCCGTCTCTAGTAGGTGCTTCGATTCTAGCTTAGCAAGTGGGCCTTTGTGACCGATCAACCAAGCACCAAGCGTATGCTCCGTCACATACTCCCCATTGAATGGATTAATGTACAGCGGCTTTTCACCATACCACTCAAGCTTCACAAGAAACTGAGTTGGGAAAGTCACCCCTACCAGAGGAAAGCCGAGTTTACGGGCAATATAGAGTAAAATTGCCCCTAAGCTGACGGGAATGCCTTTACGAGTTTCAAGTACTTTATCGACAAAACCATTTTCTGAATGAAAATAGCTTTCTCTATCCCCTTGGAATCCCCACTCGTAGTAGAAGAGACGCAATAGGGATTCAAAGCGCTGCTTGTCGTTCACTTCATGAACCAGAGCAAGTTCAGCTTCTTGAACCAGTCGACTTAACTCTGCTTCTGCCCAATGGACTTGGGTTTGAGGATTGATCGCTTTATTTAATGCTAGTGCGCCTTCGGCAAGCTCCATAGCATCAAAATCTTCATCAAATAACTCAAGCATATGGGTTGTCATAACCTCGTTAACCAAAAAATATTATCCAAAGAACATCGGCGTCTTAGTTACAGCAACTTTACCCGCCATCGCTAGCCATCCTAATGCACCAAAGAATGAGAAGGTTCTTAGCAGCTTATTCTTGCCAAGTTTTAAGGCGAAGAAACCAAGTGCGATGTAGGCCAAAACACAAGTGATCTTTTCCGTCAGCCAAGGTGCGGCTGGAGTAAATGGAATAAAACCAGTAATGAAGATCAGGCCAATACCTGACAACAGTAAGCACGTATCATTAATGTGCGGGAATACTTTGAAGAACTTCTTTTCTAACAGTTGTGAATTCGCCATCATCATGGCAAATCGTACCGATAATAATGTAGCGCTGATAGCGATAGTGAGCAGGTGAAAATGTTTTAAACCTTCGTACATTGATAGTCTCTCTTACTTCAGTGGTGGTATTGGCCGATAGTTACTCGGTCGTTGTCACCATAGTCCTTGTAGGTTTCCACTTGATCGTAGCCAAGTGATAATAATAAGTTCCTTACCGCCTCACCCTGTTCAAAGCCATGCTCGAACATCAGCCACCCCTCATTGATGAGATAGGATCTCGCTTGTGTTGCGATGTGTCTGATGTCTGCGAGACCTTTCTCTTCAGCCACCAAAGCACTTAACGGTTCAAAGCGCACATCTCCTTGAGTCAGATGTGGATCTTCTTTCTCAATATAAGGAGGGTTAGATACAATCAGAGCAAACTCTGTGCCACTCGGAATAGGCTCAAACCAACTGCCCGCTAAGAATTGGGTATTGGTTAAATTAAGGGCTGTCGCATTAGATTGAGCGAGTTGCTGGGCATCAGTTTTGAGGTCTACACCCCATACATTCCTGCTTGGAAGCTCAGAGGCTAACGCCAAAGCGATCGCACCTGTCCCTGTCCCTAAATCGAGGATATCTCCCTGACTTAACGACGCTTTATCCAAAGCAACTTCGACTAAGCGCTCTGTATCTGGTCTTGGAATCAGTGTCGTCGGTGAGACTTTTAGCGGCAATGACCAAAACTCACGTTCACCCGTGATGTAGGCAATCGGTTCGCCACTTAATCTGCGCTGCAATAGATTTTGGAAATCACTCAGCTGCTCAGCCTCAAGAATTTTGTCCGGCCAAGTTAACAGAAACGAACGGGGTTTATCTAAGGCGTGGCAAAGTAGCACCGCGGCATCAAGAGAGGGCGAATCAATGCCACTCTCCTGAAGTTGCTGTACGGCCTTTTTTAGTGTGCTTTCAACACTGTTGTCAGCCGACATTGGTTTAGTTGTTCTCTGCTAGCGCAGCTAACTGATCCGCTTGGTGCTCCTGAATAACCGGATCAATCAAGCTTGCTACCTCACCTTCCATCACTTCGTTTAGGCGATAGATGGTTAGGTTGATACGGTGGTCTGAAACACGACCTTGAGGGTAGTTATAGGTACGAATACGGTCACTACGGTCACCAGAGCCTAGAAGGTTACGACGTGTGTCAGACTCTTCAGCCGCGCGCTTCGCCTCTTCTGCTTGAATAATACGAGCCGCAAGCACAGCCATCGCCTTCGCTTTGTTCTTATGCTGTGAACGCTCGTCCTGACACTCTACAACTGTGCCTGTCGGTAAGTGAGTAATACGAATCGCCGAGTCAGTGGTGTTAACGTGCTGACCCCCCGCGCCTGATGCACGGAATGTATCGATCTTAAGGTCTGCCGCTTTGATTTCTGGAATTTCCGCTTCTGGAATCTCTGCCATAACCGCTACAGTACAGGCAGAAGTATGAACACGACCTTGCGATTCAGTTGCTGGAACACGTTGTACACGGTGACCGCCTGACTCAAACTTCAATACGCCATAAGCGCCATCACCAGAGACTTTTGCGATCATCTCTTTGTAACCGCCATGTTCTGCTTCATTTGAAGACATCACTTCTACGCGCCAGCCTTTCTTTTCAGCAAATTTGCTGTACATGCGGAACAGGTCGCCAGCGAAGATACCCGCTTCGTCACCACCCGCACCCGCGCGGATTTCTAGGAAACAGTTGCGGTCATCATTAGGATCTTTAGGTAGCAGTAAGATTTGCAGTTCGTCATTTAGACGCTCAATCGTCTCTTTCGCTTCTTTGATCTCTTCCTGAGCCATTTCGCGCATTTCTTCGTCATCTTCTTTTGCCATCTCTTCAGCAGCGACCAGATCTTCTTGGGCTTGCTGATAAGCTTGGAAACACTTAGTGACTTCCTCTAGCTGAGAGTACTCTTTTGATAACGCGCGGAATTTATCTTGGTCACCGATCACATCAGGATCGCCAAGTAGATGTTGAACTTCTTCGTAACGCTCAACCAGGGTTTCTAGCTTAGTTAAAATAGAGGCTTTCATAGTTTTCTTTAACTCAGGGGTCTAATGAAGTCTGTCACTCTTATGACTAAGAATGATCAAGACCTAAACTTTGTCTAATTGTAGCCAGCCTAGCAGGCTCGCCTTTCTCGGCAGCACTTTGTAGTGCGCGGGTTGGCGCATGAATCAACTTGTTAGTTAATTTATTACTCAGCTCTAGCAGAACCTTTTCTGCATCCGCACCTGCTGCGAGAGACTGTAAACTTTTATTGAGAAGCTCTTCTCGAATGTCGTTCGCTGACTGACGGTACTCTCGAATACTGTCTACAGCTTGTAGAGAACGCATCCACGACATAAATGCCGCACTTTCTTCACTGACGATCGCTTCCGCTTGAATCGCTTCGATTTTTCTCTGTTCCATGTTGCTATCAACAATAGTTTGCAGGTCATCAACAGAGTAAAGGTAAGCGTCATTTAGCTCACCCACTTGCGATTCAATATCACGAGGGACAGCAATGTCGACCAACAGCATAGGTTGAAAACGACGCGCTTTTAATGCCGTTTCGACCATCCCTTTACCAATAATTGGTAGTGGGCTGGCGGTTGAACTGATCACGATATCTGCACGAGGGAGATGATCGGGAATTTCAGGTAAACCAATAATTTCAGCGCCAAACTGCTCCGCCAAAGGAAGCGCGCGCTCCTTAGTACGGTTTGCAACGATCATCTTGCTACAACCATTGCCTGCTAAGTGCTTGGCCACCAATTCAATGGTTTCACCCGCGCCAACCAGTAACACCGTCGACTTCTCTAGCGATTCAAAAATATGCTTTGCGAGAGTACATGCCGCATAAGCAACAGATACGGCGTTGCCGCCAATGTCTGTCTCAGTACGCACTCGCTTAGCAACCGAGAAAGCTTTTTGAAACAGCTTCTCCATTGCCGCGTCCACTGCCTTACTCTCTCTTGAGTCAGAATAGGCTTGTTTCACCTGTCCTAAGATTTGAGGCTCACCCAGTACCAAAGAATCCAAGCCACACGAGACTCGCATTAAATGACGAATCGCAGCTTGCTCTTCATGGATATAAAGGCTGGGTTTAAGATCTTCAGGACTAACTTGATGAAACTGACTCAACCAATCGATGATTTTGCTCTTGCCACCACTTTTCACATCGCAATAGATTTCGGTGCGATTACATGTAGAAACAATCACACTTCCATTTACGTTTTGGTTTTGGCCGAGCTGGTCTAACGCTTCAGGTAACTTTTCCGGACCAAACGCGACTTTTTCACGAAGTTCGACTGAGGCCGTATTATGGTTGATACCTATAGCAAGCAAAGACATGTATCGTTGGTTCTCTGAATCAGACAATGGACAAATAAGGTCGGAATTTTACTTGATGCCCCCGTTTATTGAAAGGGGAATCAGGATATGTTTTCTTGAGTTCGTGATTTCAATGATATAGTGAGCAGATACTTTGGCTAAAACTGGATAAATAATCAGCAATGGTGAAACATTTTCGATCTATTTTTCTCTTGCTCGTCGGCACACTGTTTTTACATGGCTGTGCAACTATTGATAGCACCACCAATGTCGAGTGGCAAACTCATCAACAACGCTTAGCCACTATTCAAGATTATCGAGCCAATGGCAAACTCGGCTACATTGCCCCCGAGCAAAGACAGTCACTAAACTTCCAATGGGCTCACTCTCCGACATTAACCCATTTACGAATGACCACCTTTCTCGGTCAAACTGCGCTTAACCTAAAATCCACTCCGGATGGGGCTAGCGTCGAAACTTATGATGATCAAACCTTTTACGCTTCAAGCCCAGAAGCCTTGATTAAGCAGCTGACGGGGCTAAACATTCCTGTCGAGCAACTCAATGATTGGATGTTAGGTCGACCAACTCAAGCCGATGACTACCAATTGAATGAAACCAACACCCTTTCATCTTTAACCAAGCAAGTGGGCGCCCAAGTATGGCAGCTCAGTTACGCCAGTTATCAAGATGTGCTAATCGACGGTATTGCTCTCCCATTACCAAAAAAAATGAAGCTCATACAAGGCGATATCTCTATAAACATCATTATTTCGAAGTGGAATACAAACCAATGATCTCGGAAACCACTCACTGGCCTTCTCCAGCAAAACTCAATCTGTTTCTTTACATCACCGGACGCCGTGACAATGGCTATCACGAACTGCAAACCTTATTTCAGTTCCTTGATCATGGCGACGATCTCACCATCACCGCCAACAATACCGGCGAAATTACCCTATCACCACAGATCCCAGGTGTTGCCCTTGAAGATAATTTGATCTGGAAAGCCGCAACCGCTCTGAAGCAAAAGTCAGGTTGTCCTTTCGGCGCTCATATTGAACTTAATAAGGTTCTTCCTATGGGAGGTGGTATCGGTGGAGGGTCATCAAACGCTGCAACGACGCTTGTCGCCCTTAATCACCTTTGGCAAGCAGACCTCTCTGAAGATGAACTGGCAGAGATCGGACTAAAACTTGGGGCGGATGTCCCTGTCTTTACACGCGGATTTTCAGCGTTTGCGGAAGGTGTCGGTGAAGAGCTGACTCCTGCACAGCCCGATGAAAAATGGTACTTAGTCGTCAGACCTAATGTCTCGATTGCCACTGTTGATATTTTCACTCACCCCGATTTAACGCGAAACACGCCAAAACGAACACTGGCAAACCTTCTTGACAGAGATTACGGAAACGATTGCGAAAAAATTGTTAGAATGCTGTACCAAGAGGTTGATAAGCAACTTTCTTGGCTGCTACAATACGCGCCGTCGCGGTTGACCGGGACGGGATCATGCGTTTTTGCCGAGTTTTCGAGCAAAAATGAAGCTGAAACTACCCTCGGGAAACTGCCAGACACTGTCTCCGCATTTGTCGCTAAAGGCAAGAATATTTCGCCTTTATACGAGACACTGGCTAAGTATCGCTTAGCCCACTCACAATCTATTTAAAAACTGGACGCAACCCTGAGGTTTCCACCGTGCCTGATATGAAGCTATTTGCTGGTAACGCTACACCTGAACTAGCCCAACGTATTGCTGATCGTCTATACATCTCTCTTGGTGATGCTACTGTTTCTCGTTTTTCTGATGGCGAAGTCGCTGTTCAAATCAACGAAAACGTACGTGGTAGTGATGTTTTCATCATCCAATCTACTTGTGCACCAACTAACGACAACCTAATGGAACTTGTAGTGATGATTGACGCAATGCGCCGCGCTTCAGCGGGCCGTATTACAGCAGTTATCCCTTACTTTGGTTACGCTCGCCAAGACCGTCGTGTACGTTCTGCTCGTGTGCCAATCACTGCTAAAGTTGTTGCAGATTTCCTTTCTAACGTTGGCGTTGACCGCGTTCTAACCATCGACCTTCACGCAGAACAAATCCAAGGCTTCTTCGATGTTCCAGTTGATAACATCTTCGGTACACCTGTACTGCTAGAAGACATGGAAGCTCGCGGCCTAGAGAACCCAGTAGTGGTATCTCCAGACCTAGGTGGCGTTGTTCGTGCTCGCGCAACTGCAAAAGCACTAGGTGACATCGATATTGCTATCGTTGATAAGCGCCGTCCACGTGCTAACGTTTCTGAAGTGATGAACCTAATCGGTGATGTTGAAGGTCGCGACTGTGTGATCGTTGATGACATGATCGACACAGGCGGTACGCTATGTAAAGCAGCTGAAGCGCTAAAAGAGCGCGGTGCTAAGCGTGTATTCGCTTACGCAACTCACGCTGTATTCTCAGGCAACGCAGCTCAAAACATCGGTAACTCAGTGCTAGACCAAGTTATCGTGACTGACTCAATCACGCTACCTAAAGAGATGGAAGCAACAGGTAAAGTGACTTGTCTAAGCCTTTCTCGCATGCTTGCTGAAGCAATCCGTCGCATCAGCAATGAAGAGTCAATCTCAGCGATGTTCAACTAATCGCCACTGCGGTTAAATCGAATTGAAAACACCCCTTCTTGGGGTGTTTTTTTATTTGCGTCTATTGCTCGTCTCGCCCGAGGCAAGAATTGTATGCTATCATACTGCGCTTTTTGAGATTCCAAGAGAGATCCTAACCTTGAGTCAACAAATTAAACTTCTTGTCGGCCTTGCTAATCCTGGGCCTGAATATGCCAGAACTCGACACAATGCGGGAGCATGGGTAGTAGAAGAACTCGCACGTATTCACAACGTCACTCTAAAGAACGAAGCCAAGTACTTTGGAATGACAGGGCGAATCATGGTTAACGGTCAGGATCTCCGTTTGCTTATCCCAACCACGTTTATGAACCTCTCAGGTAAATCTATTGCTGCTTTGGCAAAGTTTTATCAAATTAAACCTGAAGAGATCATGGTTGCGCACGATGAGCTAGATTTACCACCAGGTGTCGCTAAGTTTAAGAAAGGCGGTGGCCACGGTGGGCATAACGGCTTACGCGATACCATTAGTAAGCTTGGTAATTGCAAAGATTTCTATCGCCTTAGGATCGGCATTGGCCATCCTGGGCACAAAGACAAAGTTGCTGGATTTGTATTAGGCAAAGCTCCAGCAAAAGAACAAGAGCTTCTTGATGCAGCGGCAGATGAATCTGTCCGTTGTTTAGACATCCTGATTAAAGATGGTCTATCAAAAGCGCAAAATCGTTTACACACGTTCAAAGCTGAATAAGGTTACTATCATGGGTTTTAAATGTGGCATCGTTGGTCTACCAAACGTAGGTAAGTCAACTCTGTTTAATGCACTAACTAAAGCAGGTATCGAAGCGGCAAACTTCCCGTTTTGTACTATCGAGCCAAACACAGGCGTAGTACCTGTGCCAGATCTGCGCTTAGACGCACTAGCAAAGATTGTTAACCCACAAAAAGTACTACCAACCACAATGGAATTCGTTGATATCGCGGGCCTCGTTGCTGGTGCTTCACGTGGTGAAGGTTTAGGTAACAAATTCCTAGCAAACATCCGCGAAACTGACGCGATCGGTCACGTTGTACGCTGTTTTGAAAATGAAAACATCGTTCACGTTGCAGGTAAAGTATCACCAATCGAAGACATCGAGGTGATCAACCTAGAACTTGCAATGGCTGACCTAGATTCTTGTGAGCGCGCGATTCAGCGTAATGCTAAGAAAGCCAAAGGTGGCGACAAAGACGCGAAGTTTGAACTGACCGTACTTGAGAAACTACTTCCAGTTCTAACTGAAGGTGGCATGGCGCGTACCGTTGAGCTATCTAAAGAAGAGCTAGCAGCAGTGGGTTACCTAAACTTCCTAACGCTTAAGCCAACCATGTACATCGCTAACGTTAACGAAGATGGTTTCGAGAACAACCCGTACCTAGACGCGGTACGTGAATACGCAGAGAAAGAGAACAACGTCGTTGTTGCAGTATGTGCAGCAATCGAATCTGAACTTTCTGAGCTTGACGATGAAGATCGTGAAGAGTTCCTTGCCGATATGGGCATCGAAGAACCGGGCCTTAACCGCGTGATCCGTTCAGGCTACGAGCTATTAACGCTACACACTTACTTTACTGCTGGCGTTAAAGAAGTTCGTGCATGGACGATCCCTGTAGGTGCAACAGCTCCTCAAGCTGCAGGTAAGATCCACACTGACTTTGAGAAAGGCTTCATTCGAGCTGAAGTTGTTGGTTACGATGACTTTATCCAGTTTAATGGTGAAAGCGGTGCGAAAGATGCAGGTAAATGGCGTTTAGAAGGTAAAGATTACATCGTAAAAGATGGCGATGTTGTTCACTTCCGTTTCAACGTTTAATTTGCGTCCAAGTCATTGACTTTAAAAGCCAGCACTTACGCTGGCTTTTTTATTGCCCTTTAACAAAGAAACAAATTAACTCTTCCAAGTGATGTCAATTTGTTATCAGTTTTCGATCATTAACACGCCTCTTTGTTTAAAAAGAAACCGAACGGTTGATTTCTGAGGATTTATTCAAAAAAACTATTGACGGCTTTGCCTCAACTTCGCATAATGCGCGCCGTTCCCAACGATAAGGCAACGAATCGGAGAGAGCAAAAATATGGTATGGCTACGTAGCTCAGCTGGTTAGAGCACATCACTCATAATGATGGGGTCACAGGTTCGAATCCCGTCGTAGCCACCATTCCTAAACACTTTTCTTTTAAAGTCGTTAGGAATTGATGCGGAAGTGGCGGAATTGGTAGACGCACCAGATTTAGGTTCTGGCGCCGCAAGGTGTGAGAGTTCAAGTCTCTCCTTCCGCACCATATTTTATAGCTTTTATAGCTAGACCTGCAGGTCTATCGCCAAGCGGTAAGGCAGCGGCTTTTGATGCCGCCATTCCCTGGTTCGAATCCAGGTAGACCTGCCACTATTTAAAGTGCTGAGCCTAATTAAAAAAGGGCTTGTCACTAAGAGCTAGAGAGTTTATATTGTCTCGCTCACGAGTGGCTACGTAGCTCAGCTGGTTAGAGCACATCACTCATAATGATGGGGTCACAGGTTCGAATCCCGTCGTAGCCACCATTTACAATTTCATATGGCTTTTACCAATTAGCGGTATGAATACAAAATTGATGCGGAAGTGGCGGAATTGGTAGACGCACCAGATTTAGGTTCTGGCGCCGCAAGGTGTGAGAGTTCAAGTCTCTCCTTCCGCACCATTATTTGAAGTCTCTTTAGTTAGAGCACTGCAGGTCTATCGCCAAGCGGTAAGGCAGCGGCTTTTGATGCCGCCATTCCCTGGTTCGAATCCAGGTAGACCTGCCATTATTTATAGGTTCAGTGGATAACATCTTTTGATGCCTCGTCTATTGTCCCTGGCTCGGCTCTAAGTAGCCTGCCATACAACTTCATTACGCTTTTACCAATTAGCGGGATGAACACAAAATTGATGCGGAAGTGGCGGAATTGGTAGACGCACCAGATTTAGGTTCTGGCGCCGCAAGGTGTGAGAGTTCAAGTCTCTC